>NZ_SRYG01000029.1 GCF_004793885.1 Dubosiella muris
AGTAAGATCAAAAGTTATTTGACAAAACTAGAAAACCTGGGCATAGAGATTCCAGTGGAATATAGGAATCAGGCACTTCAAATGTCTTGATGGAAGAGATACAAATTAACGCTGTTTTTCAAAATAGGGTTTTTATGCGCTTTTTTATAGAAATCAAGGAATAAGTTACATAAAAAAGCTTGACAAACAAAACGGATAAAAGTATTGTAATGATTGTACGCGCGAGGTCCGAAATAGGGACCTTAAAAAATGGGCATAAGATGAACCGCCCGGATTCGTGTACTTAATTTTATTCAAATTAGAAGTAGATAAATTGGAAGGAGGATCTTATGCCTACAATCAATCAGTTGATTCGAAAAGGTCGTAAGGCTAGTCAAAACGTATCGAAGTCACCGGCTTTGAACCGCGGTTACAACTCTTTGAAATCGAAACCGACAAATCTTTCATCTCCGCAAAAACGTGGAGTATGCACGCGTGTCGGAACGATGACGCCAAAGAAACCAAACTCTGCGCTTCGTAAATATGCCCGTGTTCGTCTTTCAAACGGAATGGAAGTTACCGCTTATATCCCAGGAATTGGACACAACTTGCAGGAGCATAGTGTGGTTCTGATCCGTGGTGGTCGTGTTAAGGACTTGCCAGGTGTTCGTTACCATATCGTCCGCGGTACGCTGGACTGCGCTGGTGTAAACGACCGGAAACAATCCCGTTCCCTGTATGGAACAAAAAAACCGAAAAAATAAGTCGATCGTGAAAGGAGAAATAAACTATGCCTAGAAAAGGACATATCGCTAAACGTGATGTATTAGTAGACCCGATTTACAACTCTAAGCTGGTTACTCGTCTGATCAACAAGATCATGATCGATGGTAAAAGAGGGACTGCTCAGAAAATTTTATATAACGCTTTCGACATCGTCGAAGTGAAAACAGGAAAACAACCAATGGAAGTTTTCGAGGAAGCGTTGGAAAACGTAATGCCTCAGCTGGAGCTGAAGGCTCGTCGTGTAGGTGGCGCGAACTACCAGGTACCGGTGGAAGTCAGCGATGAGCGTCGTTTGACGCTTGGACTGCGCTGGTTGGTTAACTACGCTCGTCTGCGCAACGAAAAAACAATGGAACAGCGTCTTGCCGCTGAGATTATTGACGCGGCAAACAACTCTGGTGCCAGTGTGAAGAAACGCGAATCCGTTCATAAGATGGCAGAAGCGAATAAAGCGTTTGCACATTACCGCTGGTAGGAAAGGATGTCGGTTAAATGCCAAGAGAATATGCATTGAAAGATACTCGCAATATTGGTATCATGGCGCACATTGACGCCGGAAAAACGACAACGACTGAACGTATCCTTTACTATACGGGTGTTAACCACAAAATTGGTGAAACACACGATGGTGCGAGTACAATGGACTGGATGGAGCAGGAGCAGGAACGTGGAATCACGATCACTTCCGCTGCCACGACATGCCATTGGAAAGGCTGCCGTATCAATATCATAGATACTCCGGGCCACGTTGACTTCACCGTTGAAGTTGAACGTTCCCTGCGTGTTCTTGATGGTGCGGTAACCGTATTGGATGCCAAAGCCGGTGTTGAACCGCAGACAGAAACCGTATGGCGTCAAGCCACGGAATACGGAGTGCCTCGTATCGTATTCGTCAACAAGATGGATGCGACGGGAGCGGACTTCATTATGTCTTGCAATACGATCATTGATCGTTTAGGGGCGAAATCTTGCCCAATCCAGCTCCCAATCGGAGCCGAAAGCGATTTTACAGGAATCGTTGATATTATCGAAAGAAAAGCGGAGATTTACAAAAACGACCTCGGTACAGATATCGAAGTGACGGAAATCCCTGCTGATCTTGTTGATCTCGCAGAAGAGTATCGCATGAAGCTTCTCGAGTACCTTGCAGATTACGATGAAGATCTTATGATGCAGGTGCTGGAAGGAGAAGAGCCAAGCGTTGAAGAAATCAAGCGCGTATTGCGTATCGCGGTTTGTGCCGGCGATTTCTTCCCGGTTCTTTGCGGATCGGCCTATAAAAACAAAGGTGTGCAGATGGTTTTGGATGCGGTTGTGGATTACCTGCCGTCTCCATTGGACATTCCTGCCATCAAAGGAACGACGCTGGATGGCGAAGCCGACGAGCGTCATGCTAGCGATGAGGAACCATTCTCCGCGCTGGCGTTCAAGATCGCGACGGACCCGTTTGTTGGAAAATTGTCGTTCTTCCGTGTTTATTCGGGAACGGCGACATCCGGAAGCTACGTCTTGAACTCGAACAAAGACAAGAGAGAACGTTTCGGACGAATCGTGCAGATGCACGCCAACGCCCGGAAGGAAATCTCGGAAGTATACGCCGGCGACATCGCCGCTGCGGTTGGATTGAAAAATACAACAACAGGCGATACGTTGTGCGATGAAAAGAACCCGATCATTCTGGAGTCGATGGAATTCCCTGAACCAGTAATCGAGTTGTCCCTGGAGCCAAAAACAAAGGCCGATCAGGACAAAATGGGTCTTGCGCTTTCCAAATTGGCGGAAGAAGATCCAACATTTAAAACATACACGAATGAAGAAACCGGCCAGACGATCATCGCGGGTGTCGGTGAACTTCACCTCGATATTATCGTAGACCGTCTGCGTCGTGAATTTAAGGTGGAAGCGGTTGTTGGTAAACCACAAGTTGCTTATCGCGAAACGATTCGTCAGGGCGCGGAATGCGAAGGAAAATACATTCGTCAGTCCGGTGGTCGCGGACAGTACGGCCATGTATGGATCAAATTTGAACCAAACGAAGGAAAAGGATTTGAATTCGTTGATGCAATCGTCGGAGGAAGCGTTCCTAGAGAATACGTGAAACCGACACAGGAAGGTTTGGAAGCAGCACTCGAAAACGGTGTGATTGCCGGCTATCCGGTAATCGACGTAAAAGCGACGCTGTTCGATGGATCTTACCATGATGTCGATTCCTCGGAGATGGCATATAAGATCGCGGCAAGTATGGCACTGCGTGAAGCGGCAAAAAAATGTAAACCAGTTCTGCTGGAGCCGATCATGTTTGTTGAGGTCACGGCCCCTTCCGAATATTTGGGTTCGGTTATGGGCGACGTTTCCAGCCGTCGTGGTCAGATCACGGATCAGGAAGAGCGCGGTAACGCGATTATCGTGCGCGCGATGATCCCGCTTTCCGAAATGTTTGGCTATGTCACTGACTTGCGCGGATTCACGCAGGGACGTGGTAACTATTCCATGAAATTTGATCATTATTCAGAAGTTCCAAAGAGCATTTCTGAAAAAATTATCAAAGAAAGCGCAGCTGCGCAGGATTAATTGAGGATAGGTGGTTGATTTTAAAGCTGCATTGCATTAAAATTAAACCGACTTGTTATGAATGTTTAGCATTTAGGAGGAAAATTTAAATGGCTAAGGAAAAATTTGACAGAAGTAAAACGCACGTTAATATCGGTACGATTGGTCACGTAGACCACGGTAAAACGACTTTGACTGCAGCGATTACTAGCGTTTTGGCTAAAAAAGGTATGGCCAAAGCAGAAGCTTACGATGAAATCGACGGTGCTCCAGAAGAAAAAGAACGTGGAATCACGATCAACACGGCACACGTTGAATACCAGACAGAAACTCGTCACTACGCGCACGTAGACTGCCCGGGTCACGCCGACTACGTTAAGAACATGATCACTGGTGCCGCTCAGATGGACGGTGCGATCCTTGTTGTTGCGGCATCGGATGGTCCTATGCCTCAGACTCGTGAGCACATCCTTCTTGCTCGTCAGGTAGGTGTTCCTTACATCGTTGTTTACTTGAACAAGTGCGACATGGTTGATGACGAAGAACTCGTTGACCTTGTAGAAATGGAAGTTCGCGAATTGTTGAACGAGTACGGATTCGACGGAGACGAAACCCCAATCATCCGTGGTTCGGCTTTGAAAGCACTGGAAGGCGATCCAAACTACGAAGGTTCGATCGACGAACTGATGGAAGCCGTTGACTCTTGGATCCCAGATCCAGAACGTGATGTTGACAAACCATTCTTGATGGCAGTCGAAGACGTTATGACGATTTCCGGACGTGGTACCGTTGCAACAGGACGTGTTGAACGTGGTACAGCTCACCTTGGTGACGAAGTTGAAATCGTTGGTATCAAACCAACTCGTAAATCCGTATTGACTGGTCTTGAAATGTTCCACAAACAACTGGACGAAGCACAGGCCGGTGACAACATTGGTGCATTGCTCCGTGGTGTTGCACGTGACGAGATCCAGCGTGGACAAGTTCTTGCAAAACCAGGAAGCGTAAACCCTCACACGACGTTCAAGGCGCAAGTATACGTTTTGAGCAAAGAAGAAGGTGGACGTCATACTCCATTCGTTTCAAACTACCGTCCTCAGTTCTACTTCCGTACAACGGACGTAACTGGTGTTATCACGCTTCCAGAAGGAACGGATATGGTTATGCCAGGGGACAACGTAGAAATGAACGTTGAACTGATCGCTCCAATCGCTTTGGAAAACGGAACAAAATTCTCTATTCGTGAAGGTGGCCACACAGTAGGTGCCGGAAACGTTACAGAAATCATTGGTTAATCTTTGATAAAATCAGACAGCTGGTATCAGCTGTCTTTTTTTGTTTCATCGCGTGAAAAAGGATGTATATTGTGGACTGTCCCCTTTTTTGATTTGTAGAAAAGATTGACATATCATGAAAAATGTGTGAACATTTATGTAATTGGCTTATAAGAAAGGAGACAAAGAATGGCTAAAGACAATTCAACAGGCCAGCAAACCGCCGCATCTTCCAAGATCAAATGGTACATGCTCGCATTCATGGCGTTCTCTACCGTTTGGGGCTTTGGAAATGTAACCAACGGATTCGGATATTTCCACGGTACGCAGGTGATCTTCTCATGGATCATGGTATTCGTTTTGTATTTTGTTCCGTATGCGTTAATGGTCGGAGAGCTTGGCTCTGCTTTCAAAACGGCAGGTGGAGGTGTCACGTCGTGGATTCTTGAAACGACGAATCCGAAGCTTGCGTATTACGCCGGATATACGTACTGGGTAGTCCATATTCCGTATATCGCTTCGAAAGGTTCAGGAGGGCTCAAAGCGCTCGCCTGGATGACTTTAAGCAACGACTGGTATGATTCGCTGCCTTCCTGGCAGATTCAGCTGGCAACCGGCGTCGTCTTCCTGTTCTTCTGCTGGGTCGCTTCCCGAGGATTGAATCCTTTGAAAGCATTGACTACAGCGGCGGGATCGAGTATGTTCGTCATGTCGATCCTGTTCATTTTGATGATGATGGCTGCACCGGTCATCAATCCATCGGCATCGTATGTACCGCTTGACTGGAGCTGGGAAGCGCTGATTCCTAAGTTTAATGTGGAATACTTCACTTCGCTCTCGATCCTGATCTTTGCGGTCGGCGGCTGCGAAAAGATTTCTCCATATGTAAACAAAGTGGAAAATCCAGCGAAAAACTTCCCGAAAGGAATGATCGCGCTCGCAATCATGGTTATGGTGTGCGCGGTTCTTGGAACGGTCGCTTTGGGCATGATGTTCTCAGGCGCCGAAATCACAGGCGATGCGCAAGCTTCGTTCATCGCCAATGGCGCGTACGAGGCGTTCCAGCGTCTGGGCGACTACTATCACGTCGGCAACTTGTTCGTGATCTTCTATGGCGCCTGCAACACGATTGGACAGTTCTCGACACTTGTGTTGAGTATCGACGCGCCGCTGCGAATGCTGCTTGATGACGGCAACGCCCGCCGCTTCGTTCCAAAACAGCTGCTCAAGCAAAACGATAAAGGTGCCTATGTCAATGGTATCAAATTGATCGTTGTGCTTTCCGGAGCCATTATCGCGATCCAGCTGCTTGGAAAAGACGCTTCGGATATCATCACCTGGCTGACCCGGTTGAACTCCGTTTGTATGCCATTGCGTTATTTGTGGGTATTCTTCGCGTACATCATGCTGCGCAAGCTGTCTTCCAAATTTCCGCGTGACTACATGTTTGTGAAAAACAACAAAGTAGCGGTCTTCTTCGGTGTATGGTGCTTCGCGGTCACCGCGATTTGCTGCGTGCTCGGAATGTATGCGGCAGGCGATCCAATGCGCACGATCTTCAACGCGATCTCGCCATTCGTGTTCCTGCTTCTCGGCTTGATCATGCCGGAAATCAGAAAACGTCAGGACGAGCGCGACGGAACGACAGAATAAAAAACAATACAAAAGAGGCTGTAACGAATGGGTGGTTTTTAGAAATCACTCGAGCGCTACAGCTTTTTTTCTTTGCCTCTTTTCAAAAAGAAATATCACTTTTTCTTCTTTATTCAATTCGCCGCTCTTTACAATACGAATCATTGCCATCGCTTCCATAGCCGGCGCTTTCGCTGGTTCGCCATTCCATTCGGCCTCTTTTTCAATTCCGGAGCCGGATATTTTTTTAATTACCCGTTACAGCCCCTTTCCTATGAATTTGATTTCAGACGTGATACACTACAAAGAGGAGGAATTATCATGAATGATTTAGATATTTCAAAAGAACTACTCGCGTTTATCGAGTCCAGTCCAAGCATGTTTCATTCCATCGCGACGATCCAATCGTATTTGAGCGCGGATGGTTTTGAATACTTGCCGGAAGGAAAAGCCTGGACTTTGAAAAAAGGCGGGAAATACTACACGACGCGCAACCATACCAGTTTGATCGCGTTTCAAATTGGAAAGGAATTGAGCGACTATCATTTTCAAATGACGGCGGCCCATTCGGACTCGCCAACCTATAAAATAAAATCGGTGGCAACGCTGGAAGGGCCGGGAGAATACATTAAATTAAACGTGGAAGCGTACGGCGGAATGATTGACAATACGTGGTTCGACCGCCCGCTCAGCGTGGCCGGACGCGTGCTTGTCCATGACGGATCGAAGCTGGTAAACAAGCTTCTTTACATCGACCAGGATATTTTGATGATCCCGAATCTGGCGATTCATTTTGACCGTTCCATCAACGACGGATACAAATACAACCGCGCGGTCGATCTTTGCCCGCTTTTCTCGGCCGGGTCGATGAAAAAAGAGGCGTTTGATCAAATGATCGCCGACGCCCTCGGCGTGCGAACCGATCAAATCATGGGAAAGGATTTGTTTTTGGTGAACCGGCAAAAAGGCGTGGTGTGGGGATATGATCAGGAATTCGTATCTTCGCCAAAACTCGATGACTTGCAGTGCGCGTTTGTTTCGCTAAAAGCGTTTATGAACGTACGCAACGAGAAAGCGGTCAACGTGTATTGCTGCTTTGACAACGAGGAGGTTGGCTCGAATACTAAACAAGGCGCGATGTCGACGTTCCTGAAAGATACGCTGAAACGAATCAACGGCAATCTTGGCTTTGGAAACGAAGACTATTATCAAGCGGTGGCCCGTTCGTTCCTCGTATCGTGCGACAACGCGCATGCTGTCCATCCAAATCGTGCGCAGGAAACCGATTCCACGAACTGCGCGTATATGAATAAAGGCATCGTCATCAAGGAAGCCGCAAACCAGAAATACACGACAGACGCGTTCTCCCGCTCGATTTTTACGCAAATTTGCAAGATGGCGGATGTGCCGGTGCAAACGTTTGCGAACCGCTCCGACAAGGCGGGTGGCTCGACGCTTGGCAACCTGTCCAATACGCAAGTGTCCGTCAACGCGGTCGATATTGGTTTGCCGCAGCTTGCGATGCACTCCAGTTATGAAACGGCGGGCATGAAAGACACGTTGTACGCGATCCAGGCATTGGAAACGTATTTTCAAACCAACATTCAAATCCAGGAATCGGAACAGGTGATTTTTGAATGAAGCAAAAGAAATCTTCACCGTTTCAATGGGTAAGCGTGGAAACTTCGGACGCGCTCGCCCATGATGAAGATGGAACGCTTCTTTCAGTCATTCAGGCGATTGATGAGAAAAAAGACTGGTCCGGTTTAAAGAAAGACGTCTACGCCACCTTTTATTTAAAGAAGAGCGCGCGGGCGCTGGAACGCAAAAAAGAGACGAAGCTGACGGTGGAAAACATGCGGACATGGAGCAAATCCTCCGCTTTCAAAAAGACGGTTTACGAAGTCGAAAAAAACTATGAAGAGAAATTTACGATGACCGGCTTGATGATCATCATGACCGGAACGATGGTGCTCTTTTTTCTGCGGGCGGTATTGGCGCAAACGTACTTCATCAATTTTTCGGTGGACGCGATCGTCGGCGCCATTGGCGCGGTGATTTTGTTTAGCAACTTCCGGGTCAAATACCGAATGATTCGCTCGTGTACAAACAGCAAAGACTTTTTGTATATGGATATCAGCTCGTTTGTGCTCAGCGCCTTGCTGAAAATGATGTTGCCGCCCAACATCGACTTCACGTTAGTGGTTTTGATCGTGGCGTATTTTATCGAGAAACGCAAATTTAAATTTGTGCTGGACGAATTTCTACGTTCTTATTGAATTTGTTTGGCAACTTGGATTATAATGAAGTTGCATAAAATAAATCTTCAGGGCAGAGTGAAATTCTCGACTGGCGGTATACTCCGCGAACCTTCGGGCCGAACCGGTGCAACTCCGGTAGCAACAGTTAAAGTCTGGATGAAAGAAGAGTTTGTTGACTGACATTTTTTAATCGTCGAAAAACGCACCTAGAAGTTTATTTTAGGCGCGTTTTCTGTTATTAGGAGGTGTCGTTGAAATGAATAACTCGAAAACAAAAAAAATCACAACGATCGGCTTGTTGTGCGCGATGGCGATGGTCTTGAACTTGCTCGTCTCGTTCCCGCTTGTGCCGGCGGTGTCTTTTCTGAAATTTGATCCCAAAGACATCATCATCGTGATTGGCGGCTTTATTTACGGCCCGCTGACATCCTTTGTGATTAGCGCGATTTGCTCGGTGCTGGAGCTATTGTTCCGCGGGGGAACGATTTTGGATGTGCTTATGAACGTGATCGCTTCGTGCACATTTGCTTGTACGGCTGCGTTCATTTATAAAAAGGTTCATACCAAAAATGGCGCTGTGCTCGGATTGATCGCGGGAACGATTTGCTGTACGCTGTCGATGGTGCTCTGGAACTACATCATCACGCCGATTTATTTTGGTATGCCGCGCGAAGCGGTGGTCGGCATGCTGCTGCCGGGCATCGTGCCGTTCAACTTGCTGAAGTGCGGGATCAACGCGGGCATTACGTTGTTTGTGTATAAGCCAATCGTGACGGCGCTGCGTCATTCCGGTTTGGTGAAAGAAAGCGAGTCGGTATCGACCGGAAAGTCGATGGCTGTCGTTGGCGGTTTTATGGTTGTTTCGGTTTTGCTCATCGTGTGTACGATGAATGGATTGCTTTAAGCGAGGAGAGAGAAAGATGGATTTTTTGGAAGCGAAGAAAATTATGGACGCGAAGCTCGGGGATTGGAAGATCATGGCGCTGGCCAGCAGCGTCGATGACTACCCGATGGTTCGCAACGTGAGTTGTTTGTTTTACAAGGACCGGATCTATTTTAAGACGGATCGCAATTTTCGTAAAACGCAGCAGCTGTACGCCAATCCGCGCGTAGCCATGTGCTGGAACGGGGTGCAGGTCGAAGGAATCGCCCGCGTCGCGGGACTGGTCGTGGACGAGCCGGGACGCACGTTCGAGACGCTGTATAAGAAGTACTTGTGGCAGTCCTACAACGCCTACTCGCATGTGGACACCGAGATTCTAGTCGAGGTGGAACCGAAATTCGTCGAGATTTGGGACGAGGACGAAAATCGCAAGGCGTTCCAGCTGTTTCTGGATTTTGACTTGCATACTGTGACACGGAAACAATACGATGAATAGGGAAAGAAGCCGGTGTGGGTGTCCATGCCGGTTTCTTTTGAAAAAAAGAAGAAATATAGTTGAATCCCCTCGGGTTGTGTGCTATTATTTTTGAGCACTGCGAAGAAGTGCGAGGTTGCTGACCCACTGAAAAGCGTTGTCATGGGTGAGGTCAGGTAATTCGCATGGAGCATGTTTATCTAGAATAAACGAAAGGAGAAAACCATGGCAAACAATACAATGAGAATTCGCTTAAAGGCGTATGAGCACCGCATCCTGGACGAGAGCGCAAAGAAAATCGTCGATGCGGCTACAAAACACGGGGCTAAAAAAGTCATCGGCCCGGTTCCGCTGCCGACGGAAAAACAAGTTGTGACAATTCTTCGTGCAGTTCACAAATACAAGGATTCGCGTGAGCAGTTCGAAATGCGTACGCATAAGCGTTTGATTGAGATCGTTGCACCAAACAAGGAAACAATTGACTCTTTACAAAGACTTGAACTTCCTAGTGGTGTTGACATCGAGATTAAACTTTAATGGAGGTGTCAAAGATGAAAGGACTATTAGGAAGAAAATTAGGAATGACGCAAGTCTTCACAGTAGACGGCGAGTTGATTCCTGTAACAGTGATCGAAGCGACTCCGAACGTTGTTCTTCAAAAGAAAACGGTTGAAACGGATGGGTATGAAGCGGTTCAGTTGGGCTTTGAAGATATCAAGGAACGCCGCGCAACAAAAGCCAACATCGGACACTGCAAGAAAGCGGAAACAGCGCCGAAGCGCTTTGTCCGCGAGGTTCGCGATTGCGAGCTCGACGTAAAAGTCGGAGATACGGTTGGCGTTGACATTTTCGAAGCCGGTGAGCAAGTCGATGTCATCGGAACGAGCAAGGGTAAAGGTTACCAGGGTACGATCGTGCGTAACAACGCGCATCAGGGACCAAAGACACATGGTGGTTCGAAGAACATCCGCCATATCGGTTCTTTGGCAACAAACGGTATTACTTCCCGTCAGGGCCGTATCATGAAAGGTACGATGATGGCTGGTCAGGAAGGTGGATATCGCACAACGAATCCGAACCTGACTGTCATTAAAGTAGATAAAGAAAAAGACTATATCTTGATCAAGGGCTGTGTGCCTGGACCTAAAAAAGGATTGGTGATGATCCGTACAGCCAAGACTTCGAAAGGAAACAAAGCGCCAGTTACATTGGTCGACTACACGGTGAATGAGGAGGTCAGTGAATAATGGCTACATTAGACGTAATTAATCAGGCCGGTGCGGTTGTTGGAACGATCGAACTCAACGATGAAGTATTCGGAATCGAGCCAAATCAACAGGCACTTTACGATGCATTGATCATGCAGCAGGCAAGCCGTCGTCAAGGTACGGCAAGCACAAGAGGACGTTCCGAAGTTCGCGGCGGCGGTCGTAAACCATATCGCCAAAAGGGAACAGGTCGCGCCCGTCAAGGTTCGATCCGCGCTCCTCAATACAGAGGCGGTGGAACGGTGTTTGGACCTAAACCTCGGAACTATGCATATAAAATCAACAAGAAAGTTCGTCGTCTTGCCCTGAAATCCGCATTGAGCGAGAAACTGATCGGCGAAGCGATGAACGTCATGGATAAATTAGAATTGGCAGCGCCAAAAACAAAAGATTTCGTTGCGATCGTCGATGCGATCCAGGCGCCTTACAAAACGTTGTTTGTCGTTGCGGAAGCCGATGACAACACGAACGCTTACTTGTCGGCGCGCAACTTGCCAGGCGTAAGCATGATGAGCTCGAAGGCGATCAACGTATACGATCTTGTTAACGCGAACAAAGTTGTCATGACGAGCGCAGCCGTAAAAGAAATTGAGGAGGCGTTGGCATAATGATGGACTACAGAGACGTAATCATTCGCCCGATCATCACGGAGAAGTCGATGAAGCTGATGGCTGAAGACAACAAGGTGACGTTCGAAGTGGCGAAAGGTGTAAATAAGATCGAAGTGAGACAAGCGGTGGAAGCTTTGTTCCACGTGGATGTTGTTTCGGTCAACATCATGAATGTAAAACCAAAGACACGTCGTGTTGGACGCTTCGTTGGAAAAACGAACCATGTCCGCAAAGCGATTGTAAAAATCAAAGAAGGCCAGACAATCGACTTGTTTGGTGAGGAATAATCAGGGAGAAGTCGCTATTTCCTGAATAAATATTGCGAATAGGAGGAAAAATTAGTTTATGCCAATCAAAAAGTATAAACCTACTACACCTGGTCGTCGTGGGATGTCCACGCTGACTTTCGAGGAGATCACAAAAACAACTCCGGAGAAAAGTCTTCTTGCTCCATTGAAAAGCAAGGGCGGCCGCAACAATCTTGGTCGGATCACGACTCGTCATCAAGGTGGCGGACACAAACGTGCATACCGTATCATTGATTTCAAACGTAACAAAGACGGAATTCCGGCTACGGTCGCTGCGATCGAGTACGATCCAAACCGTACGTCGAATATCGCGCTGCTTCACTATGTTGATGGTGAAAAGCGTTATATTATCGCGCCAAAAGGCTTGAAAGTCGGCGCGAAAGTCATTTCGGGTCCTGAAGCGGATATCCAGATCGGAAACGCGATGGAACTCCGGAACATGCCTGAAGGTACAGTGGTTCACAACGTGGAGCTGAAACCGGGCAAAGGCGGACAGATGGCGCGAAGCGCTGGTGCATCCGCACAGATTCTTGGTATCGAAGACAAATATGTAACTTTGCGTCTGACTTCCGGCGAAGTTCGTCGTGTGCTTGGTGTATGCCGCGCGACGGTTGGAACGGTTGGCAACGAGGACCACAACCTCGTCAACCTCGGAAAAGCTGGACGTAACCGTTGGAAAGGCGTTCGCCCGACGGTTCGTGGTTCCGTTATGAACCCGAACGATCACCCTCATGGTGGTGGTGAAGGCCGTACGCCAATCGGACGTAAATCGCCTATGACGCCATGGGGCAAAAAAGCTCTGGGCGTGAAGACGCGTAAGAAGAAAAAAGCAAGTACGAAACTGATCGTACGTCGCCGCAACGGTAAGTAGAAGGAGGATAAGACATGAGTCGTAGTTTGAAAAAAGGTCCTTTCTGTGACGAACACTTGATGAAAAAGGTCATCGCATTGAATGCTGCCGGAAAAAAAGAAGTGATCAAAACGTGGAGCCGTCGTTCAACGATCTTCCCTCAATTTGTAGAGCATACATTTGCGGTGTATAACGGGAAAGAACATTTGCCTGTATACGTAACAGAAGATATGGTTGGACACAAGCTTGGTGAGTTTGTACCGACGCGTAAATATGCCGATCATGCAAAAGATGACAAGAAAGGCAGAAAATAGGAGGAACAGATGATGGAAGTAAAAGCAACAGCAAAAACTCTTCGCATTCAACCTCGTAAGGCTAGACTTGTTTTAGACTTGATCCGGGGTAAAAACGTGGAAGAAGCCGCTGCGATCTGCAAATTTCTCCCAAACAAGGGTGGGGAACTTGTTGGTAAAGTTCTGAAATCTGCAGTTGCGAATGCGGTTCACAATAATGATTTAGATGAAGCAAAACTTTATGTAAAAGCTTGCTATGCGGATGAAGGAATGACGATGAAGCGTTTCATGCCTCGCGCAAAAGGTAGCGCAAGCCCAATTCATAAGCGTACGAGCCACATCACGGTGATCGTGGCTGAGAAAGAGTAGGAGGATCGATATGGGTCAAAAAGTAAGTCCGATCGGAATGCGTGTCGGAATCATCCGCGACTGGCAGTCGAGATGGTATTCAGACGATAAAGAATTCGGAACGCTTCTGATGGAAGATGTTCGGATTCGTGATTTTATCGAAGATTATTATGCAAAATTGTCTGCATCGGCAGCCGACAAGCGCAAAGCAGATCCTCAGATTTCCCGCATTGAAATCGAACGTACGAACAATCGCTTGACGATTATCATCCGTACTGCGCATCCTGGCGTTGTCATCGGTCAGGATGGAAAATCCATTGAAGGTTTGAAAAAACAAATCATCAAGATGACAAAAGTGAAAAACGTGCAAATCAACGTGGTGGAAATCGCCAACCCGAATTTGGACGCACGTCTGGTTGCTCGCTGGATTGCCAACGAGCTGGAAGGACGTAAATCGTTCCGTGCGACGCAGAAAAAAGCGATCCAGAACACGATGCGCGCCGGTGCCAAAGGAATCAAGACTTCGGTTTCCGGACGTCTTGGCGGTGCTGATATGGCCCGTACGGAAGGCTATTCCGAAGGTGTCGTTCCTCTGCATACTCTGCGCAGCGATATCGACTATGCTTGGGAAGAAGCAAGCACGACTTATGGTCGTCTGGGCGTAAAAGTCTGGATCTGCCGTGGGGAAGTTCTTCCTGGCGAAATGGTGAAAGAACCAGAAGCGCCAAAACAACGTCCTATGCGCAATCGCCGCCGCAACAACAACCGTCGTGGCGATGGACGGAATAACAATCGCGCGCCTCGGGGAGCGAATGGCCGCAACAACGCGGAAAAAGCCGCAGCTCCTGTAAATAAAGGAGGTAACGAAGATGTTAATGCCTAAACGTACAAAGTATCGTCGTCCTCATCGTCTGAGCTACGAAGGTCGCAGCAAGGCGGGACGCTCGGTTGACTTTGGTGAATTTGGTCTCGTTGCTGAATCGGGAAACTACGTAAGCAACCGTCAGATCGAGGCTGCCCGTATCGCCATGACACGTTACATGAAGCGTGGCGGTAAAGTTTGGATCCGTATCTTCCCTCATTTGGCAAGAACGAAAAAACCTCTCGAAGTTCGTATGGGTTCCGGTAAAGGTGCTCCAGAAGGATGGGTTGCGGTTGTAAAACCGGGCCGTGTTATGTTCGAGATCGGTGGAGTAAGCGAGGAAGTAGCTCGTGAAGCATTGCGTCTGGCTTCTCATAAGCTTCCTGTGAAAACTCGCTTTGTTAGAAAAGGAGAAGTTGAATAATGAACGCAAAAGAAATCCGTGAAAAAACCAACGAAGAACTTTTAAAGGAAATCGATGCATTGAAAGACGAATTATTTAACCTCCGTTTTCAGCAGGCGACAGGACAGTTGGAAAATACGGCTCGTTTGAAAACCGTAAAGAAAACGATTGCTCGTATTAAAACGATTATGACTGAGCGTGAAAACGCCGCAGCGAAGTAGGAGGGCTGATCAATGGAAAGAAATGCTCGTAAAGTTTACAGAGGAAAAGTAGTATCCGACAAAATGGATAAGACGATCACTGTAGCGGTAGAAACGAAAAAAACACATCCGATTTACGGAAAACGTGTTAAATATACAAAAAAATACAAAGCGCATGACGAAAACAACGTAGCACGTGAAGGCGATGTAGTAACGATCATGGAAACTCGTCCTCTTTCGGCTACCAAGCGTTTCCGTCTGCTTGAAGTTGTAGAAAAAGCGGAAGGATAAACGAGGGGGTAGACACAATGATTCAAAACGAAAGCCGTTTACGTGTTGCCGACAATACCGGAGCGAAAGAAGTTCTTGTTATCCGGTGTTTAGGTGGCTCCGTAAGAAAATTCGCAAACATCGGTGACATCGTTGTATGTGCTGTTAAACAGGCTACTCCTGGTGGAACCGTAAAAAAAGGTGATGTAGTCAAAGGGGTTATCGTTCGTACAAAACGTGGCGTTCGTCGCGACAACGGAACCTATATCAAATTTGACGACAACGCAGTCGTATTGATCAAAGACGACAAAACGCCAAGAGGAACTCGTATTTTTGGACCTGTTGCCCGCGAATTGCGTGACAAGGACTTCATGAAAATCGTTTCTCTTGCGCCAGAAGTATTGTAGGAGGAGTGTCTTGTGAGAATTAAAAAAGGTGATAAAGTTCAAGTTATTACAGGTGCTTACAAAGGCACGATCGGTGAAGTAAAACAAGCGTTCCCGCGGGAAGACAAAGTCATTGTCGAAGGCGTGAACATTGTAAAGAAGCACCAGAAACCAACACAGCAAAATCCGGATGGTGGGATCATTGAAAAAGAAGCAAAGATCCACGTGTCGAATGTCATGCTGTATGATGAAAAAGCGAAAGCGCCTAGCCGTGTTCGCTATGAGTTCCGGACAAACAAGGACGGAAAGAAAGAAAAAGTACGCGTGTTCGTAAAATCGGGCACAGAAGTGAAGTAGGAGGGTATCATGAACCGTTTATTGGAAAAATATAAAAGCGATGTTGTCCCTCAGATGATGAAGGATTTCAACTATTCATCAATCATGGAAGTGCCAAAGATTGACAAAGTCGTTGTCAATATTGGTGTTGGTGATGCGATTCAAAACTCGAAGCTGCTCGATGAGGCAGTGGAAGAGCTGGCAGCCATTACCGGACAGGCTCCAGTGATTACAAAAGCAAAAAAATCAATCGCGAACTTCAAACTTCGTGAAGGTATGCCAATCGGATGCAAAGTAACGTTGCGTGCCGACAAAATGTACAACTTCCTTGATAAACTGTTCAACATCTCGCTTCCACGCGTTCGTGACTTCCGCGGTGTCAGCGACACAAGCTTTGACGGTCGTGGAAATTACACGCTGGGTGTAAAAGAACAAATTATTTTCCCTGAAATTGATTTCGATAAAGTCAACCGTACCCGTGGTATGGATGTTGTTATCGTGACGACAGCGAAAACGAATGACGAGGCAAAAGCATTGCTGACTGCAATGGGAATGCCTTTCAAAAAATAAGAGGAGGCAACAATGGCTAAAAAAGCAATGATCAACAAGCAGCAGCGTCCGCAGAAATTCAAAGTGCGTGAATACACACGTTGCGAGCGTTGTGGACGTCCACACTCTGTTTTAAGAAAATATAAACTTTGCCGTATCTGCTTCCGCGAACTGGCTTACAAAGGTCAGATCCCGGGTGTTAAAAAGGCAAGCTGGTAATAAGGAGGCATACGACTCATGAATATGACAGATCCAATCGCAGATATGCTTACTCGTATTCGGAATGCACTGCAGCAAAAACACGAAACAGTGAGCATGCCTTCCAGCAAAGAGAAAACGGCAATCGCCGAAATCTTGAAGAGTGAAGGATACATCAATAACTATAAAGTAGAAGGCGATCTCAAGAAAACTTTGACGATTGACTTGAAATACGGGAAAAACGGCGAGCGCGTTATTAGCGGTCTGCGCCGGATTTCGAAGCCTGGACTGCGCGTTTACGCGAAGGTGGAAAACCTGCCACGCGTATTGAACGGTCTTGGCACTGCCATCATCTCGACTTCGAACGGAATGATGACAGATAAAGATGCGAAGAAAAACCACGTTGGTGGCGAAGTCATCGCATATATCTGGTAATTTAGGAGGAAAAATAAAATGTCACGTATCGGGAATAAACTGATTACCATTCCTGCCAACGTTACTGTCGAAGTAGCGGCAGGCAATGAGGTGACTGTTAAAGGTCCTAAAGGAACTTTAACTCGGAAGTTCTCTCCGTTGATGGACATCAACGTGGAGAACAACGAAGTCACTGTGAAGCGTCCTAATGACGAAAAACACACTAAGCAGCTCCATGGAACAACGCGTGCGCTCTTGCACAACATGGTAGTGGGAGTTTCTGAAGGATTCGTAAAAGAACTTGAGCTGGTCGGAATTGGTTTCCGTACCGCTGTAAAAGGAAACAAGCTGACCATGAGCGTGGGATACTCGCACCCAGTTGAAATCGACATCGTGGATGGTTTGGAAGTAACTTGTCCAAACGCCACGTCGATCAAAGTCGCTGGAATCGACAAACAGCTTGTTGGAGAATATTCCGCCAATATTCGCGCAGTCCGCAAACCGGAACCTTACAAAGGCAAAGGAATTCGTTATAAAGGCGAAGTTGTCCGTCGTAAGGAAGGTAAAACGGCTGGTAAGAAATAATAGTGGGAGAGGAGAACTAATATGTTGAAAAAAGAATCACGTAATTCACAAAGACTTCGTCGTCATGTGCGTGTACGTAAAAATATAAGCGGGACTCCTGAATGCCCACGTTTGAATGTATTCAGAAGCAACGCCCACATCCACGCGCAGTTAATTGACGACGTGAATGGACACACACTGGCGGCCGCATCGAGTGTGGATATGAAACTGGAAAACGGTGGAAATATCGAAGCCGCAAAAAAAGTCGGAGCCGAAATCGCAAAACGCGCTCAAGACAAAGGAATCAAAAAAGTAGTATTCGACCGTGGTGGATATATCTATACTGGTCGTGTAGCAGCACTTGCTGACGCCGCTCGTGAAGCCGGCTTAGAATTTTAGGAGGTCGCAACAATGGCAAATGAAAGAAAACCTAGAAGAGACCAGAAAGAATTTGAAGAACAAGTCGTAGCCATCAACCGTGTTACGAAAGTTGTCAAAGGTGGTCGTAACTTCCGCTTTGCGGCATTAGTTGTTGTTGGTGACCGTAAAGGACGCGTTGGAATTGGCACTGGAAAAGCAAAAGAAGTCCCTGATGCAATCCGGAAAGCAGTCGACAACGCGAAGAAAAACGTATTCACAGTACCTGTAATTGGTACAACGATTCCACATGAAGTCACTGGAACATATGGAGCAGGATCCGTATTCATGCGTCCAGCCAGCGAAGGTACTGGTGTAATCGCCGGTGGTGCGGCACGTGCCGTTCTTGAATTGGCTGGAATTAGCGATATCCTGACGAAATGTCTGGGATCCCGTACAAAAATCAACGTGGTTCGGGCGACTGTCGAAGGTCTGAAGAGCCTGAGAACCGTTGAACAGGTGGCTGAACTTCGCGGTAAAACTCCGGAAGAGATCCGTGGTTACTAATCGGGGAGGTAAATGAAATGAAATTACATGAAATGTCATCGTTGAGCCCGCGTACTTCGAGAAAACGGGTAGGACGCGGTCCTGGAAGCGGCTTGGGTAAAACCTCGGCGCGAGGACAAAAAGGACAAAACGCACGAAGCGGCGGCGGAACTCGTCTTGGCTTCGAAGGTGGTCAGACACCGATTGCGCGTCGTCTTCCAAAACGTGGATTCACGAACTTCAACCGCAAAGAGTATGCGATCGTCAATGTAAAGGATTTGAACCGTTTTGAAGACGGAACAAACGTTACACCTGCATTGTTGATGGAATGCGGTTTGGTAAAGAAAGAATTAAATGGTGTAAAAATTCTTGGAAATGGTGAGCTTACAAAGAAATTGACTGTTTCGGCAGCAAAATTCTCGAAGGGAGCTCAGGAAGCTATTGAGAACGCAGGCGGAAAAGTTGAGGTCTGCTAATTAATGGGTTCAAAAATCAAGGCAATGTGGACGAATAAGGACATCCGGAACCGGATTGTCTTTACTCTCTTTGCCTTTCTTGTTTATCGTCTTGGTTGTGCGATCACGATCCCAGACGTAAACACTTCTGATTTGGTAGCGGGACTGGGAGAAAACTCCTTGTTCGCGATGCTGAACTTGCTGGGTGGCGGTGGTTTGGAGCAGTTTTCTGTATTCGCTCTAGGTGTTACACCTTACATTACCGCATCCATTATCATTCAGCTGTTGAGCATGGATGTTATTCCAAGCTTGACCGAGCTATCGAAATCAGGCGCAAATGGTCGTAAGAAACTCGATAAATATACACGATATCTTGCGGTGGTCTTTGCCTTTGTTCAATCCTTTTCACTGGTGTACGGTTTCTCGAAAACCTACACCGGATTGATCGTTGGCGGAGTCACGGTAGCGAAGTTATTGTTTATCGCAACGATATTCACGGCTGGAACGATGTTCCTAGTCTGGATCGGCGATCAGATTTCATTAAAAGGGATAGGAAACGGAATTTCGATGGTGATCATGGCGGGAATTGTCGGGCGGATGCCGCAGCAGTTCTCTGCAGCCTGGTCATCGTTAATTGATGGGAAAATCGCAAATGGCGCGTTGTTGTTTGCGGCGTATATCATCATTTATTTGTTAATTATCGTCTTTGTGACTCTGATCAATACCGCCGAACGAAAAATTCCGATCCAGTATACTTCGAGTTCTGTCACGATGACCCAAACAAGCAAAATGAATTATTTGCCATTGAAAGTCAATTCGGCAAGTGTGATTCCTGTCATTTTCGCTTCGTCATTGATGATGGCGCCATTGCAGATTGCCAGCTTTTTTCCGGAAAATGAATGGATCCGGCCAATGCAAGATTGGCTAGGCCTTCAGACCTGGTATTCTTTGGCGATCTATGTCGTGCTGATTTTGCTCTTTACGTTCTTTTACACGAAGATGCAAATCAATCCGGAAAAGATTGCCGAGAATCTCGGGAAATCGGGCGCTTATATTCCAAGTGTGCGTCCGGGAACGGAAACGCAGGATTATATCAACCGCGTGTTGTCGCGGATCACGGTATTGGGGGCCGTTGCTCTCGCGTTTATCGCGGTCATGCCGCATATTATGCCGCTCATCTGGCCGGAACTGCCAAGTTCTATGGCGTTAGGTGGAACAGGTATGATTATCGTGGTTGGTGTAGCGATCGAAACGGTACGACAAGTCCAAGGACTAATTACACAGAAATCGTATAAAAAGTATTTCGAAGACTAAAGGGAGATTACTATGAACATCTTTATTATGGGTGCGCCTGGATCTGGCAAAGGCACGTTCTCAAGCCGAATTAAAGATGAGTTTAATTTAAACCACATCTCGACTGGAGATATCTTCCGCGCGAATATCGCAAACGATACCCCGCTTGGACAGCAGGCCAAGGCGTATACGGAGAAGGGACTTCTTGTTCCGGACGAAATTACGAACAAAATGGTTGCGGATTACTTAGCAAATCTAACAGATAAAAAGAACGGGTATTTGCTGGACGGTTATCCGCGGACGCTGGACCAGGCCAAAGCGTTTGAGCAAATGACAAAAGGAACGGATCTCGCAGTGGACGTCGTTGTTGCTATGGATGTGCCATTCGACGTGCTGACAAAGCGAATTACCGGTCGTCGTACATGCAAAAAATGCGGAGCGATATATAATATATATACGACTCCTCCTCAAACTGAGGAAATTTGTGACGTTTGCGGTGAACCGTTATCACAAAGAAAAGATGATAACGAGGAGAGTCTAAAAGTACGTCTCGATGAATACGCAAAAAATACCGAGCCAGTTATTGCGTATTATGAAGAAAAAGGAATCGTAAAACATATCAATGCGGATCGCGGCATTGATGAAATTTGGTCTTCCATTCAGGAAGCCTTGAAAAACTAATAAATTGCGCTTATAATATATAAGCGCATTTATTTGCGTATGAATGAAAGCCCACGTTTCTGTTAAAATCCGCATGCAGACATACGCATTTTAGCAGGGCAATACGTGGCAAGTGTACAGGAGGAAAAAAGATGAAAGTAAGACCATCTGTAAAACCAATCTGTGACAAGTGCCGGGTCATCCGCCGGAAAGGTCGCGTGATGGTGATCTGCGAGAACCCGAAACACAAACAGAGACAAGGAA
>NZ_SRYG01000002.1 GCF_004793885.1 Dubosiella muris
AAAAGAGCTGCAACGCTCTAGTGATTTCTAAAAATCACTGATTCGTTACAGCCCCTTTTTTTTTGAATGGAGAAAAGAAAAAGATATAGCGCAAGCTATACCTTGAATTTACTCGGGCATCATCAACAAGGCGCAAAACCCGTCCTCGGGCTGGTAGCACTGGATGGCGCGCGGAACGGAGAGAAATTGAAATACGCGCTGTCCTCCGTTTAAGGCGACATCCGCGATTAAAACCAGGGTCTTTTTCTCGATATTGAACAAATAGAGCGATTGATTCAACACGTTTTCCTCCTGTTTGTCAAACAAACGCAAACAGGCGTCGTTGGCGTAGTGAACGATATAATCGAGTTCGTGGCCGTCGTGGTCGTATTCGATTCCGACCAGCGCGAACGGCAAAGGGCAATCGTCGAAAATCGCGCATTGCGCGTCGATTTCGAGCTCCTGGCTTTTTTTCGAGGTGTTGAATTTCTTTTCGTGCTCGTATTTTAAAAGGCGGGGCATCCGCGCCCTCCCTTTAAATATGCTCCCGTCGCGCATCGTGTACAAATCGTCCTTGATGTTGACGATTCGGCAGGTGGCGGCGACGATTCCTTTGTTGATGGAGAGAAATTCGTCGACCGGCAGCTCGTCCACGATCGCCTTGAGTGGCGTGTACGTCTCGACAATCCGCCCGTCGATGAGGTAAATACAAGTCTTTCCCTCTTCCCGTTTGATGTATTTGATTTCGGTTGGTTCAATATGATTTTTCAGGAAGAAGCGTTGAATCTTTTTTTCCATAAATACATTCTTTCTTTCTTTTGAATTCATTATAAACCTTTATCGAAAAAAAATCGAAAAAAATATTGAAAAGAACAATACATTCAAAAACGATTCTGCCACTTGCATTGTCCGACGACATTGGGTATTATAGGAGTTGCCCAAGGATATTTAATTTTTCCTACAAGTTGAGATAAGGGAGAACGGATGTTGGTCATTTGTGTTGAAGACCCGCTACGCGTGGGGATCCTAATTTTGATCACAGTTCACCCACCTGTATATACAGGGAAAAGTCTCTGTTCTTGGGTATCATATGATAAAAAGCGGCACTGCCGCTTTTTTTATCGCTTTTTTTGCGCCAAATAGCGCGTCGCTTTTTTCGCCTGGGAAAACTGATCCATCCGCCTGATGGTGTACAAGATGTTGTCTTTCACAAAGTGGGTTCCCGTTTGATGAAAAGAGAAAGCCACGCCATTCGCCTTGGCGTCCTGATAAATTCGCTCGATCCACTCAAACCGGCAAGGCCGGGCGTACCGGCCGTTCTCGCCGGAAACGGAAACGAGTTCAATCCGCATTTGGGAAAACCAGACCCGAAAATCAATCGGCTCCAGCAGCGGCGCCGCGAAAACCGCCTTGTGTTTGCACGGAATCTTCGAAAACAGGTGCAGCCGCTCATCGGCCCGACGCTGGTTTTCACAACTGACGGCGATCATGACATGCTTCCAGCCTTCGCCCCAGTCCGCCGGCAGACATTGCCCGATTCGCTCCACCCGCTTTGTGGCAATCAAAAAACGCAAATCTTCGCGAAAGCGAATAATCGACCACGCCTCATCGCGCCAAAGATCCGCCTCCTCCAAAAAGAAGTCCGATGTAAAACAAACCGCGACCTCGGTTCCGGACGGAATTTTCCAAAATCCGTTCCGGTCTTTGCGAAGCGGCAAGTCGAACGCGGAGCTGGATTTGCATACAAGCTCCGGATCGCGCCCATGCCGCAAATCGGAGGTGTGCATGAAACAGTATTTGCAGCCTTCCGAAAGCTTATGGCAGCCATGCCACGGGTTCCATCCCGCCTTGTTCATTGAAATACCTCCTCAAAATCCAAAGGGAAGCAGCGTCGCAAATCTTCCGCCTCCAGCTCCACCACACCCGGATCGGGCACTTCCTCTTTTTGGGCGATGGACTCGATGAGCGCAAGCAGCGCCTGGCCATCGACCATTTGCACATGGGTACAGCGGGCAAACGAAGCTGCCTCTTTTGTAAACGAGCTCGTCGTCACAATGAGCAGGTGAGGCGCCTGGAAAAGCTCGTTGGCGCCAACGAGCTTTTGGACGACGGGCCGGGAAATCTTGGACGAAGGCTGGTACAGCTTACATTCCACCAGACCGAACAGCGCGCCATCTCGCTCAAGCCGCAAGTCAAACCCGCCATCGTTGGATGCCGGCGTCTGCGTAACGGTATAGCCAAGCTTTTCAAAGAGCGTCGCGCAATACGTTTCAAAACGGATGGGATCGCGTTCAAAGCGTCGAATGAGCTTTTGAAGCGTGATGTCGGCAAACGACTCGCTCCATTCCTCGCGCCGTCGTCGCGCTTTTTCGCGCTCCTCCTTGCACAAGTCAATCTCCCATCCCTGGGCGCGAAGCTGTTTTGCAAGCCGAAGCAAAAGGGCAGGCTGTTCGCATATGATCCGAAACGATCCGATCCAGAGCACGCTTTCGGGATAGATCATTTCGTTTTCTTTTTTGCGGCGGTCCTTCGTGCCATCCGCCTTGGCGTGTTTCCAATACGGAAAGCGTAGCACGAAGCGGCCCGGGGAAACGACACGGCCTGATTCCTGCGCCCGGCATTCGTCCGGCAATTCGACGCCGTAGATCGTTTCAAATCGTTTTTTTCTCTTGGTGTTTTGCCAATTCTCGATCCATCCAGCCATAAAATCTGTCCTTTCTTTTAAAAACTACATAAATTTTATCATATTTTTGGAAAGAAGAACACATTCCAAGCCGGGAAACCGCTTGCCGGACCCGATTTCTTTCGTTACAATGAAAAAAACGGAGGACTTTTATGATACGGACAATCATCCATGACGAAGCGATTCTTTCCCGGCCATCCAAACCCGCCATCAAGGCCGATCGAGGTATCGGCCAGGATTTGCTGGATACGTTAAAGGCGCATTCGCACCATTGCGTCGGCATGGCGGCTAACATGATTGGCGAGCTGAAAAACATCATCGCCATTCAGGACGGGGACGACTATGTGCTCATGTACAACCCGGTCATCACCAAAAAAAGCATCCCATACCAGACGGAGGAGGGATGCCTGTCGGTGCGCGGCGTGCACGCCTGCACCCGCTACGAGCTAATCGAAGTCGAATACAAAGACAGCCGATTCAAACGGCGGACGCAACGCTTTGCCGGCTTCACGGCGCAAATCATCCAGCACGAAATCGACCATCTGCACGGCGTCCTGATTTAAAGACGCAGCCACGACGAATACGTCCGGTCGATGAAAAACGCGCCCAGCGGAGCGGTGACCAAAATGGCGGTGACCGCGATCGTCAAAATGGTTTCCCCGCAAGCCAGACCCATGGAAAGCGGCACGGCGCCAATGGCCGCCTGCACGGTCGCCTTGGGCATGTAGGCGATCATACAAAACGCTTTTTCCTTGCGATGGAGTCCCGTGCCCAGCAGGCAGCACCAGACGCCTGCCATGCGCACAAGCAAAACGCCTAAAATCAAAACGAGAGCCGGCAGAAAACTACGCGTGGCGAACGCCACGTTGACCGAGGCGCCGACAAGCACAAACAGCACGATTTGCGCCATCGTCCAAATCGAGGAAAACGAAGTCGAAAGCGATTTCGCTTTTTTTTGATTTTGGCGTGCGACGACCATGCCCGCCGCCATCGTCGCCACCAAGCCGCTAAACGCGACCGGCCCGTTGAGCGTGTCCTCAAGCGTTACAAGCAAAAAGCACACGCTCAAGTACACGAGCACTTCCTCGACGGGATTGAGCTTCCAGCGCTTGAATCCTTGCAGCAGCAGCCAGCCTGTCGCGATGCCGCCCGCGATGCCCAAACCGATTGACGTGGGAATGCGCCAAAACGTGGACAAGTCGACACCCTGGCCCGACTGCATCGAAAGGACGACACTAAACAGGACGAGCACGACGATGTCGTCGGCGCTGGCTCCCGCCAAAATCATTTGCGGAATGCTTTGTTTTACGCCGCGGCCCGATTCCATGACTTTGAGCATGTGCGGCACGATGACCGCCGGCGACACCGCCGCTAAAACGCAGCCCGCCAGCGCGGCGTCCAGCCGCGAGAGCGGAAAGACGAGCGGCGCGAGCAGCGTCGTCGCGGCGATTTCGAAGACAGCCGGAACGAAACACATCAAGATCGCCGGCCGTCCGGCTCGTTTTAAATCGGCCAGATCGAGGTTCAGCCCGGCCCGGATCAAAATCACGATGAGCGCGATCTTGCGTAGCTGCGCCGAAATATCCAGCACGCTTTTGTCCAGCGCGTTCAACCCGTACGGTCCGATGAGGATCCCGGCTACAAGCATCCCAAGCAGGGAAGGCAGTTTGAACTTTTCGCACAGCTTGCCAAGCAGCAAGCCGGCGCCAAAAAGAATCGCGAATGAAAACAACATGAAACAATCTCCTTTCACACAAAAAAAGCCGATGGCCCATACTGAAAACAGCGTAGGGATCATCAGCTTTCGCGGTTCGATTTCTCTGGAAGATACCATTTCCGGTTTCATTGTATCATCGGATCATAAAAAGCGGTATTTATTTTTTCTCCTTTTTTGCGTTTTGCCACAAGTGGATCTGCTTTGTGTTGGAGAGCGCCGTGATAAAGTTGTCGTGCGCCATCGGGTAAGCCGCATACAACTTGTCTAGAAACTCCTTCATTTCCTGGCGCTGCGTGAAGCCGTCGTTTGGACAGACGCGCCGGACACTGGGAATGCCGTTTTCCTCGACGACGCCGACGATCTCGCTTTCCTTGAGATACACCAGAGGGCGAATCATGTCCATATCCATGCGCGACATGTACTGTTTTGGCAAAAACGTCGCCACCTTGGATCCGTGGATCATATTCAAAAACAGCGTTTCAACCGCGTCGTCGCCATGGTGGCCCAAAGCGATCTTGTTGCAGCCAAGCGCCTTCGCCTTTTCGAACAGCACGCCTTTTTTCAACGTCGAGCAAAGCGAGCACTGGATTTTACCACGATGCAGATTTTGTTCTTTTTGCAAAATTTCGAAGATTCTCGTTTTCTCGATGTAGAGCGTCAAGCCATGCTGTTTGGCGAACGCTTTCATTTTTTCGTGCTCAAAGTCCTCGAAGCCGACATCGACGTGAATGCCGCACAACTCGAAATTTTTTCCTTTGAATTTTTGATACATGCCTAAGGCGACGAACAAAAGCATGCTGTCTTTTCCGCCGCTCAAGGCCACGGCGATTTTATCCCCGTCGCCAATTAAATCAAAATCGCGATCCGCGTTCCGGATCGCCCGTAAAACCGATTGAATTTTCATAAACTCTCCATTTCGTTTCGATTATAGCACACGCCAAAGTTGCCAAACCATGAAAAACCACATACAATGAAACAGGTGATAAAACATGATGGATGGAATCCTCGTAATCAACAAACCGTACGGCATGACGAGTCACGATGTCATCGCCCGGTTGCGAAAAAAATACAAACAAAAAAAATTCGGCCATACCGGCACGCTCGATCCCAACGCGACCGGCGTGCTTGTCGTCCTTTGCGGGCGCGCGTGCAAGGCGCTGCAGTTTTTGGAAAACCAGGACAAAACGTACATCGCGACGATGGCTCTTGGCAAAAAAACGGACACGGACGACATTTGGGGCGAAGTGGTCGAAACCAGGCCGGTTCAGCCCATTGAAAACTTGCAAGCTGTGCTCGACACGATGGTGGGGGCCCAGAAACAGCAAGTGCCGGATACGTCGGCCAAAAAAATCGCCGGCAAAAAGCTGTACGAGTACCAGCGGGAAGGCAAGGAAGTGCCCCGCGTATTCGCCGATATTGAGATTTACCGCGCGAAGGTGCTGGATGAGCAGGCGATGCGCTTTGAAATCGCGTGTTCAAGCGGGACGTATATCCGCTCGATTTGCCGGGACATCGCGGCCAAGACCGGCAACGTCGGGACGATGACTTCGCTGGTTCGCACGCAGGCGGGTGGATTCGACTTGTCGCAAGCCGAAGATCTGGACGCGCCAAGCCACACGCTGCATTCGCTCGAGTCGGCGTTTGAAACGATGGAGCGCGTCGCCTACGAGCCGGTCGACGACGTGTACAACGGCAAGCCGATCGCCTGCCAGGCGGAGGCCCAGCGCATCGCCATCACAGATGCCGGAAAAATCATCGCGATCTACGAGCGGGACGAAAAAGGCGTGTACCGCTGCAAAAGGGGGTTGTGGTAATGGAAATCGTGGAAATCGAACACACGGCGATTCCCTCGCTTCCCGAGACGGTTTGCTGTGTGGGGTATTTTGACGGCTTGCACAAAGGCCATCAGCTTCTTTTGAACAAGACGCTCGATTTGGCGAAGCAGGAGCATTTGGCCAGCGGCGTCATTTTGTTCGATCCCGATCCGTGGACGATTTTTCATCCCGAGCAGACGCTGGACTACTTGACTCCGCTGCCCAAGCGGCTCAGCATGCTGGCGAAAAAAGGATTCGACTTTGTGTACATTCTTCGCTTTACGAAATCGTTCGCGGCCTTGCATGAGCAGGCGTTTCACGACGTGCTCGTCGCGATGCATGTCCAAACGCTTGTGTGCGGCACCGATTTTCATTACGCCGCCAAAAACAAGGGAAATGTCGACAGTTTGAAAAGTGATCCGCGCCTGCGCGTCGTCGCGCTGGACCCCTTCATGGAAACCCAACAGCAAAAAATCTCGTCGTCGACTATCGAACGTTACGTCAAGGAAGGGAAAATCGAGCTGGCGGACGAGCTGCTTGGCTATATGTATTCGCTGGACGGAATCATCGGAAAAGGGTTCCAGCGCGGCGGAAAGCTGCTGGGCATCCCGACCGCCAATCTGGAATGCGATCCGGACTATGTGCTGCCCGCCACCGGCGTCTATGCCGGTTTTGTGCAAGTCGGGCGGCGTCTGGTGCCGGCGATGATCAACATCGGCTACAATCCGACGTTTGGCAACGAGAAAAAAACGATCGAGGCCCACTTGCTTGATTTCAACGAAAACTTGTATGGACGCCGGGTGCGGTTTTTATTTGCGGTCCGGCTGCGTCCGGAGCAGAAATTCGCGTCGATCGAGGCGCTGAAAGCGCAATTACACAGAGATATCGTGAGCACACGCGACATTCTCGCAAAAAAAAGCGTTAAAGATTGGTGCTTTGACTAGAATTTGTTATAATGAGGAAAGAAAAGGTGATAATTTTATGGCAAAAGAATTTATTCAGCTCACATCGAAAGATGATTTGGGAACGGTAACGTTAAATAAAAGCGTTTTCTCGACGATCGCGGCCAACGTGATCGAGGAAGTCGACCACGTACAGATCTTTGAATCGAACAAACCATTCAAAAACGGGATCACGACGCGGATCGAGGACAACAAATTGTTTTTGAACATCCCGGTCAAGATCGACTACAACGCGAATGTGACCGATGTATGTGCGGCTCTGCAAAACAAGATCTTTGAAAGCATTTCTTACATGACCGACCATAAACCGGAAGCGATCCAGATTGATGTAGTCGGATTCATTTTCTAGGAAATCTTCTCAAGAGATTTCCTTTTTTCGCATAAGGAGGAATCATAATGAGCGAAAATCAACCAAAACAGCTCACACGGCACGACATGCGCGAAATCGCGCTTCGCTGTGTGTATCAGCATCTACTGCTCGGAACCGATATTCGGAAGTGCGTGTTTGACGCGATGCGCGGCAACAACAACATTGACGGATATTTGTACGCGTTGACGATTGGAACGATCGAACACGAACAAGAGTACATTGACATCATTTCCAAATACTTGCGCAAAGACTGGTCGTTCGACCGTTTAAGCGTTTTGGAGCAGGCGATCCTGCTCGTCTCTTTGCAGGAGATCCTTCAAAACGACATTCCCAAGCCGGTCGTCATTAACGAGGCGATCAAGCTGGCGAAAAAATATTGCGACGATGATTCCTACAAACTGATCAACGGCGTCCTCGATCAACTATGAGCGCCCGCGTCGTTCCCGTATCGGCGCTTTTAACGCGCTTAAAAAACGTCATCGCGCAAAGCGTGCCGCTGGATGGCGTTTGGATCCAGGGCGAAATCAGCAACCTCACCAAACACCGCAGCGGCCACTACTACTTTTCCATCAAAGATTCCCGCAGCGAAATGAGCTGCGTCATGTTCGCCTCCTATGTCAACCGCCTGCGCTTTAGCGTGGAAGAAGGCATGCAGGTGCTGGTCAACGGCTCCGTCAGCATTTACGAGCAGCGCGGATCGCTCCAGCTGTACGTCAAGGCGATGCGCCCGGAAGGCATCGGCGAGCTGTATCTTGAATTTGAACAACGAAAACGGCGTCTCGAACAGCAAGGCTATTTCAGCGAGGAAGCCAAAAAGCCGCAGCCGGCCTGGATCGAAAACATCGGGATCGTGACCGCGCGCGACGGAGCCGCGCTTCAGGATGTGCTGGTCACTTTGAAAAAACGCTGGCCGATGATGAACGTCACGCTTTATCCCGCTCTGGTGCAAGGACGCGACGCGCCCGCCTCGCTCATGCAGGCCCTTCGCCGCGCCGACCGGGGCGGCCATGACGCGCTGCTGCTTGTGCGCGGGGGCGGAAGCTTTGAGGATTTGTTTTGTTTTAACGACGAAAACCTCGTCAAGACGATTTACGATCTCGACACGTTTCTTGTCGCCGGCATCGGGCATGAAGTCGACACGACGCTGGCCGAACTGGCCGCTGATGTGCGCGTCGCGACACCGACTTACGCCGCCCAGCGCGTGTCCCGCGACCAATACGACGCCTTGCGCTGGATCGAAGGCGCCAAACAGTTTTTAACGGACCGCACCCGGCAAATGATCGCGCATAGCCGCACCGTGTTGTCGAGCTATGAGAACAATCCGTATTTGCGCGATCCGCTCATGTGGGTCGTTGAAAAACAAATGCGGCTCGATCAGCTGTCCGGCGCGCTGGAAAACGCCTTGACGAAACGATACGAAATGGCATGCATCCGGGAGCGTTCGCTCAAAGACGCGCTTTGGGCCGCCTCGCCGCGGCACGCCATCGAGTCCGGCCGGCAGAAGCTGGATTCGGCGCGAGGCTTGCTGAATCAAAACACCAGGACGCAGCTGCGTCATCAAAAAGAGCGGTTCGCCCGCAGCGTGGCACTCTTGGACGCCTGTTCGCCGCTACAGGTTTTAAGCCGCGGCTACGCGATCGTGCAAGCCGAAGGCAAAGTGGTGCGCGCCGTCGACGAGGTTCGTCTTGGCGAGGAAGTCCGAATCACGGTATCGGACGGCACACTGAAAGCGGCTATCACAAAAAAGGAGAAAACGAATGGCTGAAAAAACGACATTTCGCCAGGCGATGGAGCGGCTGGACGAAATCGTAACCAAACTCAACTCCAACACGCTGGAGCTGGAAGAAGCGATGAAACTGTTCGAGGAAGGACTGAAGCTTTCCAGGCAGTGCGAAACGCAGCTCAAGCGGTTTGAAAACAAGATGAACGCGTTAATGGTGGATGAAGGAGAGAAAAAAGATGTCTGATTTCAACGCCTATATCCAGGAAAAAATTTTCGCCCTGGCCCCTTCGCCGGTGCGCGACGCGATGGAATACTCGTTGATGAATGGCGGCAAGCGCGTTCGGCCGCAGCTGCTTTTCGACGCTTTGAAGGCGTATGGCATCGCGCCGGAAGCCGGATATCCGATGGCGGCCGCCATTGAAATGGTCCACACGTATTCGCTCATTCACGACGATTTGCCGGCGATGGACGACGACGACTTGCGCCGCGGCAAGCCTTCGTGCCACAAGGCGTTCGACGAGGCCACCGCGATTTTGGCGGGCGACGGCTTGCTGTCGTACAGCTTTCAGATGGCGCTGCAAAGCCCGGTCAGCGATCGGCAAAAAGTGCAGCTCGCCGACAGTCTGGCGCAATACGCCGGATGCGAAGGGATGATTCTTGGCCAGTCGCTGGATTTGGAGGCGGAACAGCGCGAGGATTCGACGCTGGATCAGATTTTGGAAATCGACCGGTACAAAACCGGCCAGCTGCTTGTCCTGCCGCTCGTGTCGGCGGCGATTTTGGCCGACCGCGAGCAGGACATTCCCGCCTGGATCGCCATTGGCACGGCGCTGGGCATCCAGTTTCAAATCGTCGACGACATTTTGGATGCCACGAGCACGGAGCAGGAAATGGGAAAATCGCTCAGCGACGCCCGCAATCACAAAGCAACGGCCGTGTCGCTGCTTGGACTGGAAGAAGCCAAGCGCTACGCCAGACAATCTCTGGAAGGCATCGAGGCGTGGCTGGACCGGCTCGCGCTGGAAGACGAGGCGCTACGAAGCACGATCCACGCGCTGCTGGATCGAAAAAAATAAAACATTAGAATAGGAGGCGGCGTATGAAGATTACCGATATTCAATCCCCGGATCAAATCAAGTCGATGTCGACCAAACAGCTGCAAGAGCTGGCGGACGACATCCGCATGTTCCTGATTGGCTCGATTTCCAGAACCGGCGGGCATTTATCCAGCAATCTAGGCGTCGTGGAGCTGACGATTGCGCTCCATTATGTCTTTCACTCGCCTAACGATAAATTTTTGTTCGATGTCGGACACCAAAGCTACACCCACAAGATCCTGACCGGACGCGCCGGCGCGTTTTCGACGCTTCGCAAGCACAACGGCCTTTCCGGTTTTCAAAAACGAAGCGAAAGCGTGCACGACGCCTGGGAGGCCGGGCATTCTTCCACTTCGCTTTCCGCCGCGCTGGGGATGGCGATCGCCCGGGATTTGCAGCATGAAAACTTCGAGATCATTCCCATTATCGGCGATGGCGCCCTGTCGGGAGGCATGGCGCTGGAAGCGCTCAACGACATTGGCGTCAGCCACAAAAAGATGATCATCATTTTTAACGACAACAACATGTCGATTTCGAAAAACCACGGTGCCATTGAGAAACGGCTGACCAACTTGCGCTCGTCCAGCTTGTACCGGCATATGAAGCAAGACGTCAAGACAAATTTGAATCAGACGAAAACCGGCGTCAATTTGCTTCATTCCCTGACGCATTTGCGCGACTCGCTCAAAGACTCGCTCGTGGACGCCCCTTTGTTCAAAGAATTCAATCTGGATTATCTTGGACCAGTCGACGGACACAATATTCCGGCTTTGATCAAAGTGCTGGAAACCGCCAAAGAGCACGAAGGTCCGATCGTGGTGCACGTCATCACCCAAAAAGGGAAAGGATACAAGCTGGCGGAGCAGGACCGCACCGGAAAATGGCATGGCGTCGGCCCGTTTGATCCAGCCACGGGAAGACTGCTTGTCAAGCTGCCGCCACAGGAGATTTCCTGGTCGCAAGTCATTTCCAACACGTTGATCGACTTGGCGGCGAAAAATCCAAAAATCGTAGCCATTACGCCCGCGATGGCGCAAGGCTCGAAGCTGCTGGAATTCGCCAGCCGCTACAAAGACCGCTTTTTTGACTGCGGTATCGCCGAACAGCACGCTGTGACGATGGCGGCCGGCATGGCGGTGGGCGGCCTGCATCCTTTCGTGTCGATATACTCGTCTTTTTTGCAGCGGGCTTACGATCAAATCAACCACGACGTGGCGAGAATGAACGTGCCGGTGGTGTTTGGGATCGACCGGGCCGGTCTTGTCGGCGACGACGGGGAAACGCATCAAGGCATTTACGACATCGCGTTTTTGCGCAGCATTCCGAACCTTGTCCTTTCGCAGCCAAAAGACGCGAAAGAGGCGCAAAACCTGCTTTACAGCGCGTTCGCGTACAACGGGCCGTTTTGTATCCGCTACCCGAGAGGCAACGTCCATTACGCGCCCAACGAGCGGTATGAAGCCATCGAAATCGGGACGTGGACGTGTCACATTGTCGGGATACCGGAACAAATCGTCATCACTTACGGACCGGATGTCGACCGGCTCATTCAAAAAGCCAGGGAAAACGCTATGGGCGTCATGGTCATCAACGCGCGCTTCTTTAAGCCAATCGACACGAAAATGCTCGACACGGTCTTTAAGGAAAACCTTCCGGTGACCGTGTTCGAGACGGATTGTGAAATTGGCTCGCTATCGAGCGCGATTTTGGAGGCGATGAACAAGAAAGACCACCAAATCGACATCATTGGCATTCAGGACCACTTTGTTCCGCAAGGCTCGATCCGGGTGCTGCGCCAGGAGGAAGGCATTGATATCGACACGGTGTTTGAAAGGCTGGAGCGCAAAAATGCCTAGGCTCGATCAGGCGTGCCAATCGTACTTTCCGACGCGGACGAAGGCGCAGGACGCCATCAAAGCAGGACGGGTCATGGTCAATGGCAAAGTTGTCACGAAGCCGGCGTATGTCGTCGACGAAGCCGATCAAATCGACATCGAGAAAAAAGAAGTGGAATACGTATCCCGGGCCTTTGAAAAACTGGACGCCGCCCTGCACGCTTTCGATATCGACTTGACAGGACAAACCGTTCTCGATATTGGCGCCAGCACGGGCGGCTTCACGCAGGCGGCGCTTCTGGCCGGCGCGCGCAAAGTGTACGCGCTCGATGTCGGCCACTTGCAGCTGGATCCGGGTTTGGATGCCGACGAGCGAGTCGTTAAAATGGAAGGCAGAAACGCCAAAGCCATCGAGGCGAACTGGTTCGACGATCCAATCGACTTTCTTTGCATGGATGTCAGCTTCATTTCCGCCAAAACCGTTTTAGCCCACGTGCTGCCGGTTTTAGACGTCCGGCATCTGGTCGTGTTGGTCAAGCCGCAATTCGAATGCGGACCCCAGGCTTTGAATAAAAAAGGCGTATTGAAAAATCCGAAGCTGCGCCAGCGCATTTTGGAGGATATGGAATCGTTTCTGCGCCAGTATTATAAAAAAGTAGAGCAAATCGACTCGCCAATCAAAGGGCGAAGCGGAAATTTGGAAGCGCTGCTTTACGCAAAAGAAAAGAGGTGAAAGACTTGATCGAACAATTAATGGTCAAAGACTATATTTTATTCGACCGCGCGTTTATCGACTTCAACAAGGACATGTCCGTCATCACGGGAGAAACCGGCGCCGGAAAATCGCTGTTGATTGACGCGCTTTCGTATTTGTCCGGCAACCGGATCACGGGCAATATCGTCCGCCACGGCAAGGAGAAAGCGATTTTGCAGATGGTGCTCTCCCGGCCCAATCCCGAAGTGATCGCCATGCTGGAGGACAACGGATTTGAAATCGAGGACAATCTCATCATTCAGCGAACCGTGACAAGCCAGGGAAAAAGCACGATTCGCATCAACCAGCAAGTGAGCACCCTTGGCTTCGTGCGCTCGCTCATGGCGAAACTAATCGACGTGCACTCGCAAATGGATACGATTCAGCTGATGGATCCGGCGGTTCAGCTCGATTTGCTGGATCAATACGCGAAAAACGCCACGCTGAAAGAAGAAGTGCAAACCCGGTACAAAAGCTACAGCGCCGCCAAACGGGCGCTGTCGAAAGCGCAAAACGAAACGTTTTCCGACGAGGAGCTCGAGTCGTTGACAAACGAGCTCAACGCCATCACGGCCGCCAACGTGCAGGAAAACGAGCTGGCCGAGCTTCAGGAAAAAATTCGCCAGCTTTCGCGCGCCCAGCAAAACCTTGACGAGATGGGCGAGTGCATCTCGATGTTGACTAAAGACAACGGCATTCTCGACTCGGTTTACGAAACGTACAAAATCATGCGCAAAAACGAACAGCTGGAAAGCGAAAGCGAGTCTTTGCATTCGATTTACTATTCGCTTCAGGATATTTCCGAGACGATCAAGGACAAACGCGAGGAAATTTTTAACGCCCACGAAGATTTGGACGCCTTGCAGGAGCGGGAATACGAAATCAAGAAGCTGTACCGAAAATACGGCGGCAGCTATTCGCAAATGATGGAGCGCGCTAAGGAATTCGAAGAGCGAATCGACCGGATCATCCACCGGCAGGATGTTTTTGAAAAGCTGGAAAAGCAGCTTCAAACGAGCGAGGAAAGCTATTTTCAGGCGGCTCGCGCCTTGTCAAAATCCCGCAAGGCGGTGTTCGACGCGCTGTCGCAGGAAATCGAGACGCATTGCCGCGACTTGATGCTGGAAAACGCCCGGTTCCAGGTGGAGGATCACGAAAAGAAGCCGGCTGCCGATGGCATTGATGAAATTGAATTCGTCGTTTCGATGAATCCGGGTCAGCCTTTTTCGCCTTTGAAGCGTTCGGCCAGCGGCGGGGAGCTCTCCCGTTTGATGCTCGCGCTCAAGACGGTGTTCCAGACGCAGGAAGGCATCGACACGATCGTGTTTGACGAAATCGACACGGGTGTTTCCGGCAAAGTCGCCCTGGCGATGGGAAGCAAAATGTATTCGTTGTCCAAAAGCCACCAAGTGTTGTGCATCACCCATTTGTCTTCGGTCGCTGTGTGGGCGGATTCGCATTACTACGTGTCCAAATCGCAAAACGAGCAGGAAACGACGACTTCGATTCGCCAGCTTGACGAGGAGGAATCGCTCAAAGAACTCGCCATCATGGCCAGCGGCAGCGCGAAGGAGAGCGCGGTCGAGTCGATGCGCGAGCTTCGAAAGGAAGTCCGGCATGGCTAGCGTGCTGTTCCATATTGATTTGAACGCCTTTTTCGCGAACGCTGAAATTTTACGACACCCTGAATTGAAAGATAAGCCGGTCGCGATCGGCTCCCTCTCTTCGCGCGGCGTGCTTTCGACAGCCAACTACGAGGCGCGCAAGCACGGCGTCCATTCGGCGATGCCCGTTTACCAGGCCAAGGAATTGTGCCCGGAACTGGTTGTCATTCCCGGAGACTACGCGTATTACCGGAAGCTGTCGTCCCGGTTTTTCGCGTATTTGCGCCGCTATTCCGCCAAGCTGGAGCCTCTTTCGATCGACGAGTGCTTTCTGGATGTCACGGAGCCGATTCGAAAGTATCCGCGGCCGCTGGACATGGCGGTTCAAATCCAGCAAGGCGTGCTGCAAGAGCTTGGCCTGACGTGCTCGATTGGTGTGGGACCGACGCGGTTTCTGGCGAAAATGGCCAGCGACATGAAAAAGCCAATGGGTATCACGGTGCTTCGCAAATCGGAAATTCCCGCCAAGCTTTGGCCGTTGCCGATCGAGGAGATGATCGGGATCGGTAAAAAAACCGTTCCGGCGCTCAAAAAAGAAGGTGTGGAACGAATTGGCGATTTGGTGGATCCTAGATTCGAGCCGGCTGTGCGGCGGCTGCTTGGGAAAAACGCGTTCGCCATGATGCAAAAGGCGAAAGGAAACTCGTCTTCGAAGCTGGAGTTTTCCACTTCCCACAAAAGCATTTCCGTGTCCAAAACGTTTAAAACCGACTTGTATACGCTGGAGGAAGCGCAAACCCAGGCGCAAATCCTGACGCGCGAGCTGTGGAACAAGCTCGTCCGCGACAAGCAAAAAGGACGGCTCGTCTCGCTCGTTTTGCGCGACACGACGTTCCACAATCAAATGCGTTCGAAAACCCTCAACGCGATGACGGACAACTATGCGACGATTTGGGAGGTCGTTTCCGAATTGCTGCTGGAGCATTTCGAACCGGTCGGCTACCGGCATATTGGCGTGAGCATCGGCTCGCTCAAGCGCGCCGATCAAATCATCGAGCAGCCGACGATTTTCGAAGAGCCCGTCAACACGACGCAAGACATTGTCGCGAGCCTGAACCGCTCGCTCGATTCGAAAGTGTTTATGACAGCGGGCGATTTGCTGAAGAAGAAAGAAAAGGAAGGAAAGAACGAGCATGGTCAATGAAAGCGATTTGCGGCTGGACTATTTGGTGGATCCATCCATTCAGCTGTATCAAGATCCGAATCATTTTTGCTTAAACACGGACACGCGTCTGCTCGCGCAGTTCATGCGGATAAAAAAAGGCGAAAGCGTGCTCGATATCGGAACGAACAACGCGGCGCTGCTCGTTTACGCTTCCCGCTTTTCGTGTTCGAAGCTCATTGGCGTCGAAGTGCTGCCCGAGTCGTTTGAGGTCGCCCAGCTAAACGTCCGGCGTTTCATCGACGGGGAGGTGGAGCTGATCAACGCCCCGATCCAGCGTGTCGAGCACGAGCCGGTGGATGTCGTCGTCAGCAATCCGCCTTTTTTTGAGTTAAAGGAAATGCACCCCGACACGCGGCTGGACTTGCGGGCTAAAGGACGGTTCGAGTTGAACTGCACGCTCGAGGAGCTGGTCGCCAGCGCCGGACGGCTGCTCAAATCCAACGGCCGTTTTTATTTAGTGCACCGGCCCGACCGGATCTTTGAGATTTTCGCGGCGCTGCACGCGTGTCGTTTCAGTGTCAAGCGCATGCAGGTGGCTTACGACCGACGCTCCAAAGGGGCCAAGTCGCTGTTGATCGAAGCGATCAAGGAAGGCCACACGAAGACGACGATCGAGGACAGCTTATGGATATGACGTGGGAGCAGGCGCTCAATCAATACGAGATCCACATCCGGGTATTGGAAAACAAATCGCTGCGCACGACCGAGGCGTATATGAACGATTTGGTTCATTACGCGAACTGGATGGAGCAGCAAGGGCGTAAGACGCCAAGGCACGTTTCCATCGTCGATTTGGACCGGTTTATGAACGGGTATCGCCCGGGGCACGCCAGCGCCTCTTGCGCGCGCATGCTCTCGTCCGTTCGCTCGTTCCATCGCTTTCTGGCGCTCAAAGACGAAACGATGCCGGATCCAACGCTCAATTTCAAGCAGTCCTCGTCCTCCAAGCACTTGCCGGTGTATATGAGCGAGGCGCAAGTAAAAATGATCCTTGATTCTTTTGGTCCGGGTGATTATGATGAATTGGGAAAGACGGTGCTTGAAACCTTGTACGCCTGCGGATTGCGGGTGTCCGAGCTTTGCGCACTCGATCTCAACGATGTCAAGACGAAAGAGCAAATCGTTCGAATCCGGCACGGCAAAGGCGACAAGGAGCGGATCGTTCCTATCGCGCAAACCGCGGCCCGGCAAATCGAGCGGTACATTCGCCACGTTCGCTGTTCCAGCGCCTCTTCGAAGGAGAGCGCGCTGTTTGTGAACGGAAAAGGCCATCGGATCAGCCGGCAGTACGTGCACGCGCTCATCAAAAAGAAAGTGGCGGCGCTCGGGCTTGATCCGCGTATTTCCGCGCACAGTTTCCGTCATTCGTACGCGAGCCACCTGCTGGATGGCGGGGCGGATTTGCGCGTCGTGCAGGAACTGCTCGGCCACGCCGACATCAAAACGACGCAAATTTATACGCATATTCAAAACAAACGTCTAAGCGATGCGTATACGCGTTTTTTTCCAGACTTAGACGGGGAAGGAGATAACGATGTCTTGTGAAGGATGTCCAAACCAGGGAAGTTGTTCGAAAGACGCCTCCAGCTGTTCGGTAGAAACGAACGCCCAATCGAAAATCAAACACGTGATCGCGGTGCTGTCCGGAAAGGGCGGCGTCGGAAAGTCGACGATCACGGTCATGCTCGCGCGCGCGATGCAAAAACAAGGACTGCGTGTCGGGATCATGGATGCCGACATCACGGGTCCATCCATTCCGCGACTGATGAACGCCCACGAGCGTTACGCCTACGCGACAAAGGAAAATGAAATCATTCCAGTCGATGTCGACGGTATCAAGATCATGTCGCTGAACTACCTAGTTCAAAATGAAAGCGATCCGGTGATTTGGCGCGGCCCGATTTTGGGCAATGTCGTCAAGCAGTTTTACACCGATGTCGTCTGGGGCGAGCTGGACGTGCTGCTCATCGACATGCCGCCGGGCACCGGCGACGTGGCGCTGACGATTTTGCAGTCGCTGCCGGTTCAAGGCGTGCTCATGGTGTCCACACCGCAGCCAATGGTGTCGATGATCGTGACCAAAGCCATCAAAATGTGTCAGGAAATGCACGTTCCTGTTTTGGGAATCGTGGAAAACATGGCGTATTTCGAATGTCCGAACTGCCAGGAAAAAGCGTTGTTCTACGACGAAAACGAACTGGAGCAATTTCTTCATGAAAGCGGAACGAAGCTGTATGGACAACTGCCGATGAACAGTTTGATTCGCAATGTCCACCAGTACGACGCTTACGATTTGAAGCAGCAGGAAGCGACGATGGAAACGATGGCGCAAATCGCTAAAGCGGTGTATGCCGACGTGGAATGACCATCCGGTCGCCGTCGTCCGCAAACCGCATAACAAAAAAATTTATATGCGATACCAGGATGGAGCCCTCGTCGTTACGGCTCCATCTTTTATAACGGACGAGCAAATCCGGCAGTTTCTTTTCGACAACAAGGAATGGATCGAGCGCCAGGAAAAGAAACAGGCAAACACCGCGCTGCGCGAAGGCGGTTTTCTTTATTTGTTCGGCGAGCGGTACGGGCTGAAAAAAGGGGAATCGACACGGATTGAGAACGGCACGCTGTTTTATACGGACGAAACAGCATGGAAGTTGTTTATCCGCCATTACGCCACGCCCAGACTGCGCGCGCGCTTTGAACAAGTCCGGCTTCGATATGGATTCCAGGCGGTTGACTTGCGCTTTGGCTTTTACCGCTCGAAGTGGGGAAGCTGCACGCCGGCCAGGCGCTGTATCTCTCTCAATGTGAATCTCGCTTTCGTCCCGCTCGAATGTGTCGAGGCGATTATCCTGCACGAGCTTTGCCATCTGGAACATCCGGATCATTCCAAGGCGTTTTACGCCGCCATCCATCGAAGGATGCCCGACTACGACGAGAGAATGGCCCGCTTAAAAGATATAGAGATCCCGCATTTTTAGGGATCTTTTCTTTTGTCTCCTTTGTAGACATAAAATTCTACAAGTTGTCTACATGGGGCGGTGTGTTTCGGCGAAACGAGAAAAGAAAGAAACAAAAGGCGAGGCGCAAAAAAACACGAAAGGAGAAAGATCTTTCGTGCCAGGTTTTCGTTTTTTCTCTTTTCGTGCCGGCTCAATCGCTTTGATTGAGCGAAGGGGGAGGTGAATCGTTGAAATCACAAAAAAAACCGCATCACTGCGGCTTCTCAAAACTTGATTGCTGTTCGTATTTCCGAATCCATTCCAATATTTCTTCCGGCGATTCCTTCAATCCGGTTCGAATCCATTTGGATACGACAAAAATAAAACCACCGGCCTTATAAATCAACCCGTTCAGGATAACGGGATCGTCCAGATCCGCGTTGCGATATTTTCGAAACATGTATTGAAGCAGGTCGATTAAATACGATTGGCTGGCTTTGGCAAGATCGGGTGTTTGCTGGATCTTCGTCATCAAGACCGGTTCGTCATAAACGAAATGCAAACATTTTCGATACCATACCTCGGTCGGCTCGTCGCCGATTTCAGGCTCTTTCTCTAAAAGAGCGTTCACTTTTTCTTTAAAATACTGAATAATGATATCTTCCTTGGAAGAGTAGGTTCGATAGTACGTCATGCGGGAAACTCCCGCTTTGCTCGTGATTTCAGACACAGTGATATCTTCGTATCGCTTTTGCTGTAGTAGGATCATCAGAGCTTCAAAGATACAACTTCTAAGAAATTGGCTCGATTTCTTTTTTTTGACCATGATTCGCGTCCCTTTCTAAGTGAGTCTATATTTGAATGGTGATGCTGTTGATGTAACAAAATTTGCTGTGCTGTTATCTAAATGTATTATAACGAAACTCAAAATTCGATTAAACCTGAAGGGTGCAATAAATTACACATTTTGATTTTTGTAACTCTTTCTATGCTTCAAAAGTATGGAAAACCATCGAAAAAAAGCATTCGATTTTTTTAATCGGGATTTTTATAATGAAAACGGAAAGCAGGAAAGGAAAAAAATATGAGGCAAACACTCGCCGCATTCACCACCAAAACACCAAAGACCACCCGAATGTTCACCAATGAAGCGCTCGGAAAACTCATCGTGCCGCTCGTCGTCGAGCAAGTCCTCGTCATGCTCATTGGCATGATCGACACCATTATGGTGTCTTTTGCCGGCGAAGCCGCCATCAGCGGCGTCGCCCTCGTCGATATGATCAACAATTTGTTCATCACCGTGCTCGCCTCCCTCGCCACCGGAGGCGCCGTCATCGTCTCCCAGTACCTTGGCTCGAAAAACAAGGCCGAGGCGGATCTGGGCGCAAGCCAGCTTATCTTAAGCGCCACGCTGGCCGGAACCGGGATCGGCGTTTTCTGCCTCGTCTTCAGACAGCCAATGCTCACACTGTTTTACGGCGGGGTCGAAGCCGACGTCATGGAAGCGTGCGCCGTGTATTTTCTATTCACGCTTTGCTCGTTTCTCTTTCTTGGCTTGTACAACGCCGGAACCGCCATCTTTCGCAGCATGCAAAAAACCGGTACGACGATGGTTGTCTCGCTTTTCATGAACATCTTGAACCTCGTCGGCAACTATTTGGGGGTGTTCGTCTTTCAAATGGGCGTGGCCGGCGTCGCCATCCCGACCCTCGTTTCGCGGATGGCGGGCGCCTTTCTCATTTTCGCGCTCACGCTGCGCCCGGGCCAGCCTGTCCAGGTCCGCTGTCCGTACGTGCTTTCGTGGCAGGGAGCCATGCAGCGCCGCCTCTTTCGCATCGCGGTGCCAAACGGCATCGAAAACGGATTGTTCATGCTTGGCAAAGTGCTCGTCACGAGCATCGTCGCTTTGTTCGGGACGACGCAAATCGCGGCCAACGGCGTATCCAACTCGCTGAATACAATTGCCATCCTCGTCGTCAACGCCATCAATCTGGCCATCGTCACCGTGATCGGGCAATGCGTGGGCGCCCGGGAATTGGAACAGGCACGCGCCTACACGAAAAAGCTCATGAAGATCTCCTATGTCGCGACAGCCGCCTTGTCGTTGCTCGTATGGGCGATTTTGCCGCTTTTGCTGCGCCTTTACGACATGAGCGATGCCACGTACACTCTCACTTTCCATCTTATCCTGATCCACAACGCCCTGGCGCTGCATCCTACTTCGTTCAATTTGGCCAACGCCATTCGCGCCGCCGGCGACGTGCGGTACACGATGTGGGTCGGCATCGCGTCCATGCTTGTTTTCCGGCTTGGCTGCGCCTTCTTGTTTGGTGTCGGACTTGGATGGGGAATTTATGGCGTATGGCTGGCGATGGGCGCCGACTGGCTGGGTCGATTCATCGCGTTCCTCTTTCGATACCACTCTGGAAAATGGCTGCGCCATCGGGCGATCTAACACAAAGAAGAATGGCTTTGGGCATTCTTTTTTTGTCGTCCATGATATAATCTTGGAAAAGGAAATGAGTGAATTATGAGTAAGACACATCACCGATATATGCAAAACCGCGAGTTATCGTGGCTGAAATTTAATCAACGCGTTTTAGAGGAAGCCAGCGATCCAAACGTTCCTTTGTTTGAACGGCTGAAATTCCTCTCGATTTTCACAAGCAATCTGGACGAGTTTTACATGATCCGGGTCGGCACTTTAACCGATTTGTGCTATGGCGATCCCAACCATGTCGACAGCCGCAGTCAAATGACGGTTCAGGAGCAGCTGCAAGCCATTTTCAAGGAAACCAAGCAGCTGTACGCAATGCGCGACACCATATACAAGGCGCTGGAGGAAACGATGATCGACCTCCAATTCGCCAACCGCGCATGGAAAGACTTGTCCCGCAAACAAAAAAAGCATCTTCAAAAATATTTCCGGGAGCGGATCCTGCCTTTGTTGTCGCCGCAAATCATGGACTTCCACCATCCGTTTCCACACCTGGTCAACCAGCAGTTGTACATTGTCGTCGAACTGTATGAAAAGGAAAAAAAGAAGTTCGGCATCGTGCCGGTTCCTCCGTTTGTCGAGCCGTTTATCAAGGTTGGCGAGGAGGGACAGAACTTCCTGCTGATGGAGCAGCTCATCATCAACAACCTGGATCAAATTTTCACCAAGAGCACGATCAAGGACGCCGCCGTCATCCGCGTGACCCGCAACGCCGATGTCGAAATCGACGACGACCGGGCGAAAGACGACGAGGATTATCTCGACTTCGTTAAAAACGCGCTCAAAAAACGCTCGCGGCTCGCGCCGCTGCGCATGGAGGTGTACCGGTCGATTCCCGACTCGATGCTCAACTATTTATGCGAGCAGCTTGACATTTCCAAGGCGCAGGTATTTTTGTCCAAAACCCCGCTTGAATTGAAGTTTTTGTTCGATTTGATTGGCAAGGCGCCGCAGGCGATGAAGGAAATGCTCGCGTATCCGCCGTTCGCGCCGCAGCCATCCAAATACGTCGATCCCGACCGTGGCGTCCTGTCGCAGGCGCTCGATCACGATATTTTGCTGAACTATCCGTATCAGACGATCGACCACTTTTTGAATTTGCTCAAAGAAGCCAGCGACGATCCCGACGTGCTGTCCATCAAAATCACGATTTATCGTCTGGCCACGCCATCGAGAATTTTGGACTATTTGATTCGCGCTTGCGAAAATGGCAAGGAAGTCACCGTTTTGATGGAGCTGCGCGCCCGCTTTGACGAAGACCACAACATTCAGGCGGCCCAATGGCTCGAAGAAGCCGGATGCACGGTTCTTTTCGGTTTCGAGCATTATAAAGTGCACTCGAAAATTTGCCTCATTACCGTGAAAACGAAAAAGGGCTTGCGGCTTGTGACGCAAGTGGGGACCGGCAACTACAACGAGAAGACCGCCAAGCAATACACCGATCTTTGCCTGATTACCGCCAACGAGCAAATCGGCCGGGATGCGGCCGCCTTTTTCCAAAACATGGCGCTGGCCAACGTCGAAGGCCAGTACGAGCGCCTTTTGGTGGCCCCGTCCTCGCTCAAACAAACGGTTTTGAAAAAGCTCGACGAGCAAATCGAACGGGCCAAAGAAGGCAAGGTGGCCGAAGCGTGCTTCAAAGTCAATTCGATTTCCGACACGGAAATCATGGACAAGCTACGTGAGGCGAGCTGCGCCGGCGTGAAAATCGTGATGGTCGTCCGCGGGATTTGCTGCCTGCTCCCCGGCGTCGAAGGCGAAACCGAAAACATCGAGATCTACTCGATTGTCGGCCGTTTTCTGGAGCATTCGCGCATCTACATGTTTGGGCCGAAAGAGGAGAGGACGATTTATATCGCCTCGGCCGATTTTATGACCCGCAATACGAATCATCGCGTCGAGGTGGCGGTTCCTGTTGAAAATCCGATGCTGAAGGCCGACATTGAAACGTATTTCCACAATTTGCTGATGGATAACGTCAAGCGGCGCCGGCTGACTTGTACCGGCTGCTACGAGCCAATCGAAAGCGAAAAGGAAGACCGGTTCGACTCCCAGCAATATGAGCTGGAAGCCGCCAAAGACCATCCTTGCTTGTATAAGAAAAAGGAGAACGCCTTCCAGCGGTGGTTCCATCAGCGAAGACGAGGAACAAAAAAAGAACAATAAACAAAAAAAGGGGGAATTTTGATGACAAAGGAAGATTTGCTTCGCGAGCAAATCCGCCAGTACGGCCGCGTGGCGATCGCCTACAGCGGGGGCTGCGACTCCGACTTTTTATGGACGCTTTGCAAAGACGTGCTTGGCGAGGAAAACGTGCTGCCCATTTTTGTGCGCGGGCCAATGATCAGCGAGGAGGACGCAACGGCCGCGCTCGGGCGGCTGGAGGGGACGGCCCATCTTGTGCTGGAACTGGACACGCTCTCCATTCCGGCGTTTCGACACAACGCCCGCGACCGGTGCTATTGGTGCAAGCATGCCTTAATGAAACAAATCCAAGACGCCGCGCATCAGCGCGGCTTTGATGTGGTGATCGACGGACAAAACGCGGACGATCAAGCCGAGTATCGCCCCGGAAAAGCGGCTTGCCAGGAACTGGGAATCGTGTCGCCGATGGCGCGAGTCGGACTTGACAAGGCGGCGATACGGAAATGGGCGAAAACGCTGGGCGTGCCGACGCACGACAAACCCGCCAACGCCTGTCTGGCGTCGCGTTTCGACTATGGAACGACGCTGACGCGCGAAAGCCTGGACCGGGTGGCGCAAGCCGAACGCTATTTGCACGATCTTGGCGTGCTGCATGTCCGGGTCCGGGACATGGACGGGCTGGCCCGGATTGAGTGCGAGCGAAAAGACTGGAAAAAAATTTTGGAAGCCAAGGAGTTTGTCGACACATTTCGCCGGCTTGGCTACCGGTATGTCACCTTGGATTTGAATGGCATCACAACAGGAGGGTATGATCGAAATGGGAATCCAACAAATCGACTTTGAAAAACAATACACGATCGACTATGAACGAAAAAAGAGGACGGGCGCGCCCGAAATCATTTACGGGGAAGGAAAGACGAAGGAGCAAATCGAAGCCATCATCGCCGACATGCTGGAAAACGGCCAGGACGCGATTTTCGCTTCCCGTGTCGACGAGGAAAAAGCGGCGTACTTGCAGGCTCGTTTTCCAAAACTGGAATACGACAAGGCGGCCCGGGTACTCGTCTGGCGTCAAGACTGGAACACGGTGAATCCGGGACGGATTTGTGTCGTGTGCGCGGGAACCAGCGATGTGCCGGTCGCTATGGAAGCGGTGTGGATCGCCCGGTTTTTAGGCAACGACGTCGATTTTGTTTGCGATGTCGGCGTGGCGGGCATTCATCGTCTGCTGGCGCGAATGGATCAAATCAACGCCGCCAACGTCATCGTGGTCGTCGCGGGCATGGAAGGCGCGCTCGCTTCCGTCGTTGGCGGGCTCACAAATAAGCCGGTGATCGCCGTGCCGACGTCTGTAGGCTACGGCGCCAACTTCCAAGGTCTTTCCGCGCTGCTGTCGATGCTCAACTCGTGCGCAAGCGGCGTCAGCGTGGTGAATATCGACAATGGATTCGGGGCCGGATTCATGGCGCATACGATCAACTGTCTGGCCCGGCGCGGCGAGTAAAAAGCGGTATCCGGACGGATACCGCACACATATGATCTGATGCTCAGGGTCCCACCCCGCATTTGAAATAGGGGGTATATCCCAAAATTGGGCATGGTCCTTTAACACCATCTCCACGCAAGGCAGATTAAGCAGAAAAGAAGGATCACGACCGAATCCTTCTTTTGATATTTCTTCATTTTTAGGTAAAGCCGTGAATCAGAACAAGCTCTCTTGTTCAATTCCATTTTATGGATTAAAATGAAAAAAGTCAATTTATAATTCATTCTTTTCATGGATTTGTTTCAAAAATGCTTCAAGAATGAAGTAATTTGCAAAATAATTAAAAGAATGCACAAATGAATCTGTCTGTTTTCAATTTTCTTTCCACTCTCTGGAAAAAAACGAGAAAGTTATAGAAAATATAGTCTTTTAAAACGCTTTCTGTTATACTTTCCCTATCCCGCATGGAAGGAATAGGCGATGAACTATATATTGGTGGAAGCGCTTCCTTTTAAAGCCGGCACCCGCTCGCTGCTCAAAGAAGCCCGTTTCGATTCTGTCGAGGCGCTTCTGGAGCTGCCAATCGCAAAGATCGCGGCGCTGCCGGAAATCGACGCCGACAGTTTGGAAGAAATCGCGTCGTTCAAACGTCAGGTGGAAACCTGGCGGGCGCAGGGAATCGAAGTCCGGTTCAATCAGTCGCTGGATGGCCAGGCCACTGGCGACCATTGCTCGCTGCTGCACTATTTGTTTCCGCAAATCCAGCCCGGCGAACCGGTTGATTTCTTTTTTCGGGACGAGCAGGGAAACCAGGTTCGGGATCGTCTTGTAGACGAGGCCCGGATCTCGAGCCGTCTGAAGCATTCGCTGAAGGCCTGCGGTATTTTAGGGCTGAGGGAAATATTTCAGCTTGACTACCGGGCGCTGGACGATATTCGAAAGCTAGGGGAAAAATCAAAATCCGAATTGCTGGTGTATTTAAAAGAGAACACATGGCTTCAAATTGAAAAATAAGAGCGAAAACCAATCCAATGGATCGGAATTCGCTCTTTTTCTAAAGCAATGTTTCGATTTCATCGTCCGTTTCGATGAGCTCGTTTTCTTTGGCGATCGCGCGCACAAGCGGCAAGGCGCTTTCGGTCGCGAAAGCCATCAGCTTTTTAAACAGCCACGGATGCTCGTCCTTGCGGATCTCGAAGTTGTAGGAAAGCATGCCAATGGCTTCGCGAATCGGTTCCGATTCGAAGCTACACAACAAGTCGTACATGGGAACCTGGTACGCCCGGAAATCCAAGCCGCCCGACAACGTCCAAAAGACGTAGGCGTAATGGTTTTCTGGCTGCTTTTCGTCGCGGACAACGACTTCGGCCACTATCGGATTGGCGTCCCAGTTTTCCGGGTCAATCAAAACGTAGTTTGCGCGAAGATTGATTTGTTTCATGGCGCTCCTCCTTTCCTTTTGTTTCATTATACCGGCAGCGCCTTGTAAAAAAGAAGGAGAAGGCTCCCTACAAAAAAAACACCGCAACGGGTGTTTTCTATTGGTGAACAGGCTAGACGTTGATGTCGGCGTGCAAACCGAGATCGGCTTTGTTTTGGGCAAGAACCGGATCGACGTAGTCTTTGAAAAACTCCTCGGTTTGCTGCGGGGCGCGGCCGACAAAGTTTTTCGGATCCATGACTTCCAAAATTTGCTCTTTCGTCATGTTGAATTTCGGATCCGCCGCGATCAAGTCGATCAAGTCGTTTGGCTTGCCTTCTTCTTTCACGTGCTTTCCGGCTTCCATGGAGTGGACACGAATGGCTTCGTGCAGCTCCTGACGGTCGCCTCCCGCTTTGACGGCGTCCATCATGATGTTTTCCGTCGCCATGAACGGCAGCTCGCGCAGCAAGTCTGCCTCGATGACTTTCGGATACACGACCAGACCATCCGTAATATTCAAATACAAGTCCAGAATGCCGTCAATGGCTAAAAACGCTTCGGCCATGCTAATGCGCTTGTTAGCCGAATCGTCGAGCGTGCGCTCGAACCATTGCGTGCTGGCCGTCAAAGCCGGATTGAGCGCGTCGCAAATCACGTAGTTGGCTAAAGCCGCCATGCGCTCGGAACGCATCGGGTTACGCTTGTATGCCATGGCGCTCGAACCGATTTGTCCTTTTTCAAACGGTTCCTCGATTTCTTTCATATGCTGGAGCAGACGGATGTCGTTGCTGAACTTGTGGGCGCTTTGCGCGATGCCGACCAGCGCGTGCAGCACCCGAGTATCGTATTTGCGGCTGTAGGTTTGACCCGAAACGGGGAAGCAGGCGTCGTACCCGAGCTTTTCGCAAATCAGCCGGTCGATTTCTTTAACCTTTTCCGTGTCGCCTTCGAACAGCTCCATGAAGCTGGCTTGCGTGCCGGTCGTTCCTTTTTGTCCGAGAAGCTTTTTATGGTCGAGCAAGTACTCGATTTCCTCGTAGTCCATAAGCAAGTCATGCGCCCACAGCGCCGCCCGCTTCCCAACCGTGGTGGGCTGGGCCGGCTGGAAGTGGGTAAATGCCAGGCAAGGCAGATCCTTGTATTCGAGGGCGAATTTTTCCAAAGCGGCCAGCACATTGACGAGTTTCTTTTTCACCAGCTCGAGCGCCTCGTGCATAATGATCAAATCGGTGTTGTCGCCAACGTAGCAGCTCGTCGCGCCCAAATGGATGATTCCTTTGGCGCTTGGACATTGCTGGCCATAGGCGTACACGTGGGACATGACGTCGTGGCGGACGATTTTTTCGCGTTCCTGCGCCACGTCGTAGTTGATATCGTCCTGGTGGGCGATAAGTTCGGCGATTTGCTCGTCGGAGATGTCCAGGCCAAGCTCCTGCTCGGCTTGCGCCAGCGCGATCCACAAGCGGCGCCAGGTTTTGAATTTTTTGTCGTTGGAAAAAAGCGCCTGCATTTCCCTGGAAGCGTAGCGCTGCGAAAGCGGCGACTGGTAAATGGATGTGTCCGCCATCTTACTCACCAAACCCCAATCGTTTAAACACTTCCTGGTACGCGCCTTCCGGATCGCCCAGATCGCGGCGGAACCGGTCTTTATCGAGATGCTCTCCGGTTTCGATATCCCAGTACCGGCACGTATCCGGGGAAATCTCGTCCGCGAGCACGATCGTGCCATCGGCCGTCTTGCCAAACTCGAGCTTGAAGTCGATCAGCTCGATGCCGATTTCCCGGAAAAAGGCTTTCAGAAAGTCGTTGACTTTGAACGCATAGTCCGTAATCGTGTCGATTTCCTCCTGTGTCGCCGCGCCAATGGCTTTGGCCATGTACGAGTTGATGAGCGGATCGCCCAGGTCGTCGTCTTTGTAGGAGAACTCAAGCGTGGAGCATTTCAAAGCGGTTCCTTCCGGAATGCCGAGCCGTTTCGAGAACGATCCAGCCGCCTTGTTGCGGATAATGACTTCGAGAGGGATGATATCGACTTTTTTCACATACGTTTTGCGGTCGTCGATTTCCTCGACAAAATGCGTTGGCACGCCTTGCTCTTCGAGCTTGCGCATCAAAAAGTTCGTCATCCGGTTGTTAATGGCGCCTTTTCCAACGATCGTGCCCTTTTTCAAGCCGTTGAACGCGGTGGCATCGTCTTTGTAGTCGACGATCACCACATTGGGATCATCGGTTAAAAAAACTTTTTTCGCTTTACCTTCATAAATCATATCCAGTTGTTTCATTGTCTTTCCTCCATGTTTTACTTTCTCATTATACTCGATTTATATAAATAATCGAGATATGTTTTCGATTTCATGATTCACAACTTCGGTTTCCGTACGGTATAATGGGACAGTGAAAGGAGCGAATTATGCGCTTTTTATCTATATTGGCAACAAAATCAAGCGCGGCCATCCTTCAAAAGATGGGACGGGGCGGCAGTATGCCTGGTCAAATCGGATTGAAGCTGGACCCGCAGATTCTCAAAAAACTCAAGATCCACGCCCCGGTCATTTTGGTGACGGGCACCAACGGCAAGACGAGCACGGCGAACATGATCGCCAGCTTGTTTGAGCAAGCCGGCTACGAGGTGATTTCCAACCGCAAAGGGGACAACTTGCGGGAAGGCATCGTGACGACGCTGCTGTCGCACGCCGACCTTTCCGGACGGGTGAAGGCGGGAGCCATCGTCCTGGAAGTGGACGAGCTCAATATCAAACACATTTTGCCCAACCTGCCGGTGAGCGCTTTGGTCGTCAACAACTTTTTCCGCGACCAGCTCGACCGGGCCCGGGAAATGGAACAGCTGATTGAAAGCATCGAAAACGTGCTCCCCGGCTACGATCAGACTTTGATTTTAAATGGCAACGACCCCAATGTGGTCCGGCTTTCCCTGAAAGCGCCGCGGGCCCATATCGTTTATTTTGGCTTGGCGAAAAACGAGGCTTCCGTCACGTCGACAAGAGAGGCGAGCGAAGGAAAGTTTTGTCCGCGGTGCGGGCACCGGCTCCAATACGCGTACTATCAATATTCGCACATCGGATCGTTTTCGTGTCCGCACTGTCATTTCCGGACACCGATTTTGAATGTCGAACTCAAAAACATCGACTTGAAAAACCACACGTTCACGCTGCATGGCGAAACGTTCAAAGATCCGTATGACGGCTTGTATTCGATGTACAACTGCGCAGCGGTGCTGGCGGTGGCCGACTTGTACGACATTTCCAGCCATTGCGTGAAGGAAGTGTTCAAGCACGCCCCGCAGCCGAAAGGGCGCAACGAGCGGTTTGAACTGGATGGCCGGTCCATCATTTTAAACCTTGTAAAAAACCCGACCGGCGCCAACGAAGTCATGAAAGTCATCGAGGAGGACGAGGACAAAAAGTCGATCGTCATCGTATTGAACGACCGGGAGCAGGATGGAACGGACGTCAGCTGGATTTACGACACCCATTTTGAAAAGCTGATGAAGCCGACAACGCATCGAATCGTGACGACGGGAACGCGCGGATTCGACATGGCGCTGCGCTTGTACTATGGCGGCTATCAAGGGGTCCTGGAGGAGAAGGAAACGATCGAGCAGGCGCTGGATGAAGTGTTCCGGGATCCGGACGACATTTATGTCATCGCCACGTACACGGCGCTGCTGCCAGCGCGCAACGCAATCGTAAAGCAGGTGAAAAATTATGGATAGAACGATGCGAGTGGCCTGGATGTATCACGACGTGATGGATCTGTATGGCGACACAGGCAACATGATGGTGCTGAAAAAACGGTGCGAGGATCGCGGGATCCGCTTCGAGCTGGAAACCGTGGGCATTGGCGAAAAAGCGGATTTGGCCGCATTCGACTTGATTTTTCTTGGCGGCGGGGCGGACAAGGAACAAATGTCCATCATTCCCGATTTGCTTTCCCGCAAGGAAAACATTCAGGAAGCGATGGATAGCCGCACGTTCGTGCTGCTCATTTGCGGCGGCTACCAGCTGTTTGGAAAATATTACGAGGCCGCGGACCATTCCCAAATCCCGGGGCTTGGCTTTTACGACTACCATACCGATACAGGCAAGGAAGGATCCCGCTGCATTGGCAATGTCGTCATCGAAGCGGATCTGGATGGATTGAAAACGAAAATCGTCGGCTTTGAAAACCATGGCGGACAAACGGTCCATGTCGAGCATCCGCTTGGAAAGGTTTTGAAAGGCTACGGCAACAGCTTCGATGCGGGCTATGAAGGCTTTTACGACGGCCGGATCCTGGGCACGTATTTGCACGGGCCGCTGCTGCCAAAAAATCCGGAAGTGGCGGATTTCGTCATCACAAAAGCGCTACAAAAAAACGATCCGGACTTTAAACAAAGCGATTTGAAAAAGCTGGAGGATGTTTGGGAGACCCGGGCGCGGGAAGCGATTTTATCCAAGCTGGAACAATGAAATTTCAAAGAAGTCAGGCGAATTGGTTTGACTTCTTTTATTTCGTATAATAAAACGTAGAAAAGAGGTCATCGGTATGATTCAAATCATTTCGGATTCAGGAACGTTGTATTCGCAAATCGAGGCGGAAAAGAAAGGGCTGTATACGATTCCGCTTCAAGTCGTTGTGGATCACAAAAGCTATAAGGATTATGAGTCGATCACAAGCACGGAGCTGCTGCAAATGATCGACCAGAAAAAAGTTCCTTCCACCTCGCTGCCAAGCGTTGGCGAGCGGATCGAGCTTTACAATACATTAACGGGTAAGGGAGACGAGGTCATCGACATCACGATCGCCAATGGATTGTCGGGCGCTTACGCTTCGGCGCAAATGGCGAAAGAAGAATGCGAGCATCCTCAAATGGTGACGGTCGTGGACTCCAACACGCTGGCCGGCCCGATGCGTGCGCTGGTGGACGAGGCGCTCAAGATGGCGCAGGCCGGCGATTCGAAAGAAGCCATCGTGGCGATGCTGGACCATTCGATTCCGACGGAAGTGTCGTTTTTGATTCCGCAGGATTTTTCCTTTTTGAAGCGTGGCGGCCGCATTTCGGGCGTGGAAGCGGGAATCGGCGGATTTTTAAAGCTCATTCCAGTCATGATGCGCAAGCAGCAAAGCCACGAGGAAGGCTCGCGGCTCGTGAACTTCTCTTTGTGCCGGACGATGAAAAAAGCGTTCGTCAAAATGGCGGACCACATGGAAAAAAAAGGGGTCGGAGCCGGCTATACGATTTACATTTCGCATGCCAACAACATGGAGGACGCCGCCAAGGCGGAAGCGTATTTTGCCGAGCGCTTTCCAGACGCCAAGCTCGTCGTCATGCCGCTTTCTCCGGCGTTCATCACGCAGGGCGGTCCAAAGTGTCTGGCGGTGCAGGCCATTCAAATCATTCAGTGATTCAAAACAGGACGAAAACTTCGCGTTTTCGTTTTTTTTCGCCTTGTCTAGCCAGCGAATAGCGGTGTATGATGGAAAACAAGGAGAATCAACGATGTATTTTGACGACTATTTTTCACCGCTAGGAAAAATGCGGATCACCAGTGATGGCGAAGCCATTACCGGCTGCTGGTTTGAAGACCAAAAGCAGCCGGCTACCAAAAGCGAACGTTCCCCGTGTCCGGTAATCGTACAAGCCAAACAATGGCTTGACGCCTATTTTCAAGGAGAGCGCGTGCCGGTGACGTTTCCTCTTCGGCCGGATGGAACGCCGTTTCAAAAGGAAGTGCTCGCGACGCTGACAAATCTTGCGTACGGGCAGACGACGACGTACCAGGCGGTTGCCCGGCAAATGAACAAAGGTTCGGCCCGGGCGGTGGGCAGGGCGGTGGCGCGCAACCCGATTTTGATTTTGATCCCGTGCCACCGGGTGCTTGGCGCGAACGGAAAGCTGACCGGATACGCGGGCGGCCTGGCGCGCAAGGAGGCGCTTTTGCGACGGGAAGGGGTTTTGTGATGAAAACGCTGTGGTTGATTGGCGGACCGATGGGAATCGGAAAGACGACCGTTGGCCAGGCTTTGAAGAAAAAGCTCGACCGCGCGGTGTTTTTGGATGGCGACTGGTGCTGGACGCCGATCCATTTGTCGTGAACGAGGAAACCAAGACGATGATGATGCAGAACATCGCTTTTTTGCTTGCGCAGTTTTTGTGTTGCACCGTGTACGAAAACATCGTGTTCAGCTGGGTGATGGACGAACAGGAAATCATAGATTCGATTGTGGACGCCGTATCCTACAAAGAGGCGGTGCGCATTGCGGCGTTTTCATTAGTGGGCAGCGAGAAATGCCTGACGAAACGGCTAGAAAAAGACGTCGCGAACGGGATCCGTCAGCCGGATATCGTGGCGCGGTTATGCGCTCTTAAGCGGCAAATGGAAAAATAAAAAGTCTGCGTGCAGACTTTTTTAATCCGTGTTTATCGCTTGTTTGGCTTTGCTGCCGGTCAGGCACGGATAGCAAAGCAGCAGGCCAATCAGACTTAAAGCGACGCCAATTCCTAATACGAGGTGGACGCTGAGCATATCCATCAGCACACCGCCAAACAACGATCCGATGATGCCGGCCATGGTAATGAACATCGTGTTGACAGTTTGTCCCATTAAAATGTCGTATTCCGAAACGACCTGGTTGACATAGTACACGATGGCCGGGGTGAATAAGGCGTAGGCGCCGATTTGCAAAAAGGCGGCGAGGTAAATGCCCCAGACGTTGAAGGCGAAAAACGTGACAACGTGCTTGGCTAAATAAAAGACGAGCGATATTTTCAGCAAGCTTTCAATGCGGAATCGTTTGGCGAGTTTTTCGAAGCCAAACATGGCGGGCAGTTCGACAATGGCGGCGATAAAGACGGCGATTCCCATATTGGCGCTCGTGCCATGGACATTTTGAACAACTTGAATGTAAAAATTGTTAATGATGGAATGCGTCGTGTAGACGAGCATATAGCCAGTCAAAACGATTGTCAGCGTCTTGTATTTGGTCAGAAACTGAAGCAGCGTGATTTTGGATTTCTCTTCTTTGGCTTCAAAGGCTTTTTCGGTTTTTTGTTCCGGTTTGGACAGCTTGAGCCGATAGCTATGCACGGCCAGCGCGCTGATGAGCGCCAGAAGGAAATAAATCAGGGGCAGGATGCTGGGGGTTAGCGCGTCGATCAAGTAGCCAAGCGCCATGCTGACGATGGCGTAGGCGGCCGAACCGAGGCCCCGGGCCAAGCCATAGTTGATTCGCACGCCGAATTTCTCATACATGAAAGCGGCGGTATTGATCAGCGGCATCCCGCTCATCATGCAGGCGAAAATCAAAACGGTAATCATGGACAGCACGATGTTGCGTCCCCAGACGCGGCTGGATACGAACAGGAACAAGGAACCGAGCATGATGACAAGCAGCATCGCCAAAATCAGCCGCTGAAGAGGCACGTCGGGGTGTTTGTCGCCATACGAGGCGCAAAGCGGCTGTAAGATGAGCGAAACGACGGAATACAAAGCGAGGATGAGGCCGATTTCGGAATTGGAGTAGCCTAAGTCCAGCAAGTAGTTGGACGCGAAGGCGAGCATCGAGGCCATCATGGCGAAATACGAAAAGTTGATGAATTGATAGCGGGTGTTGAGTGACTTCATAATCCATTCTCCTTCGTCGTGTAGACGCTTTCATTATACCTGAATCACGCGTCTTTTCGAGGAGAATTTCTGGTTATCCAAAGGACTTTTCCGTTTTTCGAAGTAAGTATAACGTATAAATTTTGTAAACGACGGTTTTGATGGCGGAATCCATGAGTTTTTGCTCGTTGGAAGGGTCGGTGTACAGCTGGTACGTCAGCTGATCCGTTTCGAAAATCTCGTGGATGCTGTTTTCAAAAATCGCGATGAACCGGTCGTAGTGAAGCCCGATCTGGTCTTCTCCCATCGTGCGGTACAACTCGATCATTTCCGAAACCTCGTTGAGGGAGAAGCACTGTTTCAAAATGCATACGACGATTAAATAGCCAATATGCGCCTGCTTGTAATGTTTCTTGATGGGCGGGGTGATCATGCTGTTTTTCACGTAGTTGTTCACCATGCTTTTCGTAATAAAGACGGCCGGCTCTTCCATGGCCAGGCCTTGCAGGGCGCGGTTGATGTACTCGACGATTTGGTCCATATACAAGTCGATGTCGGGAAAATCGTTCCATTTGGGACATGAGAAAGCGAGCATGTCTTCTTTGATTTGGGTTGCGTTCTTTTTCATGTTCGAATCATAGCATAATCTTTAAAACCGTTCAATCTAGTTTTTAATACTAGATTATATTGACTTTCAAATCAGACCCTCTATAATGAACGGTAGAAAAGAGGACTTGAATATGGTTAAAATTATTAGCGATTCCTCCACTTTGTACACGACAAACGAAGCGGCGGCGAAGGGGATCGCGGTCGTTCCGCTCAATATCGTGGTGGATCAAAGCTCCTATAAAGATTTGGACGAGATGACGTCCACGAAACTGCTGCGGCTCATTCAGGAAAAGAAAATCCCGAGCTCGTCGCAGCCAAGCATTGGCGAAAAACAAGCGTGCTATGAACAATATCTCGAGGAAGAACAAATTCTGGATATCACGATGGCGCAAGGCTTGTCGGGAACGTACGACTCCGCCTGCATGGCGAAGCAGCTCGTCGACTCGGACAAGATCACGGTGTTCAACTCCAAAACCTTGTGCGGCCCGCACCGGGCGCTGGTGGACTACGCGAAGAAACTGAGCGACCAAGGCATGAGCGCGCAGGAAATCGTGGATTCGCTTGCGTCATGCGTCGAAACGGAAATCTCCTTTCTCGTTCCTCGTGACTTTTCCTTTTTGAAGCGCGGCGGCCGGGTCTCGCAGCTGGAGGCCGGCGTGGGCGGCTTTTTGAAACTCGTTCCAACGATGATCAAAAGCGCGAACGGGAAGCGGCTCGAGTCTTTCTGCGTGACAAAAACGTTTAAAAAAGCCGTAAAAAACATGATCGCGGAAATGAAGAAACGCCAGGTGGATTCCTCGTATACGTTTTTTATCTCCCACGCGTTCAACGAGGACGACGCCTTGAAAGCGCAGACGCTTATCGAGGAGCAATTCGAGGGCGCCCGCATCGTTTTGCTGCCGCTTTCGCCGGTTTTTATCGCCCAAGGCGGACCGGAATGCGTGGCGGTCCAGGCGATCCGCATCGCTTAAAAAGATTGGAAAGAAGCCCATTTTCTGATACTATTGAGTGGGTGATAGAATGAAGAAGTTTTTAAAGATCCTTTGCGTGTTTTGCATTGGCTTCGCCTTGACGGGCTGTTCCTCGAAAGAGGCCAAAACGGAAATCAAGGACGGAGTGGAATTTGAGCTGCTTGACGCGTTGCAGGTGACAAACGATACGACCAACACGGTGTACTATTATTTTTTAGGAAGCTTGTCCAACAACAGCAAAGCCGCGTATCATATGAGCGAGCTGTCGTATAAAGTGACGGACCAGGAAAACCAGGATGTCCACGCGATCGCCAGAGATCAGGCGACCAACATGGAAACGGTTCCGGCGGAGCAGTCGACGTTCGTGTATGGCTATGTGGGGTATCCCAACAACAACCAGAAAAACATGGGCATCTACTTTCCGAAAAACAAGGCGTTTTTATCGTTCGATTCGGTCAAGGTCCGCAAGATCAGCGATAAAAACGTGACGTATTCGACCGAAAACAAGTTTACCTTGTACGACGACAAGTCGTTCCAGTTCGATGTCGACGCCTCCAAGATGACGTATGATTTCGCGGATGGCAACTCCGTCGTGCAAGGCTTGACGATCACGTATACGAATAAGACCGACAAGCGGCTTGTCGTGCCGTACATCACGCCGGTGGCCACGCTGAAGGGAATCGACTTGAACGACTACAAAGACCGTGGCGACTTCAAGTCGATGGATCTTAAGCAAATCAAGGGCGTTGATTTTAAAACTAACGATATGGCGCCGAAAACGGAAGACATTGCGGGAAACGCGACCGGGTATCAATGCTTTTACCTGACGCCGAAACAGTCCGTCACGTGCAAGATCAACTTCACGTTTGAGCACGCGATTCCGGATTTCTCCAACTACAATCCGAAAGCCATTCAAATTGATTTGAATTCGGCGGCGCTTGGATATTCGCAAACGATTAGCGTCAAATATTAACAACAAAAACTGTTCAGCTCTGGACAGTTTTTTTATATAATGGGGGCATGGAAGAAAAAGTATACACCACACCGCTTGGCGATATTCACTATTGGATCCAATGGAAGGGAAAGGACGCGCAGACGCTCGTTTTTCTTCCCGGTTTAACGGCCGACCACCGTTTGTTCGACAAGCAAATCGAATATTTCGCGAACAAAGCGAACCTTTTTGTTTGGGACGCGCCGGGACACGCTTCCTCGTATCCGTTCTCCTTGCGTTTTTCAATGGACGACGAGGCGCGGTGGCTGATGGCAATTTTGCGAGAAAACGGCTTTTCCAATTTTGTTTTGGTTGGCCAGTCGCTTGGCGGCTATATCGGACAAGTGTTCACGCAGTTGTTTCCTGGCGCGCTACAAGGATTCGTGGCGATTGATTCGGCGCCGCTGCAACGCTGCTATATCACGAAAGCAGAGCTGTGGCTGTTAAAGCGCATGGAACCTGTCTATCGCTATTTGCCTTGGCAATGGCTGTTGAAGCAAGGCACAAGGGGCGTCGCGACAACCGAGTATGGCAGAAAGCTGATGCGTTCCATGATGCTTGTGTACGATGGCGACCAGCCGCGCTACGCGGCGTTGTCCGGCCATGGATTTCGCATGCTTGCCGAAGCGATAGAAACCAACCGCCCGTATTCTTTGACTTGTCCGGTTCTTTTGATTTGCGGAACAAAAGACCAGGCCGGCTCCTGCCGGCGCTATGCGAAAGCCTGGCACAAAAAAACCGGATTTCCGTTGGTATGGATTGAAAAGGCGGGGCACAATTCGAATACCGATGCGCCCGCGCAAGTCAATTCCTGTATCGAGCGGCTCATGAACAGCGCGCGAAAAAACACTTGATCCATTTATGTTCATCAGTGAAAGACAATTATGGGAACAATATCGAAACGGAAAAAAATGGAATTTCGATTGAATTTTTGGAAAAATATTAATTATAAAAATGGAAAACCCGTCGATTTAAAAAACCGGCGGGTTTTGTAGTCAAAAGACGCATCAATCGAATGAAAGACGCGTTCGAAAGCAAAGAATCCAAATCGTTGAAAAGAGATCCAAATACAGGCTACAGCAAACGATCCGGAAAACAACAACCACATTCATTACATAATATATATTATGCGAAGTAGTAAGTGAAATATAATTAGTCTGGATTTTTATCGCTTCCTACTGATTTGAATATCCAGATTTACTTTGGTATTTTTGGGTATTTTTAATTTGAATTGGTGCAAAAATGGTGCATTGTTTTTAGCCGGGTTAAAATCCGGATTCTTTCGCTAATCAAAAAAAAACAGAGAGAACATCCTCTCTGCTGGACCTTGTTGGCTTATACGATGGTTGCTCCAAACGGCATCAAAGCGAGCTTCGCCATTTTGAAGCACTGCAAACCAAACGGAATGCCGATAATCGTGCAGCACAAAATCAATCCATTGACCACCGCCTCCAAAGCGAGCGGGATGCCGCTCAACAACAGCCAAAACACATTGGCTAAAGTCGACATCGTTCCTCCGCCGTAGACGACTTCCTTTCCGAATGGAAAGAAGGCGAGCGACGCGAATTTAAAGCACTGGACACCGATGGGAATGCCAACGATGGTGATACACCAAAATAAACCGGCGACAAACCACGACAAACCTTGCCATAATCCGCAAAATATAAACCAGAGCAAATTTCCTAAAAAACTCATATTGTTCCTCCCTAGCGATTTGTTTTATTGTATCCTAAATAAGAAAACCATTCACGTCTTGTGAATGGTCGGTTGTTTAAAATTCTTTCGCTCTTGCCAAATAGAAGTGGCGCGCGTTGGCGTTGGCGACCTCGGCCGCCCTTCCCTCCAGCGCCGCTTTTTCCAGCACCGGATCGTGCAAGATCATGTTCAGCTGCAAAGCCATCTGGTACTGCTCCTGCATGACGCACGCTTTGATCTTTCTACGCAAATTTTCCTCGCCAATGAGCTCCAGCATCGTTTGCCGGTATTCCTCCTGCGGAACCGGAATCAAATTCGCCGCCTGGCCGTCGAACCAGCCTAAATAGCCGGTATAAATGGCTTTGACGGCCCATTCCACGAGGGAGAAGTATTCGCCAAGCGATTTTGTTTTGAAGCGCTCAGGCAGCTTTACCGCTTCGGCCGTTTCGTTCAGTGTCAAGCCGTCGTTCATGCAGCGCAGCGTTTCAAAGAGCACATACTCCAAAACGTCCCGGTAATTTTGAATGGATCGACGCGCCTCCTCTTTCCCGAGCAAAGGCCATGTGTGCCCCGGCAGAATCGTTTCCGCATCCAAAGCCAAAATCTGATCCAGAATTTCAATCCAGTTGGCTACATCGCGATACGACGAACCCCGCACGCTGTACATATTCGGAAAGACATTGGAGTAATTGTCCCCGACCGCGAGCACGTTGTATTCCGGCAGCAAAACCGAAATGGAATCTTTCGTTTCACCCGGCATGCTGATGAGCTTGAATTTGACGCCGTCAATTTCCCGTTCCACCGACTTTCCGGTATACAACGTCGTCGGCTCCAGCGGCACTTGCGAAGCGCCCGCCTTGATAAAGCCTTCGCGGGGGCCCAAACCATGGGTAATGGCGTCCTCGTCCGACAAGCCGTATCCCCGGGCGAAAATCTTTCGCATATTCAAAATGTTCTCCAGGCGGTCGTAGTACTTCAAATCCTCTCTCGCTTTCGCGAACGCGATGACTTCCTGCACCGTATCCGAAAATACGCCCGCTCCGCCCGTATGGTCGGGGCAAGTGTGGGTGTAAATAATCGTCCGGACCGGTTTTGGCGTGATCTTGCTCAATTCCTTCCGCAAATTTTTCGCGTACCGGTCGCAATCCAGCGCGTCGATCAAAATCACCGAGCTTTTTCCGATGACCGCCGTCGCGTTGCTGTTGCCAAAACCCGTAAAGAAATATACGTTTTCCGCAATCGCATACATCTTTTTTTGAAAATTCTCATTTGTGAACCGGATCAACAATTGTTCTCCATTCATAGTGTGTTTCCCCCCCACTAACTTCATGTCAAAATTGTTAATTCCCAAATTGTTTAACTTTCTTAAATTGTCTATTTCATTATAAAACAAAAAAGACAAAAAATGAATGAATATATACGTAAAACTCTATTTTTAATCTGAGAATTTCGCTTTCTAAGAAAAAAAGAGCTACAGAAACCCGTTCTGAAGCTCGATTTCATTTATCGCAACGCGTATTCTTCCAGACAAAGTCCGTCTTTTGTCATGGCTTGCGCCGCGTCCTTTCCCACATAACGAATGTGCCATGGCTGGCCGTTCATCTGCGTGTAAACCGCTTTGTCCTCCGGATAGCGCACGATAAAGCCATGTGCCGGCAGCCGGTCCAAAAGCCAGGCGTATTGCTCGTTTTGCGCGATATTCTGCTGGGCGTTTTCCCCCTCGCCGATCTGGATGTCCGCGCTCAGTCCCGTCTGGTATTCCGAAGAGCCGGGTCGGGAAAACGAGGCGTCGACCGCCGCTTCCCCATGGGCTTTTTTCAATTCCTCGTACGAGGCTTGAATCGAATCGTAAGGAATAAACGCGGTCATGATCCGCAAATCGACCTGGTTTTCTTTGGCTTCGGCTTCCAGCGCCCGATAGGCGTCGGCCGCCTCCTTGCGCAACGCGATGACGCCCTGCTCGTCCTGGACGACCACGTCCAAATCTTCCGGCATATAGTCCGAAGGCAACGTGTTGTACTGGTTGACCAAAACCGTGATCGAATCCGGATCCTTCACTTCCGCGGCGGACGTGTAGGGCTCCTGATCCAAATTCATCGCGACCCGTTTTTTGACTTCCGCCTCGCTCAAAGACGGATTCGCATCCGCGAATACGCTTTCCCGGGTGGAATACTTTGGCTGTTTTTGCTCCTGCCGCGTCTGTTCTTGGCCTTGCTCCTGGCCCAGCGTCTGAAGCATCATGAACCCGCCAATTCCGATTCCCGCGACCATGCCGACGCAAATCAAAACGATAAACAATTTTTTCATAATCGGATTCCGCCCTTTCCTATTCCCGATCTTTATTACATTTGGCTTTCAGTGTGGATGACGGTTTAAATTTTGGCAGTTTCGAAGCCGGAATGTCCATCGCGGTCTTCAAAACCGGATTGATGCCTTTGCGCGCTTTCCGGTCGAAAATCACAAACTTTCCAAACCCTGTGATGTCCACCTGGCCATCGCTGGCAAGCGCGTCGCCCATTTCGTCGAAAATGCGGTCGATGACCCGAATCGCGTCTTTTTTCTTCATGCCGTATTCTTCCATGAGAATCAGCGCCAAAGACGACTTGTTTACATATTTCGCCATTAAAATTCCGCCTTCAGCTTACGAATCATCAAATCGTTCGCGCAGTCTTTTGGTTCTTTGCCTTCATAAAGGATTTGGTACACTTCTTCGCAAATTGGCATGTCGATGCCTTTTTCCTTCGCCACTTCGTGAACGATTTTAGCGGTTCGCACGCCTTCCACTGTCTTGGTGTTGTCGCGGAAGAAATTTTCTACCGTGTTTTCCGAGCCGATTTGATGGCCCGCCTCAAAGTTGCGGGAGTGGACGCTCGTGCAAGTGACAATCAAATCACCAATTCCCGTCAACCCGATAAAGGTTTCCTCCTTGCCGCCAAAGTACGTCCCGTAACGAATCATTTCCTGAAGTCCACGCGTAATCAAAGCCGCCCGGGTGTTGTCGCCATAGCCCAAGCCGCTCAAAATGCCCGAAGCGATCGCCATGACGTTTTTAATGGCCGCGCCCAGCTCGCTTCCGACTTCGTCGTTGCCTGTGTAAATGCGCAGATACTTGTTCGAAAACAAGTTTTGAATGGCGATGGCGTCCGCGTCGTTTTGCGAAACCGCGTCGATCGAAGTCAGCTGCCGAATGACGACTTCCTCCGCGTGGCTTGGACCGATCAAAGACACGACGCTCGAAAGATGGTCAGGCGAGATACAGCGTCGAATGACGTCCGAAAGACGCTCGTTCGTTTTCGGATTGAACCCTTTCGCAACATTGACCACAATGGCTTTTTTTGTCAAAAGCGGGTCGATTTCCTTGCAAATCGGTTCGATCGCGATGGTCGGAACCGCCAAAACGACGACATCCGCGTCTTTCACGACGGAAAGATCCGTCGTCGCGCGCAAGACCGGATTCAACGCGGTTTCCGCAAAGTATTTAGAGTTTTTATGATTTTCATTGATATCGTTGACTTCAGCAGCATTGACGCCGTAAATCGTCACATCCTGCCCGTTATCGGCTAGAGTTTGCGCAAGCGCTGTCCCCCAGCTTCCGCTGCCGATTACTACCGTTTTCATGATATAGTTTGCCACATTCTTTTTTTGTTAAGCATACGGAACGAATTTGGCGAATGTGGCATCCTTTCCTCAATCGAATGTGCCGTTCAGTATGAGAAATCGCCCGCTACGATTTTTTACGGGCGATGATATGGATCGGCGTTCCGACAAAGCCGAACGCCTCACGCAGTTTATTTTCAATGTAACGCTTGTACGAAAAGTGGAAGAGCTCCGGATCGTTGACGAACAACACGAACGTCGGCGGTTCCACGCTGACCTGGGACGAATAATAAATCTTTAGCTGCCGCCCGTTGTGCGGTTTTGGCGGATTCATCATTTGCGCGTCCAAAACGACGTCGTTGAGCACGTTGGTCGGAATCCGCAGCGTGCACGCGTCGTGGACCTGGTCGATCAAAGGAATCAAATTCGACACTTTCGCGCCGGTTTTGGCGGATACGAACGCGATCGGCGCGTAATCCAAATATTTGAATTCTTCGCGAATCTTCTTCGTGATCTGGTTCATCGTCTTTTCGTCTTTTTCCACGCTGTCCCATTTGTTGTAGACGATAATCACGCCTTTTCCGGCTTCGTGCGCCAAACCCGCCACATGCTTGTCCTGCTCACGGATCCCCAGCTCGCCGTCAATCAAAAACAACGCGACATTCGACCGTTCGATCGCCCCCTGGGCGCGCAAAATCGAGTACTTCTCGATGGACTCGTAAATTTTGCCCCGTTTGCGGATCCCGGCCGTGTCGATGATCCGGTATTCCCGGTCCTCGTGCCGGAAAGCGGTGTCGATCGCGTCCCTGGTCGTTCCCTCGATGTTGGAGACGATCGAGCGCTCTTCTTTCAGGATCGCGTTTACAAGCGAGCTTTTACCAACATTCGGCCGACCAATGACGCAAAACGAGGTAATGCCCTCATACGAAGGCAAATTGCGATCCGGCATATCCTTGACGACTTCGTCGAGCAAATCCCCCAGTCCAAGGCGATGCGTGCCGCTAATCGGGATCGGATCCCCCAGACCCAGCTCGTAAAATTCATATGTGTTCATCCGCAAGGATTCATTGTCGGCTTTGTTGACCGCCAAAATAACCGGCTTCTTCGATTTTTGCAGCCGGCGCGCGATCGCGATGTCATCGCTGACGACGCCTTCCCGGGCGGATACGAGCATGACGATCACATCCGCTTCCTCGATGGCGATGTCGACCTGCATGTTGATTTCCTCGGAAAATGGCTGGTTTTCCAGCTGGATCCCGCCCGTGTCAATGACCCGGTACTGCTGGGTCAGCCACTCCACCTCTCCATAAATTCGATCCCGGGTCACGCCCGGCGAGTCTTCGACGATGCTTTTGCGTTCGCCGATCAATGCGTTAAAAATTGTTGATTTGCCTACGTTCGGACGTCCGACCAAGGCTATGGTTCCACGAATCATACGATTGCTCCTTTCTAGAGCGCTTTATCAATAATATCCTGTACGACTTCCTCCACCTCGTCGATGGTCAAGTCCGAAGTGTCCACCTCGATGGCGTCGTCCGCCTTTCGCAGCGGCGACACTTTTCGATGGGTGTCCTGATAGTCGCGGGCCACGATATCCTGATAAATCGTTTCATAATCGCTTTCGATTCCTTTTTCTACGTATTCATTATACCGTCGTTCGGCTCGCGCTTTTGGCGAGGCGCTCAAAAAGATTTTCACTTCCGCGTCGGGAAGCACGGTCGTCCCGATATCCCGGCCGTCGACGATAAAGTTTTTTGGCTCCGTGGCTTTTTGCTGGAGCGCCACCATGCGCTCGCGAACCATCGGAATCGTCGCGATCTTCGATGTGAAATTGGAAATTTCATTCACCTTGATCGCCTCGGTCACGTCGTTTCCGTTCAAATACACGACGGGTCCGTCAAACGAGATGCGAATCGTGTCCAGCAGCCGCTGAAGCGCCATCTCGTCATCGAGGGCGACATCGTTTTGCCGGATGGCCAAAGCGACGCAGCGGTACATCGCGCCCGTGTCGAGATGGGTCATGTGGTTGTGTTCGGCCAGCCGGTTGGAAATCGAGCTTTTGCCGACGCCGCTTGGCCCGTCGATCGCGATATTGATCTTACGCATTAGGCCGAGATCCCCATGACGAAGTAAATCGTCATCGCGATGGAGGCAAGCAGCAGAACGATCAAAACGATCAAGGCGATATTCAGCCACATACCGGATTTTTTCGACTTCTTCTCCGATAAATCGTTGTCGTAGTCTTCCGCGCGCATCCGCATTTTCGCGCTCGGCATTTCCACATCCTCTTTCACGACGACTTTTGTTTCTTCCCGTTTTGGCTTGGACGCGGCCGTTTTTTTCTTTTTCTTCTTTTTTCTAGGGCGGACGGGCTCTTCTTCAAAGTCGATTTCCTCCTTGCGCGTCATCAGCACGTCGAGACGGTCCGTATCCGCCTTTTCGTCCGCGCGGATGTCGTTGCTGGAAAGGACGATTTTTTCAATTTCCTTCTTTTCCTCGGCTTTCGCCTGCTCGATCATCCGGTTGACTTCCTCCTGACTGATTTCCGTTTCCTTGATCGCGACCGGATTGATGCGCGTCAGCTTTTGATTGGGCATCAAAGAGGAAAGCGCCGACTCCTCGCTAATGGATTTAGGCAGCTTCATCGTCGAACCGCCTTCGTCTTCGTCCTCCTCCATCGGCAGGAAGTGACGCGTCCGCTTTTTCGTTTCGGCCGGCGTGTCGAGCTGCCGCAAAATGTTGATTTGCGTATCGTCCGTGATTCGCGTTCCGTTGTCGATATTATACTGTTTCACTTCGCCAAGCAGCTCGTCCATGACAGGACTCGTCCGAAAATCGCTTTTCGCGCTTTGACGCGCTTTTGGATCCTCGTGCACATGCATCGGTCTGGACGCATGGGAAAGCTGATGGTTTTGCACCCGTGACAATCGAGGCTTGACCGGCTGGCTTTGCGCCGCCGTCGTTTCCTCGTCCAATTTATCTCTAAATTCCTGGTATTTTTTGGTTCTTGACAATTGAGCCATAGTGACCTCCCTTAAGTAATCTCATATATTATACACAAAACAAGAGTAAATAAAAACCGTCTGCGCATAAGTATCGGGCAAAACAGAAAAAAAGACATAGAAAAACTATGTCTGATTGCAAAAGACTATTTCGCGCGGCCCGAGTATTTTCCGTCGCTCGTATTGATGACGATCATCTCGCCCTCGCCAATGAAAAGAGGCACTTTCACTTCAAGGCCTGTCTCCATCACGGCCGTTTTCATCGCGTTGGTCGCCGTGTCGCCTTTGACCGCCGGCTCGCATTCCACGATTTGCAGCGTCGCCTTGTCCGGCAGGGATACACCAATGATTTCGCCATCGTAACTGGTGATGTTCACGTTGTCGTTGGCTTTGATGAATTTTCTCTCCCACTCCAGACGAGCCGTAGGAATCTCGACTTGCTCGTACGTTTCGTTATCCATGAAAACCATCGCGTCGTCCGTGTCGTACAAGTACTGCATTTCCTTTTTCTCGATCATGGCAGGTTCCACTTTTTCGCCGCCGCCCCAGGAAAGCTCGACGTTGCTTCCTGTCCGCAGGTTGCGCACTTTCGCTTTGACAACCATCGCGGAACGCGCTGTTTTGTTTTGGGAAATATCAAGAACGACATAAATATCGTTATCGACGCAAATCGTTTGTCCCGGTTTTAAGTCATTTGAGTTGATCATGATTATCTCTCCTTTTTTCCACTATTAAATGTAATGAACTTGGCGGTTTTTGTCAACCGCAAGAAAAAAAGCACCGAAGTGCTTTCTTTCTGTATCGAAAGGAATCGATATGAATAATATACTCACATACTTAAGGAAGGATGTATGTATGCGAGAAGTTGAGATTGAGCCTTGTCTCAACTTTTATCCGTCCTTATAGTACACCTATCGAAGAAAAATGTAAACCCTTACAAATTATTTCTTTTACAAAATTCACGATTCGGATTTCGAGCGGATGTACGCGTCCATCGCCGCCGCGCTTTTCTTTCCGGCGCCCATCGCGCTAATGACGGTCGCCGCGCCGGTTACGGCGTCCCCGCCAGCGTAAATGCCCTCTCTGGACGTCTGCTCGTTTTCATCCACGATCAAGCAGCCGCGCCGGTTGACTTCCAACCCTTGCGTCGTGTGGCGAATCAAAGGGTTTGGCGACGTTCCGATCGCCATGATCATACAGTCGGCGTCAATCGTGAAATTGCTTCCCTCGATCACGACCGGGCGTCTTCTGCCCGAGGCGTCCGGCTCGCCAAGTTCCATGCGGACGCACTCGACTTTCTCGACCCAGCCTTCCTCGTTGCCGATGACCGCGACTGGATTGCACAGCAAATCAAAAATGATGCCTTCCTCCATCGCGTGCTCAACTTCCTCCTTGCGGGCCGGAAGCTCTTCAAGCGAGCGTCGGTACACAATGTGCACTTCGGAGCCAAGCCGGCGAGCGCATCGCGCCGCGTCCATCGCCACGTTGCCGCCGCCGACCACGACGGTCTTGGCCGGACGCTGAATCGGCGTGTCCACGCCTTCCTTGTACGCCTTCATCAAGTTGATGCGGGTCAAAAACTCGTTGGCCGAATACACGCCTTTGAGGTTTTCACCCGGCAGTCCCATAAAGTTTGGCAGACCCGCACCCGAGCCAATAAAGATGGCTTCGAAGCCGTCCTCGATCAGCGCGTCGATCGTGTCGCTGCGCCCAACCACGAAGTTTGTGACGATCTCGACGCCAAGCTCCTTCAAATGGCTGATTTCCGCCTGCACGATTTCCTTTGGAAGCCGGAATTCCGGAATGCCGTACATCAGCACGCCGCCCGCGACGTGAAGCGCCTCGAAAATCGTCACGTCATATCCCATGCGCGCCAAATCGCCAGCCGCCGTCAATCCCGCCGGTCCGGCGCCCACGACCGCCACCTTGTGGCCGTTGGATTGCGGCTTGCTCAACGGCGCGTCGTGCTCGTTGCGATGCGTGTCCGCGACAAAGCGTTCCAGACGCCCGATCGCGACCGCCTCGGTCTTGATTCCGCGCACGCAGTATTTCTCGCACTGGCTTTCCTGCGGACAAACCCGGCCGCATACCGCCGGCAAAGACGAAGTCATGCCGATGATGCGGTACGCTTCCTCGAAATCGCCCTCTTTGATTTTTTCGATAAACTCTGGAATGTTGACATTGACCGGGCATCCCTGGACGCATGGCTTGTGTTTGCAATGAAGGCAGCGCTGCGCCTCCTCGATCGCCATTTGCGGCGTGTAGCCCATGGCGACTTCTTCAAAGTTGGTGATCCGGACTTCCGGTTCCTGGGTCGGCATCGCGACCTTGTTCGGGGACATGTTCGGCATTATTGAACCTCCTTCTTTAAAAGACGGCACGCGGCGTCGCGTTCGTGCCGTTCAAAATCGCCATACGCGCGGTTGCGGCTCATCGCCCCGTCAAAATCGACGGCGTGGCCGTCGAAATCCGGCCCATCCACGCAGGCGAACTTGATTTCATCGCCGACCTTCAAACGGCATCCGCCGCACATGCCCGTGCCGTCGATCATAATCGGATTCATGGACACGATTGTCGGGATTCCGTATTTTTTCGTCACTTCACAAACAAATTTCATCATGATCACCGGGCCAATCGCGATGACCTTATCAAACTTCTCACCGCTTTGAATGAGCTCTTCCAGCTTTTGCGTCACCAGACCTTTTTCGCCCGCGCTGCCATCATCCGACATCAAATAATAGGCATCGGACACCGCCTTGAACTCATCTTCCAAAATCACCAGATCCTTGTTGCGAAAGCCCGAGATCGTCGTCACGTCCGATCCCGCTTTGGCAAACGCCTTGGCAGTCGGATACGCGATCGCGCAGCCTACGCCGCCGCCAATCACGCACACCTTTTCACCTTCGATCTCGCTTGGCTGGCCAAGCGGGCCGACAAAGTCCGCCAGACTGGCGTCTTCCTCGAGCTCGTTGAGCAGCATCGTCGTCTTGCCCACGATTTGGAAAATGATCGTCACTTCCCCGCTGTCCGGATCGCTGTCGGCGATCGTCAGCGGAATGCGTTCTCCCTCGTCGTGAACCCGTAAAATGATGAACTGACCCGCTTTGGCGCGTTTGGCCACGTGGGGCGCGTCAATCACCATTTTGGTCACCGTTGGATTCAAGACTTCTTTTTTTAAGATTTTATACATTCCAAAGTCACCTCTCTCGTTTTTTGATATTACCTATCAATTATACTGAAAATTGTTTCAATGGTCTAGGCTGAAATTTTCAAAAGTTCGATGCTTCCGGAGCCACTGCACGCCAAAATCGCACAAATCGCGCATCGGCACGACCCGGCCCAGCTCGTTTTTTACGACGAAACCGCCCTGCCTTTCGTAGTCCATGCCAAGGCAAGCGAAGTCGCTGTCGTCGTAGTCATACTCGTCAAACGTCTTCCAAACCCGTTTTCCATCGACAAGAACGCTGGCGCCCTGACGCACGAGAGGAGTCGAGGGCAGATGAGCCTCGGACCAGTGCAAACACGTGCAGTTTCCATAGTCCACCCCCAGCAAAAGCACTTTCGCCTCGCGCGCGTACAACGTCTGAAGCGGTGAATCCGCCCCGAGCCCAAAGTCCAGTCCGTGACGTTCCACGATCGTTTCGGCGTGTGTTCCCCAGGCGGCGAACGAAACCTGGGGATGGGCGGAACGAACCACGGTTGGATCCATCAAAAAGTGCTCGACGACCTGCCCCATGGCGCGAACCGGACTCGTTCGGGAAAACGGCGGCATCGTGGCGCGGATCCGTGGCCACCACGAGGCGGGAACCGGCGGGTCCTGCCAGTATGACGGTTCGGAATTGGCGCCGGACTGGGCGGGCATGACAATCGTTCCCGCGACGGATTTCAACGCCTGGACGACGGTTTCGGCGCCGCCAACGACCCATCCAAGTTTTGAAAGCGAGGAATGCACAAGCACAATATCCTCTTTGCGGATCCCAAGATCCAAAAGCGCTTCGCGCAACGAGTCAAAGGTATGGGGCGCCAAGGTTTGCGCCACGACTTCTTTTTCTGTTGATTTCATCGGTTCCCTCTTTCTAAAAAAAGCGCATTCAAGCGCTTTTTTTGGTCTTTGTTTTTCCTGCGTCGGTAAAATCGCACACGTCGAAGTGGACCATTGGCAAATCTTCCGGCAGTCCCTCGTTGTACGTGCGGTTGCCGATAAAACGCAAAAAATCCTTTTCTTCGGCTTTGTCGTCAACGGCCGCCAAAAACAGCCGGATCGCCGTTTCGCCTGTGATGAGCGCCTTGTCGTACAAATCGAAAAACGATTCGGTCGACACGCGGTTCTCGTCGGCGGGATGGATCCACTTTTTATGCGTCAGGTTGCAGATGTCATAGTCGTCCACCGGGGCGTTTGGCACGATCAGTCCGGATGCCAGGTTTTTCGTGCCGGTCAGCTTTTCAAGGCTTTTGAGCGAAGCCAGTTTGACGCCTTTTGGATCGTGCTCCAGTTTTTGGACGCGGTGCCAGTCGTCAAGCGCGTCTTTGATTTGATGCGGCGCGATTTGCTCGTTGAAAACGGCCTCGATCGCCGGCACGTAAATGCGCGCGACTGCCCTGGCTTCCTCGAGCGAGCAGTTGGCGATCGCCGGCGTGTCGAATTGTTTTGTCGTTTCGCCGTTTTTCACTTTCAAAACGATCGAATCCAGCACCGATTCCATCCGGTGGTGGTTCCAGCTGTTTTGCGCCGAGCCGTGCCCCGTCCGGTAGTACACGTATGGATGGACGGTCGAATCGAGCGCCCAGTGGCTTAAATGACCGCACACGTAGGCGATCATGTCCTGGCGGATCGCCGGATCCTTCTCGTGTCGAATCGAGCGCAGCGCGCTTTCATAAAACGCGTTGACATGGCCTTTGTGCAGCTGCCCGCCATAGCGGCGCAAGGTAGCGCCTTTGAGCGGTCCGCCGGCGCCAAATCCATAAAAAAACAAGTAATCCGGTCCGTTGCTGCCTACGGTGAACAAATGCTCGCGCGCGTGCAGCCAGCCGGCATCGGGAAAGCGGTCCGCCATTTCTTTTGCGAACAATGAATGGGTAATGATGTTAGGCATAGTCCATCTCCTTTTCTAGTTGTTTTAAGTAATCGAGCAGCGCGTGCCAGACGACATACTCGGCGTACGTATCCATCATGCAGTACACCCGGATGGCGTGCTGGATGAGCTGCTTTTCGTTTTCGTCGGCCCGGTCGTAGTGCCGGTAGGCGAACACCGCGTTCATCCCGTCCTGGATATCCAGATCCTGGTACGAGTAGTCGGCGTTAAACACCGGCAAAACGCTTTTAAGCGAGTAGTGGCCCCGCATCCGGTTGTCGTAGTACAACCCCTGCTCGAACGGCTTGGACAAGTCGATCATCCGCGAGTACACTTCCTCGAGACGCTGCGCGTACTGGGGAAACTGCATGCCAAGCTGGACGAGCCGCAGCTTTTCGGCGCCCTCCATGTTGTACACTAAAATCGACCCTTTTTTCGGAATGTTTTCCAGCAGCGACTCGATAAACGCCTCGCGGCAGTCCCCGGTCGCGAAAAAATCCATATGGGATAGCGTTCCGTCCTTTTGCTCGACATGCAAAGAGTATTGAAAGCACAGCACGTCGAAAGGATGCATGTTCGGGTACGGGGGAACCGGAAACGTGTCCCATTCAAAATCAAGATAGGAAATGGGATATTCCACCTGCTCCATCCACGTGGACAGTGCGAACGCGTCGCAAAACGGCGCTTGCGTTTTCGACGCCATGAACTGCGCGTACTGCAACGCGAATCCTTCCATCTCGTCCGGATCCATCTCGCAAATGCGGCGGACGCCGTTTTCGTACGCGTCCAGCTTGGCGCGCGAGGTCGTCAAAAACAAAACCGAGTCGTCCGGCTCGTTTTGATCCTGGAAACATAAGTCGTAATAAGCGCATTTGCGCCCCGTCGTGCAGGCGCGGGTGCGCTGGGCGGGCGGCTGCTCTTTTTCCAGCAGCGCGCAAGTCTGGTCGATTAAAACGTCGAGATCGAGCTCGCATTCTTCCAGCAGCTCGCGAATCGTCTTGTTGGCTTTGTTGCGCTTGTTGAAAAGCGAATCGCTGCGAATCAAAAGCTTGGACAAGTCCAGCTCCTGCTCCCGCACATAGTCCTTGTTCAAATAGACGCTGTAAATCTGATCTACCTTGTAGCCAAGCCGTTCCAGGATCTGGACGTCGATCGCGATGTGCAAAATCTCGCTTTCCTTTGGATACGCGCTCAAAAACGGATAGTACAGCACGAGTCCGCGCTCCGTTTTTTGGAGGGCCGGAATTTTCGTGCGCAACGTCTTGTACTCGAACCGCGCGAACCGCACGACTTCGTTTTCCGCGATCAGCGCCGCGCTTTGCGCGTTGGAGTCCCCCGTTTTGCCGACCGCGCTTTGCTCGAATCCGAGAAAGCGGCTCCACAACGACGAAAACGACGTTTCCATATGGTAAAAGTTTTCCTGCTTTAATTTTTTATGTCTACTGTTCCACGCATATCGTTGGCAACGCTGCGCATGGAGAATGTCACTGACGTGTATCATTTCATCACCAGCCTTATCATACACAATCCGCCTGCCTTGTGCCAAACGGAACGAGCCGCAGCTCCTGATTTTTTCTATTCGTTTTCATATTCGCTTTCCAAATACTCCCGTCGCTCGAGCCGTCCTTTGGCGTCTTCCTTGATCAGCTGGTACAAACACGAGAAAACCGGAATAAAGAGAACCATCCCGATCACGCCGGCCAGATTGGCGCCAAGCGTCACGGCAACCATGACATAAATTGGCGGCAGCCCCACGGATTTTCCAACCACGTTGGGATAAATGAAGTTTCCCTCCACTTGCTGAATGCAAACAAACAATATCATAAAGTAAACGCCCTGCATTGGACTTTCGATCGCGATAAAGAGCGCCGAAATGATGGCGGCGCACAACGCTCCGAACATCGGAATGAGCGCTCCGATGCCGACAAGGATCCCGCTCAAAAACGCGAACGGCATCCGGAACAGCGACGAGAACGCGATCACGAGCGTGCCAAGAATCAAGCATTCCGTGCACGTGCCGCTAATGTAGTTGGTGAACGTGTTGCGCACCAGCTGCAAAACGTGGATCGTCTTCTTGTAGTGGGCGCCGGACAAGTACGCCTTCATGAGCACGTGCCCTTCCTTGACGACGGCTTTCTTGTGAAACAGGACGATGATCGAGAACATGATCGCGATTAGCGACGAAAACAAAATCGAGAACGTGTTCGAAACGACCGAGTATACGGAGCCGACGATTTCGCTCACGTTGCCGGAAACGACCCATTGCAGCACGCTGTCGATCATGGAGGAAATGTTGCCCAGATCGGCGTTGAGCGTGCGCAGCCACGAGTGGACGAGCGGAACGGGCTTGGAGGCGTAGTACGCCCAATGGTAAAGATTGTAGATCGTTTTGGGCATAACGGCGATGATCGTCTGCATGCTGGAGGCCACGCGCGGCACGACGATGAGCGCGAACACGAGCAGCAGCGCGACGATGACGAAAATGGCGCCGACGTTGGCGAAAAAGCGAATCGCTTTGTTTTCCTTTCGTTTCCCCGCGAAGCAAACCATGCGGACGAGATTGTTGGCGATGGTGTTCAGGACAAAGCCCATTCCCCCGCCAATTAAAAACGGCATGCAAATATTGAGGACGAGTCCGAAGATCCAGAGGATCTTTTCAAAGTACAGGGCGAGCATCGCGATGGCCACGCCAAATAAAATGATTCGCCGGTAAAGATTTTCCTTTTCTTTCATTGGTTTTGATATTTTCAGCATAGGTTGACTCCATGATTCCCAGTGGTTTACTTTTAATTTTAGCATAATTTAAAGCGGTTTGACGGGAAATGCGTGCAAAATGAAAGAAATTGAAAAGATGAAACAATATGCTTTGACAAACGGAAAGTCGTGGTGTATGAATAGCTTTGTTAAAATAGGTAGGTGGAATATGAGCGATACGAAATATATTTTTGTGACTGGCGGCGTGGTTTCCGGCCTTGGCAAAGGAATCAGCGCGGCTTCTTTGGGACGGCTGCTGAAAGCGAGAGGCTATAAGGTGACTTCGCAAAAGCTGGATCCTTACATCAACGTCGATCCGGGAACGATGTCGCCGTTTCAGCATGGCGAGGTGTTCGTGACCGACGACGGCTTGGAAGCCGATCTCGATTTGGGCCATTATGAACGGTTCATCGACGAAAATTTGCATACATACTCGAATCTGACGACTGGAAAAGTGTACTGGAACGTCATCAATAAGGAGCGGGACGGCAAGTATTTGGGCGAAACCGTCCAAGTCATTCCGCATGTGACCGACGAGATCCGCAACTTCATCATCCAGGCCGGCCGCCACGCGCAAGCCGACATCGTCATTACCGAAATCGGCGGCACGACCGGCGACATGGAAAGCCTTCCCTTCCTGGAATCCATACGGCAGGTGCCACTCATCGTGGGCCGCAGCAACTGCTTGTTCATGCACGTGACGTACATTCCGTACTTGTCTGGCAGTAAGGAGTACAAATCCAAACCGACGCAGCATTCGGTCAAGGAGCTTCAGTCCCACGGCATCAATCCGGACATGATCGTCGCGCGCTGCGACGAAAAGATCCCGCAAAACGTCCTGGACAAGATTTCCTTGTTTTGCAACGTGAGCAGCGATTGCGTCATTGAAAACACGACGCTGGAATCGTTGTACGAAGTCCCGCTGATGTTCGAGGATCAAAACGTGGCCGACATCGTCTGCGACAAGCTCGGCCTGGAAAAACGCCAGCCCGACCTGGAAGAGTGGCGCACGATGGTCGACAACATCAAAGCGTCCAAAGACCACGTGCGAATCGCGCTTGTCGGCAAGTACGTCCAGCTCCATGACGCGTATTTGTCCGTTTCCGAGGCGCTCAACCACGCGGGATTCAAAAACCACGTCCATGTCGATATCGACTGGGTCGATTCGGAAACGCTCGATCCGCAAGCGCTCGACACGGTGTTCAAAGACGTGGATGGCATTATTTTGCCTGGCGGCTTTGGCGGCCGGGGCATCGAGGGAATGATCGCGGTGGCCAACTACGCCCGCCGTCGCCAAATTCCATATTTGGGCATTTGCCTTGGCATGCAGATCGCGGCTATCGCGTTTGCGCGCGATGTGCTCCAGCTGCCGGACGCCAACAGCTATGAGTTCGATCCGCAAAGCGGCAACACCATCATCGACTTTATGGAGGATCAAAGCGACTCGATCCGCAAAGGCGGAACGATGCGTCTTGGCGCCTATCCGTGCGCGATCCGTCCCGGCTCGCAGTTGAGCGCCTACTATGGCAAAGACTTGATCGAGGAGCGGCATCGCCACCGGTACGAGTTCAACAACTTCTATCGCAGCGAGTTCGAGCAAAACGGCATGCGGATTACGGGCACGAGCCCGGACAAGCAGCTGGTCGAGGCGATCGAGTACGCCGACCACCCGTACTACGTGGGCGTCCAGTACCATCCGGAATTCAAATCAAGACCGAATCGGCCGCATCCCCTGTTTCTTGGCTTGATTGAGAACAGCATCGCGTATCGAAACAAAAAGGCGGCGTCCGCTGCCCAATAAAGCGGTTTTGTTTGTCCTTTTCTTTTTTGAAAAGGACTTTTTTTACGGTTTGTGAAAAACATGTGGTAAAAGATGGTATGATGTTTTGGAGAAAAAAGGAGAAGAGAGAATGAAAATCGTTGACAAGTATTTTGGATGTGATGTCTTCAGCAAACGGGAGATGGAAAAATATTTGCCGAATTCCATTTATAAACAAATGGTCAAGGTCATGGAAGACGGCGACGAGCTGCCGCCGCAAATCGCCGACGTCGTCGCCAACGCGATGAAAGACTGGGCGATGGACAAAGGGGCGACCCACTACACCCACTGGTTCCAGCCGATGACCGGCATCACCGCGGAAAAGCACGACGCCTTCATCAATCCGACCGGCCCGAACACGGTCATTTCGGATTTCCGGGGCAAGGAGCTCATCAAAGGCGAGCCGGACGCGTCCAGCTTTCCAAGCGGCGGATTGCGCGCGACGTTTGAGGCCCGGGGCTATACGGCGTGGGATCCGACCAGCTATGCATTCGTCAAGGAAAAGACGTTGTACATTCCGACGCTGTTTTGCTCGTACGACGGCAGCGCCCTGGACAAAAAGACGCCGCTGCTGCGCTCGATCGACGCGCTCAACACGTCGGCGGTGCGCCTGCTCAACCTGATGGGCTACGACACGAAGAAAATCAATATCACCGTCGGTCCGGAGCAGGAGTACTTTCTCATCGACGAGGCGATGTACAAGCAGCGCCTGGATTTGATGGTCACGGGACGGACGCTTTTTGGCGCCCCGCCCGTCAAGGGACAGGAGCTGGACGACCATTATTTCGGCAATATTAACGAGCGTGTGAAAGCGTACATGGAGGAAGTGGACGAGGAGCTTTGGAAACTGGGCGTATTCGCCAAGACCGAGCACAAAGAAGTGGCGCCTTGCCAGTTCGAACTGGCGCCGGTGTATACTTCGACCAACCAGGCCAACGACCAAAACCAGCTGACGATGGAAATCCTGCAGCGGTGCGCGACCCGGCATGGCTTTGTGTGCCTGCTACATGAAAAGCCGTTTGAAGGCATCAATGGCTCGGGCAAGCACAACAACTGGTCGTTTACGACCGACGAAGGCGAAAACGTGCTCGAGCCGGGCGACTCCCCGCAAGACAACATCCGCTTTTTGACGATGCTGGCCGCCATCATCAAGGGCGTCGACGAGTATCAGGACTTGCTGCGGATCTCGGTGGCGAGCGCGGGCAACGACCACCGTCTGGGCGCCAACGAGGCACCGCCGGCCATTATCTCGATTTACTTGGGCGAGGAGCTGACGAGTATTTTGCAGGCAATCGAGGAAGGCCGCGAATACGTCGACCAGATCGACAAGAAGCTCGAGCTTGGCGTCAGCGCCCTGCCGCAAATCGCCAAGGACTCGACCGACCGCAACCGGACTTCCCCGTTCGCGTTTACCGGCAACAAATTCGAGTTCCGGATGCTTGGCTCCAATTTGAACATTTCGTGTCCGAACACGATTTTGAACACGATCGTGGCCGAGGAGCTCGACCAGTTCGCGACCGAGCTGGAATGCTATCCAAAGGAAATGATGACCGAGGCGCTCATTGGCATCGTGCGCCGGACGCTCAAAGAGCACAACCGCATCGTCTTTTCCGGCAACGGCTACAGCGAGGAGTGGAAACAGGAGGCCGCGCGCCGTGGCTTGCTTGAGCTGAAAACGACAGCCGACGCCCTGCCCCACTACACCGATCCGAAAAATCTGGCGCTTTTCGCCAAGCACAACGTGTACCAGCCTCACGAGCTGCACGCCCGCGAAAACATCTTGCTAACAAACTACTACCAGGTCATCGTGATCGAGGCCAAAACGATGATTTACATGCTGCGCAAGGAGATTTTGCCGGCCATCTTCTCCTACGAAGCGAAACTGGCGCAAATCATCCAGACGAAAAAATCGTGCGGCATCGTGGCGCCAATGGAAGAAAAGATTTTGAAAGACATCAACTCGCCGCTGGAAATCGTGTCCGACCACGTCGACAAGCTGGAGACGCTGCTGCAAGTCAATCCGGAAAGCGAAAAAGAGGCGGCGCGGTTCGCGGCCGACGCCTTGCTTCCGCTCATGGAAGCCATTCGCGCCCTGACGGATACGATCGAGAAAAACGTGTCGAAATCCGAATGGCCGCTGCCGGACTACAATGATATTTTATTTAAGTCTTTTCAATAATTTTCAATGTTTTCAAGTTTTAAATCTATTCCGTTACCGTTTACAATAGTAAATGCATAGAGGAGGCAAATTATGAATAAAAAATTCGTTTTAGGTGCTCTTTCGCTGTTCCTGTTGGCTGGATGTGGCACAAGCACAGATACAACTAAAGAAGAAACAAACGAAGAAGCAACGACAACGGTTGACGAAGCCGGTGGAGCGCAGTCGAGCGCGGAAGTAACGGACGCGGACGGCGCGGTTACGAAAGCGGAACTGGAAGAGGAAAACGGAAAAATCACTTCGGTTTCGATCGACGTCATCGACAAAGACGGAAAATCGAAGAAAGAACTGGGTGACGAGTACAACATGAAGCAGGCTTCCGCCATTGGTAAAGAATGGTACGAGCAGGTAAAATACCTCGAACAGTTCATCATCGACAACGGAATCGACGCGGTGAAACTGAACGCGGACGGTTACGCGGAAAACGAAGACCTGAAATCCGGATGCACGATCAACTTGACGGACATCATGGAAGCAGTCAACGAAGCCAACAACAACAACGCCCAGAAATAAGAAAACTGATTTTTAAGGCATAGACCTGCGCAAGCGGGTCTTTTTTTATAAGTTATACTTTTATAAAGACAACTTTTTGTTTTGTCTGGTTTGCGGTCATTCCGATTGAAACGCCCTTTGAAAGCGCTAGAATAGAGTTAACAGGAGGCCAAGAATATGTACAAAAAAATCTCACTCGCAGCACTTTCCCTCGTCCTGCTCGCTGGATGCGCCAATGAAACCGCAAAAGAACCAGCCGCAGACGACACGGGCACGAAAGACATCGCAAACGAAACCATGAAAGGAACGTCCCAATACGACAATGGCGGCATCGTCAATGCCACCGTTGAAAAAGAAGGAGAAAACCTTTCAAATGTCATGATCGAATTCGTGGACAAGGATGGAAACGCCATTACGGAACTCGATCAGTTGTACGGGCCTGACAAAGACACCCAGACCAGTATCGACACGGAATGGCTGGATCAAGTCGACTATCTTGAAAACTACATCAAGGAGCATGGCGTTGATTCGATTACCGTGGATGAAAACGGAAAACCAACCAACGACGATTTGAAAGACTATGTCAGTCTGGACGTTCGTCCAATGCTCGAGGCAGTCAAGGGCGCCATCGGGAACGAAGCCGACGACTAACAGAGAATTTCCTTCGTTATGAAATAAGAAAAAAAGCCGATTTGTGAAAGAACCGGCTTTTTTTGGCGTCAAAACCCGAGATTGTCGTTGACAAGAATCACATGGATGCGTTCCGGATGTCTGGAAAAGCGGGTAATCAAAAACTGACAGCAAATCGTATCCGGCGACTTGCAGTCGAAGCAGGTGCCGGTTTTCGCGCACGGCGTATTTAAATCGAAACGCTGGGCGTTGATCGGAGCCGCCACGTTGCGCGCCCGCTTCATCGCCTCGTCGACATCCGAGCACACTTTGTTCATTCCCGCGATGAAAATCACGCGGCGCGGTCCTTGCGCGATGGCCGACACCCGGTTGGCGTTGCCGTCGATGTTGACAAGCACCCCGTCTCTTGACAGCGCGTTGATCCCGGACAAAAAGACGTCCGCGTCGTAGGCGGCCAGCATCGCGGCCCGCTTGTCTTCGCACTCGTCCCGGTCGATAAACGTGTAGTCTTTCGTTTTCAGCGCGTCCTTCAACCCGATTTCCTCCACGCTGACGCCTCCGCCCATCGTAATCGTGCTGTGCTTTGGAATGAGGTCCAGGGCGATGCGCAGCGCTTCCTCGCGGCTGGCGGCGTAATGGCCTGTCATATTCCGGCTCGCCAGTCCCTTGATGACGACTTGCGCCAGTTTGGCGTTGCGCAAGCTTTCAAAATCATTCATACTCTTTCTCCTTTGTGTTCCCTTCCATCTTATCAAATCCATAGACTGAAAAAAAGATGCCCGGCATCCAGGCATCTTTATTTCAAATGTTTTCTTAGCTCGTTTAAAACGACATCCACGTCGATCGGCTTTGGAATATGGGCGTCCATGCCCGCTTCCCTCGCCTTTTTGGCGTCGTCGACAAACGCGTCGGCCGTCATCGCGAAAATCGGCACGTCGCGATCTTTTCTTCGCAGCGCCCGAATGGCTTTCGTGCTTTCAAATCCATTCATTTTTGGCATCCGGATATCCATGAGCACCGCGTCGTAGTAGCCCGCTGGCGAACGGGCGAACATGTCCAGCGCCTCCTGGCCGTTTTGGGCCCACTCCAGCAAAAAGCCTTCCTCCTCGAGCAAGTCGTGGGCGATTTCCCAGTTCAGCTCGTTGTCCTCGGCCACAAGCAGGCGCCGGCCGGCGAACGAGAACGTTTCCGGTTTGGCGGCTGGCTCGGTTCCGGTCTGCCGGTTGGCGAACGGAACGAGTCCGGCATACAGCGAAGAGGCGAACAACGGCTTTTGAATGAATCCGTCGACGCCGGCATCCAAGGCTTCTTGCTCGAAATCCGACCAGTCGTACGCGGAAATCAAAATGATCGGGATGTGGTCGTCCAGCGTTTTGCGGATTTGGCGCGCGATCTCGATTCCATCCAGATCGTCCAGCTTCCAGTCCAGAAGAATCGTGTCGTAGCGCTTTTGGCGCAGACAGGAAAGCGTCTGGTGCCCGTCCGTGATGTAGTCGGCGCGAATGCCGATTTCCGCCAAAGCCGACTGTGCCGTTTGGCAAAGCTGCTCGTCGTCGTCGACAAGAAGCATCGTCCAGTTTGGCAGACAAAGTTTTTCATCCGGATTGGGCGCTTTTTCCAAATCCACCACGATGTGGAACGTGCTGCCCTCGTTGACTTTGCTGTCGATCAAAATCTCGCCATGCATCGCGTCCACGATGTGTTTGGTAATCGCCATGCCAAGGCCGCTGCCTTCCGTGCGCGTGACGCGCAAGTGGTCGTCGCGGGCGAACGATTCGAAAATGACTTTCTTAAAGTCCTCGCTAAACCCGATTCCCGTATCCGACACGATAAAATGGACTTCGACGTTTTGATCGGAAACCGAAGACGCCTTCTCGTACAAACCGATACGAATGCTGCCCTGTTCAGGCGTGAACTTGATCGCGTTGGACATAAGGTTGAGCAGCACTTGATTGAGGCGCAGCGCGTCGCAATACACGTTTTCAGTGATGATGTTCGAAACCGAGACGTCGAAATTTTGATGTTTCGCCTTCATTTGCGGCTGCACGAGCGCGACGAGGTCGTTGACGATCGTCTTCAGGGACACGATGTCGTTGGACAACGTCATTTTTCCGCTCTCGATTTTCGACATGTCCAATATGTCGTTGATCAACCCAAGCAAATGCTTGCTGGAGAGCGTGATGCGCTTCAAGCAATGAAGCACCCGGTTCTTGTCGTCGATGTTCGTCGTGGCGATCGCCGTCATCCCGATGATCGCGTTCATCGGCGTACGGATATCGTGGGACATGTTGGACAAAAACTCGCTCTTGGCCTGGTTGGCTTTTTGCGCCTCGACTTTCAGCTTTTCCGACACCTTGATTTGCTCCCGGGAGTAAATGTAGTAGCGGTAAAACAAGTAAAACAAGCCGGCCAAAATAATGAGCGTGCCGCCAATGTACAAGGTCAAGTCGGTTCTTGTCATGTCGTTGACGATGTTGTTGATGGGGCCAAACGGAAGTTCCGTAATCAAATACCACTCTGAATACGGCAGCGGCGTGGCGAAAATGTAGCTTTCCTGCCCGTTTTCGCTCAGCACCCCGGTAAAATCCTCGTTTTTGTCAATCGCCTGTTTCAGCTCGGCTAGTTTTTCCGTGTTTTTCTCGTCCTTCCACTTTTCAAAATACGTTCCGGCGAACTCGTGTCCGAACTCGCCCGAGTCGCGGATGACATACGTTCCGCCTTTTCGAATGATGGCCGATTCCACCATGGACGAGTTCTCGCTTTGAAACAGCGACTCCGCCAGCGAGGAAGCCGGAAATCCGACAACGAGCGCGACCGATTTTTCATCGCCTGGCATGGGATAGGAAACCGGATAGCTGAACAAGATCGTCCGCTCGCCATTGTCGCCAAGAACCGAGGCGATTTGCGTCTTGTCCTGCACCAGCGCCTCGACAAACTCCCTGGAGCCTTTGATGACAATCGGATCGCCATACACTGTGACGAATTTGTCGTCATCCATGTACAGCGACGCGCATTCGAAACCACGCAGGCGGGCTTCCTGCTCCAAACCGGCGAAAAACGCCGTTTCGTTTTCCGAAAGATCCAAACCGTCGACGAGCGCCTTCAACTGCATAATGCGCAGCTCGACAATCGTTTGAAAGTGCTGGATGTTTTTCTCGTTGATGCCTTTCATGTAAATTTCGCCGATCTCGTCAATCGAATTGCGGCTTTTTTGATTCGTGCAGTAAAACACGAAACTGAACATAAAGGCGGTGACGAAACAAAAAACAACAAACGAAAGAACGAGTTTGCGCGGAATCGTCAATTTCTTACGCTTCATAGCCGACGTGCCTTTCGATTGCCGTCATGACGCGCTCGTATTCCGTTTTCAGCTCGTCTGCTTTCGCCGCTCCTTCATCGCTCCATCCAAAACGGAAAAGCTCGCAAAGCGTGTCGGCTTTTTGGTATAAAGCCGTCATACTTAAGTTTTGCGCCACGCCTTTGATCGTATGCAAAGCCAGGAACGCGGCCTTGTCGTCATGCGCCGCGATGGCCGCTTCAAACCGGGAAAAGCTGGGATCGTCCGCGAACTTTCGCAAAAATTTAACGATGAGCCGATCCGCGCGCAGGCGGCGCTTCGCTTCCTCGTAGTCGCCATCCATCGCTTTATAACATTGTTCCAAATTCATATTCATTCCTCTTGGGCAAGATGGTCGATTCGATACGCGTTCTTGCCGCTTTTCTTCACTTCATACAACAGCCGGTCCGCGGTTTCAAACAAGACGTCGTAATCGCGGGCGCACGTTTCGGTCGTCGCGACCCCGACGCTTGTTTGAATCGGATATCCTTTGTATTCGCCTTGAATGCTATGGAAAATCCGGTCGATCACCGGCGTAATGTGGTCGTGGTACTGCAAAAACACAACAAACTCGTCCCCGCCGATGCGCGCGGCCACGTCGTAGGAACGAATACAGCGCGTGATACGGCTGGCGAGTGTTTGCAGCACCTCGTCGCCAAATTTATGGCCGTTTTCATCGTTGGCCGTTTTAAAGTTGTCCAGGTCGATAATCATCAGGGCGAAATGGTCGTTCGTCTTTTCATCCAGCCGCGACTGAATGAGCACCGGCGCGTACGCTTTATTCACCAGGCCGGTCAGCCCGTCGTGGTGGGCGCTGCGCTCCAGCGCCTCCCGCTTCACTTTTTCGTCATGGACATCCACGATCAATCCAAAGTAGCCATGGCATTCCTCCTCGTTGAAAATGCCATGCAAAATAAAGTTGAACCAGTGCGGCTCCCCATTTTCCTGAAGCGCCAGCTCCAGTTCGCATTCCGGTCGCTCCCACGAAAGCTGGCGGATTCGATCGCACAGGCGTTCAATGTTATCCTGTCCGAGCACCGCCATGAGATCGGGCTGGTCGAGCGGGTCGGCGATGACGAAGTCCAGGTTAAACTTATGGGCGGCCAGCATGCTAAGCGTAAGCACGGGTGGACTGAAGGTGTACTCGAACCGCATTTCCTGCGAGCGGCTCGTGTAAAACGCGTACTTGGTGCGTTCGTACACCAAATTCGAAATCGACTTCTCGTTGTAAACCGGCGCGCTCGTGGACAAGGACGAAGGATCGGCGGACGCGGATGGATCCGGGCCGAAATCGACTTGTTTCAACCGGCGGCGGGCGCGTTCCAGACAACGCAGCAGCCGCTGGGAAAAGCAGCCGCATTCCCCGTTCAAAATCATGGTCAGCGCCTGTTCGGGCGAAAAGGCTTTTTTATACACCCGCTCTTCCGTCAAGGCGTCGTACACGTCGGCAAGCGCGACAACCTGGGCCGAGATTGGAATTTGCTCGCCTACCAGGTGGTCCGGATAGCCTTTGCCGTCGTAGCGTTCGTGGTGCCAGCGCGCGATTTCGATCGCGGTTTTTACAAGCTCGTCATGCTGGTAGCTTGGCACCTTTTCCAGCATTTGGGCCCCGTAAATTGTATGGCGCTTCATTTGCTCGAATTCCTCGTCCGTCAGCCGGCCGGGCTTGTTCAGGATTTTCTCGTCGATCGACATTTTTCCGACATCGTGAAGGGCCGAAGCGAGCGCGATACGCTCGATTTGCTCGTCGTCCATCGTGAAGGTCGGATCCATGGCGCGCAGTTCCGTGAGCAGCAGCTTCGTCATCGCCCGCACATTCAAGACGTGCCGGCCCGACTCCTCGTTGCGGAACTCGACAATGTGGCTCAGGATGTTGATCAGCATGTTGCTTTGGCGCGTTTTTTCCTGCACCTGGGCGGCGACAAGCCGTTCGAGATGTTTTTGGCGCGCGTCGAGCAAAATCATGTTTTCGACCCGGTGCGTGACGATCGAGGCGTCAAACGGCCGGGAAATGAAGTCGTACACGCCAAGGTCGTACGCCTTATGAATGTAGTCGGCGCCGGTTTCCGCGGAAATCATGATGACGGACAACTGCGCGTTCCATCCGCGTTCCCGCATGACTTCCAGCACCTCGAAGCCATCCATTTCCGGCATCATGTAGTCAAGCAAAACGAGCGAGAGTTCGAATCCGTGATCGTTCATAAGCCGGATCGCCTCTTTACCGTCTCCCGCTTCGATCAAGTCGTATTTGTCTTCGAGCATATCCGTTAAAATGAGGCGGTTGATTTCCGAGTCGTCGACAATGAGCACTTTAGGTTTAAACGACATGGAGCTTTTTTTCCTTCAGCTTTCTGGAAAGCGTCGTTTTGTCCTGAGCGTACGCGATCGCGCTGTCGCGCGTGATCCTGCCCGCGTTGAACAAGGCGAGCAGCGCGTTGTCCATCGTTTGCATGCCGCCTTCCTGGCTGGAAAAGATCACGTTGTCGATTTGATGGATCTTTCCTTCCCGAATCAGGTTGGCGATCGCCGGCGTGACGATCATGACTTCGAAGGCGGGTACGAGCGTGCCGTCGATACCGGGCACAAGCTGCTGGCTGACCACCGCTTTGAGCACCATGGACAGCTGGACGCGGATTTGCGCCTGCTGGTTGGCCGGAAACGTGTCGATGATCCGGTCAATCGTTTTCGCGGCCCCCAGGGTGTGGAGCGTCGACAGCAAAAGCTGGCCGGTTTCCGCCGCGGTCAGGGCCGTTTGAATCGTGTCGAAGTCCCGCATTTCCCCGAGCAAAATCGTATTGGGGGTTTGGCGCAGCGCCGCCCGCAGCGCCGAGGCGTAGTCTTGGGTGTCCAGACTGATTTCGCGCTGGGAAATCAAACAGTTTTTGTGCGGGTGGATGAATTCGATTGGATCCTCCAGAGTGATAATGTGGCCGGTTTTCGTCCGGTTGATTTCGTCGATTAGGCACGCCAGCGTCGTCGATTTTCCCGAGCCGGCCGGTCCCGTCACGAGAATCATCCCGTTTTTTGTGCGCGCCAAGTCGATGACGGTTTGCGGAATGCTCATTTGTTTCGGGTCGGGCAAGCCGAATGGAACGATGCGGATCACGGCCGCGTACGAGTTGCGTTGCTTGTAGGCGTTGCAGCGAAAACGTCCCACGTTGCGAATCGAAAACGAGAAATCGTCGTCTCCGGTTTGTTTCAAGGTTTCCTGGCTCCTGCTGGCGTTTTCATAAATCTGGCTGATTAGCTCCAGACTTTGCGCGGGCATGACGGGCTGGCTGCCAAATGGCTCCATGCGTCCTTTGACTTTCACGTGGATCGGCGCCCCGGGCACAATAAACAAGTCCGATCCCCCTTTTTGGAGGCTGTCCTCCAGTATTTCTTCGATGTTCATAGTCTCAATCCTTTCCATCCCAGACCGGGATCGGTTCGGTTTGATCCCACGTGTTCTGGTTTTCAACGTATCGTTCGGCAATCACGTACCGGCCGTCCCGCTTTTCAACGCGGGCAATCAAATACTGGCCGTCGAGAATTTGCACGGAAATGTATTTTTTATCCTCGTCCATCCTGGTTTGATTCATCGCGTCCACCTGCTCGCTAATAGAGGCGAGCGCCTCGTAATAGCGGCTCGAATAGTCGATGGAAGAGCGGCTCATCCGGTTTTGCAAGTCGGCCTGGTAAAGCGCCAGCAGCGAAAAGCACGTCAAGGCGAGCACAAGCGCGATCAGCACGAACGAGGCGGTGCCGACACCGTTTCGCTTCATTTTGATTCCTCCTTGCTGATGGTCGTGTGGAAGTCGATCAACGTCGTTTCCTGTTCCTGGAGCGTGAGCGTGATCGAAGCGAGCGTCTCGGTTTCGCTGCGCTCGACACACAACAAATACCGGCCGTCTGGATCCAGGTTCATTTCCTCGTTGAAGCGGTACACCCCGTCTTGCGCCACCGGCGTGGCGGGATCGGCCATCCACTGGTTCATCAAATCCTCGAGCAGGATCTGTCCGTTGGCAAGGGCGATGTTTTGCTTGGAAAGCGTGAACGCTTTCGCGAACATTTGCAGCAGGATAAGCGAGGCCAGCGAAAAGAAGACGATGACGAGCATCAATTCAATCAAAGCCGGATTGCGTTTTCTTTTCATACGCCTACCTCCTGGACGTGCAAAACCTTTTCAAACCCTTCCCGGTCCGTGAGCCGGATAACGAGTTGTCCGTTGTCCGGACGGATCGAAAAATCTTCGACAGCGACGATCTTTTCGCCCTGCCCGTCTTCCAGCGGCAGCCCGTCCAAGGTGTAAAATTCGCAAAGAGTCCCGTCTTGTTCGTAAATATACGTGACGAGGTCGCCTTTTTTGAGCACGAGCACGTCATGGTCGGCGCCAACGGCGTCAAGACGGTTGCGCAGCTTGTTTTGAATGTACGTCATGGCGGTGCGGCTGTCGTGGACGCGTCCGCTTTCCGAAACGATGTTTTCATAAACGCGCGCCCCGATCACGACGAGGAACAAAGCCAGAAGCGCGAACATCGCGTAGACGAGAAACAAACTAAGCGAAGCGAACGTGTTTTTTTGTCGATTCATGGCCGGCTCCTTTCCGTCACCTGCACGCGCGGGCGGATGTTGTCGGCAAAAATATCGTAGACGATCATGTACGTGTCGGGGTCGTACGTGAATCCGTGCTCCTTGATCATGGATTCAAGCGAGGGCGGATAGCGCCCTTCTCTGGCGTACGTGTCGACGATGATTTGCTCCAGGGCGGTTTGGATCGTTTGCGTCGACTGGCGATACGCCGTTTTGGATATCCAGTCGAACACGAACAAAAAACAAAGCATCACGGCCACGAATTCCGCCAGCATGAGCGGTTTGTTTCGTTGTTTCGTTTTCATGGCCGGCCCTCACGTCATGGACATCAGGATGCCGACAAGCGGAAGCATGATGGCAAGCAGGATGCCGCCCACGATCAGCGTGAGCAGCGCGACGAGCACCGGCTCGATCGAGGCGACAACGCCGTCGATTTCGCTTTCGACTTGGTGGTTGTACAAGTCGGCCAGCTCGGTCATGACGGATTCGATTTGACCGGTTTGGTCGCCGACCTCGATCATTTTCTCGTGGATCGTGTCGTAAAAGCCGTTGGCGATCATGGCTTCGGTGAACTGGTTTGTCTGGCGCATCGTATCCAGACTGACTTGCGCCATCGTCCGGGACTGGGCATCGGGCATGAAATCGGGCGCCATTTCCATCGTTTCATCCAGCGAGAAACCGCTGCGCATCGCCATCGCGACGATGTCCGCGTAGCGGGCGGCCGCCTGCCCTTTGTGGATTTTTCGAAAAAACGGAAAGATTTTGGCCGCGCCTTTGAGCAGCGTTTCGGTTTTCCCTTTTTTCCACATCGCGATGACGACGATCGCGAAGACGCTCAGCAAGATGGCGAACACCATGACGGCGTAGCCGACAAAGATCCCGGCTGACAAAATCGTCTGGGTGGAGCCGTCGAGGCTGACGCCCATGTTGCGGAACACCTGCATAAAAACCGGGATGACTTTGACGACCAAAATCGCGATGACGACGCTCATCATCACCACGAGCGTCACCGGATAAAAAATGGCGTTTTGAATGTTCTCGTTGCGCAGCGCCTCTTTTTTATAATACTTGGACAGCGAATCGAGCACGACATCCAGATTTCCCGTCCGTTCCGCGATTCGCACCATCTCGATCATGTATTTTGGAAACCGGCCGGTGCTTTCGAGCGCCTCGTAAAACGGCAGGCCTTCTTCCAGCGCGCCGGCAATACGCTCGAACAACGCCTGCTCGCTGGTGTTTTCATACGTCGAAACGAGAATGTCGGCCCCGTCGTACAGTAAAATGCCGGTTTTCAGGATCATGGCCCATTGCGCGCATAAGAGCGAAAGCTGCGCCGGATCCAGCTTTTTCAAGTTTGTTTTTTTCTCCATCATCAATACCTCCTGTCGTCGACATAGTCGCTTTGCTCATTGGAGTTGGCGGACCCGTAGGTTGGATCGTACCAGCGCCACTGGCCATCCACATACACTTCGTTCCACGCGTGGTAAATCCCCTCGCTTGTCAAGTTTCCCATCACAAGCCGGGAGGGGATGTCCTGCGCCCGCAGCATGGCGGCCATGAGCGCGGCGTAGTCGAAACAAATGCCTTTCTTTTCTTCCAGCACACGGGTCAGATCCGGGATGTAGCCCGACTGCACGCTGGCCGCCTTGTCGGTGTCGTACGTCATGTAGTTTTCAATGTACCGGTAAATCGCGTCGACTTTTTCCTGGTCGCTAGAAAGCGACTGGCAAATGTCGTACGACAACAAAACCGCCGGATACTCGCGTGTGTACCACACAAGCTGGTTTGGAAAGACAAACACGCGGTTGTCCTCCTCGAGCGCCACCGCAAACGATTCGGAAAAAATTTGCGCGTAGCTTGTTCCTTCGGTGTTTTGGTAGACGGAAATCGTGTACTCGCCATCGCCCATTTGAAGCGGAAACACGACATATTCGCCATCGGATGGCAAATCGTATGTGTACTGGTCCGCCTCGTGGCTGATGCGGCACTTCAGACGGGTGTCGAATCCGCTCAGCGTTTTGATCATCAGGTAGCCGTCGGCGACATTGGACACGTCGACGAGGATCTGTCCGCCGGAAAGCACCTGGGCGTTTGTCGCTTTCGGCTCGTGGATCTCAATCGGCCCTTGATAAACCGATCCCGGCTCGATTTCATGGAACGGCTCCTCCTGACTGGAACAGCCATTAAAAAAAAGGCAAACAAACCCCAAAAAGAACCCGATCCATTTGCGTGTGCCTTTCATTCCCTTTCCCCCTTCTCGTTTTTTGAACGCGAATTATTGTAAGTCATCCTATTTTATCACATAAATTCACATTGTTCAATCACGCAGGCATATTCCTTGTGTCAAGCAAATGACTGTGTGATAATATATCTTTTTTTCATAAAAAAACCTGGAATTTCCAGGTTTTAGTGCGCCACGTGGACGTAGCCGATGAGCGGCTTGTCGCATTCGACGGATGTGACAACGGTTTGATTGCCCAGCCATCCGCCATGGACGGCTTGGCCATCGCCAATGTAAAGGGCGACGTGGCCGCTGTAAATGATGATATCGCCCGGAACCGGGTTGTTGGTGTAGCTGCCAAGCTGGGCGTATTCTTCCGGCCAGCCGTGGAAGTCGATGCCAACGGCTTTGAGCGCGTTGGTGACAAGCATCGTGCAGTCCTTGTAGCGTCCCACTTGCGAAAGCGCCGCCTGGGCGATGCGGTCGTAGAAATCGTCTTTTTCCACGACGACTTTCATCGCGCTTTTGGTTACGTTTCCGCTGGCGTCCTTGGCTTCGATGTTGACAGTGTATTCGCCGGGTTTGGCGTAGTCGATGGACTCATCGACTGTCAATTCCACCTGGCCGCTGTTGTCGCTGGCTTCGATGTGCTCGTTCAAATCGAGCGTTTGGTTTTCAGTCGTTTTCACGACTTCGGGAACGCGGATCGTTGGCGCCTGCCCGTCGCGGACGTCGATCACGGCGTTTTTTACCGAGACGATTTCCTTTTCGGAAGAGAGGGTGTTGGTTGGCTTGTTTTCGCCCACCTTGGCGGTGCGGCTTTTCATCGCCATTTTCACGATTTGATACCCTTCCTTATCCAGGTCGATGCCCTGGATGTCGATGATGGCGTCATCCAGCAAATAGCACAATCCGTTTTCCGTTTCTTTCAACGTGTATTGTTTTAGGTTTTTATGAAAGGCTTCTTCGACGATCGACGTCAGGGACGTCTCGTCTTTGTAGGCTGCTTCGTAGTATGCCATGGGGGAATGCGGCATTGAATTGTTTACGTTTTGGTCCGCGGCAAAAACCGGGGCGAACGCGTTGAATCCAAGAGCGATCCCAGCCGCAAAGCCGAATATTTTCGTTTGTTTCATCGTTCGTTTCCTCCTGTTTTCCAGTCTGATTTCGGACTGTTTGTTTCACAAGTCCCGACTTTACACGAGGAAACCGAACTTTTCAAACACATTCGTTGATTTTCCACGAATTTTATGCATTTATCTATACTTAGACGAAAATATTTGCACAAAACAAAAAAGAGAGCGAAATTTGCTCTCGAAAATCACAAATCACGATTTTTTAGTCAAGATCATGGCACCTTTGGCTGGAATTTGGACGCACCAGTCCACAAAAACCGGCTGCGAATCCGCAAGCCAGTCGACGCATTCCGCCTGAAAATCCACACCGAGGTCAACTGGCGAGTCATCAAGATTGATGGCGGTCCAAACCGTTTCGCCATCCAGCTCCCGGGCGTACACGCAAGCGGTGTTCGTCAACGCAACCTGGCGGTACGACCCTTCGTACAACGGGCGCAAGGCGTGGTGGATGTCGATCAGCGTATGGATCCAGTCCGTGAGCTCGTTCCATTCCAGCGCCTCGACGGCCGGGCGCAGGGCGGTGTCGTTCCAGTTTTTCTTTCCTTCCATTCCCCACTCGCTGCCGTAATACAAGCACGGAATGCCCGGCATCGTCATGAGCATGGCGTAGATGAGGGGCAAGTCGGCTTTGACGTTCAAAATGGAGGCGATGCGTTCCACGTCGTGGTTGTCGACAAAGTTGAACAAGTGCTTGCCTCGGTAAAGGCACCATTGCTCGTTGCCGAACTGCCGGTTAAACGAATACAGGATTTCAAAAAAATTGCGGGTGTTGAAGCTGGAATACAACCCTTTGTAGCACTCGTAGTTCGTGCAGGAGTCGAGCATTTGCTCGTTGACCCACTGGTTGTAGTCGCCGTGCAGCGTTTCGCCCATTAAAAAGAAATCGGGACGAATCGACTTGGTAAACGTATGGAGGGCGCGTAAAAAATCAGGGGCCAGACAATATGCGACGTCGAGCCGCAAGCCGTCAATGTCGAATGTGTCGATCCAGTCTTGGACGATGGAGCATAGATAGTCGACGACGGCTGGATTGTTCAAGTTGAGTTTGACAAGATTGGCGTTGCCTTCCCAGTTTTGATACGACAAGCCGTCGTCGTACTCGTTGTTTCCGTTCAAGTCGATGTCGAACCAGGAAAGATACGGGGAGTTTTCGCGGTTTTGGAGCACGTCGGCAAACGGGGCGAACGCGCGCCCGACATGGTTGAACACGCCATCCAAAATGACGCGGATATCGTTGTCGTGGCAGGCGCGCACGAACGCGCGCAAATCGTCGTTGTCGCCCAGACGGACGTCGACTTGCGTGTAGTCGGTCGTGTCGTAGCCGTGGGAGATGGACTCGAAGACCGGATTGAGCAAAACGCAGTCGATGCCTAGTTTTTTCAGACCGGGGATCCACGAGGTCAGTCTTGTTAGCCGATGCGTCTTTTTATGATCGTTTTCAAAGGGAGCCCCACACGCTCCCAGGGGGTAAATTTGATAAAACACGCTGGATTCATACCACATAGTTTTTTCCTCTTTTCTACGCCGCGTCGATGCGGTTTTTGATGTAGTCGTACATTTGGGTCGTGATTTCGGGTGTTGGCTCGTTGAACAAAATCGTACCGCTGTCCGCGGTCACGATCGCGATGTAGTCTTTGTGCGTCAAATACAAATACGCGCTGCATCGGCCGATCGTTTGAAAATCGGCGTTTCCATTGTAGTAGTGTTCAAACTCCACGCCTTCCTGGATCCCTTTTCGTTTCAGGTCGTAGTTTCTCAGCAGCTCGATCGAGCGGATTTGATCGTACGGCACTTGCTTGTAGATGAGGCCGTTAAACTCGATAAACCGGTCGGTGCAGGCGATTTCGGCCGGACCGGTCGCGGGCGCTTCGAGCGCCACCCCGATCATGACCATAAGAAAAGAGAACAGGAAAGCATAAACCATCATCCAACTGTACTTGTTCATGTTCCTATTCTCTCATATTTATGACTGTCAGTCATCTATTTTCATCCACGTTTTCCTCGCACAGCGCCGCCCTCACCGCGACGCGGCGGACGCCGAAAGGCGTGCACGTAAACAAAGTGAGGGCGTAGTCGGATTCGACCATGCGTTTCACTTCGGTTGGCTCGAGCACTTCCACTTTCTCGATTTGATAGCGGTACGACGCACTTGAGGTGCGGATCGTGATTTCATCGCCAAATCCTAACTGGCCGATGCGGCCGAAATGGCTGTCGGCGTTGTGGGCGCAGACGACAAGATGCTCCCCGTCGTTGGCGTACAGGCACGGGTACTGGTCCATCGCCTCTTGCGAGTAGGTGGACAGCACCGGAAGCTCCAGCTCGAGGGCCGGAATGAGCAGGTCGCCGAAAAAACGCTCGTCGGCCGGATTTTTTTCGGATGGCGTACGCAAAGCGGAGAGCTGCTGTCTGGCCAGCGCCGCCTTGGTCATGTTGTCGTTCCACTCGAACAGCCAGACGGCCAGCGCGGCCAAAATAAACAGGCAGCCCAGGCGCGTCAAATGCCGGGCGGTTTTATTTTTCATACGGTTCTCTCAACAGCCGGCCGCCAAGCAAACATGTAATGCCCAACATGGCGAAAACATAGATCAGCCATCGGGGCTGGGCGGTGTATGGCAGCGTGGCGTCGTGGCGGCTGGATCGTGGAAAATCGGGATTCGACACGACGGGCGCGGTTTTGGGCGTTTCCTCGACTTGCATGCCATCGGCTTGCAAATGGACGAGGTGCGGCTTGAACGGCTGCCGGTTGGGGGCGTGGCGCGTTTGCCGCAGCAAATACAGACCGGGTTCAAGCTGTTCAAAACGGATCGTGTTCGACGTAATGGCGGCGGTTTGGGGTTCGACGCCTTGGTCAAGCAGCGCGGCGACGAGTTCGTCGACTTCCAGATTTTGAAGCTCGACAGGGACCGCGTACAGAGCGACTTCACTTTCGCGATCTTCCAAATGGAGCACGATGCTTCCGTCGCTGGCGGCGCACACCGGTTGAAACCATGCTGTCATCCCAAGGGCGCATACAAGGCCCAAAAGCACGCTCCATAGCTTTTTCATCATTTTTCCTTTCTTCTCGAAACGAGTTGCGCGATGAGCGCGACCAGCATGCCAAGGCACAAAAAGATTCTTGGCCACGGAATGGCGTAAGGTTCGGGCTTGTCGTCCAGCGGAATCCGGTGTCCGCGCACGAGCAGGCGGTGCGTGTTCACCTCGAAGGGCGTACACGTCACCAGCGTGCAAAGATCGGCGTCCGGGTCGATTTCGACATAGGTCTCGTCGCCTGGCAGGACGGTTTTGATTTGATCGACTTCGTACAAAAGCCGCTGGTCGATCGTTTCAATTTGAAACCGGTCCCCTTTTTTCACCCGGTCCAGATGCGTGAACAGCTGGGCGGAAGGCAATCCGCGATGGCCGGAAAGAACGGCGTGCGTCCCCTTGCCGCCGACAGGCAGCGAGGAGCCGGGCATGTGTCCGATGGCCACGGCCAGCACGCCTTCGTCGGTCCCGTGGTAAATCGGGTACGTGATACCTAGAGTTGGAATCGACACCGATCCCATGACGCCGGTTTTTCCCGGATCCAGCAAGTCAAGATACGTCGCCCATTCCGATTCTGAAAAATTCCAGCGATCTTCCCGGGTCAAAAGCGTCTTGTTGTAGGAACGAGCCTGCGCGACCATTTCCTTCTTGAACGGCTCGTCCAGATCTTCCACCATTTGCGCGTATTCGGTCAGCATATGCGTCTGATGGATCGAGTTCCACCAGTCGGCCGCGGTCGGATAGGCAATCAAGCCAATGCCAACGAGCAGCATCCAGACGCTGAGCCGGTCAAGCCAATCGGGCTTTCGTTTCGTCTTTTTAGTCTTGTTCGTGACGGCGCCGTGCCATTCGAATGCCAAGGCCGCCTAGCGCCAAAAGACCGCCGACACCGTAAATCAGAGTTTGTCCAAACGCACCGGTCGAAGGCATTGTGAAGCCTTTGCCGTTTTCCACGACAACGCTCATCGTTCCAGATTGATCAATGCTTGTTTTCTTAACACCGTTCGCATCATTCGAATTTGTGTTAAAATCAACCGGTGAAGTAGCCTCACCAAAATCATAAACTCGTGATTTATTCGCAATAACCTCTACCGATTGCAATCCTTCCATGATATTATAACCAACGGGGGCTTTGATTTCCTTTAGGTAGTATGTTCCCGCATCCAATCCTTGGATTTCAAATCCTCCATTTTCTCCTGATATCAGCTTCGAAGCTGATTTTTCATCCTTTGTCCAACCCGTAAATTTATGAGATGTAGCATCCATCATCGCGTAAGAAGGGTTCTTTTGATCCGTATTCAATAAATAGAATTCCGCTCCTTTCAATGGCGTCTTTTTATCACTCGCATCTTTTTTTGTTCCAGACAATTTGTACGTCAGTACCAGAACCTTATCTTCCGGCGTTACAGCGTAGTCTGAATCCGTATACGGATGGTTGGTATACGCAAGATAGACTTTGTTCGTGTTTGGTGTATCGTTTCCATTTGCAATTCCAACAAGAGCGTTTGAATTGAGTTGGGCTGTGTAAGTTACTATTACCTCTTCACCACCATGATCTTTTAAGTTTGAAATTTTTACATGCAGTGAACAACCGTCTTTTGTTTCTTTTTGACCGTTAACAATGGTATAGTCTGTCCCTTTCGTTAATTTATCACCATCCAATAAAACCTCAATACTATCCTCGTTCAGATTCAACCCTTTACTTAGCGTATCGTGAAATTCATAGGTGTATTCATCATAATGCGTAGTCTCTGGAACTGTTGAAGTGATTTGGAACGGAACATCGTCTCCAATAGAATAATCCGCCACATCCTGATAATTTAGTGCACCATTTTCCCCATTGTTTTCTCCAACTTGTTTCTTAACAGTTGGCGTCTCAGCTTTTCTTTCAATCTTCATATCGCTTGTCAATTGTAGCAATGATTCATTCCACGTGAAATCCGGATTCGTCGTATTTTTTGTTACATCTTTGATCAAATAATACCCGGGAACCAGAGATACAGAGGTTCCTGCAATACTTGTGCTTGTTTCACTCAAATGTTTTGAAATCAGAAGAGCGATTTCTCCGGCACGTCTTTCTTTTTCCGTTTCATCACTACCTTGAGATACATACGTTTCAATCGCTTGCGCCACTTCTTTTGGTGTGGGATCTGTTGTGGTTGTTGAAATGATGCTTTTTGACCTCAAAGAGCTAATCAAATTATCTCGATCAACTCCATCGCCCCATTTCACATTGGATAATACTCCATTTGAAACATCACCCTTAAAGATTTGATAGGCGGCAAATGTGTGACCCTTTAAACTCTCAGGGATTGTCAGGTTCACTGTTGATTTGGTACCTGTTTCCGAAATGTCCGTTGACGTAGTGTCCCCAGTTTCCGTTGCTTTTATCGGAACGGCAACTGTCATTCCCCAAAGCAAGCACACGAGGGCAAGTGCTCCCTTCATCCGATTTTTAAAACTTTTTTTCATGTTCTCTTGTTACCTTTCTTTCGATTTTCGTCGATTCCATATCCGCACACAGATCAGACTTGCGATCATTACACCTCCTACATATGCACTGATCTGATTTTTATTCGCGCCGGTTTCCGGAAAAACAAATCCCCCGTTTTCCTTCCGCCGGTTCGTGACGACAATTTCAACCCCCGTTTCAGTCGTCAATTTTTCATACGTGGCATCGAAACCAGCCATTGGCTGTTCCTGCACGTCGTATGTATAGTAAACTTTTTTTCCGTTGATATTTTCTTCGGTTATCAAGTCAGGGATTGTCGTTTTATAGTCGTTTTGGTTGTTGAGCGGGATAGATTCAATAACTGTTCCATTCAACTCTGGTTCGATGAGTGTTACTTTTGGAAATCGTAAGCCCCAATTCTCCGCTGTTAAAATCAAGTTATTTTCCTGAAGCGGAATCCGGTAAGTAAAACGAGTATAGGTCTGCCAGGTTTCCTCTCCCGGAATCCCGGAAATAGATTCAACAGGTGAGTATCCGTTCCAATTTTGGTCATGGATAATCCCATCCCCAGAGCTAACATTTAGTAATTCAAATGTGATTTCAAGAACCGAACCTTTTTTAACTGGCACATTCGTCTGTTCCAGTAAAACAGTTCCACTCGATTTAATATTCAAACTATATTGAAACGAATCATCCGGCGGCTCGTCGTGAGTGTACCGAATCAAGTCCACCTCCGCCTCCCGGGTAGGACCGCTCAATTCCACACCTTGCGCGTCCAGCCATTTCTTGCGTACCGTCAATGAGGTCGTGTTCGCTTTGTTCGTGATATACAAGTTGGACTGGTTCATGTAGGTGTGAGTGTTGGGATCGGTTTCAAATCCATCGGGCATGAACGTTGTGCTTGACGTGTCCGTACCGACGATATAAAAGTAAAATGGTGTTTCGTCCAGCAAATAGCCGGATGGCGCTTCGATTTCCTTTAAGTAGTACGCGGTGTTGAAAGCCAAATCATTGAATTGTATGGTTCCGTTCGCGTTGCTGACTTGCGCCGACTTGTTGTCTTCTTTTACATAGTCATTTTTTTCCTTGTCATAGCGGTACAAATCAAACTTAGCGCCTGGCAGAAAAACGTTGATATCTTGTTCATCCACTTTTCGCAACGTCACATAACGAGTGCCCGCGTTCGCGCTGGATGTGATTGTCTTGGCGGCCACCGACGTGCTTGATTCGGCATACGACTTGTCGTTTACCGTCAATTCAATCGAATTGCCAATGCTTTGTTCTAGCGTCTTTCGTCCCCAAACCTGATAGCAATACGTCAGTTCAAGCGATTTGCCATCCGGCACATCCAAATCCAAATCAATTTGCTGCATGTCCGGATTCCACTGTTCGGGACCGATTTTATAGCGAAGATGCCAGTCTTTACGGTCAATCTCCTTTTTCTCTCCGTCGCCTGCCACTTCATACAACACGGTTTTCTCCGGCATAAAGTATACCCGATACGAATCGTAATCGCCTTTGTAGTGGTATTTAAGCCGGTCGTGCAAATGAATCAAGCCATCCTCGCCTCCAAATGTTTTTCCATCCGGATTGATCACGACGGTATACGACAATACACCCGTCGAAGAATCGTAGTTTCCTGTTTTTTTCAAGGCGTTTTCAAACAAGTTTTTCGTAATGGTCTGCGTTTGCTCGTCCGTATCGACGACGGTTCCCTCTTCTAAAACCTGGCATTCGTTTTTAAAGAGGCCCGTGGCGTTTTTAGGATGGTCTGGATCCACATTCCACGAAAAATCATCCTTGATGGAAAAGGCAAGCGTCAGCTCCAATGTCTTTCCACGCCATTTCACGATGAATTGTTCATCGAGCGCAAGCGACAACGTGTTCTCTTGAAGCGTGAAATTAGCATCAACTTCTTTCCCGTCACAACGGACTTTTCCCTCTTCGAACCGCAATCCTTGGGGAATGCTGTCCTGCACAGTCAGTGGTTTCGTTTGATTCTCTTCGATGTATTGGGCGATTTTCCAAATTACCTGTCCGTTTTCAAGTTCTTCGAACCGATGCGCCGTTTCCTTTCCGGACGCTTTCGGATCCGTTTTCTCGATTCGATTTCGAACGGTAGACTCCCAAATCGTTTGCGTCTGCTCGACTTTTTTCAATAGATCTTCCTCTTGAATGATTTCCGCCTGGTTTTTGACATGGATCCGCCGAATTTTTGGATCAGTCGTCTCGTCGTTGCGCCAAGTCAGGTTTTGTTCCACCAGCTTTGCCTCGACGACAAACGTGATTGTCTTGCCCTGATTGGCTTGAACAAACGCCTCATCCAATGTCCACGTCACCGTATTTCCCTGCACCTCCGGTTTCAATTCCTTGTCTTTGACAAAAGCGTTGGAATACGTCACTTCATTAGGAAGCGTGTCGACAAGCGTCAGCGCCTTCGTTTGGTGTTCCGGAATGTTTACAACGACTTCCCATCGCAAAATATCGTCTTTCAGCTCTTTTCGACTATGATAGGTCCAGCTACTGCCAGGCGAAAGCGGATCGTTTTTTCTTAAAATCGGTTTTACCGTCAACTCGCCCGAAGCGTTCGCCTCTTTTCCACGGTCTTTCAAAACGCCGTTGTTGTAGAGGTTCCCCTCTTCTATTTCTACTGTCGAGAAATACGTAAATTTAATCGTTGTTCCTTGCGGAAGCGAAGTTTTTCCGGTTATTTGAAACGTTTTCGCTTCGCTTTCCCATTCTTCTTTCACCCAGGAAAAGTCGATGGTATCGGATGTGAATCCATTTTCGTTCTCTACTTGATTGTTGGTCACGCCAAACGCGTTCGCAATCGCCTCCATCAGCGCTTTTTTCTGCTCTGCCGAGTACGAGGACGTTCCATCGCCCGAAAGCCGGTCGGTATACGTCCATCCCGGTGAAAGAGAGGAATAGTCGAGGTTTAAGCGCACCATCCATTCGGCTTCGTACAAATTCGGTCCAATCGGTTTCAGCGCGACGCCTTCTTTTTGAATCGGCTGAGCGTCTTCGCTGTCCGGCACATACACGCCGGTTTCCTGTTCGATTTTTTCTTCTTCGTTTTCCAGAACCACCTTGTTCAACGTCTGACTCGTGCCAAGAAGCACGTCGGCCGGCGTCGTGTAGGTAATCGTATACGTTGTGGTATCTGTACTTGAAAACGTGTAAGGAAGCGAAATTTTATCATTTCCGTCGACGGATGGCTTGATCGACACTTCCTTGACCGGAATCTGATTCCATTCGTCCTGAAGGGTCCAGCCGTTTAAATCCTCGTTCGCCTCGTTCAGCGTCACCGTCCATAAAATCGTTTTTTTATCCGCTTGCAAAACGCCAGTTTTTTCCAGCATCTTGCTCGTAAATGTCAAATCCGGCCCCCAGCTGCCTGTTTTGTTCGCGTCTGTGGTTTGCGCTTCCACATAGTTTTTGATCGTGTTCGTTTCGTTTTTCAGCGAATCCGCCTCCATCTCGTAGGTGATCGTGTACGACTCGTTCGCCAATAAAGGCGGCAGTGTCAGCTGAAACGATTGGTCCTGAAAGGAAGGCTCCACCGGCGAAACGGATGTTCCATCGCTTTTTTTCACAACGAGCGAGTTTTCCTTATACGTCGCGCTTCCGCTTTTCAACACATCCGTCACGACAACGTCTTCCGTTGTGTCCCCTGTTGCCGTTACCGTGATGGTGTAGCTCATCGTTCTGCCTTCTTTTTTCTCTCCGGTTTTTTGGACTTGAAGGCTTCCTTTTTCCGGCTCGGGATCAAGAGCTGGTCCGGTCAAAGTAAATTGATTGGAATTGTTGAATCGAATCACGGTTTCTGTTGAATTGTCAAGAACGATCTCCTTTCCTTTGATGTCAAATTGCAGATCGCCATAAACCTTTCCATCGACGTTTTCAGAAACGAGTTTTTCATAAAATTGCAGGACAACCTGCCCTGACGTGTCGATAGAATACGTGCCCACTGCCGTGCCTCCATTTTGGATGGTGCCAGAAACCGGACTTGAAAAAGTCAGTTGCGAAGGAAGCTGATACGAGCAGGATGGACTCTCCGCAGTTAGCGTCCCTTGCGGAAGCTCATATTTGATGGTAAGTTGATAAGTGTCATTCGGTTTGATCTCGATTGGTTTCGCCGAATCAATCGACTGAAATTCCGAATTCCACTCCGGGCGCACTTTCCAGGAAACAGAAAGAATCGTATTTTCAAAAGAATAAGAGGAGGACGGTGGCTCCTCGGCCCGCACAGGAAACGATGTTCCCTGGATCCACAACAAGAGCGCAAGAATCCAGGCAAACCAAATACGAATCCGATTTGCCACATGTACATGAGATTTCTGATTCATAAAAATTCCTTTCGTAAAAAAAACTCGGAAAGACAGTGTCGTTCCGAGGGTGATGCTTATTCAACTGAAGTGAGGGGTAAAGCAAAAATCCACATCGAACGACTTCTCCGTTGCGCGTTTCGATTTTGGAACCCCAAAAAGCGAAACTGCCGAACCGGTGTTTCGCTTCTTTCGTTTGATTGCCTTCCTTCCAATTCCCTTTCAAACCTTCTGCCAAAACACACGATACACGGATCGAGTTCTTTGTTCATCCTCATTGTAGACGCTTTCAAAAAAACTTCCACCCCTAATACATCATTATGTTATAACTATTGCCAACTTTTCCACTTTTGATACCGATTATACCAAATCAGCCGAAAAAACAAACCTGTTAGGTTTATTTGACAACAATAAAAAAAGAAAAACTGCGGGTGGAATTATAATATATTTCCGTCCCACAGTAGAAAATAAATCGTGGTATCGCGATTTTTCTATTATTTTTTAACTCCGGATCAAATCGTGAAATGCAATGTCGAGCACTTTTTCCAAATCGTTCGCGTTCGCCTCGATTTGCAGCCCGATTTTCCCGCCCGAAAAAAAGATCGTATCGTACAAAACGGCCTCTTCCTGGGCGAAGGTCTTCAACTCTTTTTTCATGCCCAGCGGCGAACAGCCGCCCCGAATATAGCCTGTCGTCTTTGTCAAGTCTTTCAACGGAAGCATCTCGACGTGTTTGACGCCGGCTGCTTTCGCGCACTTTTTCAAATCCAGCTCCTTGTCGACAGGAATCATAAACACGAAATACTCCTTCGTGTTGGCTTGCGTCACAAGCGTTTTAAACACCCGCTCGACAGGCTCGCCGATTTTCTCGGCCACCGCCACCCCGTCAACCGGATCATTCTTTTTATGCTCGTACGCGTGCTCTATGTATTCGATCCCGTTTTTTTCCAGGATCCGCATCGCGTTGGTCTTTTCGCGCTTCAAGCCTCACCACTCCTTTTCATATCCATGCGCGCCAGCAGCTGGTCGGCGATTTGCGCCCGCGTCGCCCCCGTGTCCATCGCGCTTTTTTCAATGTACCGGTGCGCTTTCGCCTCGCTCCACTGGAACGTGTGCATCAACTCCATTTTGCAGCGGTCGATCGTCTTGATCTCCACCAGCTTCTTTTGGGCGCGCGCCACCTTTTGCTCCAGACGAGCCGTCTGGTCCATGAACCGCTCCAGCATCGCAAGCACTTGCGCGACCACCATCTTGGAAACCGGCGTCGACAGCACAAACACTTTCGCCTCCCGCATCTGGTACGCCACTTGATCATACGCCTGCGGCTTGACGAACAAGAGGACGTACGTGTCGTAAACCACCGCGATTTCATGGGCTTGCTTGGGCTGCGCCAGCTTGGGCGCCAGCACGAGGTCAAAGCGCTCCCGGCTCAGCCGGTGCTTGGCTTCCACCGCGTTTTCGGCAAACACGCACGCCCCATACAACGAAGCCGGAAACAACTCCTTGTAAAGCGCGCCGCTTTTCTTTTCCGCGATGACGAGAACCTTTTTCCGCTCCTTCATACCATCCTCACCGGTATAAGGCGATCAGTCGTTCCGGAAGCCACTGGCGCAGCCACTCGTCCTGTACCGTTCGATTATAAGCTTCCTCTTTCGTGGACGGAAGCCGTTTGATCGTCGTCAAGTCGCAAACGATATCCAAAGGCTTTTCCAGCGGAATCTCGTTTTCGATTCCATCCAGCCCCGCCCGGATCAGCAAGCTGAAGCACAAGTACGGATCGCACAACGGATCCGGCGAGCGCAGCTCGAAAATATGGTCGTTTTTCGGATCGACGTGAATGAGCTCATGCGCATGCGCCACCGACCAGGCGATTTGATCCGGCGCGTTTTGTTTTCCCAGCCGCGCGTACGACGCCTCAACCGGGTTCAAAAACAACGTCAACGCGTCGATATGCGCCAAAATCCCCGCCAGAAAGTGTTCGATCTGATGTCGCGGCATCGTTTTCGCGAATTTCATCTTAATATGCATCCCGTTGCCCGGCTTGTCCTCCAGCGGCTTTGGCGAAAACTCCGCATGCAAGCCGTTTGCGTCCGCCACCGTCCGCACGACCCATTTGAACATCGACGCCTCGTCAGCCGCCTTCAACGGCGTCGAAGAGTGAAAGTCGATCTCGTTTTGGCCCGGCCCCGCCTGGTGATAGGAGGAACGGGGCTGCAATCCCATCGTCGCCAGCGTCATGCAAATTTCGCGCCGCACGTTTTCGCCCTTGTCCTCCGGCGCGACATCCATGTATCCCGCGTAATCCAACGGCCGCCACGTGTTGTTGCCCACCTCGTCCTGCAAAAACAAGTAAAATTCAAATTGCGTCGAAATATTGAACAACACATCCATCCCGGCTGCCGCCCGCAACGCGTCCTTGAGCATTTTCCGGCAGTCGAGCGCGTACGGCTCGCCATGGGCGTCGTACAAATTGCCCACCATGCACACCACGCTGCCATCAATCGAGCGCCACGGCAAAATCGTCAACGTCGAAATATCGGGTTTGACATAAAGCGTCGCGTCTTTCAACGAAGACAAGCCAAAAATCGCGTTCGCGTCGATCGCGATGCCATGCTTCAGCGCCTTGGGCAAAAGATCCGGCAAAATCGAAATATTCTTTTGAATGCCAAACACGTCAAAAAACGCCAGCCGGATAAACCGGACATCCTCCTCTTCAATAAAATGCAGTAATTCTTCTATTGTTGTCATCATAATCTCCAATCCTCTTCATTATAAAGAGCTATGTAAAAAATGAAAACAAAAAAATTCATTTCATCGGTTTCCAAAGTGTTTGATTCGTCTTTGAAAGCTTTTATCTATTTTCTGAAACAAATGAAATAATTTTCAGAAAATGGTTGACATCTTTCGGTGAACCGCTATAATAAGGGCATGTCAACGGCAAAGGCGTCGTAAAGCATTCCCAATGGGATGACTCTACCCGCTTTTGCCGTTTTTTTATCAAGAAGGAGAATCAATATGGATAAGGTCACAGAAATGTACGGCACCAACGTATTTAACGAACAAACGATGCGCCAGCGGCTCCCGAAAGAAACGTTCAAGGAACTGGAAAAAACCATTCAGGACGGCAAACCGCTCAACATCAAAATCGCCAACGCCGTCGCCCACGCGATGAAAGTTTGGGCGATTGAAAAAGGCGCCACCCACTTTACGCACTGGTTCCAGCCAATGACCGGCGTCACCGCCGAAAAACACGACAGCTTCATCAATCCCCAGGACGATGGAACGGTCATCATGGAATTTTCCGGCAAAGAACTCATCAAAGGCGAACCCGACGCGTCCAGCTTTCCAAACGGCGGCCTTCGCGCCACGTTTGAAGCCCGCGGCTACACGGCGTGGGATCCGACAAGCTACGCGTTCATCAAAAACGGCGTCCTGTGCATTCCGACCGCCTTTTGTTCCTATACCGGATTCGCGCTCGACAAAAAAACGCCGCTGCTTCGCTCGATGGAGGCCATCAGCAGGCAGGCGCTGCGCGTGCTCAAGCTTTTCGGCAACGAGGACGTCCGCTCCGTCAAAACGACGCTCGGTCCCGAGCAGGAATACTTCCTCGTCGACAAGCAATACTTTGAGCAACGCAAAGACTTGATTTACACCGGCCGCACCTTGTTTGGCGCCCCGGCCCCGAAAAACCAGGAAATGGAAGACCACTATTTCGGCACCATTAAGTCCCGCGTCCAAAAATTCATGAACGAGCTCAACGAGGAGTTGTGGAAGCTTGGCATTAGCGCCAAAACGGAACACAACGAAGTCGCCCCGGCCCAGCACGAGCTCGCCCCGGTCTTCTCGACGACGAACATCGCGGTCGACCACAACCAGCTCACGATGGAAATCATCCAGCGCGTCGCCAAAAAGCACGACCTCGTCGCCCTGCTGCATGAAAAACCGTTCGACGGCATCAACGGATCGGGCAAGCACAACAACTGGTCGATTTCCACCGACACCGGCGTCAATTTGCTCGAACCCGGCGACACGCCGTATGAAAACGCCCAGTTCCTCTTGTTTTTGACGGCCATCATCAAAGCCGTCGACGAGCACCAGGATTTGCTGCGCCTCGCCGTGGCGACCGCCGGCAACGACCATCGCCTGGGCGCCAACGAAGCGCCTCCGGCCATTATCTCGATCTTTTTAGGCGACGAGCTGACCGCCGTGCTCGAATCCATTGAAAACGACACGACGTACGATGGCGTCGGCAAGGAACTTATGAAAATCGGCGCCGACGTGCTGCCAAAATTCACAAAGGACACGACCGACCGCAACCGGACTTCGCCGTTCGCCTTCACCGGCAACAAATTCGAGTTCCGCATGCCGGGCAGCGCCCTCTCCGTCGCCCAGCCAAACATCATGCTCAACACCGTCATCGCGGACGTGTTGTGCGACTTTGCCAACGAGCTGGAAAACGCCGACGATTTCGAAAGCGCGCTCCACGCGCTCATCCAGCGCACGCTCAAGCAGCACAAGCGCATCGTCTTCAACGGCAACGGCTATGACGACGCGTGGGTCGAGGAAGCCAAGCGACGCGGCCTGCTCAATTTAAAAACGACTGTCGACGCCCTGCCGTACAGCATCCTGCCGGAAAACATCGCCCTGTTCGAGCGCCAAGGCGTCCTCAGGCGCGACGAAATCGTTTCCCGCTACGAAATCATGATGGAAGAGTACACCAAAGTGCTCAACATCGAGGCGCTGACGATGATCGACATGGCCAAAAAACAAATTTTGCCTTCCATCGTCCGATTCGAAAAAGAGCTGGCCGACACGATCGTATTGAAACGAGCCGTGCTGGAAACCTTGCCATCCAGCTACGAAACGGGCACGCTTGAAGCTATCTCGACCGCGATGGAGCAAGCGTTCGCGGCACTCAAAGCACTGGAAGTCAAAGTCGCCGAGCTGCACCAAATCGACGATTTCGAACTGGCCGCCGCGTTTGTACGCGATGTCATCATTCCCGCCATGGACAGCTTGCGGGCGCCATGCGACCAGCTTGAAATGCTGACCGACACCGAACTCTGGCCGTTCCCGACGTACGGAAAACTGTTGTTCGGCATCATCTAAAAACAAAATGCAAGTCAACCACCGACAGGAAACTGTCGGTGTACTTTTCAGGAGGTAAACGTATGTGTACGATATTTGGAACCACAAACTACAAACTTGGCGAAAGCCGCATTGCCAAAGCGCTGGAAAAAACAACGACTCGCGGTCCCGACGACCAGCGCATCGAACCGTTTGAATCGGGCTGGCTTGGCTTTCAGCGCCTCGCTATCATGGGCCTGCACGACGAAGGCATGCAGCCTTTTCACGCCCCGAACGGTTCCATGGTCGTATGCAACGGCGAAATTTACGGATTCCGCCCGATCAAAGAAGAACTCGAAGCCAAAGGCTACACGTTCCAATCCGATTCGGATTGCGAAATCCTGCTGCCGCTTTACGAGGAATATGGATGCGAGATGTTTAAACGACTCGACGCCGAGTTCGCCTGCGTCTTGTACGACGCCCGATCCAAGCAGCTTGTCGCCGCCAGGGATCCAATCGGCATCCGGCCGCTCTTTTACGGCTACGACAAAGAAGGCTTCCTCTATTTCGCCTCGGAAGCGAAAAACCTCGTCGGCCTCGTCGATCCCGTGCTCCCCTTCCCGCCGGGCTACTACTGCATCGGACACCACTTCGTGAAGTACGCCGACGTCAGCGACATTCGCTCGTACCATGACGACGACATGGAGCAAATCGCCACGTCCATTCACGACTTGCTCATCGAAGGCGTCAAAAAGCGCCTCGATGCCGACGCCCCGGTCGGCTACCTGCTTTCGGGCGGGCTGGACTCCTCGCTCGTGTGCGCCATCGCCCAGCGCGAAAGCGACAAGCCGATTCGCACATACGCCATTGGCATGAGCGCGGATGCCATCGACTTGAAATACGCCAGGGAAGTCGCCGACTACATCGGCAGCGACCACCACGAAATCGTCATCGACGACCACGACGTACTCGACAGCCTCGACGAAATCGTCGCCGCTTTGGGCACCTACGACATCACCACGATCCGCGCCAGCGTCGGCATGTATTTGTTGTGCAAAGCCATACGCCAAACAAGCGATGTGCGCGTTTTGCTGACTGGCGAGATTTCCGACGAGATGTTCGGCTACAAATACACGGACTTCGCGCCAAGCGCCGAAGCGTTCCAGGCCGAAGCCGAAAAACGGATGCGCGAAATCTACATGTACGACGTGCTGCGGGCCGACCGCTGCATCGCCTCGCACTCGATGGAGGCGCGCGTTCCGTTTGGCGACTTGAAATTTGTCGACTACGTCATGCACATCGACCCGGCCCGCAAGCTGAACACGTACGGCAAAGGCAAATACTTGCTGCGCCACGCGTTCGCGGCCGACAACCTGCTTCCCTATTCGATCCTGATGCGGGAAAAAGCGGCGTTTTCGGACGCGGTCGGCCATTCGATGACCGACACCATCAAGCGCTACGCCAACGCTTTGTATACCGACGAGGCGTTCGAGCAAAAAGCGAAGCGCTACACCCACGCCACGCCATACACGAAAGAGGCGCTGTTGTACCGGGAGCTGTTCGAAAAGCACTATCCGGGCCAAAGCCGGATGGTCAAGGACTTCTGGCTGCCAAACCAGACATGGGAAGGCTGCCAAGTCAGCGATCCATCCGCCCGCTACTTGTCCAACTACGGGGACAGCGGCGTATAAACAAAGGAGGAACACTATGCGATTTACCATGAACGAACACGACGCCTGCGGAATTGGAGCCGTCGTCCAAATCAACGGGCAAAAAAGCCACCAGGTCGTCGACCAGGCGCTGCAAATCGTCGAAAAGCTCGAGCACCGGGCCGGCAAGGACGCCTGCGGCACCGTCGGCGACGGCGTCGGCATCCTGCTGCAAATTTCGGATTCCTTCTTCTCAACGCTGCCTTTCGCGCTCGGACAAGCCGGCGACTATGGCGTGGGGATGTTCTTTTTTCCGCAAGACAGCCTCAAGCGAAACCAGGCGATGAAGCTGTTCGAAACGATCGTCGCCAAAAAGGGGGCCGAATGGATCGGCTGGCGCGACGTGCCGTGCGATCCGTCCATTCTCGGACAGGCGGCGCTCGACTGCATGCCCGCCATCGTGCAAGGCTTTGTCAAACGGCCCGAAAGCGTCCAGCCCGGACTGGATTTCGACCGCCTGCTCTACTTGATTCGGCGCGAGTTTGAAAAGTGCGCCAAAGACACGTACGTCGCCTCGCTTTCGTCGCGCACGATTGTTTACAAAGGAATGTTTTTAGTCGACCAGCTGCGCCAGTTTTACTTTGACTTGCAAGACGAGCGCTATCAAAGCGCGATCGCGATCGTCCACTCGCGCTTCTCGACCAACACCACGCCATCGTGGCAGCGCGCCCATCCTAACCGCCTCATCGCCCACAACGGCGAAATCAACACGATCCAGGGCAACGAAAACCGCATGCTGGCCCGCGAGGAAAGCATGCATTCGGCTCTCATCGAGTCCGCCTATCAGGAAGTTTTACCCGTCATGGACGTGACAGGCTCGGATTCCGCGCGGCTGGACAACACGCTGGAGTTTTTCATGATGAACGGCATGGACCTGGTCAAAGCGCTCATGATCACGATTCCGGAGCCTTTCAAGCACACGAAAATGAGCCAGGCGAAAACCGACTTCTACCACTACTTTGCCACGATGATGGAACCATGGGACGGCCCGGCCGCCATCGTGTTCTCGGATGGCGATATTGTCGGCGCCCAGCTTGACCGCAACGGACTGCGGCCGGCCCGCTACTGCATCACGAAAGACGGATTGCTTGTCCTCTCTTCCGAAACGGGCGTTCTGGATTTGCCAGCCGATCAAATCGTTGAAAAATCGCGGCTCGAGCCTGGCCGCATGCTGGTGATCGACACCAAAGGCGAAGGCCTGATCCAAGACGAGGATCTCAAAGCACGCTACGCCAGCGAGCATCCGTACGGCGAATGGCTCCACCAGTATTTAGTCCATTTGAAAGATTTGCGCGCGCCCGACAAAAAGACGCGTCTGCACACCCAGGCGCAGCGCGACGCGTTGTACAAGTTTTTCGGCTACACGTACGAGGACATGAAAGAACAAATCTTGCCAATGGCCAAAACGCACAAGGAGCCGATCGCCAGCATGGGAACGGACATTCCGATCGCGCCGTTTTCCAAACGCAATCCGCCGCTGTTTCAATATTTCAAGCAGCTCTTTGCCCAGGTTACGAATCCGCCCATCGACTCGCTGCGCGAACAAGTCGTCACCGACACGACCGTGTACATTGGCTCGGATGGCAACCTGCTTCACGACACCGGCAAAAACTGCCGCGTTTTGGAAATCGAGCATCCGATTTTGGACGCGCAAGACATGGATAAAATCAAAAATCTCGACCGGGACGGGTTCCATCCGCACATTTTATCGACGTTGTTTTACCGGGGCATGCCGCTCAAAGACGCCATCGACCATTTGTTTGTCGAAGCGGATCGGGCGTATCGCAACGGCGCCAACATCTTGATCTTGTCCGATCGCGGCGTCGACGAAAGCCATGTCGCCATTCCTTGTCTGCTCGCTGTCTCGGCGCTGGAGCAGCACTTGATCCGGACGAAGAAAAAAACCGCCGTCTCGCTCATTGTGGAAAGCGGCGAACCCAAACGCGTGCACGACTTCGCGTGCCTGCTTGGCTATGGGGCCAGCGCCATCCATCCTTATTTGGCGCATGAGTGCATCCAGGAAATGATCAGCCTCGACATTTTGGACAAAGAGCCAAGCCGCGCCATCGCCGACTACAACGAGGCGATTTTAGGCGGTATCGTCAAAATCGCGTCTAAAATGGGCATTTCCACGCTCCAGTCGTACCAGGGTGCGCAAATCTTTGAAGCCATCGGCATCCACCAGGACGTCATCGACACGTATTTCACGAACACAGTGTCGCGCATTGGCGGCATCACGCTGGCCGAAATCGAACACGACGTGCTCGTCCACCACGACAAAGCGTTCGATCCTTTGCGTCTTGGCGTGGACACGTCGCTGGATTCGATCGGCTTCCACAAGCTACGTAGCGGCAAAGACAAGGAAGACCATTTGTACGACCCGAAAACGATCGTCCTGCTGCAAAAAGCGTGCCAGGAAGGCGACTATGACGTGTTCAAGCAATACAGCGAACGGCTGCACGCCGAGCACCACCCGCACACGCTGCGCTCGTGCATGGAATTCCAGTCGAGCCGCGAGCCGGTCGCAATCGACGAAGTCGAAAGCGTCGCCTCCATCGTCCGCCGCTTCAAAACGGGCGCGATGTCGTATGGCTCGATTTCGCAAGAAGCCCACGAGTGCATGGCGATCGCGATGAACACGATTGGCGGCAAGTCCAACTCCGGCGAGGGCGGCGAAGAGCCGCAACGCTTTGGCACCTTGCGCAACAGCGCCATCAAGCAAGTCGCTTCCGGGCGATTTGGCGTGACGAGCGAATACCTCGTCTCGGCTAAGGAAATCCAAATCAAAATGGCGCAAGGCGCCAAGCCGGGCGAAGGCGGCCATTTGCCAGGCAACAAGGTGTATCCGTGGATCGCGAAAACGCGCTGCTCCACGCCAGGTGTCACCTTGATTTCTCCGCCGCCGCACCACGACATTTACTCGATCGAGGACTTGGCGCAGCTCATTTATGATTTGAAATGCGCCAATGACGACGCGCGCATTTCCGTGAAACTCGTTTCGGAAGCGGGTGTGGGCACGATCGCCTGCGGCGTGGCGAAAGCGGGCGCCCAGGTCATTCTCGTTTCCGGCCACGACGGCGGAACGGGGGCGGCTCCGCAAAGCTCGATCCACCACGCGGGGCTTCCTTGGGAGCTTGGCGTCATCGAAACCCATCGCGCGCTGGTCGAAAACCATTTACGAAACCGCGTTTTCGTGGAAACGGATGGCAAGCTGATGACCGGGCGCGACGTGGCGGTCGCCGCCTTGCTGGGAGCCGAGGAATTTGGTTTCGCGAGCGCGCCGCTTGTCACGATGGGATGCCGGATGATGCGCGTGTGCAATTTGGATACGTGTCCATTTGGCATCGCGACGCAAAACACGACGCTGCGCAAGCGGTTCAAGGGAAAGCCGGAATATGTCATCCACTTTATGGAATACGTGGCGCAGGAGCTGCGGGAAATCATGGCGGCGCTCGGTTTTCGAACGGTGGACGAAATGGTCGGCCACAGCGAATGCTTGCGAATCCGGCCAACGGATCGTCGCGACCACCATATCGAACGGCTCGAGCAAATGCTTGGCGATCCCCTGCCGCTGGCTGACGCGACCAAGGATCCTTACGATTTCGAGCTGGAATCGACAATCGACCAGACGCAAGTGCTGCCTGCTTTCGCTCCATTTATGAAGAAGAAGGCGAAGCCGCACGAGGCGTCGTTCGCGATTCGCTCGCTCGATCGCGCGTTTGGCACCCAGTTTGGCGCGCAAGTCACCCGTCAATACCAAAACACGCTGGAAGACGACACGTTCGTCTTGCGGCTGCGCGGCGTGGGCGGCCAGTCGTTTGGCGCCTTTCTTCCCAAAGGCATCACGTTTGATTTGCGGGGCGAGGCGAACGACTACGTTGGCAAAGGCTTGTCGGGCGGCAAGCTAATCGTCGCTGTCGAGGAAGACGCGGCGTTCAAGGCGGAAGACAATGTCATTATCGGCAACGTGGCGCTGTATGGCGCGACCAGCGGCGCGGCGTTCATCAACGGCAAAGCCGGCGAGCGGTTTTGCGTGCGCAACTCGGGCGCGATCGCAGTCGTGGAAGGCTGTGGCGACCACGCGCTCGAATACATGACGGGCGGGATCGCCCTCATTCTTGGCCGGACGGGGAAAAACGTGGCGGCCGGCATGTCGGGCGGTGTCGCGTACATTTACGACGAGGAGCACGACTTGTACGAGCGGCTCAACGACGAGCTGGTCGAGCTGGAAACGGTCGAGCACAAACAAGATATCGAAACGATCGCCCGCCTGCTGCGCTCGCATGTAAAGGCGACCGGATCCGCGAAGGCTGGCGCGCTGCTTGCGCACTTTGACGAGGCGCTCGTTCATTTCAAGAAAATCATTCCGCGGGATTTCAAGGCGATCAAAGCCGAAATCAAGCGTTTGGAAGATTTTGGGTTCACACACGACGAAGCCGAGCTGAAAGCGTTCGCTTCAATTCACGCATAAGGAGGCACTATGGGAAAATCGACTGGTTTTTTACAATATGGACGCGCGGAAAATCCGCATCGTCCCGTACAGGCGCGCATCAAAGACTTTGAGGAGCTGTACGAAACGCAAAGCGAAACCACCCGAAAGGAACAGGCGGCCCGCTGCATGAACTGCGGCGTTCCGTTTTGCCAATCGGCCATCGAGCTCAAAGGCATGGTGACGGGCTGTCCTTTGCACAACTTGATTCCGGAATGGAACGACGAGATTTACCAGGGCAATATCGCGTACGCGCTCAACCGCCTGCTCAAGACCAATCCCTTTCCGGAATTTACCGGCCGGGTTTGTCCGGCGCTGTGCGAAAAGGCGTGCATCAATGGCTTGGATGGCGAACCGGTGTGCGTGCACGACAACGAGAAATTCATCATCGAGTCCGCGTTCGAGCAAGGACTGATGAAGCCGCGCAAGCCCGCGGTTCGCTCGGGCAAACGCGTCGCCGTCATCGGAGCCGGTCCGAGCGGTCTGGCTTTGGCCAACGCCCTCAATCAGCGCGGCCATCTCGTTTGTGTGCTGGAGCGCGAGGAAGAAGCGGGCGGATTGCTCATGTATGGCATTCCGAACATGAAGCTGGATAAGCGTGTCATCCAGCGGCGCGTCGAACTCATGAAAGAAGAAGGTGTGACGTTTGAGATGAATACAAGCGTCGGGCGCGACGTGTCGTTCGACCAGCTAAAAGAGCGCTACGACGCCATCGCGGTGTGCGCGGGCGCGAAAAAGCCGCGGCCGGTGGCCGGCTTCGAGGACGATATTCATGGTGTCGCGTACGCGGTGGACTTTCTTTCCGCCACGACGCGGCGCCTGCAAGCCGGCGCTCCCCTGCCCGACTTGCGTGAATGCCATGTCGTGATTGTCGGCGGCGGAGACACGGGCAACGACTGCTGCGCCACGGCGATCCGGCTTGGGTGCACGAAAATCACGCAGCTGGAAATGATGCCGGAGCCACCGGTAACCCGGCTGGAGTCCAATCCGTGGCCGGAATGGCCCAAGGTCAAAAAGACCGACTACGGCCAGATCGAGGCGATCGAGGTGTGCGGTGGCGACCCGCGCGTCTACCAGACGACGATTGAATCGCTGGATACGGACGAGGGCGTGATCAAAGCCGTTCACACGTGCCAGGTGGGCATGACAAGCCATGGCCCGGAAAAGATCGAAGGCACGGAAGCGATCCTTCCTTGCGATCTTTTGCTGGTGGCAGCCGGATTTGTCGGAATCGAGGATTCGCTCAAGGAGGCGGCCGGACTGGAAACGACGCCGCGCAACACGATCAAGACGCTGCCGTGGCGCTACCGCTGTCAGGCGGATGACAAGCTGTTCGCGGCCGGCGACGCCCGTCGGGGCCAGTCCCTGGTTGTGTGGGCGATTCATGAAGGACTGGAATGCGCCAAGGAAATCGACCAGTTTTTAATGGGATACTCCAATATGGAGTCTTAGTCCGGGAAACCGGGCTTTTTTTATATCTTTTATTCGCCTTGTCATAGACATTTATTTGAAACATCTATAATATTATATATATCAGGAGAAAGGGGCTGACTATGGGAACATGGATTCAAAAACTCATTCATTTTTTAGAGCGGTGGACACCCGCGCCGGAAATTTCCATTGATCCGGATGGATTGGAAGACGAGCAGCCGGCCATCGTCGACGACTTTGCCAACTGCTCGGTACGCGATATTTTGTATTGTCAAATGCCGGTGTCGGCGCAAGACCGTCTGCGCATTAAGCCCGGGCACGATGTCCGGCCGTATTTGGTGATGAAAAAGGGCGAAAACGGGTTTTGGGGGTACCCGATGACGACTTCGCATCAGCGCTACGCCTACGATGAAAAGCTCATGTACAATTTGCGGGAAACCGGCCAGAGCGAAATCAAAAGCTCGTGCTTCTTGTTTGTGCCAAGCGTGTATGTGCCCGCTGAAAACGTCTTTTATCCGTGGGGACGGCTGGATCCTCGCTGGGAGGGCGCCATCGAACGGCGAATCGCCTGTCAAAAAAGCCGCCACATGTATTGCTCGTATCATTCGTTTGGCTTGCCGGTGCCGATCAAGGAAAGCGACGTCGTCTTTTTGAAAGACGGCCGGATCGGTTTTGTGGAGTCGCTTCACAACAACAAGGCGAAAGTCCGCCTGCTGCGGGAACATAGCCGGGGATCGCTTTCGTGCCCGGTTTCGATTCCGCCTCAAACGTGGTGGATGGACTTGGCGTCTTACGCGTTTTTGGCGGTGCAGGACCTCGCCTTGTACGCGATTTTACCTAAAAAGGACATCGACGCGATTCGTGGCTATTTAAAGCCGGAAACCGCTCCGGCGCCGGCAGCCAAGCCAAAGCCGAAGAAGCGCTATCCAATCGACCCGAGCCGGATTTTTTATCAATATCCGCCGGGTACGGTTTTGGAGCTGGGCTACAAGGAAAAACAATTTGTGTACTTTTTTTCGACGCAAAGCGCCGCCTACGTGTTTCCGGACGAGCTGCACGACCTGGGGCGTTTCAAACTCGTGGAAATCAATCCGGAACATTACCGGCCGGTCGCCAGCGTAAGCGACGACGAAATGCTGGAGAGCTGCGCCAAGCTTCAAAACGACAATTTGCCGTATGGCGCGGCGGTTAGAAAAGTCAAGGCGGATTATTTGGCCTCGTACGCCACCAAAAATCAAAGCGACTTGCATTAAAAAAGAGAAAGAACCCCGCTTTCTCTTTTTTACATTACTTTTAACGTTTGGCTTTTTTTATTTTTTCTTTCCACACGGGATCGTCACGCAAAAAGGCGTACGCCGGATCTGTTTCCATTTTTTGAGTCAGCCCGATTTTGTTTCGCCGGTTCAACAAAGCAGGATCCGGCCTGTTTCGAACGTCCTCGAAAAGCGGATCCAAAGCGAGCTCGTACCGGGTGTCCGGGGCGTGTAAAATCGTTTCGATCCAAAAAAGGCTGCTCTTTTTGTCTTTTTCCATCAGCGCCATCCGAAGCCGCGCGTGGTCGCTGAACGCCGGGTACAATCCGAGCGTCTGGACAAGGGAGTCCACGACTTGCAACACGCGGATGGCCCGGTTCGTTTTTTTGTCCCGCTCAAGCGCGTCGGCCAGTCCCATCCAATGCGCGACAAGATGCAACGCGTCGTTCAGCGCTTTTTCCGAAAGCGCGGCGCATGCCTCTCTCGTTTTCCCTTGTTTTTGAAGGGAGGCGATTTCCAGTTCGGATCGGTCGACAGTCACAGCCGGCAGCGTATGGATCCACCGCTCCGCCTCTTTCCATTCGCCTCGCTCCAGCTTTTTGCGAGCGACTTGCATCGCCGAGGTGTGGGCGACAGCCTGATTTTTGCTTTGGGCGCTTTTTTCATACCAAGCCAAAATTTGATTCTCGATTTCCTGCCGGCCGTTGAAATCGTCTGCCGCCAGACGCAAGCCGTTTTCCATGAGGAACGCGACGCATGCCATCATTTCCACACTGTCGGGATATTGCCGAAACAGTTCCCTCGCCTTGTCATATGCCGCCTTGACGCCGTCCCGTTGAAGGAGCGTCTGAAGCTGTTCAAGCCACGTGTCCATGTCCGATTCGGACAGCGAATCGTGAAAACCGAAAAGATCGTTCATATCGACGCCAAGCTGCCGGGCCAGACCGGGCAGCAAGGTAATGTCCGGAAAACTTTTGCCGTTTTCCCACTTGTTGACGGCCTGGGCGCTCACATGCAGCGCCAGACCGAGCTGTTCCTGCGTGATTCCTTTCTTTTTCCGGTTTTCCCGGATGATTTCTCCAATTTCCATGGTCTTTCTCCTTTACTTTATTGTAAAAAGAAAGAAAACCGCTGTCGAGTGAGGGCTTCGACAAGTCCGCCTTGAAAAAATCAACTATAGGTTTATCGTTTACAACGCTGTGATGGTCGCCAAAAAACCAAGCACGATGCCGGGTACGTTGGCGGCCACGATCGGCCAGTTTTTCGGCTTGCTGAAGAGGCCGTACAAAGTCCAAAGCACGCAGTTCAAGCACGCCGCCAAAGGCTGGATAAACGTGCCTTTATGGCCGGCTAAATTGTCCTGGATCTGGGCGATATACGACACGTACATCACGACCGACATAAAGGTCGCGGCCCATCCCAAATACTGGATCGCTTTAGAGTCTTGTGGTTTTGTCATCATATTATCACTTCCTGTGTTTTATTATAATAAATTTTGTTTTCCAATCCGCAAAAAAAGCCCGCTTTTTTGCGGACTTTTGATTGGCGAACGTATTCCAAAGCGGGTTAACACAAGACGCCAAGAGCGCTTCCGATTTTTCCACCTTGGATAAGAAAACACTTAACCGCGCGTTGAAGGGTCGTTTGCTCGGGAAGCGAGTGAATCGGCGTATCGACCGGCCTTTGATACAGCCATTCGATGAACTCGTCGTCGATTTTGTCGGTCGCCAAAATAACGTCTAGCCTCTTCCAGCGAAGCGAGCGCGTCTTTCATTTTACTCGACTTCGACGATCATCTCGATTTCGATCGGCGAGCCAAGCGGCAGTTCCGGCACCGCCACCGCCGTGCGGGCGTGCTTCCCTTTTTCGCCAAGGGCCTCGCCTAAAAAGTCGCTCGCGCCATTGGTCACCACGTGCTGCGACACGAAGCCCGGCGCGCTGTTCACAAAGCTTTGGACCTTGACGATTTTTTTGATTTGATCCAAATCGCCGATTGTCGCCTTGATGGCGGCCAGCGCGTTGATCATGCAAAGGCGGGCGGCTTCCTGCGCCTGCTCGAGCGTCACGTCGCTGCCGACATGCCCCTCGTAAATGAGCGCGTTGTTTTGGGTTGGCAGCTGTCCGCTTAAAAACAGCAGGTTTCCCGTTCGACTCACCGGAATGTAGCTTCCTTTGGGCGCCGCCATCTCTGGAAGCTCGATCCCCATTTCCTTTAATTTCGTTTCGACTTTCATGTTCGTTTCTCCTTTGTTTTCCTTTTTTAAATCCATCCGCAAAAAAATGGAGGTGTCCATCGGACTGTCGTTGTAGCGCGAGGCCGGCTCGAATCCGCAACGCTCATACAGGTGGAGCGCGCCTTGTAAAAACGGCAGCGTATCCAGCCACATCGACTCGTAGCCCATGGTTTTCGCCTGCGACACGATTTCCTCGACAAGCCGGCGGCCAAGATGCCGCTTTTGGAAAGCCGGCCGCACATACAGGCGTTTCATTTCGCAGCGCTTCGCGTCCAGACGCCGCAAGGCGACACAGCCCGCCACGTCCCCATCGACGGTCGCAAGCAATAACGCCCCGTCAGGCGCGCCGTATTTTTCTTCCAGATGCGCTCGTTCCGCCTCGTAGTTTTGCACATCCAGATAAGCCTGGAACGCCGGATCGTTGGCGACGAGCATTTGCGTGTACTCTTCGAAAAGTTCACAAACGGCGTCAGGATACGCCAGCCCGGATCGTATTTTGATCATATCGTTCCTTTCTATTCGAAAAAGTCCGGTCGCCCGGACTTTTTGTTTTTCCTACAGTTCTTCCCCGTTCGTTTCAATGACGTGTTTGTACCAGCCAAACGATTTTTTGCGGCTGCGCTCCAGCGTTCCGTTGCCGTCGTTGTCCTTGTCGACATAAATGAAGCCGTACCGTTTCTTCATTTCGCCAGTCGAGGCGGAAACGATGTCGATTGGCGCCCACATCGTGTAGCCGAGCAAATCCACGCCTTCGTAGTCGACCGCTTCCTTCATAGCCGCGATATGGTTGCGCAAATAGTCGATTCGGTAGTCGTCGTTGATGGAACCGTCTTCCTCGACCACGTCGACCGCGCCAAATCCGTTTTCCACGATCATCATTGGCTTATGCCAGCGGTCCCATTGCCAGTTGAGGGCGTAGCGCAAACCGGTTGGATCAATTTGCCATCCCCATTCGCTGGCCGCCACATGGTCGTTCGCGACAAGATCCTCCCACTCGTGATAATCGTAAGCCGGATCCTCTTTTTGGTCTTTGGTCGCGAAAGACATGTAGTACGAGAAGCCAACATAGTCCACCGTACCTTCGAGCAAGTCTTTTTGCTCCTCTTCGCTCAAGTCGATCTGGATGCCGTCGCGCTCCCACAACTTGCGGATCATTGTCGGCACGACGCCGGTGCAGTGCACGTCGCCAAACCAATAGCGCGTGTTCATCGCGTTGTACGTTTTCATGATATCGGCCGGTTTGCACGAATATGGATAGATCGGACAGAACGCGATCATACAGCCAACCATCATGTCCGGGTCGATTTCATGGGCGGCTTTCACCGCTCTGGCGCTGGCGACCAGCTCGTTGATGGCGGCCTGGTACATGAGCTGTTCCATATTGTCGCCTTCCTTGACAAGGATGCCGCTGTCCTGAATCAAGTGATGGGCGCTGTTCCACGAAGTCTGGTTGTTGATTTCGTTGAACGTCATCCAGTATTTGACTTTGCCTTTGTAGCGCTCGAAGCATACGCGGGCGAATTTGACAAACAAGTCGATGACGCGCTTGTCCGCGAATCCGTTGTATTTCTTCACGATGCCCCAAGGCATTTCAAAGTGGGAAAGCGTGATGACCGGTTCGATGCCGTGCTTGCGGCACTCGTCGAACATGTCGTCGTAGTATTTCAAGCCTTCCTCGTTTGGTTCTTCCTCGTCTCCGTTCGGGAAGATCCGCGTCCAGGCGATCGAAGTCCGGAACGCCTTGAATCCCATCTCGCCAAACAATTCGATGTCGCCTTTGTAGTGGTGGTAAAAGTCGATCGCCTCGTGGTTTGGATAGTTTTCTCCTTCCAAAACGCCATCCGTCACGCGGCGAGGCACATCCCGGGTCCCGGCGGTCATGACGTCCGCGACCGAGATTCCCTTTCCGCCTTCCTGCCAGCCTCCTTCAAGCTGGTGAGCGGCCACAGCGCCACCCCATAAAAAATCCTTTCTAAAAGCCATAATTTCTTATTCCTCCATCTGCTTTTATTATAATTGGAAACCGCTTAGAAATCATCAAAAAGAAAACAATCCGTGTAATTTATTGTGCTATAATTCCAACGAAAGGATGATACTATGAAAACAAAACAGCAAAAACCGATTGTCGGAATCATCGCGGCGGTCGTCGTCGTTTTGATCGCGGGCTATTTCTTTTGGCACCGCCAAAACACGCAAACCGAAACGGCGACCATCGACACGTCCAAAACGTATTTGGCCGACATCGTCGTCAAAGACTACGGAACGATCCAGGTGGCGCTTGACCCGAAAGAGGCGCCGTTGACGTGCCAAAATTTCATTGAGCTGGCCAACGACGGCTTTTACGACAACTTGACGTTCCATCGCATTATGAAAGGGTTCATGATCCAGGGCGGCGATCCCAACGGCGACGGAACCGGAGGCTCCGAGAAAACGATTCAAGGCGAGTTCCAGTCTAACGGCGTCGACAACAAACTCGCCCACGAGCGCGGCACGATCTCGATGGCCCGCTCCAGCGATCCCAACAGCGCCAGCAGCCAGTTTTTCATTTGCGACGCCGACGATCCGTTTTTGGATGGTGACTACGCCGCGTTTGGCCACGTTGTAAAAGGCATGGACGTCGTGGACAAGATCGCTAGCGACGCCAAGCCGCTCGACAACAACGGCACGATCGCCAAAGACGAGCAGCCCGTTATCGAGACGATCCAAATCACCGAGGAATAAACCATGGACAACGAAGTGGTTTTCCGCCACGACGCGCGTCTGCGCGCCGAGTCCATCGCGATTCGCACCGAAGTGTTCATCAAGGAGCAAGGATTTCGGGACGAGTTTGACGCGTTGGACGAGCGTTCCAGACACCTTGTGGCGTTTGTCGACCGCGTCCCTGTCGGGACGACGCGGTATTACCGGATCGACCAGAACACGTTCGCCATCGGGCGTTTGGCGATCGTGAAGTCGCACCGCGGCCAGGGCCTTGCCAAAGCGCTGATCCGCCAGACCGAGCGCGCCATTAAAAAGGAGGGCGGAAGCCAAATTCAGCTTCACGCCCAAAAACGGCTCCAGGCCATGTATGAGAAATTCGGATTCTCGTCGCTTGGCGTCGAAGACGAGGACGAAGGCGTCCCTCACATCTGGATGGCGAAGTCCATCTAGCATCCGGAAGCGAAAAGCGTTTTCTTTTTCCGCTTCCTTTTTTTTCGTCCGCCTGTATGAAAACAAGCTTGATCATGCGAAAGGATTTTTTTCCACAACTGTGCTTCAATACGTTTATGAAAACAATTCAAAAAGTACAATGGCTGACGGCCGCCTTGTTTGGCGTTCTTGGCCTGATAGCTATCCTTGCGCCTCAATCGTCGGCTTTCTTGTTGATTCGAACGATGGGCTGGCTGGGCGCGTTGTCCGGATTTTTCTTTCTTGTGGACGCGGTTCGTAAAAAGCGAAGCCTCGACGGCGTAGGCGGATTGCTTTGCCTGCTCTTTTTTGTCTGGGTGCTCGTAGGCTGGAACCACGACGACTCGATTTTGCAAGTGTTGTTTTGCGTCTATTACGCGATCATCGCCATCGTTTTTCTCATCCAGGCGTTTTTGGATGGAAAAGAGCGCGTCCAGGACTGGAAAGCGGAAACTGCGCTTGGACTGTTGTACGCGGCGCTATCCGCCTCGGGCGCGTTCGGTCTGGCGTACATCCAGAACTTGTTCGGCTTGTATCTTTGGCTGCAAGCGCTCCAGCTCGTGCTGGAACTGTATTTTTTTCGCCATCCTTACAACGTTCGCTATGCCGCCCTGCGCCCGTGGATGTGCCTGCCGGCGTGGATCGTCGGCGTTTTGCCAAGCTTTGTGATTGGCTTTCTTGTCACGCGGCGCATGGAAAACAAAGCGACGCATTTTGACGCGAGAAAAACTGACGAGCAACCCGATTTGCGCGTATGGATCCATACCGGAACGTACGGAACCAAGCTGTACGGCCATATGACGTTTTCAAGAGATTCGATCATGTATTCGTATGGCAACTACGACGTGCCGGCGATGAAGCTTTTGAAAACGATTGGTCCCGGCGTGTTTTTTTCCGTCAACGACGAAATTTACGCCAACAACTGCTGCATCGTCGAGCAGTGTCCGCTTTTTGAATACGGGATCCGGCTGACCGGGAAACAAAAAGAGGCGTTCGAAGCGATGAAAGACAGCATTCTGGCGCAGTCGAAGCCATGGCATTGCGCCTTGCAAAAAGCGGAATGGGCGCATGGACCGGTCGACTTCCAAGATTTCGAGCACGTGTACGCGAACCGGCTTTGGTACCGAACGTGCGCCCTCTTTCGCAAGTACACAAAAACCCGCTGGGCGTGGTATTCGCTGCTTGGCAACAACTGTTCCAACTTTGATTCCGCGATGCTGAACCAGATCGGGCTTGACATCCCTGTCAGTCACGGCATCGTTTCTCCCGGCGAGTTTTTTGAATATTTCGAGGAAGCGTATGAAGATCCGGATTCGAACGTCATCTCCAAGAGCTGGCATTCGGCTCGCGTTCCTTCGACTTTGTTCCCGACGATCGACTAGATCATCGGGATTTTTTTTCTATCGGATCTTTGATGTCTTTCACATGCTCGTCAATCACATCGAGCAAATGAAACGTCCCGTCTTCGTATTCGTATTCATAGATGACGCAGTTGGCGAACTTTCGCATTTTCCGCGCCCGTTTGGGTTCGACCCGGTTCGCGAATCGAAACGAATTGGAACCGTGCGCGACGATCAAAATGCTTTGGGCGTCGTCTTCCTCCACGAGATGCCGGATCGCCCTCTCAACCCGGTCTTCCACCTCTTTTGGCGACTCGCCGCCATGCGCCACATAAAACGTGTTCAAGTCGTCGCCTTTCTTGCAGCCAAGATCTGTGCTTTCCCCTTCCAAATCCCCGTAGTGGAACTCTTTCAAATCCTCGTTGCGCGAATACGGCATCGACGTGATGTCTTTGAGTGTTTCCTCCGTGCGGTGCAGCGTCGAGCAGCACGCTTTGTCAAACTGGATTCCCCGCTTTTCAAAATAAGCTTTCGTGGCGCGTGCCTGGGCGTGGCCAAGCGGCGTCAAAGGCGAGTCGCACCACCCTTGGATCTTGTTTTTTTATTAAAAAGCGTTTGTCCATGACGAACGATATAGACTTTCTTTTTCATTGATTTCTCCTGTTTTTCGTGTTTGATAAAAAAAGCATACCACCATTGGATATGCTTTTCCCATTCAAGTGAATGTTATTTCTCGTTTTCGATCGTCGCCTGCGCCGCGGCCAGACGGGCGATTGGAACCCGGTAAGGCGAGCACGAAACATAGTTCAAGCCCATTTTGTCGACAAAGTGAATCGAAGCCGGGTCGCCGCCATGTTCGCCGCAAACGCCCAGTTTGATATCCGGACGCGTTTGACGACCAAGGTTGGCTGCCATTTCCACGAGCTTGCCGACGCCGTTTTGATCCAGACGGGCAAACGGATCGTTTTCATAAATTTTCGCCGAATAGTACTGAGGCAGGAACTTGCCGGCATCGTCACGCGAGAAGCCGAACGTCAACTGCGTCAAGTCGTTCGTTCCAAAGGAGAAGAATTCCGCTTCCTTGGCGATCTCGTCCGCCAAAAGCGCCGCGCGCGGTACTTCGATCATCGTACCAACGTGGTATTTCATATCCGAACCGGCTTCCTTGATAATCTCGTCCGCCGTTGTCGTCACGATTTTCTTCACGTATTTTAATTCAGCTAAATCACCAATCAACGGCAGCATGATTTCCGGCACGATGTTCCATTCCGGATGCGCCTTGTTGACGTTGAGCGCCGCTTTGATGACCGCCGCCGTCTGCATTTTCGCGATACCCGGGTTGGAAACCGCCAGACGGGAACCACGGTGGCCCATCATCGGATTGACTTCGTGCAAGTTCGAAATAACCTGATTCAACTCGTCTTCGCCAATGTTCATTTCGCGAGCGAGCTCTTTGATGTCATCCGGGTTGGTTGGCACGAACTCGTGCAGAGGTGGATCCAGGTAGCGAATCGTCACCGGACGTCCTTCCATCGCCTCGTAAATGCCTTCGAAGTCTTTTTGCTGCATCGGCTCTAGTTTGTCAAGCGCCGCCTTCATTTGATCGTCGGTTTTCGCCACGATCATTTCTCGGATTGCCTTGATCTTGTCGCCTTCGAAGAACATGTGCTCGGTACGCACAAGACCGATGCCCTCGGCGCCAAACGCAACCGCCTGCGCCGCGTCGCGTGGCGTATCCGCGTTCGTGCGGATCTTCAGACGACGACGGTCGTCCGCCCACTTCATGAATCGTTCGAAGTCGCCCGAAATCGTAGCCGGCACAGTCTTGATCGCCTCGCCATACACGTTTCCGGTCGAACCGTCGATCGAAATCCAGTCGCCGCGGTTGAATTTTTTATCGCCAATCACGAAATAGCCTTCGTCGTCGTGCATTTCAATGTCGCCCGCGCCCGATACACAGCAAGCGCCCATGCCGCGCGCCACCACGGCCGCGTGACTCGTCATGCCGCCGCGCACCGTTAAAATACCTTGGGAAACCGCCATGCCTTCAATGTCTTCCGGCGAGGTTTCCAGACGGACAAGAATGACTTTCTTTCCTTTTTCCGCTTCCTCTTTCGCTTCTTCCGCCGAGAAAACGATTTGACCGGATCCGGCGCCTGGCGAAGCAGGAAGCGCGGAAGTCACCGCCTCGGCCGCCGCCAGGGCGTCTGCGTCGAACATTGGATGAAGCAGCGAATCCAGCTGCTGCGGCTCCACCATCATCAGCGCTTCGTCCGTGTTGATCAGCCCTTCGTCCACCATGTCGCAGGCGATTTTCAAAGCAGCTTGCGCGGTCCGTTTTCCATTACGGGTCTGGAGCATGAACAATTTTCCGTTTTCGATCGTAAATTCCATGTCCTGCATGTTTTTGTAGTGATTTTCAAGTTTCGAGCAAATATCGACAAACTGGTCGTATGCTGTCGGCGACACTTCCTTCAGCTGGTCGATTTTCTTCGGTGTCCGTACACCCGCCACGACGTCCTCGCCTTGCGCGTTCATCAAAAACTCGCCATACAGCTTGTTTTCGCCAGTCGCCGGGTTGCGGGTGAAAGCGACACCCGTTCCGCAATCCTCGCCCATGTTTCCAAAAACCATCATCTGCACGTTGACAGCCGTTCCCCAGTCGCCCGGGATGTCGTTCATGCGGCGATAGTAAATCGCCCGGTCGTTGTTCCAGGAACGGAACACGGCCTCGATGGCTTCCATCATCTGCTGTTTTGGATCCGTCGGGAAGTCTTCTCCAAGTCCCGTGCGGTAAAATTCCTTAAAACGCTCCACCAGCGTCTTCATATCGTCGGCGGTCAGCTCCAAATCGTCCTTGATGCCGCGTTCCGCTTTCAACTCGTCGATGATTTCCTCAAAGCGCTTTTTCGAAAGGCCTTTGACGACGTCCGCGAACATCTGGATGAAGCGGCGGTACGAATCGTACGCGAACCGCGGATTTCCACTTTTTTCCGCGATCGTTTCCGCCACGACGTCGTTGATTCCCAAGTTCAAGATCGTGTCCATCATCCCCGGCATGCTCGCCCGGGCACCGGAACGAACCGATACGAGCAGCGGGTTTTCCGCGTCCCCGAACTTCTTTCCGGTTTCCTCTTCCAGTTTCGCCAGATATTCCATGATCTGCGCCTTGATTTCATCGTTGATTACTTCGTCGTCTTCATAATACTTGTTGCAGGCTTCCGTCGTGATCGTGAACCCGTTTGGAACCGGCATTCCCAATTTGCTCATTTCCGCCAGGTTCGCTCCTTTTCCGCCAAGGAGATTGCGCATGTTCGCATCGCCTTCGTTAAAAAGGTAGACATACTTTTTTTCCATTACATTTCCTCCCTCAAATTTTGTAACCGTTTACATCATAAGGAGTATAACACATTATGTGATTTGATACCACAAAAATTAAAAAAAAAGCATCTTTCGATGCTTTATGTAATGTCGAGTACAAGCGATTCCTTTGATTCGTTCTTTCGAACGTCCCGGCAAATATCCAAATTCGCGCAGGAAACCGGACAACGATCTTCCAGCCGCAGCCGGATATGATGCGGAGTGAACGACGTGATCTCCTCGTCGTCAAACCCGACGACCATGTTGTTTTTCGATAAAATGATCGGCCGCTTTAAGATTGACGGGTTATTTTGAATGAGGCGGATCAATTCATTGGTCGACAGCTCGTTAAAATCCTTCTTCAAGGAACGATACACTTTCGAACGAAGGGAGATGATATCCTGCGTCCCGTTTTCACAGCGGGAAAGCAAGTATTTGATTTCATCTTCTTTCATCAAAGTGGTGTAAATGTTTTTTTCGATAAATTCAATGTGATTATCCCGCAGCCACTGCTTCGCCTTGCGGCAGCTCGCGCAGCCCGAGGATGAGTAAAGTATTAGCATAAATCCTCCCGCTAACCCATTTGAATTGTATCATTGTATTTAACGGAAAGTAAAGTATCCAAGAAAAATAAATATTTATTCTTCGAAAGATGATTGCTCGCTGTGATAGAATAAGACCAGCGCTAGGAGGAATCATACATGAAACGAATGTTAAGCGGAATCAAACCGACCGGTCGCCTGCATCTAGGCAACTACATCGGCGCGATCAGCCAGTTTAAAAAATATCAGGAAGAATACGAGATGTTTATCTTCATCGCCAACGAGCACGCCATCACCGTGCCCATCGAGGCCAAGGATCTGCGCAAAAACACGAAAGATCTGATCGCCTTGTATTTGGCCAGCGGTCTGGACCCGGAAAAAGTCACGATCTTTTTGCAAAGCGACGTGCCGGCCCACGCCCAGCTTGGCTGGGTCATGACTTGCATGGCCTACATGGGCGAGCTTCAGCGAATGACCCAGTACAAAGACAAAACCGCCAAAGGCGAAAGCGGCGTCACCGCCGGCCTGTTCACCTATCCGCCGCTTATGGCCGCCGACATCCTGCTTTACGACGCGGACTTTGTTCCTGTCGGCGTCGATCAGAAGCAACACGTCGAGCTTACGCGCAATTTGGCGGAACGGTTCAATCATCGCTATTCCGACACGTTTACCATCCCGCAGCCGCTCACAAGCACGGTGGGACAAAAAATCTACTCGTTGCAGGATCCGGAAAAGAAAATGTCGAAATCGGCCACCGATCCGAAAGGAACGATCGACCTGCTCGACGATCCGGCTGCGGCCCGGAAAAAAATCATGTCCGCCAAAACCGATTCGCTCGGCGTTATTCGCTTCGATCCGGAAAACCAGCCTGGATTGGCCAACTTGCTGACGATCCAATCCGTTTTATCCGGTGAGCCGGTCGAATCCATCGTTCAACGCTACGAAGGCAAAGGGTACGGCGATCTCAAAAAGGAAATCGGCCAAACCGTGTTTGATTTTCTAACCGACCTGCAAGCCCGCTACCGCGATATTTTGGACAGCGGAAAAGCCGACGAGGTTCTCAAAGCCGGCGCGCAAAAAGCGGCCGCCATCGCCAACAAGAAAATTCGAAAGGTGTACAAGAAAATCGGATTTACCGTATGATCGACCTCGACACCCTTTTATCGCAAGCCGCCGATCCAAACTACAAGACGTTTCACAGCCGGCTCGTTCCCGGCGTCGCGCTGCGCGGCGTCCGGACTCCCGCGCTTGAGCGGATCGCGCGCGACTTGGCGAAACAGTACGGCAAACAGGCATTGGACACCCTTTCGCCATCCGACTATGAGAAAACCGTGATTTACGGCATGCTCGTCGCCTACGTCCCGCTTGCGTTCAACGACCGGCTCGCCTATTTGGAAACGTGGCTCGCCCATAACGACAACTGGGCGTCCAACGATCTTGTATGCGCCCGCCAAACGTGGATGCGCAAACACAAAGCCGATCTCGTTCCCTTTTTAAACGCCTGGATGGAAAGCGGAGATCCCTGGAAACAACGCTTCGTGTACACGACGCTGCTATCCCACTACAAACAAAGCGACGATTTGCCCGTGATTTTCGAATTGCTGCGTCATCCCTACGTCTGCTCGTATTACACGCAGATGGGTCTGGCGTGGCTGCTTTGCGAATTGCTTCTTCGCGCCCCGGAATCCATCGAGCCCTGGCTCGTGCAAGGACGGTTTGACGCGTTCACGACGCAAAAAGCGTTCCAAAAGGCGATCGAATCCAAACGGCTTCCGGAAACGAGCAGGAATCGGTACCGGTCTTTAAAAAAACAAATCCAGCCGGCTTGATGGCTGGTTTTTTTCGTGTCGAAAAAAAAGACCCTTGGCCTGCCAAGGAGTCCTACAAATAAAATACCATTAAAATCGCGATGCCCAAAAAGATCCGATACCATCCAAAACCTTGAAACGTATGGTTTTGGATCCAGCGCAAAAACCATTTGATCGTGACCACGCTCACCACAAACGTCACCACCACGCCAAGCGTCAGCAAAATACCTTGCAAAAACGAAAGCGTGTTTCCGTTGTGAAAATAGGCGAACCCGTCCGCCAGTCCTGCCAGCACCATGACCGGCACCGCGATCAAAAAGGAAAACCGGCTCGCGACGGCTCGGGAGCAGCCTAAATACATACCGCCCAAAATCGACGCACCGCTGCGCGAAGTCCCCGGTACAAGCGCCAGGCATTGAAACAGCCCAATCGACAGCGCGGTCTTGGAGTCGATGCCATCCAGCCGCTCGATCGTCACCTTTGGCTCGTGAAACGAAATGAGCACGAAAATGATCCCGTACGCGATCAGCGTGATTGCGAAAACAAAATAAGCGTTCAAGTACGTTTCGATAAGCGAGCGGCACAAAAACCAGCCGGCACAAACCGGCAGCGAGCCGCACAACACGTTGCCCCACAGCCGCCACGTATTGAGCCGTTCCGCCCGCCGCTTTGTTTTCGACCACGGATTGAGAGTCTGGCAAAACACGTACAGCACCGCCGCGATCGAGCCAATTTGCAAAATCACTTTAAAAAACACATAAAACGATTCGGGATGGAGCGGCCAGCTACTTTGCAGCAAAAGCAGATGGGCTTTCGCGCTAATCGGCAGCCACTCCGTAATTCCCTGGACCAGTCCCAGAACGATGGCCTGGAGAAAGTCAAAAAAGATACGCATCGTCTCGATCAATCCTTTCCAAACGCCTGAACGATCCCCTTAAATATCTCCCCTCGCACCTCATAGTTTTTAAACTGGTCAAACGACGAGCAGGCTGGCGACAGTAAAATCACATCGCCCGGCTCGGCGATTTGGATAGCCTGGCCAAACGCCTCCTCCATCGTCTCGACACTTGTTTGTCGCGAAAAAACATCCTGAAAACGCGCTTTCGTTTCCCCAAACGAAAAACAGTGCTTTACTTTGTCGTCGTATTGCTTCAAATCCTCAAACGAGATGTGCTTGTCTTTGCCTCCGCAAAGCAAAATCACGTTTTGATCGAACGCCGAAAGCGCCGCGCACGCCGCGTGGGTGTTGGTCGCCTTCGTGTCGTTGTAAATGCGCACCCCGTTCCATTCACGCACGAACTCGATTCGATGCTCCACGCCATGAAACGAGCGAATGACTTCTTGAATGTCGGCGATAGACACGCCTAGCTTGTACGCCATGCAGGCCGCCATCATCGCGTTGCCGCAGTTGAAGTCGCCCACGATTTTAAGATCCGCCACGTCGAACAGCTTCAAGTCGCCAAGCCAGGCCGCCCCGTTGGCTTTATACAAGTCCACGTCGGTTCGCGTCAAGGAAAAGTCGATCACCGTGCAAGGAATGTCGCAAGCGTAACGCATGATTTCCGGATCGTCCACATTGCGGATGAACCAGTCGTCCGACTGGCAGTTGGCGTAAATCTTCATCTTCGAGCGATAATACGACGCCAGGGAATCCATGTAATCCAAATGATCCGGCGCCAAATTTGTCACCGTGGACACGACAGGATGAAAGCGTTCGGTACCCAGCAACTGAAAATTCGACAGCTCCAGCGCCACATCCAGATTTTCGTGACCGTGTTCCAAAACGATTTCGCTGAGCGGCACGCCGATATTTCCGGCCACCTGCGCGGCCTGGTCCTTCTTTTTCAGCATTTCGAACAGCAGCGTCGTCACGGTCGTCTTGCCATCCGTTCCTGTGATCGCGCCATATCGAAAGCCTGGCGCCAGACGATACGCCGTTTCAATTTCCGTATAGATCGGATTTCCCCGCTCCACGAAATAACGCACGAACGGCGCCGTGTAAGGAATGCCCGGGTTTTTCACGATCAAGGCGTATTCGTCGTCTTTTAAAGAATCCGGATGCCCTTCGTCGAATACTTGAATGCCTTCCAGTCCTTGCCGGTCGATAGCTTTCATGTCCGTCAACACGACGTCGTATCCTGCTTTTCGCAAAAGCTTCGCGGCCGCTTTTCCGCTGCGGGCCGCGCCAATGACCAATGCTTTTTCCATTTTACATCACTCCTAACCATAAACCGAGCAACGCGCAGACGATGCCCGCGATCCAAAAATTGCGAACGACTTTTTCTTCCGGCCAGCCGCCCTTTTCGTAATGATGGTGCAGCGGCGCCATCCGGAAGATCCGTTTTTTCGTCCGTTTGTAATGGGTGACTTGAATGATCACGCTCAAAACTTCCGCCACGAACACCGCGCCGATGAGAATGAGCAGGATTTCCTGCTTCAGCACCATGGCCACGGCCGCGATCAAGCCGCCCAAAGCCAGACTGCCGGTGTCGCCCATAAAAATTTTGGCCGGATGCAAGTTGAACACCAGGTAGCCAAGCAAGGCGCAAATCACGAGCCCGATCAAAAAGCCGACATTGGCTTGCTGCTGAAAAAAGGCGAACGCCAAAAACGGAACGAGGGCGATGACCATTTGCCCGGCGCAAAGCCCGTCCACGCCATCGGTGAAATTGACCGCGTTCGTTTCCGCGGTGAACATGATGAATACCAAGAAAAAGTACCACACGCCTAAGTCGATCGTTTGATCCAAAATCGGGATCCAGACGCCAGTCGAGGCGGTCGAGCGGTACAACAGGAAAAACACGACAGCCAAAACGGACTGCATCGCGAATTTCACCGCGGGCTTCAAGCCCTCATTGTCCTTCTTGACCACAATGATATAGTCGTCAATAAAACCAATCAACCCGTACCCGACGTACGCCAGCAAAATGATTCCCGTGTTCATGTCCAACAGTTTGAACGGCGTGCACAAGGAAAGAAGAAGAAAGACGAGCGTCGGAACGAGAATAAACGCGAGTCCGCCCATCGTTGGCGTCCCGTTTTTCTTTTTATGGGACTCCAGCCCTTCCCCGCGCTCCGTCTGCCCGAATTTGATTCGATGCAGGTAGTCGATGAGTGCCGGCATAAGTCCGAGCATGAGTCCGAGCGTCACGAGGCAGCCCGAAATCATATAAAGTGCTGATGACACATTCATAATTCTTAAACCTCACATTTCATTCCCGATTATAGCACAATTTGTGAAAAATAAAGTAAAACTGATGAATAAACACTTGAAAAACAGTAGGCAGAATGCTATTATATCTAAGCAATTGTGCAAATGGAAGTAAAGGGGGACAGCAAGATGTCAAGAAGATGTGCAGTATCTGGTAGAGGTCCTTTATCTGGAAACAAACGTTCTCACTCTATGCACGCGACTCGTCGTAAATGGAATGTTAACCTTCAGAAGGCGACAATCATGGTAGACGGCAAACCGAAAAAAGTTCGCGTAAGTGCTCGTGCCTTGAGAACATTGAAAAAGCAAAGCGCTATTTAATCTTTACTGGAAAGAGAAGAGGGATTTTCCCTCTTTTTTCTTTTGCGCCACAAAAAGCCGGAAATCTCAAGCGAAGAATTTCCGGCTTTTTTCCCGATAATCGTGCGCGAGCTGATCGTTCCATGGATGAATCGTCCGATAGACGATTGGACTTCCCCGCTTTCCGTATTCCGTTTCCAAAAAATCATAATACGTTCCCGGCGTGATGATGCCCCGCACGCTCAACACGTCGCTGCCAAGCTGCCCGAGAATAATGTCGATAAAAGCGGCGCAGTTGTCACCCAAAACCCAATACGTTTTGAACTTCCCTTTTTTCAGCTTGTAAAACTTCGCTCCCGTCCGGTAATGAAGCCGGGAAGGATAGTCGTGCCGGTACGCCGCGAAATTGTCGTAGCCGTCTTCCTGCTCGATTTTCGTGTACCAGCGATACGCCCGGCGCTCCAGCAAGTCAAGCTGCCGCTCCACTTCCTCGATCTGCTCTTCCTCCAGATGGATCCCGTATTCAAAGATGGAGTTTTTTTCCGCGCGCATCGCGTTGGGAATGTACTTCTCAAGCGGCACGTTAAAAAACGCCCCGTCGCCAATCGTCTGGTTGAACCGAAACGACGTCACGTCGTAGTTTCCATAGCTATAGACGACATCCTTGTACGCGAAACAAATGTGGCCGACTTTCTGGAACCCCTCCGGTCCAACGTGCACCATGACTTTTAACGGCGTCGACTCGTCCATTTTCCGGTCATACAGTTCCGGCGTCTTTCCTTCCGACAAATACTTGTTCACCGAGCGAATCGCCCAATCCGGAAAGAACACACACAAAACTGGCGGCAGCATAATGCGAATATGCCGTTTCCAGCGATACCGGACTTCCGGCTGCACGCTTTCCCAGGCGTCATGTAAATACTGGATGCCAAGCACCACAAAATACAAGCCGAAAAACCGCATCAGCAAACCGGTTTCAAACTCTGGATTGAACAGCAAAAACCCGCCAAGCAACGCGTACAAAAGCGTCAAAAACAAAAAGCCTATTTTCCCCGGAATGTGGTTGATGACATGAAGCACGTACTGGACCAGCATCGCCAAAGCGCACACAAGACAATACGCGCCAAACGTCACCCGGATGATCCATTCCGGAAAATGGGTATACTCTTTCAGCACGATCACAAAGAAAAAAGACAGGACGGAAAACAGCAAATCCGCCTTTTTCTTTTCCTTTGAGTACATATACGCCAAATACACGCAGTTCAACAAGCAATACACGACCGTCAAATCCAATATGAACGAGTATACTTGCGCCGGCATCGCCACGCAAATAAGACCGCACACCATCAGCATCCCGCCAATGGCGACGCGAACAAGCAAATCTTTCATTCCCGATTCTCCTTAGCGGTCCGTCATCACGCACAGCACAGCCCCGGAAGCAATCGTCACGATCCCTTCCTTTGCCACAATCGAGTTAGACAACGTGTAAATGTCCGCCACGTCGATCGCGCGCGAATCCAGCGGATACAAAAACCCTTCCAAAGTGATCACGCTTGGCTCCAAAGCGAAAAATGAAACGTTTCGAAAGCGAGCCGGCAGCCGGTGGACGCCCGCCTCCAAACAAAACGCCACCTGCCCTTGATCGTACAGCACCAGATTACGCGCCCGGTACGCGAGCAGCCGCAAATTCGCGATCGTGTGGTCGACACGTCCGCCAAAGGCGCCCGCCAAAACGATGCGATCGAACCCTTTCTCCTTGGCGATCGCGACCGCCAGCTCCGCGTCCGACTCGTCTTTCATGACCGGATGGCGCTCAATCGGAACCGTTTTTTTCATTTGTTCCAACGCGTCCGGACTCATCGAGTCAAAGTCCCCGACCGCGAAAGCCGGCGCAATGCCCGCTTCCTGAAGCCGCAGCGCCCCGGCGTCGACACCAATGTACGTCGCGCCCGTCACGACCGGAATATCCGTCGCCCTTGGCGTCGCTAAGATAGCCGTCTTCATTCCAGCATGCCGGCAATCGAGGAAATGACGTCGTTTTTAAACACGTAACTGCCGGCTACCAAGACGTCGCAGCCCGCGGCGACCGCCTTCTTGTACGTTTTGTCGTTGATGCCTCCGTCGATTTCGATCCGGAACGGCAAGTCTTTTTCCATTCGCTGCCGGTGCAGCCATTTCACTTTTTCCAGCTGGTCTTCCATAAACGACTGGCCGCCAAATCCCGGTTCGACACTCATGATCAGAACCAAATCCAAATCCGGCAGAATGCCGGCAAACGGTTCGATCGGCGTTCCGGGTTTCACCGTGATGCCCGCTTGGACGCCATGGCTGTGGATCTCGCGCAACAGCGCCCGGATCCGTGCCGGATCGTTGTCAAGCGCCTCGGTATGAAACGTAATCAAGTCGGCGCCGTTTTCCATAAAGACTTGCGCGAAAAAAACCGGGTCCTCCACCATAAGATGAACGTCCATAAACAGAGGGCACGCCTTTTTGAATCCACGCAAAATATCCGGACCAAACGTCAGATTCGGAACAAAATGTCCATCCATCACATCAAAATGAAGCCATTCGGCGCGCGAGCGTTTCAACAAATCTAGCTGGTGGTCGACATCCGAATAGTCCAGCGATAAAATCGAAGGCGCGATAATCAAATGATGCTGTTTCATTTATAAGTCTCCTTTCGCGGCGTCGCTTCCACGATCGCCTTATAGTCTTCATACAATGCCAAAGGCACCTTTCCTTCCTCGACCGCCTGTTTTAGAGCGCAGTCCGGCTCATTGAGATGGCGGCAGTCCGAAAATCGGCACGCGCCCACATACGGAGCGAACGCCTTGATCTTGCGATCCAGATTCGTTTTATCCAGCAGCGTAAAATCCAGACTGGAAAAACCTGGCGTATCCGCCACCCAGCCGTTGGCCACCGCATGCAGCTGGCAAAACCGCGTCGTATGTTTGCCGCGGCCAAGCGCCTTGGAAATTTCCTGCGTCTGAAGCTGGAAACCTGGATCGAGCCGGTTGAGCAGCGAGCTCTTGCCCGCCCCCGACTGGCCGCACAGCACGCTTTCCTTGCCGGCCAGCGCTTCGCGCAACCGGGTGTCGTCGCTGCCGGGATACGTTTTCAGCACGTCGTATCCGCACGCTTGCAGCGCGTCGAGCTGCGCCTCGATCTGGTCGCGTTCCGCTGGCGAGGCGAGATCCCATTTCGTCAGGCAAATGACGGGTTCCACGTCGGAAAGCGACACGAGAATAAGAAGCCGGTTCAGCAAGTGGATCGAGAAATCCGGATCCTTGCAGCTCGTGACGATCAGCGCCTGGTCGACGTTGGCGATGACCGGACGCAACAATCTGTTTTTTCGCGGACGCACTTTGACAATGCGATACGAATCCTGCACTTGCTCGTACTCGACGCAGTCGCCGACGACCGGCGCGGTTTGCCGCCGCATTTTTCCGCGCGGAATCGCGACGACGATTTCCTGCTCGTTTTCAATCGTGTAGTGATTGGAAATGATTTTTGTGATGGTTCCTTGTTTCATGGTCAATAATACAGTGTGACGACACTGTCCGTTCCTTCCTGTGTGTATTCGCTGCCAGCCGGCGGCGAGGTGGAGGTCACCTTGTTGAGCGTTGAGCCACTCACCTTGCGCGTCAGAACCGCGATGCCTTGCGAGTTCAAATAGTCTTTCGCCTCTTCCACGTCCATGCCAATGAGCGTGGACGGAATCGTGATTGTCGGATATTGGGAAACGACAAAATGAATCGGCACATTGGCGTCCGGGTCGATGCGGTCTCCCGGTTCGAGCAGCGACTGCTTCAAAATGACGCCGGGATTGGTGTTGGGTTCTCCCTGATACTCGATTTGCACATCGAGATGCACGTTTTGCGCCGCCAGTTCCTGCTGGACGCTCGCCAGCTCAAGACCGGTGTAGTCCTGCACAAGAAAGCCAAGCCCTTTGGACACGACCACGTCGATCGGCGAGTCGCTCAAAATGACGGATCCTTCTTTCTCGCTGGCGCGAATGACGCGGCCTTGTTCGACCGTGTCGCTCAACGCGTTTTCAAAACGTACGTTTTCCAGCGAGAAATGCGCCTGCGTCAAAGCGTCGCGCGCTTCCTGCTCGGTCATGCCGACGATTTCCGGCATCGTTTCATAGCCTAAAAAGCCGCTAAACCGGATGGCGCCTGTCACCGTGCCGATGGCGACCGCCAAAACGCACACGATCGCCAGCCCGGCCGTCCACATGCCCACCGTGATCCATTCATGCCGCTTCTTTTTGCGAACCTCCGGTTTGCGGGCGGCTTTTTTTTGCACTTTCACATGCCCGTCCTCGACTTCGATAATGTCCATCGTCGGATGTTTGAGCACGAGCCGCGGCATATTGCGATACGCCGTTTCCAAACAATGCTCTAAATCGTACAGCATCTCGTCGGCGCGCTCGTACCGCTCCTCCACGTCTTTGGCCGTCGCCTTGAGGACGATATTCTCCACCGACTGCGGGATGGAAGGGTTGAACAGCCGCGGATACGGCATCGGCTCGCGCAAATGCTTGATTGCGATTTCCGTCGGCGTACTCCCTCGAAACGGCACGTCGCCAGTCAGCAGCTCGTAAAAGACGATGCCCAGCGAGTAAATGTCGATTTGCCCGTTTGGCTCCTTGCCTTGCGCGGTTTCCGGCGCCAAATAATGCGCCGAGCCCATGACGGTGTTGTAGTAAGTCAGCTGTACCGCGTCGTTGGCGATCGCGATCCCAAAATCCGTGATCTTGACGGTGCCGTCGTCTTTGACCAGCACGTTTTGCGGTTTGATGTCGCGATGAATGATGTGGTGGGCGTGGGCCGTGACGATCGCGCTCGTCAGCTGATGCATGATGCCAATCGCCTCGTGGTAGTCCAGCGCCCCGCGTTGGGAAATGAGTTGTTTTAGCGTTCGGCCACGCACGTATTCCATGACGATATAATGGCAGCCTTCCGACTCCCCGACATCGTAAATGTCGACGACGTTTGGATGGGAAAGCTTGGAAGCCGCGCTCGCTTCCCGCTGGAACCGCACCAGCGTGACCGGATCCTCGGCCAGCTTGTCCCGCAGCACTTTGATGGCGACTTCCCGGTTCAGGATCTGGTCGAACGCCAAATACACATCCGCCATGCCTCCCTGGCCGATGACCGCCTTGATTTTGTATCGTTTCGCTACGATGTCGATCATGGCCGGTCACCTGCCTCTTTTTCCAGCAGCACGATCGTGCAGTTGTCCATGCCGCCGGCCTGGTTCGCCTTGCTGATGAGAAGATTGACCTTTTCAGACAGCGACAGCCGCAAGTCGTTGACAATGTCGCAAATCGCGCTTTCGCTCACATAGCCGTGCAGTCCGTCGCTGCACAACAGCAAGTGCCGGTAGTCGGAGTCGATTTTGTGCAAGTCCATCCGGTAGACGCGCCACACACCCAGCGCCGAAGTCAAAGTGTTTCGCTGCGCGTGCGACTTGGCCTCCTCCTGGGACAGCTTGCCTTCCCGCATAAGCTGGGCGATGACCGAATGATCCTCGCTCATTTGGATGAAGCCATCCGCGTAGTCGGCGTACAACCGGGAATCGCCCACATTAAATATATAAGTCGCGAAGCGGGTAATGAGGGCGCCCACGCACGTCGTTCCCATCCCCCGCTGGGTTTTGTTGCGCATCGAGCGCGCGAAAATCTGGTCGTTGGCTTTGTTCAGCATTTCCCGGATCCAGCGCTCGACTTGATAGTCTTTTTTCAAAACCGGCGACTTCATAAATTCATTGTACAGACACGTCGTGGCGATATTGCTCGCGACCTCGCCCGCCGCGCTGCCGCCAATGCCATCGCACACAAGCGCCAGCCAGTCCCCGTTGTCGTTGCGGGCGATGCAGTAGTCATCCTCGTTGGTGCTTCTTGTCTTTCCAATATCTGTATTCCCGCAAACTTTCATCGCTTCCTCCTTCCCGTTTCCACTTGTTTTGTTCGTTTCCTTGACCCCTTGTTCATGTCCTTCCCCTTTCTGTTTTGGCTCACGCGTCCAAATCCGACTCGGCTTTTTCCTGACGGGCCTTGATTTCCTTGATTCGCAGCTGGCCGCACGCGGCGTCAATGTCGTTGCCATGCTCCTTGCGAATCGTGCACCGGACGCCTTCTTTCATCAACGCGTCGTAAAAGACCATCGCCTCCTCGCGCGTCACGCTTTGAAACGTCTTCTCGTCCACGCTATTGTACGGAATCAGGTTGACATAGGCGTTGAACCCTTTCAGCAGCTTGGCCAGCTGGCGCGCATGCGTTTTCGAATCGTTGACGCCTTTGAGCAAAATGTACTCGAAAGTGAGCCGCCGGTTGTTTTTGGCGCCATACTCGCGCAACGCGTCCATCAGCTCCTCGAGCGGATACGCGTGGTTGATTGGCATGAGCTGATCCCGCAACGCGTTGTTGGGCGCGTGTAGCGAAATCGCTAAATTGTATTGCGTGTGGGCGTCGGCAAACGCGCGAATCTTCGGCACGACGCCGCACGTCGAAATCGTGATGTGTCTGGCGCCGATCCCGATGCCGCGGTCGTGGTTGAGCGTCGCCAAAAAATTCATCACGTTGTCATAATTGTCAAATGGCTCGCCGGTTCCCATCACGACGATGTGCGAAAGCCGGTCCCCTGTCTTGTCCAGTTCCCGCTGGACGTTCATGAACTGCGCGACCATTTCGCCGCTTGTCAAGTTCCGTTTCTTTTTGGTCAGCCCGCTGGCGCAAAACGCGCACCCCATATTGCATCCGACTTGGCTGGAAACGCAAATGCTTTTGCCATAGTCAAAATGCATGAGGACGCTTTCGAGCAGCGCGCCGTCCTGCGTCTGAAACAAAAATTTCGTCGTTCCATCCGCCGCCACCTGCTTGCGCACCAAAGTCAGCGGGTCGATGATAAACTCTTTGGCCAGTAGCTCCCTTGTGTCTTTTGACAAGTTGCTCATCTCGTCAAACGATGTCGCCCGCTGCCGGTACAGCCATTGAAAAATCTGGTGTCCTCGAAAGGATTTCCATCCGCAAGACTGCGCGAATTCCCCCATTTCCTCGTAATTCAGGTCGTAAATACTTTTCATATTTTTTCTTCCTTTCGTGTTCCAAAGTGTTATTATAGCACGTCGTCCGCTGATTTTTTCAGCTTCGCGACGTAAAATCCATTGGTCGTTTTCGATGGCTCGATCGTTTTTTCCATATCCAGGCTAAACGCGGGATGGGATTTTAAAAACTTCGCCACCTGCTTCTCGTTTTCCTTTTGATTGAGCGTACAAGTCGAATACACGAGCACCCCGCCCGGTTTCACATGAGCGGCCGCCTGCTCCAAAATCGCCGCCTGCACAGGAATGAGCGTGTCCATCGTGGCTGGATCCAAATGCAGCTTGATGTCCGGCTTTCTCGACAGCGTTCCATAGCCGGTGCAGGGCACGTCGCACAACACCCGGTCATATAGCCCCAAACCGCTTAAATCCGTCGCGTCCTGACAGCGCGCCTCCACGTTTTTTAAATGGAGTCGGCGAATGTCGTTTTGGATGAGCGCCACCCGGTGCGGATGCAAGTCAAGCGCCACGACGTGTCCCCGGTCACGCATCGTCTCGGCGATCGCCATCGTTTTTGTTCCCGGCGCGGCACACACATCCAAAATCATCTCTTCGGGTTTTGGATCGAGAACGCGGACGATTTCATACGCCCCCAGATCCTGCGGCGACACGACACCTTCGCGATACAAAGGATCGGCTTCCAGCGTGTTGCCGGTATACTGGTAAATCGGATCGCGCAACTCCTGAAGCCGGTCAACCTCCGGCTTGTCTTTCATAACGTTGCGGCGCACCGACAAAGACTGGGTATCCAGGCTCGCCTTCGCGAAAGCGAGCGCCCGATCCGCCCCGTACTGGGCGATCCACATTTTAACAAGCCAGGGCGCGATCGAATACGTTGTCGCGATCTCGTCGACATCGTCCCGGAACTCGATTTTCCGCTCCCGGTCCACCTTGCGCAAGATGGCGTTCACAAAACCCGCCGCTTGCGGACGAATCATTTTCGCAAGGGAAACGGCTTCGCTGATGACGGCATACGCCGGCACCTTTTCCAAAAAGAGGAGCTGGTATACGGACATCGTCAGCAAAACGCGGATCTTTTTGTGGACTTTGTTCCCGTTAGAGTACTGGCTCCACATCCGCTGGCAATACGTGTAGTTGCGCAGCGTGCCGTAAAAAATCGTCGTCGCCAGCGCCCGGTCTTTCTCGTCGACTTCGCGCAAGTGTTTTTTTAAATACAAGTTGCTGTAGGCGCCATCCGCGACGACCGCGCACAACGCCTCCAAAATCCAGTTTCTTACCATGGTTTATTCCTCCAGCATCAATGGATGCATATTGATTTCCATTTTCACATTGGACCGGTCGAAATGATGGACCAGATCCCACATCACCGTTTCCAAATGCGGCTGACTTTTGTCTTTTACCAGCAGCCGCACGCGCTTTTTCTTCATGCGCATCGAGATTTCAATCGGCCCAAGCACCCGCACGCCGTCCAGTCTTTCTTTCGCCTGCCTGGCGACGCGCTCCGCTTTTTCTAAATCGTCATGCGAGAAAACGATCGTGGCCATATACACATAAGGCGGATAGCTGCCCAAATGCCGATACTGCATTTCACGGACGAAAAACGACTTGTAGTCGTGGTTTTGCACGCTTTTCATGACGTAATGGTCCTGATCGAACGTCTGGATCAGCACCTCGCCTTCCTTTTCGGCGCGCCCGGCGCGTCCGGACGCCTGTTCCAGCATCTCATACGCGATTTCGCTTGCCCGGTAATCCGAGCGAACGAGTCCGGCGTCGGCTTGCAAAATCCCGACAAGCGTCACATTCGGAAAATCCAGCCCTTTGGCGACCATTTGCGTGCCAATCAAAATATCGCCTTCGTTTTCAAATTGTTCGAGCAGCCGGGCGTGGGCGTTTTTTTTCCGCGTGCTGTCCGCGTCCATGCGAACGATGCGAGCTTGCGGAAAAAGCGACTGGATGCGCTGCTCGAGCTTTTCGGTTCCCATGCCGTGATTGAAAAAATGCTTTGATCCGCAATGCGGGCACGTGTGGTCGAAAGCGTACACCGTTCCGCAGCAATGGCACATGAGCGAGTCGTTGGAGCGATGGTACGACAACGCGATCCCGCAATCCGGACACGTGATGACTTCGTTGCAGGCCTGGCATTTGACGACGGGCAAATAGCCGCGCCGGTTCAGCAGCAAAATCACCTGCTCCTTTTTTTCGAGCCGTCTGGCGATCGCGTCCAGCAGGCTTTGCGAAAACCCCTGAACGACCGGTTCCTGCCGCAAGTCGATCATTCGAATCGCCGGCATCGTTCTGGCGATTCGCTGTTTGAGCTCGACCAGCTCGAACACGCCCCGATACGCTCTGGCGTACGATTCAAGCGAAGGCGTCGCGCTGGCGAGAACGACTTTGCAGTGATGATACGCGCCACGCCACAGCACGAGGTCGCGGGTGTGGTATTTGGGCATCATGTCCTGCTTGTAGGACGTGTCGTGCTCCTCGTCCATTAAAATCAATCCAAGATTGGAAAACGGCATAAAACACGCGGAACGGGTGCCGACGACGATTTGCACTTCGCCGGTTCGCACTTTCTCGTACTGGTCGTATTTCTCGCTGGCGCTCATTTGCGAATGGTAAATGGCGATGTTTTGACGAAACCGCGAACGGACGCGGGCGATCATCATCGGCGTCAAGCCGATTTCCGGCACGAGAAAGAGCACTTGCCTGTTTTCGGAAAGCGCTTGCTCGGCCAGCCGCAAAAACACTTCCGTCTTTCCCGAACCCGTGACGCCATGCAGCAAAAACACGTCGTGGCTGGACGCGCTGATTTGGGCGATGGCATCGCGCTGCTCGTCCGTCAAGGCGAACGTCTGGTCTTCCTTTTCCGGCAAATCCAGCGCGCTTTCCTTGCGCCGCTTCTCGACGCGCAAATACCCGCGCTCCAAAAACGAGCGGGCATGCGACTTGGCCAGTTTTCGAAACGCGCTAGCCTTCATTGGCAGCGCATCTTTGAGCCGCTCCCACGTTTCCTGTCCTTTTTTTGTCAAAGGCTGCGTGGAATCGCCGGCGACAAACCAGTCCTCGTACACCACACTGGCGCGGCGGGTGGCGGGGCGCAAAGCGGGTGGCAGCATCGCTTTGAAACAGCTCATCATGCTCGAAACGTACGTATCGGCCATGTAGGCCGCCAAGCCAAAGAGCTCCTCGTTGAGTAGCGGCTGTTCGTCCAGCACTTCGATCACGTCTTTGATGCGGGAAGGATCGTCGGGCTGCTCGCACGCTTCCATGACAATCGCCACAAGTTCGCGATGGTTGAACGGCACTTTGACGCGCATTCCCCGTTCAAGCGCCGCGTCGTGACGGTAAGTGAAAGTTTGATTGAGATCGAGCGCGACATGCTCGATCCACACGTTGTAGAATGGCATACGATTATTGTATACCGAGATCGCCGAGGTGTGCAAACAAATGGCGCGAAAACAAAAAGGCGGTCCAAGCCGCCTAGTTTTCTGAAATGACCGCGCCGGAATTTTCCAGCGACATTTTTGAAATGTGTTCCGTCAGCCGCATTCCCTCAATTTGACACGTCATGCCGGTTCGGGAATGATCGTAAACGAAGCCGCACTTTTCCTGCACCCGTCTCGATTTTTCGTTGCCGTCGAAATATCCGCACCACAACGTGGACAAATGAAGGTCTTCTTTCGCGTACCGGATCAGCGCCGCGACCGCCTCGGGCACCAGTCCCTGCCCCCAGTACGGAACTCCGATCCAGTATCCGATTTCCGCTTCCTGGCTGGAGCGCGTCAAACGGGAAGCCTCGCCAATCATCAAGCCCGCGCTGCCAACCGGCTCGTTCGTTTCCTTTAAGACGATAGCGTACGTGCCGGGCGCCGAAAGAATCGTTTCAATGATTTGCCGGCTGTTTTCCACGCTTGTGTGCGGTGGCCAGCCCGCGCAAGGGCCAACGCGCGCATCGCTGGCGTACCGGTACAAGGAAGGGGCGTCTTCCGTTCGCCACGGGCGCAAAATCAGTCTTTGCGTTTCAAGATTCATAGACGTTCGATTCCTTCCATGTACGTTTTCAAATTGGCGTCCGCCTCGACGCGCGGAACGATCTGGCCTTCTTTTTTCGTGGTGGCCACGACGCAAACGCCCGGACCATGTCCGCTGGTAAACGAGTCGGAATGGACGATGACGCCAATCGACATCGCGCCGCGCAAGTAGTGCGGCCCATAGGTGCAATCGTGGTCCTGGATCGCGACAAAGTCGCCAAAGCGCAGCTTGTCGATGCCGTACTGCTTGTTGGCCGCCTCGTCCTGGGTCATGATGTCGTAGTCGCCTTCCATCATCGTCTGGCTGCCAAGTCCGCTCCCCATCAAATGCGCCGGCACGATCGTGACGACCGGCCACGACAAGGCGCCGTTTTCTTCACGCACCGGCATGGCGGCCAGCAAGTCGGGATCAAGGTTCATCATATGCACGTCGGGATGGTCAAGCAGTTTGAGCCCCTGCCCATACGCCTTGATTAAAAACGTTTCCGTCCCATCCATGTTTTCAATGACGTCCGGCGGAAAACAAGCCATCGTGTGGTCGACGCCGCCATGCGTTCCGCTGACGTAGCCTGTCTTCCCTTTTTGCTCGCCGTTTAAAATCTTTACTTCGTTGCCGACGCACGAGAACGTTTCCAAAGCGTGGTTTTCCTTGGGGCCGGCGTTGGCCATGGAAACGCCAGGCTCGATATGGTCGCCCGCGATGTTCATACACGAATCCCCGATGGCGTGCGAATACACCACGCCGCCGGTCCCGATCGGCATTCGGCCCTTGCCGTCGTAGCCGACATAAAAACCGGATACCCGCGGATGGTCGACTTTCGCGTTGAGCGCGATTTTGACGAGTTTATCTTGATTGATGTTCATGTTCGATCTCCTTGTTCCGTTTGGTGAAGGCGAAAACCGCGGCCGAGCTGGCGGTATCGAGGGCGTTGCGGTAGTCGCGGCCATATTGAATATAGATGTTTTCATCGGCGTGTTTGAGAATCTTTTTCGAAAGACCGCGCATGGCGCCGCCAATCGCGATGCAGCAAGTCGAAGGAAAGTCATATGTCGCCAGCGGGACGGCGTCTTTGCGATGCGCGCAAAGAAGCGGAATATGGTGCTTTCGCAAATAGTCGACGCATTGTTCCTCGCTGGCGTACGCGATGTCCAGTTTTTCGAACGCGCCCGCGCTCGCTTTTAAGATCGTGTCATACGCGTTGGACCAGTCCCGGGGCGGCAAAATGAGCAAATTGGCGCCCGCCGCGTAAATCGTGCGGCACACGCTGCCCAGGTTGTAAGGGTCCTCCAGCCCTTCGATGTAAAAAACCGCGCCGCTTTTTTTCCCAATCGTTTCAATGCTTGGAATCACGAGATCCTCGGCTTCCAGCGCCATGCCGCCATGGGTTTTGGATCCGGTTAGCTCGTCGAGTTTTTCCCGGGGCGTCTGAAGCACGGCCACGCCGGCTTTTTTCGCTAAATGAATAATGTACGAGAAGTCTTTTGTTCGCTTGTTGGGATCCACGTACAAGGGTCCCGCTTTCCGCTTTCCTGCCTCTAAAATCGCCTTGCAGGAAATGGTTCCTTGATAAAATTTGTTCATGGTTCCATTATACGCCGTTTTCCGAAAATGTCCGTTTAAATTGGGTTTTCCAATCGAAAACAAGATGATAGAATAAACACAATGCAGAGGAGGTGCTCGATGCATATTGAAATTTCAAAAGAGATGCGGAAGCGAATCATCGTCTATTCCTCATCTTTGATCCTCGCCATTCTTGCCTATACATTAATCAACCGGTTCGATGAAGTGATGGGTATTGCTGGCCGGATCACCAGTATATTGTTTCCGTTCCTGCTTGGTTTCGCGATCGCGTTCATTTTAAATCAGCCCGTCATGACCTTTGAGGAAAAAGTGCTGGGGCGCACAAAGCTGAACGGGCCATCCAAGCGGATTCTTTCCGAGCTTGTGATTTTCATCATCGCGATTGGATTGCTCATTTTGATTGTCGGCATGGTCGTTCCTTCGTTGATCGACTCGATCAAGACGTTCACGACCAATGTCCAGGAATACTCCAACACGCTGTATGAGTACATGGACTACATCGCCAAAACGTTCAACATTTCCTCGGATATGATTTCGAAGTGGTTCGCGGATCTGGATCTGCTGCCTTCGATTACCGAGGCGTTGCGCTCGTACTTGCCAAAAATCGCGGATTATTCGGTGGGGTTTGTCAAGGAGATCGCCAACTTCATCATCGCGATCGCGGCGGCGTTTTACATTTTGCTGGACAAGGAATCTTTGATTCGCGGAATCAAAAAGCTGAACTATTCGATTTTTTCCAAAGAGATCGCCAACTATTTGACTTTGTTCTCGCACGACGCCAAGGAAGTGTTTGAACAATACATCGTCGGCAACTTGCTGGATTCCCTGATCGTGGGCGTGATTTGCTATTTCGGGATGCTGATTTTCAAGATCCCCTACGCGCCGATGATTGGATTTATCGTGGGCGTCACCAACGTCATCCCGATTTTCGGTCCGTTTCTAGGCGCCATTCCGGTCATTATCATTTTGCTGCTCATCAATCCGTGGTTTTCGCTGATCTTTGCGATCTTCATTTTGGTTTTACAGCAAATCGACGGCAATGTGCTCAAACCGGTTATCCTTGGCGACAAGCTCGGGATCTCGGGTTTCTGGATTTTGTTTAGCGTGACGGTGGGCGGCGCGCTGGGTAGCATTTTGGGAATGTTCCTTGGCGTTCCGGTGTTCGCGCTTATTTACGCCAGCTTAAAAGATTTGGCGCAAATCAATCTGGAGCGAAAAAACATTGAAATCAACGACGAGTCCGGCATTATCCGGTAAACGAAAAGCGCGTGGCGCTTTTTTTGTATCTAGCGTGCAATATTTCGCGGAATGAATACAATGAAACTAGAATTGGAGGGATTTTTTGGATTTTTTCATCGACTGCATCCTGGATGCGGGGCACGACACGTGGCTCATGCTGCCGCTGTTGTACATCGCGTATTTGGTGATTGAATACTTTGAACGAAAGGACTCGAAAGACGATAAGCTGTTTTTCGCGCTGCAAAAGTACGGGCCGCTCGTTGGCGCGCTGATCGGGCTCATCCCGCAATGCGGGTTCAGCATTTTGGGCGCGATGCTCTTTGTGCAAGGAAACATCACGATCGGCACGCTGCTGGCGGTGTTTATCGCGACAAGCGACGAGGCGGTGCCGATTCTTCTCGCCGAGCCCGCCTTGTTTTCGACTTTGATTTTTTTGCTCCTATGCAAATTCATCCTCGCGGTGGCGGTTGGATTTTTCGTCGACCACGTTTTGTTCCGGCACCAGAAGATTTTGCGTTTCGAAGATCTTCCGGAAGAGGAGGACGTGGAAGTGTTCGAGGAGGATGAAAACAACGCGAGCGCCTGCCCTTGCTGCTATCCGGAGTACCCGATGGCGCTAAGCGCCTTGATCCGGACGATCAAGATTTTCGCCTTTGTCTTTTTGACGACAATCGCGTTCAATTTGCTTATCGGATGGATCGGCGAGGCGACCTTGTCTAAATTCCTGCTGACGGGTTCTCTTTTCCAGCCGGTGCTGGCCGCCTTCTTTGGTTTCATTCCGAATTGTGCGGCGACCGTTATCCTTTGTCAGCTGTTCGCGCTTGGCCAGCTGTCGTTTGGCTCGTTGCTGGCTGGATTGATTACGAACGCCGGTCTGGGCTTTCTCGTTTTGTTTCAATATGGCGAAAACAAAAAGACGATCGCCAAGATCGCCTTCCTGTTGTGGATCGTCGCCGTCGTGTGCGGCGTCGCGTTTCACTTGTTCGCTTGACGGTATCGCTCGATATCGTCTTTTTTTGCGCTATTCAATGGGCTGCTGGTAAAAGTTGCCGTAAAAGTTCGCCGTTTTGTACGTGTTGACGATGACTTTGGGATCCGCCTTGCGCACCTGGTCGATGACTTCCCTGGCCTGGTACGAGCTGACAACCGTTTTGCAGATGTAAAACTTTTTGTTGGAGTACGCGCCGTGGGCTTCGATAATGCTCATGCCATGCCGGCAGCAGCTCATAAACGAGTCGATCACAAGCTGGGGTTTGGCGGTCGTGAACTCGATCGTGATTTGCTCGTAGCGCTGATACAAACTGGAAATCGTCTTCGTGGACAAAAACTGGAAGATGATCGAATAGCCGGCTTCCTTCCACCCGAATACGAATCCGTAGCACACATACATAAAGCAGTTGAAATAAAATACATAGTCCCAAATGCCTTTATGGATCTTGTTCGAAACGTATTGCGCGATAAAATCCGTTCCGCCTGTCGAACCTCCCGCTTTGAGCGCCAGAGAAATGGAAAAGCCCCAGAGCACACCGCCAAACAAGATGTTGAGCACCTGGTCGGTGAAGAGCGGTTCGAACTGGCAAAATGTCAGCAGCAGCGACACGAGCGAAAACTGGATCGTGCTCAAAAGGACAAACCGTTTCGAAATGGCTTTGGCGCATAAAAGCGCGGCTGGAATGTTGAGCAGCAAAATCCCGGCCGACGTCGTGAAATCGACGTGGAACAAAGCGAACGCCTTGTGCATAAACAGCGCGATTCCCGTGAAGCCGCCGGAAATGAGATTGCATGGGTCCATAAACACATTGATGATGTACACTTGAAGAAAGGCGCTCACGCACACCATCGCCAAGGACAAGATCAATCGAAAGACTTTGTTTCGATTCAATCTTTTAAAAAATTCAATCATAATGTTCTCCTGATAATCGCTTCCATTATAACAATCTTTTCTTCAGTTGACAGCCACAAATACCAGTCGTTTCTTTTTCATCGAAAAGAGAAGCATTTTTTTCAAAAAAGAGTTGATTTTCAATCGGTGTCATGGCATAATAACTAAGCAATTGGTTCCGTAGCCAAGTGGTAAGGCAATAGACTGCAACTCTGTGATCATCGGTTCAAATCCGATCGGAACCTCCATTTTTTTTGGGGTCGTGGCGAAATCGGCAGACGCAACGGACTTAAAATCCGTTGGGAGTTTATCCCGTGTGGGTTCAAGTCCCACCGTCCCCACCATACTTTTGCGATTTAATTCCTCGTTCGAAGGAATTTTTTTTTGCGTCGACTCCTCGACGTCTTTTTATTTTTCCCTTGATCTTTCCCACAAAAAAAGGGCTTTCGCCCTTTTCCCGTTTGGTTTAGTCGCGGTTGCTGCTCATGCCCAGCAGACGGAGCACGTACAGGAAAATATTAATGAAGTCCAAATACAGCTCCAGCGCCATAAAGATCGCGAATTTCTCCTGCGTCATGCCCGACGTGTTAGCCATCAGCTGATTTGTCCGCTGCACATCCCAGGCCGTGATGCCGGTAAACAGCAGCAAGCCCACGATACTGATCAGCCGGGTGTTCATGTTGAATCCAAACAGCATCAAAATCACCTGCGTGATAATGAGCGCGCACAAGCCGCCAAGACAAATCGTTCCAAAGCTCGAGAGATCTTTTTTCGTTGTAAACCCGATGACCATCAGGCACGCAAAGTAAACCGCGCTCACTAAAAACGCGACGAAAATCGTTCCCAGCTGGTAAACGATTCCCAGGGATGTCAGCGAGATTCCCATCGTGATGGCGAAAACGACAAACAGCACTTTCATCGTCAAGCTTGACGCGCTGCGCATCGCTCCGGTAAATCCAAACGCGATTCCGAATTGCACAAGCATCAAAATCAGCGGCATCGGCCCGCGGATAATGGCGAAATACAAGTTGGTCGCGTACATCAAATACGAGGTGGCGGCCGTGATCAGCAGCCCGAAAAACATCCACGTATATGTTTTCAGAAGCCCGCGGCGCTGCTCGCTCACTCCCGTGAAATTCGAATAGTTATAATCATGATATTGAGGCATCCATTGCCCTCCTTTCCTAAATTACTACTCATTATAACACACGAACAATAAAAACATAGACAAAGGCATACCAAATCGGCATGCCTTTTCAATCAATTAATCTTTGCGAATGAACTCAAGCAGTTCTGTAGCCGCTTCGTGCAGTCCATGACGGTTCATCTTGTCAAAGCCAAGATGCGTGTAAATCTCGCCGACAAACACGCCGTTGTCTTTCAAAGACTGGAACACTTCGTCGATGAGCGGCTCGCACACGTCCTGCTGCTGCATCGGACCGAACGGATTGGCGAAATACGTTGTCGAAATGCCGACTTCCTGCGTCGTTCCCAGCGCCATTCGCTTCCCTTGCTTGCACGTTTCCTTGACTTCTTCCACTTCCAGCTCTTTCAAACCATATTCGTCGGTGTAGTTGTTGGCGTAGGCGAACAAGTCGATCTTGTGGTTCGATACGACCATGCGGTATGGGGCCGCCGGCACGATCATGCGCGAGTTTGGATTTTCCGGCGCCATGAACACCGAACGGTCCATATCCCGGTATGGCGTTCCCGGATCGAGATCGTCCAGACGAATGAACGCGCCGATCTCCGTTCCTTGTCCATACGGCACGCCGTTTTCGATGTGGATCGTTCCCATATCGTCGAATACGACGTCGATGTCTTTAATGATGTCTTTACCAACGACTTTGAGCGCTTCGATCGACTCCGATTTTCCGGCGCCCGAGTCCCCCATCAGCATGATGCCTTTGGTTCGCCCGTCTTTTAACGTGATATTGACAAACGCGCCGTGGATTGGCAGCCATCCCTGGCTCATCATCGCCAGATTGTGCAGCGTCAGCGCCATTTTCTTCATATAGCCGAAATATTCCACCCGCGGATGATCCGAGATCGAACCGACCCAAATATCGTTTTCCGTGTCGTGGTAGAACGTTGTCTCGTTTTTGTTGTCCTCGTTGCCGTACAGCACGATCAAGTCCGGTTTCTCCTTGGCCTCTTCGCGCGTCGCCAGCTCGAACAAGTTGGCCAGGGAAAGCGCCGTCGCCGTGTATTTCGAGTTGAAGTACACAAAGCAAAGCAGCTTGCCAACTTTCATTGGGAAGCAGAACCAGTCGTCTTTCTCGAACCGGAACGTATTGAGTGGATTTTGGTCAATCTCGGTAAACATGCCCGTTCGCTTGCTCGATTTTGGATGCAAAATCATTGGCGTCCGCAGCATGACGGTGTCAATGATCGGAATGTCCTCCAATTTCTTATATTGATCCGGTTTTGTAAATTCCTTCGCCTTATGCACCGAGAAACAAGCGTTGGTTCCCGCCTGCACCTGGCGATACACGAGGTTTGGCCGGCCCTGGACCTTTTCCTCGAACAACCGGTAGGTACGCAAGATCAAATCGTTCAGCGAGCTGTCTTTCTGCACCAAGTTGTTGATTCCAAAATCCGGCGTTTTCTCCGAATACATGTAACCAAACCGCTGCAGCGAACGCCACTCTTTGTAAATCTCTTCCAAAAGCTCCAAAAGCAGTTCGCGCTCCGTCAAATAGTCGCTGTCGATTTCCTCGATTTTAAAAATCGCTAATATTCGCAAGAATGTCACAAAGTTTTCCGTCGCCTCATCCTCCGTAAACTTTCCATGACGAGTGACATAATCATATAGTTTTGGACTTTTTTCTTGAACCGAATGAATAAAGTACCCGATAAACCGTTTAAACGATTCCGACCCGAGAAGGGTCTCGCGATTTTTCGGATAGGCCTTATTGTAATTCAAAATTACTTGTCGACTTCCAATATGAATTTTATTTTGCATTCTATACTACTCCTCCCATAATATAATCAACTATACATGAAACTTTTTGAAAAGTAAATGAAAAGAAAAGAAATTTTCTGAAAGACAAACAAAAAGGTGAAACTGTTTCACCTTTTTCAAATTATTGCCGATAAATCGCATCCAGACGCGACTTCGCTTCCTCGATTGAAATTTCCTCTTTGCCTTCCTTGGCCCGTTCGACCCATTCCACCAGGCCGTCCTTGGCACCGCGGCCCACCGTGATCCGGTATGGCACGCCAATGAGCTCCATATCCTTGAACTTCACACCCGCACGTTCCTTGCGGTCGTCCAGCAAAACATCGTATTTGTTTTCAAGGCAGTACGCGTACAAGTCGTTCGCGCATCCAAGCTGCGTCTCGTCCTTTACCTGCACCGGCACGATGCACGCTTTGAATGGCGCGACCTCCAGCGGCCAAATGATGCCCTGGTCGTCGTGGTGCTGTTCGACGATCGCCGCCATACAGCGCTCCAGCCCGATGCCGTAGCTGCCCATCCAAACCGGCTGCTGCTCGTTGTTCGCGTCCGTATACAGCAAATTCATCGACTTGGCGTACTTTGTTCCCAGCTTGAACAAGTTGCCGACCTCGATACCGTGGTCGAACGTCAGCTTCGCGCCGCACTTCGGACAAATGTCCCCTTCCTTCACCTGGCAAAGGTCAAGCACGGCCTTTGGCGTGAAGTCGTCCACGTTCACGTTGACGTAGTGGTGGTCCGTCTTGTTGGCGCCCACGATGAAGTTGCGCATCTTTTCGATTTGCCGATCCATATACACTGGCACATTCAAACCAACCGGTCCGGCGAAGCCGACTTTGGCGCCTGTCGCCTTTTCGACATCCGCGAAGTCCGCCAGCTCCATTTCCGCCGCGCCCAGCGCCTTGAGCGCCTTCGTCTCGTTGAGCTCACGATCGCCCGGAATGCAGAACGCGACGATGTTTCCGTCGACGTTATACAACAGCGTCTTCACAAAGTCTTCCGGCTGCTTGCCAAAGAACGCGGCCACTTCCTCGATCGTTTTCGCGTTCGGCGTCTCGACAAGCTCCATTTCCTTCTTTTCCTCGGTTGAAGCCTCTTTCGTGTCCATGACTTCCGTGATTTCCAAATTGCTCGAGAAATCGCACCCTTCGCAACCGACAACGATGTCCTCGCCGATATTCGTAATCGCCTGGTACTCTTCCGACAACAAGCCGCCCATCGCTCCGGTGTCAGCCCGCACGATTTTATACGTCAAATCGAAGCGGTCGAAAATGCGGCAGTAGGCGTCGTACATCTTGTCGTATTGCGCGTCCAGACCGGCCTCGTCGATATCGAACGTGTAGGCGTCCTTCATAATGAACTCGCGCACGCGGATCAAACCGTAGCGCGGTCTTGTCTCGTCGCGGAACTTCGTCTGGATCTGGTACAAGTTGTACGGAAAATCCTTATACGACTTGCCGTCCATGCTGGCCGCGATGGCGAACAACTCCTCGTGCGTCGGGCCGAGCACGTACTTTTTATTGTAGCGGTCCAGCAGCGTAAACATGTTGGACCCAAACGCGCTGCGCCGTCCGGATTGCACGTACACGTCTTCCGGAATGAGCGCCGGCATCAGCAGCTCCTGCGCGCCCTTGGCGTCCATTTCCTCCCGGACGATGTTTTCGATCCGGGACAGCACGCGCTTGCCCATCGGCATGATCATGTACATCCCGTTCGAGCTTTTCTTGATCATGCCCGCGCGTACGAGCAAATTGCCGGAAACCGAATCCTCGTCTTTGGAGTTTTCCCGCAATGTATAGAAGAAACTTTCACTTAATTTCATGTTATCCTCTCCTCTTTATTTGATTTTACGGATCATCGCGTCTTTCTCGATCGGTCCGTCCCATTTAGTATACACGATTTGCATCGGTTTATTGCAAACTTCGAGTTCAAAACCATCTTCATCGGTGATTTTGCCAACTTCGATTGCGGTGCTCGAAATATTCGGCCCGAAAATCTCCAGCGTCGAATACGGGCGGAAGTGGTTTTTCACCTGCAAGACAGCCGTTTTGGTGAATGGATCGAAGTCGAGCACCGAAGCCACGTATTCCTGCGTGACGATTTCATCGTGATCCACGTACAACTGCACATTCTCGTCCGGGATCCCCCGATAAAAGCCTGGCCCGGTCGGCCGGTTTTCCGCCTTGCGGATCTCGCGCTCGATGGCTTCAATGTCTTCCGCTTCCAAGTGGCCTTTCTCGTAAATCATGTCAATGAGCCGCCGATAGCTGGAAACGACCGTCGCCAAATAGTACGCCGATTTCATGCGCCCCTCGATTTTCAGCGAACTGACACCGCATTGGATGAGCTTTTCGACGTATCGAACCGCCTGCAAGTCTTTGGAAGACATGGAAAACAAATCGGATGGATCCGAGATTTCCGCGCCTCGCTCCATCAAATGGTACTTCCAGCGGCAGCTTTGCGCGCAGCCGCCCCGGTTGGCGTCGCGCAAAGTCATATGGTTGCTTAAAACGCAACGTCCCGAATACGAGATGCACATCCCGCCGTGGATGAACACTTCGATCGGCAAAATGTTTTTCTCGCAAATCGCTTCCACTTCGTCGAGCGTGCATTCCCGGCCTAAAACGACCCGATCCACACCCTGTCCTTTCCAAAAGCGAACCGCCGCCGAATTGGTGGACGAATGCTGCGTGGAAACGTGGATCTCGTAATGGCATCCAAGCGCTTTCGCCCGTTTCATGATCGCGGGCGACGCCACGATGATCGCGTGGACACCCGCTTTGTCGAGCGCTTGCAAGTAGTCGCTCAAACCATCAAGATCTTCATCGTGCGGCAGCAAATTCACCGTCACGTGGACTTTGGCTTGGTGAGCGTTGGCGAAGCGCACGAGTTCGGCGATGTCGTCCAGTGTGAAATTGGAAGCGCGGGAGCGCAGGGAAAACTGCTTTCCGCCAATGTACACCGCGTCGGCTCCATATAAAATCGCGATTTTCGCCTTTTCAAGATTTCCGGCTGGCGCCAGCAATTCGATTTTTTCCATTTAATCCACCTTCTTCTTGACTGTCGTCTGCCCATACCAGCGATCGCTTCCCGCCAAAGGGCGCGCCGGCTGTCCGCCCGCCAAAACCGCCGCGTACGCTTTGGCGGCCTCGATGATTTCCTCGTCATTCAAAAACAAGGAGTCGAGCCGAAACCGCCGGACTCCCGCGTCGTAAAGCGCTTGAATGTAATCCAGCGACTGAATTGGCTCGGCCGAGAATACGTGGGTTCCGCTTTCATCTTCCAAAACAGGCATCGCTTCGTCGCGGGTTTGCTCGACAAGATCATAGCGATCGCTCTTTTTTTCTTTGCCGATATGACGCAAATAATTGGTCACAAGCGGACGGCGCGAATACAAAATGGAAAAGTAGCCGTGAATCAAAATTTCCGCTTGCGGACAGTTTTGAACGATGCCCACGATTTCCTCGAGCGAGAGCTCGTGGGCGAGCGACACGCTTTTTACGCCCAAATCGAGGTAAAAGCGAACGTCTGGCGTATTGGTCACGAGCGTTTCGGGTTGATAAACGAGTTTCTCCTGCAGACCGAGCCGCTGCGCGATTTCAAACACGCCCTCGTCGGCGTAATAAATCGCGTCCACATCGACGTCTTTGAGCGCCTGCAAAAAATGTTCTAACCCGTCGACTTCCTCTTCCATAAACAGCTTGAGCGCGTTGACGGCCATTTTCAAGCCGTGTTGCTCGCAGGCCGCTTTCCAGTCGGCGAGCGAGTCGATCGGTTGTTTGGCTTCGCTGCGCAGCGAAAAGCCTTCAAACGCCACCACGACTGTGTCGATGGGGCTTGCCTGAAAGGCGGGCAAAGACGCCATGGACTGTATCGTACTAATAAACATGGACTGGTTTCCTTTCTATTCGTTGAAACGAGAAAAACCCGATTGGACAATCGAGTTGTTTATAAAGCATCAAATTCCGTATTTCTCGTCGTACTCTTTGAAATATGTCGCGTACTCGCCGGTCTTTTCGCGGCGGTACTGGCTTAAATACGCGTGAGAATCGTAGTCGGATGTCGCCATTTCGAGCAGACACACCGCGACATTCGAGCAATGATCCGCGATGCGTTCCAGATTGTTGAGCAGCTCGCTGTAGTAAATGCCCTGATCGAGCGAGCAAATGCCATCGCGCAGACGCTGGACGTGGCGCATCTTGAGCTCGTCGCATAAAATGCTGATGAGATCTTTTAACGGTTCGACATGTTTAGCTGTGTCCATGTCCTGATTTTCGAACGCGTCGATCGTCAAGTCCATAATGTCCTTGGTCGCGCTTTCCAAAATCGAAAGCTCGTGTTCCGCCACCGACGAGAACCGGATTCCTTTTTCAGACATGTCCTTGCCGATGTGGGCGATATGGTAGGCGTGGTCGCCGGTACGCTCGAAATCGCCAATGCAGTGCAAATATTCGGACACTTCTTTGGATTGGATCTCCGTCATTTCCTTTCCAGTCAGCTGGATCAGGTAAGCGCCGATTTTGTCTTCGTACTTGTCAACTTTCTTTTCCCTGTTTTGCACTTTTTTATACAGCTTGTCGGAGAAATCGCCATACAGCGTAAACGCGCGGCTCAAATTTTTCAAACAGCTTTTCGCCATCATGACAATCGAGCGGTGGCACTGGTTGATGGCGATGGCCGGATACGACAGGAATCGCTCTTCGAGAAGCTCGAAATCGTCGTCTTCGTCGTCATCCTCGTCCTTTCCGGGTACAAGCAGCGTCACGATTTTCTCAATGCCTTTGACAAACGGGAGCAAAATGATCATCGCGGCGGCGCGGTACACCGTGTTGAGCAGGGCGACCGAGAACGGCGACATGGTCATTGAGTAAAAATCAAAGTGGACGAACGCATTCACGCTGTAAAACAGCGTGGTTCCTAAAATCATCGCGAAAACATCGTTGATCAAATAAACGAGCGCCGTTCGTTTTCCGTACTTGTTCGTTCCCATCGCCGACAGCAAAACCGGGCAGGCGGCGCCGATGCCGATTCCCATGATCATTGGATAGGCGGACTGGAAGACGATCGCGCCGGTTACCGACAAAGCCTGAAGCACGCCGACGGCCGCGGATGCGGATTGAAGCACCGCGGTCAGCGCGATGCCAAACACAATGCCAAGAACCGGATTGGTAAACGAAGTCAGCATGGAAACGAAAGCCGGCGAATCTTTCAGCGGCGCCACCGCGCCAGACATCGTCTGCATGCCGATCATCAAGATCGCGAAGCCAAGCATGATATTTCCCAGCTGCCGATACACGTCTTTTTTAAGAAAGGTGCGGAAGATGATTCCAAGAATCGCGACGATTGCCGAGATGGTCGCGGTCGACAAAAGCTGGGCGATTCCCTGCTGTCCGTCGATGTACGACAAGCAGAGGATCCATCCGGTAATACTTGTACCGATGTTCGCTCCCATAATGATGCCAATCGCCTGCGCGACTTTCATCATTCCGGAATTGACGAAACCGACGACCATGACGGTCGTAGCGGAAGACGACTGGATCACGGCGGTGACGGCCGCTCCCAGCAAGAGACCTTTGAGAGGCGTGTTCGTGAGTTTGTATAAAATGAGTTCGAGCTTGTTTCCGGCCATTTGTTTCAGCCCGTCGCCCATCACGCTCATTCCATACAAAAACAGCGCCACCCCACTCAGCAAGGTCAAGACCAACACGATAGTATTTATGTCCATTGTTGCCTCCTAAAGTGTCTTTTTACTAAACAAGGCTATTATACCTGAAACGTTGATGAAAAGTAAATGATCTGAAAAATGGATTGTTTTCCGGGAAAAAACTTTTTTCGTCAATCCCCCTTTATTGACTCTCGCAAGGGTTGTTTTATAATGGAAACAACAGGTAAAAAAAATATGAACAAATACTCTCAACTGAAAGAAAAAACCGCGCACGGCACCAAACGCAAGCCCATTTGCCACTTGATGTTCGACATCAAAAACCAGCAGTCCATCTATCCGGATAATTTTTTCGTGGACCGGCACTGGCATCCGGAATGCGAGATTCTCTACGTGGAAAAAGGAATGCTGGAATTGGAGCACAACTTGAATAAACGCGTCTTGCATCAAGGCGATATCGCGTTGATCGACCCCGAGGATTTGCACGAGGTGACGGGATGCTCGAACGACACGATCCACCACGCGATTCTTTTTGATCCTTTGCTGCTGTCGACAACAATGAAAGACGCGTTTCAGGAAGATATCGTCGACCACTTTCTGGAACGGCGCGTCGGATTCACGACAGTGCTCTCCGCGGATCGTCTGGCGTACTCGCTGGTGGAAGCGCAAGTCAAGGATTTGATTGAGTGCCTGTCCCACGAAACGGAGTACTCCTACTACAAAGCCAAGGTCATGCTGTTTCAGTTGTTTTTGACTTTTTACGAAATGAAGCTGTTTATTCCAAAAAACGCCAATTTGAACGAGGAGCAACGTCTTGGCATCGACCGCTATAAGACGATTCAAATGTACATTGAGGAGCATTACAAAGAGGAGATCCATCTTGAGGAGCTGGCCGCCTTGATCGACTGCTCGGAAAATTACGTGGGCCGGCTGTTCAAGCGCATTCAGCACGACTCCCCGATCCACTATTTGATCCAGTATCGAATCGAAAAAGCGTGTGAGCTGCTGAAGAACACGACCTTGTCCGTGCTGGACATTAGTTTGGAAGTTGGCTTTACCAATGTTTCCTACTTCATCCGCCAATTCAAGGAATACAAAAAAACGACGCCTTTACGATATAGAAAAAGCTTTCAGTCTTCACGCTGAAAGCTCTTTTAATAATTCAATTAACTGCTTTTCGGAATAGACGACATAGTCCGCCGCTTCTCCTTCGGGACCATGGTGGCGGTTGAAGTGGATCGTTTTCATGCCGACGTTTTTCGCGCCCTCCATATCATTTCCATACGAATCGCCGATATAGTACCAGTCCATCGCGTTTTCGTTCAACGTATCCATCACTTCGGTGAACGCTCTTGGATCCGGCTTGGCGTAGCCGATCTTTCCGCTTGTGAACACGTGGGACGGATGAAAGTAGTCAAACACGCCCAAAGTTGACAGTTTGGCGTATTGATGGCCATGATCTCCGTTGGTCAAAATCGCCAGATCCGCGTCGGTTTCCTGAAAAAAGTCGACAAGCTGCGGGTCCATCGCGATATTTTTTTGATAATCGCGGTACATCTTCTGAAATTCGTCCGCGAACGCGTCATCCACCGGAATGCCGTAACGGCTGCATACGGTTTTAATGCGGTGGCGTCCGGATTCGTCAATCGAAATTTTTCCGGTCTGGATTTGATCAAAGATCTCGTCTCCCGCCTTTCGATAATCCAAATAAAACCGTTCCATGTCGATTGGATCCAGCTGTCCGTCGGCGAATAAATGGCTCGCGCTCATTCGAAACGGCCAGGAAAGATCGTATAAAGTATCATCACAGTCAAAACATAGTTTCAATTTCATATCCAAAATACTACACGCTTTTGCCGGTGTTGTCAAAACCAACGCAAAAAAGACAGTCGTGAGACTGTCTTTCAAGCGAATTAAATACCTTCTTTTTCAATCGCAAGCAACCGCTCGTGACGACGTTTCGCATCGCTGATCGCTTTCGCGAACATCTGATCGGCCGCTTCTTTGCCTTTCAGTTTCACGAGTTGCGCGAAACGGTTTTCCTTCATCATGAAGGCTTCCATCTTCGAGTAGTCTGGCTCTTTCTTCGTGTCGATTGTCAAAGGTTTTTCTTTTCTTGGGTCGTAACGGTAAATGTCAACGTATCCGCATTCAACAGCTTCGCGCTGTACTTGCTGATGGTTTCCAAGTCCGCCTTTGATTCCGTGCTCAACGCATGGTGCGTACGCGATGATCAAAGATGGTCCATCGTAGCTTTCCGCTTCCTGGAAGGCTTTCAATGTCTGCATCTTGTCTGCACCCATACATACCGATGCCACGTATACGTGACCGTAAGTCATGGCAATCTGACCGAGATCTTTCTTGGCTGTCGTTTTACCGCCGGCCGCGAATTTCGCGATCGAGGAACGCTGGCTCGATTTCGAGGACTGTCCACCTGTGTTCGAGTATACTTCCGTATCCAGAACGAGGATGTTGACGTTGACATTGTTTGCCAATACGTGGTCTACTCCACCGTATCCGATATCGTATGCCCAGCCGTCGCCACCGATGATCCAGTTCGATTTTGTAACCAGATCGTACTCGGCAAGCGTTTTAACATCTTCTTCAACATCCGCTTTCGCAACGAGTTCTTTGATTTTCGGTGCGAGTTCGCGTTGTTTTTCGCGGTCGTTTCCGGCTGCCAAGTATTGTTCGAACAAGTCTTTCAGTTCAGGAGTTACCTTATCCAGGTTTTCTTCCATGATCTTGTATACTTTCGAAGCGGTGTAGTTGTTGGCCAAAGCCATACCGTAACCGAATTCGGCGTTGTCTTCAAACAGCGAGTTTGCCCATGCCGTTCCGTTTCCGTCTTTATCTTTGACAAATGGAGTCGAAGGGTTGGCGCCACAGTAGATGGACGAGCATCCTGTCGCGTTGGCAATTTGCATGTCTTTACCGAACAGCTGCGAAGCCAGACGGTAGTATGGAGTTTCACCACATCCAGGGCAAGATCCAGGAACCTCGAAGTAAGGCATCTGGAGCTGGCTTCCCTTGATCATTGTTTTCGGGAACAGATCCGATTTGTATTCTGTTTCTTTGAACAGGTAGTCTGCCAGAGGGTCGAGATACAGCTGCGAGTTGATATCCGCCATCTGAAGCGCTTTGTTTCCGCCTTTTCCAGGGCATTCGCTGACGCAAAGACCGCATCCGACACAGTTCGAAGGCGATACTTGTACACGCCAACGCAGATCCGTGTTTGGTTTTCCCATCAAAGGCAACGTAGCGAATCCTTCAAATTCTTTTGGCGCGTTCGCGATTTCTTCCGGAGTCAGAGCGAATGTACGGATCGTCGCATGAGGACATACGAACGAGCAGAATCCACACTGGATACAGTTTTCCGGAATCCATTCTGGAACGTTTGTCGCGATTTCACGTTTTTCCTTGAACGCGATGTTGTTTTGCATCGTACCGTCAAGCACTTTGTTTTTCGTGAAGGCGCTGACCGGCATGTCGTATCCTTCAAGAGCGTTGATTCTCGAAGCGTATTCATCCCAGTAAGGATCACCGGTTTCTTTGCGCAGGCTTCCGCTAGGCAGTTCGGCCCATGCAGGATCTACGGCAACTTCTACGACGCCTTCTTTTCCGGCGTCAATAGCGCGGTAGTTCAATTCAACGATCGCGTCGCCTTTTTTGCCATACGATTTCTTAGCGGCCGCTTTCATCAATTCAACGGCTTTGTTGATTGGCATGATTTGCGGGTTCAAAGCGAAGAACGCCGACTGCAAAATCGTGTTCGTACGACGTCCCATGCCGATGGTTTCGGCGATAGCCGTCGCGTCGATGATGTAGAATTTCGCGTGTTTTTCTGCCAGTTCCTTCTTCAGACGGTTTGGCATGTGTTTTACAACTTCTTCCGGCGAGAATGTCGTGTTCAACAGGAACGTTCCGCCGTCTTTCAGGTTTCTTGCCAGATCGTATTTGAACATGTACGAGTCAAGCGAGCAGGAAATGAAGTCCGCGTTGTTGATGTAGTAAGTCGAGTGGATCGGGCTGTTTCCAAAACGCAAGTGGGAACGCGTTACACCACCGGCTTTTTTGGAGTCGTACGCATAGTAACCCTGCGCATACATATCCGTGTTGTCACCAATGATTTTAATCGACGATTTGTTGGCGGATACAGTACCATCCGAGCCAAGACCCCAGAACAGACACTCTGTGGCATCGCCTTTGATTTTGTATGATTTGTCCACTGGCAGCGAAGTCATCGTTACGTCGTCTTCGATACCGATCGTGAAGTTTTCTTTTGGTTCGTCTTTTTGCAGTTCGTCGTAAACCGCTTTGATTTGGTTTGGCTCCGTGTCGTGGCTACCAAGACCATAACGTCCGCCGACGATGTCGATGTCTTTGCCTTTCAATGCGGCCAAAACGTCGAGATACAGCGGATCGCCCATCGCTCCGCCTTCTTTCGTACGGTCGAGAACGGCGATTTTCTTTACGGTTTCAGGAAGAACGGCTTCCAGATATTTTGTCGAGAACGGACGATACAGATGCACTTTGATCAATCCGACTTTCTCGCCTTTGCTGTTGAGGTCGTTTACGACTTCAAGCGCTGTTTCCGTAACAGAACCCATCGCAACGATCACGCGGTCTGCGTCTGGCGCACCAACGTAGTTGAACGGCTTGTAGTCGCGTCCAGTGATCTCGGAGATCTTCGCCATGTAGTCGGCTACGACATCCGGTACGTTTTCATAGTGCTTGTTTCTTGCTTCCACGCCCTGGAAGAAGATGTCATCGTTTTCGTTTGCGCCACGCGTAACAGGGTTTGTGTGTGGCTGCATTGCGTTTTTGCGGAATGCGTCCAGCGCTTCCCAATCAATGAGTTCCTTGTATTTGTCTGTGTCGAACACTTCGATTTTATCCACTTCGTGCGAAGTACGGAATCCATCAAAGAAATGAACAAATGGAACATGACATTTGATCGCCGTCAAATGAGCGACACCGGCCAGATCCATAACTTCCTGAACCGAGTGGCTCGAAAGCATTGGAACACCAGTCTGGCGGATCGCGTAAACGTCTTCATGATCGCCGAAGATGTTCAAAGAACGGCTTGCCAGTGAACGGGCCGCAACGTGCAGAACGACCGGAAGGTTTTCTCCGACCCATTTATAAATGTTCGGGATCATCAACAACAAACCTTGGGATGCCGTGAATGTCGTTGGCAATACACCCGCCTGAGCGGCACCATGAACCGCTCCGGAAGCTCCGGCTTCCGATTGTAATTCGGCAATTTTTACAACTTCGTCAAAAGCGTTTTTTCTACCTTGACTTGCCCAGACATCCATTACTTCGGCCATTGGCGAAGATGGGGTGATTGGGTAAATACAGCTCATTTCAGTAAGAGCATAGGCATTATGGGCGGCAGCAGTGTTACCATCCATAGATTGAAACTGTTTTGCCATTAAAGTATTTCCTCCTTCGTTATGTAAATACACAATACATAGCAGTATCATTATAATTCTTTTTATCTCGTTTTGAAAGCGATTTTTTTAAGAAAACCCGGGAGTTTTCAACCCAAAAACAGTGAAAGCGGCCAAAGATTTCATTTCCCTGTCCTTTTCCGTCCCATCGCCTGCTTTTTTCGTGGTCTTTCTTCCCCGTTGTCCCATATCGCAATAAAAACCGCGGCTTATCTATTCCGCGGTTTCATTCGTTTTTCCAGCGCCACAAGACGCTTTCTTCCTTCTTCAAACGCGTCCGCCGGCACTCTTTGTTCCAGCATCCGCCATTTTTTTTGTTCGGCCACCAAATACGCCCCGTACGTCGCGTCCTCCACGACGTGATACCCGTAATAATCGGATGCCTCGTCGCCTGGCTCGTTTCCTTTTCTCACGTACAAAATCGGATAAAAGTGGTTTCCCTCCTGCACGAAACGCTCTTTTTCGATGCGCCATCCCGCCTTTCGCAAATACGAACGCAACAAATGCACGTCCTTATGCGGGGATAGGATCATCGAATCCAGCCGCATGGCGCGCGCTTTCGAACGCTCCAAAATGTGTTCGATCAGCTGGCCTCCCATTCCCGCGATCACGATTTGATCTACGTCGCCAGGCAGCCCCTCGATTCCGTCCATCAACAAGCATGGGATATCGGCTTCCTCCTGCTTGAAAAGCGCGCGGGCGCGTTCGAGCGGCTTACTCGCCACATCGCAAGCGTACGCTTTGATTCCTTTGTCCTGGACGCACCATAGCGGGATATAGCCATGATCGCAGCCGATATCCGCCACCACGTTTCCATCGACCCAGGCGTAAATCGCGTCAAGCCGAAGCGAGCGCCGAATCATGACTTCACAAAGTCTTTCAATCGTTTCGAGCGGTTCGGATGTTTCAGCTTCCGAAGCGCCTTGGCCTCGATTTGACGAATCCGCTCCCGCGTCACGTTGAATTCCTTGCCGACTTCCTCCAGCGTCCGGGTCCGGCCATCAAGCAGTCCGAAACGTAAACGAAGCACTTTCTCTTCCCGTTCCGTCAAGCCTTGAAGCACCGCGTTGATCTCGTCTTTGAGCAGCTGGTTGTTCGTGTAGTCGTCTGGCGAAAGCGTGTCTTTGTCTTCGATAAAGTCGCCCAGATGCGAATCGTCTTCTTCACCGATTGGCGTTTCCAGCGAAACCGGATCCAGGGCGATTTTCTGGATCTCGCGCACTTTTTCGGCGCTGATGCCTTCCATCTTTTCGGCGATCTCTTCCGGAAGCGGATCCCGGCCCAGATCCTGCACGAGCTGACGCTGGATCCGGGTCAGCTTGTTGATTGTTTCCACCATGTGGACCGGAATTCGAATCGTTCGAGCCTGGTCGGCGATTGCCCGGGTAATCGACTGGCGGATCCACCACGTCGCGTAAGTGGAAAATTTAAAGCCTTTCGTATAGTCGAATTTTTCAACCGCCTTGATCAAACCGCAGTTTCCTTCCTGGATCAAATCCAAAAAAAGCATTCCGCGGCCGACGTATTTTTTCGCGATTGAAACAACCAGACGAAGGTTCGAGGAAATCAAAAGCTGCTTGGCCTGCTCGCCATCGTCGATCTTCCGGTCGAGCGCCTTCTTTTCCGCTTCGTCCAAATTTGGATCGGAACCCAGTTTTTCTTTGGCTTCCGCCCCGTCCTGGATGCGCTTGGCAATGATTGGCTCCTCTTTGGGATCGAGCAAAGGAATTTGTCCGATTTCCTTTAAGTACATTTTGACCGGGTCGTTGATCTTGGCGTGGGACGCGTTGGCGAACGACTGCTCCAACTGCGAAATCGAATCGTCGATTGAGTTTTCGTCGTCGTCCATGTCGTCCGAGAGATCGTCTTCCCCTTCCAGTTCGTAATCGTCGCTGTCGACGACGAAGGTGATGTTGTTTTCTTCACACCAGTTAAACAATTCATCCGTCGTCTCGTCATCCAAATTCAAATGCGAGATCGAATCCATGAACTCGTTTTGCGTGATGTCGATGTTGCTGTCGCGGACAGCCTCCAGATACACTTTCGCGTCGTCAAGCGAGGCGAATTTCTTTTTCGTTAATTTTTTTTCCAGTGCCGGCATTGGATCAACCTTCCTTTCGATTTCTGATTTTATTGCGTTGTTCGATCAGCACCGCCTTTGTTTTCGCGAGGGTGGCTTTTTGAATCGGATCGTGAAGAACCTGGATTTGTCCGTTGATCTTCTCGATCTGCTCGTTGATCGTACATTCCTTGATTTTCCATAAACTGTCTTCAAACACCTCGTCGCTTAGCTCCTCGCGCTCGTACGCGATCAAAGAGGCAAGCAAGTCGCGCACCTCTTCCTCTTCGATGGAAGCGAAAAGCTGGTCCGCGTCGATTTCGTCATGAAGCCGATAAAGATCGTAAATATAAAGAGACAACCGTCGATACAAATCGTCTTTGAAAAAGCCGATTTCCTCCTTGAAGCGTAGCGAGTGCCGTTTGGAAGCCAAAATGGAATTTAAAATGAAAAATTCCGCCTTTTTCCGTCCGCTTTGCGGCGCTGGAATGTACGTCGGGCCTTTTGGGCGCGGCGTGGCTTTCGCCACGGTCTGCGGTTTTTGAGCGCTCGAGGAAAAATCGAAGCCCGTCATCTCTTTGAGACGGTTCCAGTACGCCGCCTGTTCAAACGGCAGTCCTCCGTTTTCGATGGCGCGGTTCATTTCCTGCGCGAACGCCTTCTTGTCTTCGTAATTGTCCAAATTGTATTGATCCGGCAAATATTGAAACAAAAATTCGACAAACGAAATCGTGTGGTCGGCAATTTGTTTCACTTCGTCGGCGCCATAGGCGCAATACACCTCGTCCGGATCTTTGGCGTGCGCGTCGCTTACGATTGAAAACGGAATGCCCGCTTTCGATGCCGCCTGTCCAAAATGATACGCCGCTTTGCGTCCCGCCTTGTCGTTGTCGTACCAGACGTGAACCGGCACTTTGAGCAAGCCAATCAGCCGCAGCTGCTCGTCGGTCAGCGCGGTCCCCAGACAGGCGATACCTTCATGCAGTCCCGCCTTTTCCAAACCGAGAACATCCATCGCCCCTTCGCACAAAATCAGGCGTCCCGCTTTGCGGGCGTGCTCTTTGGCGCGGTGATAGTTGAAAATCAGCCGTCCCTTCTCGTAAAGCGGCGTCGAAGACGTGTTGATATACTTGGGCACAAAGTCGTTGTCCCCAAGCCGGCGGGCCGTATACCCGACCGGAAGCCCTTTTGAGTCATGAATCGGAATCATGATCCGGTCGAAGAACACCGCCCGTCCCTCGTTGAGCACCCCGGCGTCCCGCATCCGTTCCTCGCCAAAATGCTTGGCTTTTAAAAAGTATTCCGACTTCTTTCCTTCCGGGGCGTATCCGATTTGAAAGCGTCGAATCGTTTCCTCGTCGAATTGACGGGCGTGCAGCGCGGCCAGCGCCGCCTTGCCATCCTCGCTAAACAATTCGTACTCCAAATAATCTGAATATTCCCGCAGAACTTTTCGCTCCTGCTCAAACGGATCCTTTTTTTCCTTGATTTGGATTGAATCGAGCGCCAGCGGATAGTTGATCCACTGCGCCACTTTGTATACGGCTTCCGGAAACGTGATTTTTTCGTATTTTTGCACGAACGAGAACACGTTGCCTCCCGCTCCGCACACAAAGCATTTGAAAATTTGTTTTTCCTCGGAAATGGACATGGACGGATCGTGGTCGTCATGAAACGGGCATTGCGCCTGATAGTTTTTTCCTTTTTTTTCTACCGAGATATATTTCGAGATGATATCGACGATATCCGCCTGCGCGCGAATCGCCTTCATATCCTCCTCTTTGATCCAGGCCAAGTCCCGCCTCTAAAACTGCGTCCGAACGCGCAGATATTCGCAAAGATCCTGAATGGCGACGCGTTCCTGCTCCATCGTGTCGCGATCACGCACCGTCACACAGCCATCGTTGGCGGTGTCAAAGTCAACCGTCACGCAATATGGCGTGCCGATGCTGTCCTGACGACGATACCGCTTTCCAATGCTTTGGGCGTCGTCGAATGTCGTCGAAAAGTTTTTCGCCAGAAGAGCGAACACATCCATCGCCTCCTCGCTTAGCTTTTTCGAAAGCGGCAGGACGGCAGCCTTGTACGGCGCCAGATTCGGATGGAGCTTCAACACGAGGCGCGTGTCGTTTTCACCAACTTTTTCTTCGGTATACGCCTCGCACATCACAGCCAACAGCAAACGCTCCACGCCCACGCTTGGCTCGATCACATACGGGATGTATTTTTCATTCGTCTCCTGATCGAAATACTCCAGAGACTGCTTACTCGTGTCCTGATGCGCCTTCAAATCGAAATCGGTTCGATCTGCGATTCCCCACAGTTCCCCCCAGCCGATTGGATGGGCAAAATTGTACTCGATATCGCTTGTGCCGTTGGAGTAATGGGCGAGTTCCTCTTGCTCGTGGGCGCGCAGCCGGATATTTTCCTCTTTTAAGCCAAGGTCTTTCAAAAAGCCAACGCACGCGTTGCAGTAATATTCAAACCACTCCAGATCGGTTCCCGGTTTGCAGAAAAACTCAAGTTCCATCTGCTCGAACTCGCGGGTCCGGAAAATAAAGTTTCCCGGCGTGATCTCGTTGCGGAAGCTCTTTCCAATCTGGCCGACGCCAAACGGCAGTTTTTTGCGCATCGTCCGCTGCACGTTTTTAAAGTTCACAAAAATTCCCTGCGCGGTTTCCGGGCGCAAGTAAATCGTGCTTTTCGCGTCTTCAAGCACACCCTGGAACGTCTTGAACATCAAATTGAACTGACGGATCGAAGTAAAATCATGCGCGCCGCATTTCGGGCAAGCGATACCCCGCTCCCGAATGAACGTTTCCATTTCCTCGTTGCTCATGCCCGCCGGATTGACTTCCCCATTTGTTGTTTCCTCGATCAGCTGGTCCGCGCGGAATCTCGACTTGCACGCCTTGCAGTCCATCAGCGGATCCGAAAAGCCGCCAACATGTCCGCTGGCCACCCACACGTTGGGGTTCATCAAGATCGCGCTCTGGATCCCGACGTTGTGGACGCTTTCCTGAATAAATCGTTTCCACCACGCGTTTTTGATATTATTTTTTAATTCAACGCCTAAAGGGCCAAAATCCCACGTATTGGCCAAGCCTCCGTAGATTTCGGATCCCTGATAGACGAATCCGGAATTTTTCATATGGGCTACTACATCATTGAATGTTTTCTCGTTCACTGTATTCTCCTCTTTCCATCTTCACACCATTCCTTGTCATAAGGATAGACTGTTTCATTATAGCACGTTTCCTTACTCAATGCCACAACCGAGCCAACGCGAAAAACAGGTTCCAAAGAACCTGCCCTTCTTCTTTTCTTATTTCGCCTCCAGCGTGCGAATGGAAGCCAAAAACCGGACGCTCGCCAGCTCCGTGTGCGAAAACAGCTCGAACCATTTCGCCAAAAACAAAAAATCGTCCAAGTCGTACCGCGCGCTTTGCGCAAACGGCTCCACCAGCGTTTCCTTCACAATAAACAAGGCGCGGATTTTTTCCAGTTCGGTTTTTTTCCACTTTGGATAGCGCCCCTGGTTGCAGCGCACGCATAAGAACCCGCCATCCGGCTTGGAGAGCGTCTCAATCTGCCGTTTCGAACCGCACCCTACGCACGCATCGACATGAGGCGCGATGCCTTCGTTTTTCAAGATTTGCGCCATCAAAAGACAAGCGTACGTCAGCGCGGACGACTCTTTTCGATTGTACGCCTGCCACACTTCTTTTAATAAAGAGGAGTACATCGGTACGATCGCGACCCGAAACAGGCAGTCCCGCAAAACAAAGCAGACGCTTTGGGCGACCAAATCGTCCTGGATCGTATGATAATACGCCAAAACGCTTCCTTTGATCAAAAAATCCATCGTGGACATTTTGCGATCCGCCACGATGAGCGAGACTTCCGAAAACGGATTGCACAGCCGCCGGTTTTTCGAAGCCGGGTTTTGAATGCCCCGGGCATACACACTCTGGATGCTTTCCGGTGTCAACACAAAGACGATGCCGTCTTTGTCCTTGTAGTCCTGCAGCGCGACAACAAGACCCGCCACATCGCTCATCGGGTGCCTTCGTTGAGCTCGTCCAATCCGAATTCACGGATTTTTTGCTCTTTGTTGCGCCAGTTTTTTTCCACGCGCACATACAACTCCAAGTCGATACGCATGCCAAGCATTTTGGAAAGCTCACGCTGCGACGCGATTCGGATCTCCTTGATCATCGAGCCTTGCTTGCCAATCAAAATGCCTTTTTGCGAGTCCCGGTCCACAATGACGAGCGCGTTGATAAACGCCTTCCCGTCCCGAATCTCCTTTTTTTCAAGCACGACAGCGATGCTGTGGGGAATTTCCTCCTCGGTTTTGTTGAGGATCTTTTCGCGAATGACTTCGCAAATCCGGAAATTTTCATCGTGGTCGGTTTTCATTTCGTCCGGATACATCGCCGGGCCGTCCGGCAAATAGTTTTTGATCGTGGCCAGCACTTCATCCAGATTTTCCTGGTCTTTGGCGCTTAAAGGAATGATTTCGTCAAAATCGTATTTTTGCTGCCACGCCATCAAAGCCTGGATCATTTTTTCTTTTGAGAACCGGTCGATTTTGTTCACCAAAAGCAAGACCGGTTTACGCAACGACTTGATGCGGTTCAAAATGAACTCGTCGCCCGGACCAAACCGCTGGGTGATGTCCACGATCCACGCGATCACATCGCAGTCCTCCATCGCAGTATAGGCGTTTTTATTCAGCACGCGGCCAAGCTGCTGCTGCGGCTTGTGGATGCCTGGCGTGTCGACAAACACGTACTGGACGTCGTCTTTCGTCAAAATTCCGGCGATGTTGTTGCGCGTCGTGTTCGGCGTGTCGGTCATGATCGCGATTTTTTCTTTCATTAAAGCGTTTAACAGCGTGCTCTTGCCGGCGTTGGGACGACCGACGATCGCGATAAACCCTGATTTATAATTTTCCATAGTAATACCTCATCCTATCAATTTGGGAACCATGATGACAATGGCGCTCACGAAGGCGAATCCGCACACGATCATGACGGCGGCCGCGGCCATGTCCTTGATCAGGCCCGCGCGCGGATCGCGTTCCAAAGAAATGTAGTCCACGCAGCGCTCGATGCACGAATTGAACGTTTCCGCCACGATCACCAGCGTCACGCAAAGCAGGATCCACAACCATTCCCACACGGAACAGCGCAGGATGGCGGCCGCGAAAAACGCCAAAAGCCCGCCGATAAACTGGAACCGGATGCTTTTGTCTTTCATGATTCCGTTTGTGACGCCTTGCCAGGCGTATTTGAACCTACCTTGCAACCACTTCATCGAGAATCTCATCTTGCAGTCCAAACATCACTTTTTCTTCTTCTTCCGTCATGTGGTCGTATCCAAACAAATGGAGCAGCCCATGGCAAAACAAAAAGCACGCTTCCCGGCGCTGGGAGTGGCCGTATTCCTTCGCCTGGTCGGCCACCGCCTGCACGTTAATAAAAATATCGCCCAGCTCCTCCTCTTCCTCCTCGATGAGAATGTTGGAAGAATCGTCTTGAAGCGCGAAGGAAATGACGTCTGTCGGCCGGTCGATTTGCCGGTAGTCCCGGTTGATTTCGTGGATCTTTTCCGGCGTCACGAACACGACCGACATCACGTACGGTTTGTCTTTGCGCAGGATTTCACACGCCCGTCTGCCGATGCGCGCGAAATCGTCGGCATACGTTTGTGCCATTTCGTTTTCCGTTTCGTTCACTATGATGATTTCCATAAACTCAGTATATCCTTTCTTCTCCTGAAAAAAAAGCCGGATCACTCCGGCTGCGTTGTTTGTCTTTGAATAAAGGTGTATCCGATCTCGATATCTTTGTTGTCCTTGACTTCGTCATCGTTGACGAGCATTTTTGTAAGCAGACGCATCGCGATCGCACCCATATCGTAATCCGGGAAGTTGAACGATGAAATCGTCGGACGCATCATCCGCAAATACTTGTCATCCAAAATCGAAATCACTTGCGTATCCTGCGGAATTTGATAATGCGCTTCGTTGCAGGCGTTCAGGAAAGCGATCGCCTGCGAGTCGCGGAACGTGATCACGAGTTCCGAAGGCTTGTGGGTCTTGAAGTACTCGGATAGGAAATCGTAGGAGGAACGGTACGTCTCGTCATACGAAACGTATTTCTTGAACTCCATGCCTTTTTCCTTGAAGGCGCGCTCGACGCCATGGCGAAGCTGCGACATCATCGAGAGATTCAGCTTGTCCTCCACAAGGGAAATGTCCGTGATTCCCTTTTCAAAGTACTCGTTGACCAGCTCGTAGGCGAGCTTTTCAAAGTCGACGTACACATTGCCGACGTTGCCGACTTTCTTGTCTTCGATTTTGCTGCCAACCACAACCATCGGGATTTGATACAAGTGCAACACTTCCAGCTCTTCTTCCGAAAAATTGTCGTTGAACAAAATCACGCCGTCGACGCGGGATTTGATGATCGACTCGATCACATCCTGCATTTTGGAAATTCCCTTGCTCGTGGTATGGAGCATGATATTGTAGTTGTAGATCTTGGCAACATCCATCAGGCCGTTCAAAATCTTGGCGTTGTAGGCGAACAGCTTCTCCGACATCACAATCGAGATCGTTGTGGTTTTGGAAAGAGCGAGTCCCTGCGCGATCGCGTTTGGCTTGTATCCTAGTTTTTCGATGGCTTCCTGTACGCGGATCCGGGTATCCTCGCGCACGACGTTGCTGTCGTTGATAACCCGGCTAACCGTGGCTAGCGAAACATCCGCTTCCTTGGCCACATCGTAAATGGTGATTCTTTTCATTGATAACTACTCCTCGTCCTTGTCCTCGTCGGATTTCATTTCGATTTCCTTGGGAGCCTGCGGCGTCTGTTTTGGCTTGAAAAACTTGTTGATTCCCGAAAAGATCGCGTTGTTCAGTTTTTCCGTCGCGTCCTGAATGTGGTCGACCGCATCTTTCAGGTTTTCATTGGCGCGCAGCTTTTCGATTTGCTCGTCGGCTCCATCGAAGACCTTTTTGATCGACGGATTTTGGCAGAGGGCGCCTTTGAGCTCCTTGAATCCTTCCCCGATCAAAGTACCGGTTCCTTTCAAAAAGTCTTTGCCCGCCTCCAGCGTCTGCTGAAATTCCGGACTGTTGGACACCTCGATCGCTTTTTCGCGCGCTCCGTTGAGCACCGCGATCGTCTGATCCTTCGCTTTTTCAATGTTGGCTTTGATCGCTTCCGGATCCGAATTTTGCTTCAACCACGCTTTCAAATCCGCGAAAATCTTTTTAATTTCGACTTCGGCGTCGTCGATGACTTCCTCGTTGGCCTCGTTGTTCGCCTCCTTGAGCGTCGCCAGCTCGTTGAGCGACTGTTTTTCCGTTTCGTCGATCATTTCGTCAATGGTTTGCTGGTCGTCGGCTTTCGGAGCCTGTTCCTCGTTTTCCGCCGGCGTCACGCGCACTTCGATTTCCTCGTTTACTTCTTCGTTATCATTCGGCTTCTTTTCCTGATTCATCTCTGACATAAATAATTTCCTCCTCTTCGTATGGGTCGTCCTGCACCGCGTTTTGGATCACGTCCACATCCGCTTTCAGAACCTCTTTTTCCTTATTCAATTTCGCGCTCAATTCATCTTTTTTAGCGGCGAGCTCTTCTTTTTTCTTTGTCATCCACGACTTCGCCTGCTCCATATCTTTATTCAGCGTCGCGGTCGCCTTTGTGACCATTTTCCGGGTCGCGCCATGGACGTCATCCACCGTTTTGGACAGCGATTCCACCGTGCTCAACGGTCCGTCCAGCTTTTTCAGCTCACTTTCCGCGGTCAACAAAGTCAGCGATACGTCTTTTAACGTTTCGATCAGCGTTTTGATCAGCAAGATCAAATAGATCAAAGCGACGACACCAAGCACAGGCAGCAGATAGGTGGCGACTTGCGCGATGGCGCCAAACAATGCGTCTATACTCATTTTAATCACCTCTTCAGGAATTATACCATGTTCCAACTCGGAAAATGAACTGTTTTGAAAAAAATTTTCAAAACTTTGTAACCGCTCCATTTGTGCCCGCCTTCCGTCAAAAAAAGCCATGCCCCAAATAAAGGCTGGCTTTTCTTTTATAAAATTTCTTTTAATTTGTCCTTGAGCAGGTAAATATCCTTGCTGGACATGAAAATGTATACCGCCGGTCCCATCGCTTTAAGCGCCTCGGCGCTTGGCTCGTCGATCTCAAGCAGCCGCGCGCCAGGACAGCGCGCCAGCAAATCGTCGATCGTCACCGTGATCGTCTCGTCCTCGCGAACCGCGTTTTTCGGAAAATCGAGCAGGCACACTTGATCCGCCGTATTTAAACTGCTTGCGAACCGGTCCAGAAAATACTGAAGCCGCGAGTAGCGGTCCGGCTTGTACAGCGCCACGATCTTCTTGCCCGGGTATCGGCTTCTGGCCGCCTCGATCATAAATTCGATCGCGGTTGGATGGTGGGCGTAATCGTCAATCAGCACGCTTTCGCCCACTTCCTCGCTCACAAACCGTCTGGCGATGCCTTTGTAGTCCAGCAGCCCAGCCACGATCTCGTCAGGCTCCATACCAAGCGTATGCGCCAAAGCGAACACGCCCAGCGAGTTGATCAAAAACGGATAGCCGATTTCCGGCAGCTTCACATGGTGCAACAGCGCCCCATGGAAAAACACGTCGTATTCGATGCCATCCGGCCCTTGCGACACGTTTCTGGCCTGGTAGTCGTTGCCCTCGTTCAAGCCATACCGCACGACCGGCACCGTATAGGAAAGAGTCGGCAAATACGGGTCGTCCCCGCAAATGACCGCTTTCTTTTTGATTTGATTCACAAAGGACTGGAACGCGTCGATATAGTCCTCCATGTTTTTATAATAGTCAATATGGTCGATTTCCATATTCGTGACAATCGCGTAATCCGGATGGTACGCCAGAAAGTGACGCTTGAATTCGCACGATTCCAAAACAAAGTTTTTCGCGTCTTTCGGCATGTGGCCGTGCCCGTCTCCGATAAGGAAACCGGTCTTTTCAAAACGGGAAAGCACCGACGCGAGAATGCCCGTCGTTGTCGACTTGCCATGCGTTCCCGCCACGCAAATCGACGTGTAGCGCTCCAGCAAATGGCCCAGGTATTCGTTGTAGTAGTACGTTTTGACACGCGGATTGTCCAGCGCCGCTTTCACTTCCGGGTGCCGGCTGTCAAACGATAACCCGACGATCACCGTATCGCCATCTTGAATGTTGGCGGCGTCAAAAGGCAAAATCTCGATGCCGCGCTCTTCCAGACCGTCCTGGGTAAAAATGTATTTTTCAATGTCGCTTCCCCGCACTTCCTTGTTTTCATCGTGCAGGATCTCGGCCAGCGCCGCCATGCCCGTTCCTTTGATTCCAATGAAATGAAACGCCATTATTTTTTGTCCTCTTCTTTTTCCGGCTCTTTCTGGTCGAGCATGTCGTCCAGGTCAAGCTTTGGCTTCGCCGCGCTGGACGCCTCCTGATACGTCGGGATCGACGCCACCGGAGCGGGTTCCGGAATGTTGTTGCCATACATCGGCGAAATGATTTCGATCATCGACGTATCTGTTTCCGGTTTTGGAAGCTGCACCGCGTCATGAACTTTGTCGAATTCTTTTTGCGAATCTTCCATATTGCCAAAAATCGGCGAAATAACCGACTGGTATTCCACTTCCTCCACCACTTTGCGCTTCCGGTTCAATTTCGAGCGGTCAAAATGGTAGCTTTCGTTTTTCCGCTTTGGCTTCGACGAAATCGTGTCGACATCCAGCCCTTCAAAAATACTTTCATCCACGGCGTTTTCGCCTGTAGCCGGCTGGCTGACAGGGGTTGGCGTCGGCATCGTGAACACAGGCTGCGGAATTTCACTGACAGGCTCGGCAGCCGGTCTGGAAACCGTTTCCTCAAAATGAACTTGCTCGTGCGTCGCTTCCTCTTCGTTTCCTTGTTCGTCTTCGACTTCTTCTATATCTTCTTCCACATCTTCTTTGAAGATGGCATGCATCAAATCTTTTAGCATTCGGTCTTTCCTCCTTCATTAAGCGTTTCGGTAAAATAGTGTTCGATCTCCTCTTTCGTTTTTCTCAAAGACGAAATAAACGAACTAATCTGGCGTCCGTTTTCGTACGCCACAAAACTTGGAATGCCCATGATACCAAGTTCAATCGCCAAACCAAGGCATTCGTCCCGATCCAGCTCGTAAAAATCCATTTTGCCGGCGAATTGCTTTTCCAGCGCCGGCAAAAACGGCTTAATATAAATGCAGTCACCGCACCATGGTGCCGTAAACAAAAACATATGAATGCCCGGCTGAGCAATGACCTTGTTCATTTCCTCTTTGGAATGGATCTTGTTCATATTGTCTCCTTCTCAAACACCGCCCGATAAATCGGGTTGCCCTGTTCGATAAATTTTTCCTCGTATTCCGTGATCGCGTCCTCATCGTGCGTTTCGCGCCGATAGTCGACGCTTAGCTCCAGCAGTCGAAACCCGTTGGCCAAAAACTGCGGAACGGAAAACTCGAATAACGACGCGTTGTCCGTCTTCATGATGACCTGCCCGTTTGCCGCGAGTACGTCAATGTACTGCTTCAAAAAGGAAGGGGCCGACAATCTTCGCTTCGCGTATCGCTTTTTCGGCCACGGATCGGAAAAGTTCAAGTGGATCACGTCGATTTCGCCCGCCGCGAACCACTCCGACAAATGATCCGCGTCGCCCTCGATGAGCGCGAGCTTTTTTTCCCTCGGGTCGTCGTCCATCTTTTTGGCCGCGATCCCGGCCGCGCTCTCGTTTTTCTCGATCGCGACAAATCCGGCTTCCGGCGTCATGGCCGCCATATCCAGCGAGTATTTGCCTTTGCCGCAGCCAATCTCGACATGCAGCGTGGACGTGCCGAGCCGCTTTTTCCATTTTCCCTTACAGCTGGACGGGTCTTTGACAAGCACCTTGCTTTCCGGCAAGTACTCGACCGCCCATTTCACTTTGCGCATCCGCATCGGTCTAGCCCGCCAGCGCCACGATCGCGTCCGCGTAGATCGCGATGGCCTGCATAAGTTCCGACACTTTCACGCCTTCGTCGCGCTGATGCGGTCCGCCGACGAATTGATCGGTCGTCTTCACCTCGTTTGGCAGCTCCGGTCCAAACGAAACAAAATTGTCAAACATGCGCGCGTACGTTCCGCCGCCAATCGTCTTGGCGCAGGAGAACGTGTCATTGGTGTATTGCCGGTAAATGTTCATCAGCTTTGTCACAAGCTCGGAGTTTGGATCGACGAACAACGGCGCCGAATCGGAATCGAGAGTCGCTGTGATGTTCGACTTCACCGCCGCGCACGCTTCGTCGAATCCGGCCATGATCGCTTTGGCGTCCAAATCGTTTGGATAGCGGATGTCGACCAAGATATCCGTGCGTTCGGGATCCATGCGCACAATGCCTGTGCTCATCGTCAAAAAGCCCATATACGCCCCATCCTTGTTGATGTGCTCGGGCTTTCCTTGCCAGTCCTTCAAAAGGCTGTACAAATCTTTCGCCAGCTGGTCGTCATAGGCGCAGCCGACAAAGTTCAGCAAATGAAGCGCCGCGTTCACGCCGTTGTACGGCATCGCGGCATGGGCAAAAACGCCATCCACATGCAGGCGGATGCCTTCGTCCGTCTGGTCGATGGAGCCTTTCAAATCGTTTGTTTTCAAATAAAACGCGAACTGCTCTTTTTGCCGGTCGCTGATTTCCTTCACAAAGCAATCCGCTTTGCCAATGACGATATTCGGTCTTTCGCCGGCGTTCAGCTTTTGGATTACCGTCTTGTCATGGGAATGCAGCGAAACATGCGCGCCGCCCTTTTCACCGTAAATGACCGGAAAATCGGCATCCGGCACAAAACCGCTTTGCGGGATCTCGCCATGCGCTTTGTAGTATTTCATGCAGTCCATGCCCGACTCCTCGTCGCAGCCGGCGATAAGCATAACCCGCTTCTTCAACGGGATGCCGTGCTCTTTGATGAGTTTGAGGGCGTAGTACGCCGCCAGCGTCGGGCCCTTGTCGTCCAAGACACCCCGACCAAACGCGTAGCCGTCGTCGATCGTCACTTTTAAAGGTTCCTTGGTCCAGTCCTCGCCAATCGGCACGATATCCAAGTGGCCAAGAATACCTAGCGTTTCCTCCTGATCGCCGTACGAGATCACGCCGGCGTAGCCGTCGATGTCTTTCGTGGCGAATCCATCGCGTTTGGCGATGTTTAAAAACGCGTCCAGCGCCTCACGCGGCCCGTCGCCGAATGGCGCGTTTTCCTTTTTGGTTGACAGGTCGCGCGTCGACTGGACGCGAACCAATGTATTTAGATCGTCAAAATAGTTTTTTTCATTTTCTTTGGCATATTTTAAAAAGTCCATGATTCCACCTCGTTCTTATTCTAACACACTTTGGAAACAGGAAAAAACGAAAAAGGCGTTTTCACGCCTTTCGAACTTTTCTATTCGCCTTTGTCTTCTTTGGCTTTTTGTTTGTCGTCGTGTTTTTTCGGACGAGGCAACAGCGCCTTCGCCGACACGTTGATTCGACCCTTGTTGTCGATTTCCGTCACTTTGACGTCGATGATATCGCCAATCTTGAGCACATCCTCAACTTTCTCCACCCGGTTGTGCGAAATCTTGGACACGTGCAGCAAGCCGTCCGTGTGGCCAAACAAGTTCACAAACGCGCCGAATTTCTCCAGTCGAACGACTTTGGCCGCGTACACGTCGCCGACTTTGGCTTCGCGCACGATCTCCTTGATCATTTCCTTGGCGTGGTCGATGGCCGCCTGATCGGTATGGTAAATCACGACCTGGCCATCGTCGTCGATGTCGATCTTCACATTGTCGCTTTCCGCGATGATCTGGTTGATCATCTTGCCGCCCGGACCGATGACGATCGAGATCTTATCCGGGTCGATATGCATGATCGCGATCTTTGGCGCGTACGGCGACAATTCCGCTCTTGGCGCCGCGATAGCCTGCGCCATGTTGTCCAGAATTTCCAGCCGCGCCTTGTGGGCTTGCGCCAGCGCCTCCTCGAAGATCTCCTTCGTGATGCCGCTCACCTTGATATCCATTTGCAGCGCGGTAATGCCTTTCGCCGTGCCGGCCACTTTAAAGTCCATATCGCCAAAATGATCTTCCATGCCCTGGATATCGGTCAGCACCGTGTACTGTCCGGTTTCCTCGTCCATGATCAATCCCATCGCGATGCCGGCAACCGGCGCTTTGATTGGCACACCCGCCGCCATCAGCGACATCGTGCCCGCGCAAATACTCGCCTGCGAACTCGAACCGTTGCTTTCAAGAACGTCCGCCACCGTCCGAATCGTATACGGGAACTCGTCCACGCTTGGAAGCACTTGAAGCAACGCTCTTTCACCCAAGGCGCCATGGCCGATTTCCCGGCGTCCCGGCGATCCCATCCGGCCGGTTTCGCCGACGCTGTACGGCGGGAAATTATAATGATGCATAAAGCGTTTGGCTTCGACTTCCGTCAAATCGTCGATGATCTGGTTTTCGTTGAGGGCACCAAGTGTCGTTGTCGAAAGCACCTGCGTCTCCCCGCGCGTGAACATCGCGCTGCCATGGACGCGCGGAAGCAAGTCCACCTGGGAGTCCAGCGGACGAATCTCGTCGATCGCCCGTCCATCCGGACGAATTTTATCCTCGACGATCAGCCGGCGCACTTCGTCAGCTTCGATGTTGTGGCAAATTTGTCCGACTTGCTTGAGTGTCAGCGCCTTTTCTTTTTCGCTTGGGTACTCCCTTTCTTCAAACGACGCCACCGCCTGCTCGGTCAGCTCGTCGATTTTGCCGTAGCGTTCCAGTTTTTCCTTGATGGAAACCGCTTCGCGAATCGCGGCTTCGAACCCGTCCCGGACTTCCTTTTCAACCGCCTCGTCGACATGGTACAGCGGGATCTCTCGTTTCGGCTTGCCGACCGCCGCGATAATCGTTTCCTGAAATTCGCACAGCTCCTTGACTTTTTGCTGTCCGAACATCAAAGCCGCCAGCATGTCTTCCTCGCTGACTTCCTTCGCGCCGGCTTCCACCATGTTCAGGGCTTTCGCCGTGCCGGCCACCGTCAAGTCGATGTCACTTTTTTCCGCCTGCTCCGCGCTTGGATTGACGATGAACTCGCCATCCACGCGGCCGACTTTGACACCCGCGATCGGTCCGTTAAACGGAATGTCCGAAATGCAAAGCGCCAGCGACGCGCCCAGCATCGCCGCCATTTCCGCCGGCGCGTCCTGGTCCACGCTTAAAATGGTGTTCACGACTTGCACCTCGTTGCGGAAACCTTCCGCGAACAGCGGACGAATCGGCCGGTCGATCATGCGCGCGCTCAACGTGGCATGCTCGCTTGGACGGCCTTCCCTTCTTAAAAATCCACCCGGAATCTTACCAACCGAATACAGTTTTTCCTCAAAGCTGACAGTCAGCGGAAAAAAATCAATTCCTTCCTTCGGCGTATTGCTCGCGCAAGCCGTCGAAAGCGTTACCGTGTCCCCGTAGCGGATCACGACCGCGCCGTCGGCCTGCTTTGCGATTTCTCCTGTTTCCACGGTGATCCCCCGACCACCGAATTCATAATGAAACTCCTGTTTCGCCATTTTTTCACCTCATTTTTCACAAATCAAATCTTATCATAGAAAAACGCAAAAAAAAAGCAATCGAAGCTTCGATTACTTTCTCAGTCCTAAACGGGCGATCAATGTTTTATACCGGTTCAGGTCTTCTTTTTTCAAGTAGTTCAACAAGTTTTTACGACGTCCAACCATCTTCATCAAACCACGCATCGAATGGTAGTCGTGTTTGTGTTCTTTGAAGTGCTCTGTCAGACGGTTGATTTGTTCTGTCAATACCGCGATTTGTACTTCTGGCGATCCCGTATCCCCTTCGTGGCGGGCGTACTCTTTCATGATCGCTTGTTTTTCTGCTTTCAGCAACATGTTTGTTTCCTCCTGTAAATTGTATACCTTTTGAACCGAGTCGATGGTCGGAGTGTCCATAAACACAGTCCAAAATCCTTTATATCTTACTCGAACAACGCAAGAAAATCAACCAAAATCGAGTTCAATTTTTCCATCCCCGATTCCGTGGTTTTCAGCGCGCCGCGCTCAACCATCAAATCGCCGTCGTATTTCGCCAGCAAAGGCGCCGCCATTTCTTCCAGCCGCAAGCCGTACTTCTCAAAAAACGAAGCCAGATCCACGCCAAAACAAGTGCGAAGCCCCATCATGACCGCTTCAAAAGGCGCGTTCACCGGCTCGTATTCGGGACGGGGCCCCTTCTCAATGTACTCAAGCAAATCTGGCGCGTTCGTGTACCGTCTCCGGTTTTCCCGTCCGCTCGCTCCGCAGCCAATGCCGACAAAATCCTGGTCAAGCCAGTACGCCAAATTGTGGCGCGACAGTTTGCCGTCCCTGGCGAAGCTGCTAATCTCATAGTGACAATAACCATGCGCCTTCATCGTCTGGACGATCCATTCGTATTCGTCCGCCTCCAGATCTTCATCCACCGCCTGCAAGCCTTGCCGGCCAAACACCGACCCTTCTTCCAAAATCAGCGAGTAAATCGACAAATGGGCGATGTCCAAACGGAAAAAACGCGCCAGATCGGCTTGGACGTCGGCCATCGACTGTCCCGGAACCGCGAACATCAAATCAATCGAAATGTTGTCGATGCCCGCTTCTTTGATCGCCTCGACCGCCTGCTCGATCAATGCCGGCGTATGATGGCGCCCAAGCTTTTCAATCGTTTTCGCGTTGAACGACTGCACGCCAAGCGAAATGCGGTTGACTTTGCACTGCCGGTACATTGCCAGCTTTTGGGCGCTTAGCGATTCCGGGTTGCATTCGACGGTTACTTCGCTTTGCGCGTGCAAATGCGGAAGCAAATCTTTAACCAGACGAAAAAACTGGCTGTCGGAAAGCACGGAAGGCGTGCCGCCCCCAATGTAAAGGGTGTCGATTTTCGTATCCGGCTCCAGCCGGCTTCGAATTTCCGCCCCGACAACGTCCAGCCATTGCTCGATTCGGGCGGCACTTGGAACCGTGCGGAAGAAATCGCAATACGGGCACACGCTGGCGCAAAACGGAACGTGGATATACCAGGAAGCGGGCGTCATCCTTCGTCGTCCATCGACAAAACCGCCATGAACGCCTCTTGCGGAATTTCCACGGAGCCGACCATCTTCATGCGTTTCTTTCCTTCTTTTTGCTTTTCCAGCAGTTTTTTCTTTCGCGAAATGTCCCCTCCATAGCATTTGGCGAGCACGTTTTTGCGCAGCGCCTTAATGTTGGTGCGGGCGATGATCTTGCCGCCAATCGCCGCCTGGACCGGGATTTCGAATTGCTGCTTTGGAATGAGATCCTTGAGCTTGACCGTCATCGCGTTGCCGCGGTGGTAGGCGAAATCCTTGAAAACGATCGTCGACAGCGCGTCGACGATTTGCCCATTCAGCAAAATATCCATTTTCACAAGCTTGGATGGCCGGTATTGCGAAAACGCGTAGTCGATGCTCGCGTAGCCTTTTGTGCTCGATTTCATCTTGTCGAAGAAGTCGTAAATGATTTCCGACAGCGGAATCTCGTACGTCAGCTCCATGCGCAGCTCGTCCAGCACTTGCATGTCGACGTATTCTCCCCGCTTTTTCTGGCACAAGTCCATAATGGCGCCGACGTATTCTTTCGGCACCATGATTTGCGCCTTCACATACGGCTCTTCGATCCGGTCGATGTTTTGAGGGGCCGGCAGCGCGGCCGGGTTGTCGACGGAAATCATCGTCCCGTCGGTTTTGTACACATGGTAAATAACCGAAGGGCTCGTCGCGATCAAATTGAGGTTGTATTCGCGCTCCAGCCGTTCCTCGATCACATCCATATGAAGCAAGCCTAAAAATCCGCACCGGAAGCCGAACCCGAGCGCCTGCGACGTTTCCGGCTCGTATTGGAGCGCCGCGTCGTTGAGCTTGAGCTTGGCGAGCGCCTCCTTCAAATCGTCGTAGCGGGCGTTGTCGACCGGATACAAGCCGCAATACACCATCGGCTGCATTTGCCGATATCCTTGCAGCGGCGCGTTCGCGGGCTCGTCGACTTTTGTGATCGTGTCGCCGACCCGCACGTCTTCGATGCTTTTGATCGCCGCGCTGATCCAGCCGACATCGCCGGTATTGAGCTGGTCTTCCACGACTTCTTTTGGCGTCCGCACGCCGACCTCGATCACTTCGTATTCCGCGCCGGTCGCCATAAAGCGGATTTTGTCTTTGGGCTTGATGGAGCCGTTTTTCACGCTAATGTAGGCGATGACGCCCCGGTAGGGGTCGTACAAAGAGTCGAACACAAGCGCCTGAAGCGGCTGGTCCGGACTTCCCGAAGGGGCCGGCAGCTTGGCGACGATTTGCTCAAGCACTTCTTCGACGTTCAATCCCGACTTGGCCGAGATTTCGACCGCCTCGGAGCAATCCAGTCCGATCAAGTCCTCGATTTCCTGTTTGACGACATCCGGCTGGGCGCTTGGCAAATCGACTTTGTTGAGCACCGGCAGGATTTCCAAGTCGTTTTCCAAAGCCAGGTACACGTTGGCCAGCGTTTGGGCCTGCACCCCTTGGGCGGCGTCCACGACAAGCACCGCCCCGTCGCAGGCGGCCAGGGACCGGGACACCTCGTAGGTGAAATCGACATGGCCCGGAGTGTCGATCAAATGAAATAAATAGTCTTCGCCGTTTTTGGCGTGGTAAACGAGCTGTACGGCGTTGAGCTTGATCGTGATGCCCCGTTCCCGCTCCAGCTCCATCGAATCCAGCAGCTGGTCTTTCATTTCCCGTTTCTCGACGGTGTCTGTCAGCTCGAGGATCCGATCCGCCAACGTGGATTTTCCATGATCAATGTGGGCGATAATGGAAAAGTTGCGAATATGCGATTGTTCCATGGAACAGTTTCTCCTTTCAAAATTGCGTTTTACTGGGCGGTTTCGCCGACAAGGCTTCTTCCTTGTCCGTTAATAAAATCGCGAATCGCCATCTTGGGTTTGCCTTCCAGCTGGCACGTTTTCAAGTGAAGTTTTCCTTGGTGCAGCTCCAGGCACAACGATTTCTTGTCCGGCTGGGAAAACAGACCGCACGTCGTGTTGTCCGCCGGAATATATTCATAGTCGTAAATTTTCAGCTTTCGGCCTTTGACGAGAACATATGCGCCCGGCTCGTCGCTGAGCGCGCGGATTTGACGAACAATCGAGTCGTCCGTCGACGTCAAATCCAGATGCTCTTCCTCGCGGGTGAGAATCGGCGCGAAGGTCGCCTTTTCCTCATCCTGCTCGACAAACACCGCTTGTCCGCTCAGCAGGACAGGCAGGTTTCGTTTCAATAGCGTGGCCGCCGCGTCCCCCATTTTCAAAAACAGCGAAGTGCTCGTGTCTGTCGGCGCAATCGCGATTCGTTCCACATCCAAAACCGGTCCCGCGTCCATTTTGCGCACCATTTTCATCAAAGTCATGCCGCTTTCCGTGTCGCCATGCATAATGGCGCGCTGGATTGGCGCCCCGCCCCGGTACGCCGGCAGCAGCGAGCCATGCAAATTGACGCATCCAAACGCAGGATGGTCGAGAACGCATTGCGGAACAAGCTGGCCATAGGCGCATGTCACGATCAAATCGCAAGGCGTGCCAACGACTTTTTCGCAGTCGTCTTTGATCCGGACCGGCTGAAACACCTCGATTCCGTGTCGTTTCGCCACTTGCTTGACCGCCGACTCGACCAGCATCTGCTTGCGTCCGGTTTTTTTGTCCGGCTGCGTCACTACGAGATCCACAATGACATCGCTGTCGAGCAACGCTTCCAGAACCGTCGCGGCAATGGGAGGCGTCCCCATAAATATGACATGTTTTTTTTCCATTTTTTGTCCCATCCTTTCGTTTGGCTGTCGTTGTCTTTCGACCGCACAACGTATTATACCTGAATTTTTCGAACTTGTGTTGCTTTTGAAATCAAATTTTGCTATAATCTCAATGCATTTATGTCAGGAGGTGTACAACCATGCCACAAATCAAATCACAAATGAAACGTGTGAAAACCAACAATAAAGCACACAAGTTGATCGTGTCGAAAAAATCGGCTTTGAAAACAGCGATCAAAAAAGTGCTTGCCGCCGTTGAAGCCAATGATAAAGAAGCCGCTGTGAAAGCTTTCGCAGACTGCACTTCGAAACTTGACAAAGCGGTCGCAAAAGGCGTTCATCATAAAAACTATGCGAACCGTCAAAAAGCACGTCTGGCAAAATTGATCAACTCGATCGAAGGTTAATTCCTGACGTGTTCCTGTACCGTTGCGATATCGTGGATATCGCTTTTTTTTTATTTTCAAAAAGCCGGAAAATCCAGTTCCCGGCTTATTTCATCATCAGCGAAAGCGCGAAGTTCTCAAATCCCTCGTCTTTGTCGATTTTTCCGCTTTTCATATTTTGGTCGAGATCGGCGAGTTTTTCCAGCCAGTCAAGCAACGCGTCGGGATCGAAACGGCTTGCCTTGCGCATCGAAAGCTGCACCCGGTACGGATGGGCTTTCAGCGTCTGGGCAATTTCCTCTTTTCCCAGCTGCCGGTCCATCAGCACGCGCACTTGAAACAAAAAGCGGATTTGCGAAGCGATTAGCGCGGTAATCGCCACAGTTTCCATATTTTGCGCGCGAAAATTCCGGTAATACGCCATCAAAAGCAAGCCGTTTTGATCAAACAAGGCATCTGTCATTTTAAACACGTCGTCGATCGGCTCGTTGACCATGAGCGCTTTGACGTCGGCAAGACCGACTTCCCCGGCGTAAATGGAAAGCTTCTCGATCTCGCTGCGAATGCGCAAGGCGTCCATCCCGATATGGCTCGTAAAATAGCGCAGCGCCTCCCCGTCCATTTTCAATCCGGCTTCTGTCATCGCCTCCCGAATGTAGCCGGGCTGGTTTTTTTGATCCAGACGAATGCAGGCGAAAACCTGCGCGCCTTGCGCCAGCGCCTTGACCGCTTTTTTCCGCTGGTCGATTTTCTCGCTCGGGACGCAAAACACGACAATCTCGTCGGTGTCCTTGCGTTTTACAAACGCGTCCAAATCGTACGTCGTGGTGTTTCGCGCGCTCAAAAACGTCGCGTTCTGGATCACGATCATCTTTTCCTCGTCAAAAATCGAATGCGAATCCATTTCTTCCAGCACGGCTTCCATCGGATCCTGCAACGCGTCGTACGTCGACACCGTTTCCATGTTGTGCTTTTTTTTCAACGCCGCCACTTTCATGCTCATGCGCGAAGCGTCGGTTCCATGCAGTATATAAATCATGGTTTCAGTATGCCTGAAATCGGCGCGCAAATCAACCGCGATCCAGCATCCCGATCTTTCCTTTCGCGCTTTCCACAAAACAAAAGCGTCCGAGCGAAAAAATATGGACCATTCCATCGTCTTTGGTCATGAGCGTGTCGATTTCCAAATTTCGCAAATTCTGAATGACCCGCGGATGCGGATGGCCGTACCGGTTGTTTTCACCAACCGAAATCAGGGCGAGTTGCGGATTGGTTTGCGCCAGAAAGGAAAAATCCGAGCTTGTTTGCGAGCCATGATGCCCCAGCTTCAAAACATCGACTTTTGACAAGTCGTATTGTTTTAGAAGCTGCCGCTCGATTTCGACGCCGGCGTCCCCCATCCACAAATAGTCGATGCCATCATACGAAAAGTAGCTCACGATGCTTTCGTCGTTTTCCTCCTGGACTTCACGCGCGGGCAGCAGCGAAACAAACGGATAGTCCACATCGACTCGCTCATCTCGACTCGTCACGATTTGCCGTACCGGTATTTGTTTTTGGAGTTCCTCCACGCCGCCGCTGTGATCGAAATCATTATGGGTCACGACCACCGCGTCCAGCTGTCGGATGCCTCGCGAACGCAAAAACGGCACGATCACGGTGGCTACGTTGTCCCGAAAGACGTTTTGTCCCGCGTCAATCAACACGGCGCTTTTTTGAAACGGCTCCACGAGCAGCGCGCAGTCGCCCTGCCCGATGTCGAGCATGTAAACATGGAAAAAGGGATCGAAAAACAAACTGGCCGCCAGCACGCCAAACGACAGCAAGCCGGTCCGAATCGTTTTTTTCCAAGACGCGCCCAACAGCACGCAAGCCAGAAAACAAAGCGCGCACGCAAGAAAGGGGATCGTCGAACGAATCGTCCACGTCAGCCACGTCTGGTCGGGCAGGCGCTTCAGCCACGCCAGCCACGGCCAGGAAACGGGCAGCAGCGAAGCGATCAAAAGCAAGGCATAGCCTTTTTTGAACACCCCCGTCAGCACGAGCGCGACCAAATCCAGCTGCGAAAAGAAGAGCACCTGCAAAAGGGCAAGCGCCAAAAGCTGAACCGCTTTTTGGTTTCGACCGCTCCATCCTTTTTGATGGATCCATGTCCAGAGAACGGGGACGACGAGCACAAGATCAAGCGCGCCGGCCGGCCGAAGCAGGACATAGCCAATCATGGGCCACGCGAAAGCCAGACGCCAGTCATCGGTATGCCATTTCGTCAGCTGGACAAGTGTAAGCCGAATCAAAGCCGGATGAAAAAAGAAAAAGATTCCATATCCGATCACGCCAAACGCCGTCAGCGGTCTGGACCAGCTTGAACCAAACCGGCGCCGCATCCATCGCTCTCCAAAACAAAAGAGCGTGACAAGCGGAAGACCAAGGGTGGCAAAAAACGACTCCTTCTCGGCGATGCCATACAACGCCCCCAGCAAAAACGGATCGTCCCGGGCTTGCAATGACCGGAAAATCCGAGCTTGTACCGAGTTGGAGGCGGCAATCAAAACCGGATCGCGCGCGTACAGTTCCACCCCTTGTTTGGCCATGTGCGCCTCAAAGGAAAAAAGGGAAAGATTATGAAGCGAATGAATCGGCTCAAGCGTCTGGACCGCGTAGCGGTCCCCATATGCCGCGTTTGGCACCTGGTAGAGAACGATTTTCGCTCGTCCGTTTCTTGCCAGAGCGTAATTCGCCTTGACTTCGTAGACGGTGTATTCGCCCGGCTTCGCTTCGGCGCTGGCGCACGAAAATCCGAGCCGAAGCAAAGCGAGTCCCAAAAACAAGGCGCTTGTCCACGTTTTCGGAAAGCGGAACGCGAAATACAAGCTGGCGAAGCCACAAAAAAACAAGCAGTAAAACGGGTCGAGCATCGCGGAAAGCCAGACGCCCAGTCCGACAAGCAGCCAGGCGTTCACAAGCAAATTTGCTCCTTGATTTTTTCAAACATCTTCTCGCCGATGCCTTTCACGTTTTGAATGTCCTCCAGCGCTTGAAAAGGCGTCTGCTCGCGGTACTCGATAATTCGCGCGGCGATGGCCGGACCGACGCCAGGCAGCGTCTGCAGCTGTTCGCTGCTCGCGGCGTTGATGGATACAAGCGCGGCCTGCGTTGGATCCGCCAGCGGGATCACGATCAAATCGTCGGGGCGCAGTTCGGCCATCAAGGCGACGCGGGAGAGATCGGCGTTTTCATGCAAGCCACCCGCTTCCTCAATCGCGTCTTCGACGGTCGCGCCCGTTGGCAGTTCGTATGTCCCTGGATTTTGGATTCCTCCTTTGATTTCAATGCGGACGTGGCGCGAGCCCGGTCGTTCCAGCCGGACCGGTTCATAGCGGCCGGCCAGCGCGTAGCTGAACATGAGCAGCAGCAAAAGGGTTAAAATTTTTTTCGTCATACCTTTATATACGACAAAAAAGGAGAAAACCGGACATTTTTTCTCCAATTTTCTCCATTTTTTCTTTTTTTACTTAATATCAATGATTTTTACATCGTATGGAACCGTCGCCTTGGCGATCGTAACCACGTCTCCCACCTTTTTATCGAGAATCGCCTGCACGACCGGGGACTCGTTCGAGATCTTGCCTTCGAATGGATCGGCTTCCGTCGTTCCGACAATGGTGTAGGTCGCGATCTCGTTGTCGCTTAAATCCTCAATCGTCACAACCGAACCAATGTGGATGACTTTTTGATGGCTCTCGTCATCGCTTTCCTCAATGATTTCCGCCTGTTTCAAAATGGCTTCGACTTCACGGATCCGCGCTTCGACCTGGGCCTGGTGTTCGCGGGCCGCGTCGTAGTCGGCGTTCTCGGACAAGTCACCTTGGGCGCGGGCTTCCTGCAGCTCGACGATGACTTGCGGACGAACGTTATGGACGAGGTTTTCCAGTTCTTTGACTAGATCGTCATACCCTTCCTGCGTAACATAAAATTTTTCGCTTGGCATGTTTTTCACTCCTTAACAATACTTCCAATTATAGCAACCTTCCCATTGTTATTCAATGACGAGATGAAGCTCCTCCATCAGTTTTTGATGGTCCTCATAATTTGATGAATAGTACACTTGTCCCGGATTCGTCTTCACGTTGTAAATGTCGGCGACAAAAAACAAGTAGTCGTTTTTGTTCGGTTCAAGCGCCGCGACGATCGCGTCCTTGCCGGGATTGAGTATCGGTCCGGCCGGGAGCCCTTCGATCTGGTACGTGTTGTATGGCGAGTCAATATCGTATTGCGTCTCGCAGTCTTCCGGCGAATCAAACTGGTCGTACAGCGCGTAGCATACGGTCACGCTTGATTCCAGCTTCATATTTTGATCGAGCCGATTGTGGAACACGCCGGAAATTTCTTTCATGTCCTGCGTCGAGCCGGATTCGAACTGGATGACGCTTGCCAGCGTCACGATGTCCTCGACATCCATGCCGCTTTGCGCGAATTGCGTCTTGTATTGGTCGTACACGGCTTTGAATTGATCCAAAAACATCCGTGTCACTTCATCAAGCGTCGCGTCGCGTTCGATGAAGTATGTTTCCGGAAACAAATAGCCTTCCAGCTTCACCTTCAAATCCGGATTGGAAAGCGCGGCCGGATCCAAGAACGGATACGACTTGGCGAGCGTTTTGATATACGCCTCGTCGTTCCACAGCTTCAGGATTTGCTTTTCGGTAAATGGCAGCTGCTTGGACAAGTTCGCCGCGATTTCCTTGGCCCACTGTCCTTCCGGGATCGTAAAGCGGATCGACTGATCCATGATGTTCTCGGGATTGGCCAAGTACGCGAGCACCTGCTCGGTGCTCATGTTGTCGTTTAACAAAAACACGCCCGCGTAATGGGTGTTGTGATGGGTCAGTTTGGCGTACAAGGAGGCGACATTCGCGTTTTTAATGATTCCCTGCTTTTCCAAATTGGCCAAGACCGACGGAAAGCTCTCGCCTTCCGCCACTTCAAATTCCACTTCCTTATTTCCATTTCCCGCCGGCTGCAAGCTAACATAGCCGTACGCGGCCAGTCCGCCCGCGATTACGAGCAAAAACAGCGCGACGACCAGAAGCAGCCTTCCAAAATGGAACGTTCGCTTTCTTTTAGGCTTCGGCATTCTCTTCGTCCTCGACAAACGTGTTGATCACTTCCTCGACCATGTCCCATTCCTCTTCGGACTCGATCGGGATCAGTTGTCCCTGGTCGTCGTAGCGGGAAGCGAAGACCTCGCCATCGTCCGCGCCCGCCCGCTGGAACACGACGTATTGTGTCCCGTCCGGGGCGTCGAACGTGAAAAGAATCGTCATTTTCACTTCGTTTCCATTTTCATCGGTTACATATAAACTGTTTGAATCCAACATCTTTTTTCCTCCTGAAAAAAACGGGGCTTAAAATCCCCCGTTTTGTCGATCTAAATAACTTTGCAGAATCTGCACCGCCGCCATCTGGTCGATTACCTTCTTCCGCTTCTTTCTTGAAACGTCCCCTTGAATAAGCAATCGCTCCGCGCTGACGGTCGTCAAACGCTCGTCCCACAAATCCACCTTGATTCCATGGGCTTCCAGCTGTTTTGCGAAGTCGATCGAAATCTGGCCCCGAATGCCGATATCGCCATTCATGTGTTTGGGCAGACCAAGCACGACTTCCTTGACTTTTTGTTCCTGAAGGATCGTGAGCACTTCATCCAGACATGTGTCATAATCATCCGATTCGAACCGAACGGTTGTCAGAGCTCTGGCAATCAATCCCAGGGCGTCGCTGATCGCGATCCCGCACGTTTTGCTGCCGAGATCCAATCCTATAATCTTCTGCATTATTTTTCCAAATACGCGCGAACGAGTTCCTCGATAATCTCGTATCGTTCGATACGCTGGATGAGATTCCGAGCATTTTTATGGGATGAAATGTAAGCCGGATCGTTGCTGATCAAGTACCCGGCAATTTGGTTTTCGGAGTTGTATCCCCTCTCCTCCAATGCCTGACTCACTTCACGAAGAATCGTCTTGATGTTTTCACGACGGATCTCTTCGGTCGTAAACGTCATCGTCGCTGTTACGTCTCTCATTCTCATCACACTCCTAACATATAAAACATTGTACCTTAACCGCTAAAAAATGAAAAGCGATTTCATTCTTGTTTCCTTGAAACTACGCGATGGACGGCACATACGAGCGCACGAGTTCAATGGCCTCGTCCACCTTCGAAGCGTCCTTGCCGCCAGCCTGCGCCAGATCCGGCTTGCCGCCGCCGTTGCCGCCGCATACGTTGGCCGCCATTTTGACGATTTGGCCCGCGTTGGCCCCTTTGGCTACCGCGTCCTTGCCCGCGCCGGCAACAAATACGACTTTTTTGTCATCGGCCGCGATCAGCAGCACAAGCAATCCAGAGTCTTTAGCTTTGAGGTTGGCGACAATGTCCTTCATCGCCTTGCCATCCATGCCTTGCACTTTTTTGATGAGCAAGTCGAAGGCACCCGCTTTGACTTTTTCCTGGATCCACTCGTTTGCGCGCAAAGCGAAAATCTTGTTGTTGAGCTGGTCGAGCTCTTTTTGCAGCGCCTTGGCGTTTTGCAGCTGCTGCGCCACTTTTTCCTCGATATCCTTGATACCTTTTTGCTTCATCGCGGCCGCGATCGTATCGAGCTGCCCGTGTTCATGCGCGAAATCCTCGTACGCCGCGTACCCCGTCTTCGCCGTGATCCGGCGCGAATCGGAACCGATGCTTTCCTCGCCTACGATTTTGCACACCCCGATATTCGCCGTGTTGTCCACGTGGCATCCGGCGCAAAACTCTTTCGACACGTCGCCCATCGTCACGACGCGCACTTTGCTGCCGTACTTCTCGTTAAACAACGCGGTCGCGCCCGATTGACGGGCTTCTTCGATATCCATAATTTCCTTTGTGACCGGATAGGCGCCGGCGATGTACTCGTTGACGATTCGTTCGACTTCCGCCAGCTGATCGGGCGTCAGCTTTTCAAAATGATGGAAGTCAAACCGCAAATAATCCGGGCCGACAAAGCTTCCGGCTTGCTGAATGTGATCGCCCAGCACTTTTTTAAGCGCGCTTTGCAGCAAATGGGTGCAAGAGTGGTTCGCCGTCGTGCGGGCGCGCTTGGCTGCGTCCACGCTTTGATGCACCAAGTCGCCAAGTCGAAGCACGCCTTCCTTGACGTGGACTTTCACAAGGTTTTGCGCGTTGCGCGTCTTTTGCACATCCACCACTTCAGCCAGCACTCCATCGCCCGACACCGTTCCGGCGTCGGCGACTTGTCCGCCGCTTTCCGCGTAAAAGCAAGTCCGGTCGAAAATGACGTCGCCTTCGCCTTCGATCGCGTCCACCATTTCGCCCTCTTTGAACAAGGCGATGACTTTGCCCTCGCATGTCAGCTCGTCGTAGCCGACAAACTCGCTTGGAGTCGTGAAGTTCATGAGCGCCTCGTTTTGCGAAGCGAAGGAATCTTTGGCGTTGCGGGCGGCGCGGGCGCGGTCTTTTTGCGCCTGCATTTGCTCGTCGAATTGCTCGCGGACGATTTTCAAGCCGTGCTCTTCGGCGATTTCCTGCGTCAATTCAAACGGGAACCCGTACGTGTCGTACAGTTTGAATACGACTTCGCCCGAAAGTGTGCCGTCTTTGGCGTTGGCGATTTCCTCGTCCAGCAGCGCCTGGCCGTTTTTCAACGTCTTCTTGAACGTTTCCTCTTCGTTTTTGATCAGCTTCTCGTTCATGGCGGTGTGCTCGGACAAATACGGATAATAGTCTTTCATCACTTCGTTGACAACCGGCACGAGCTTGTACAAAAACGGCTCGTCGATTCCAAGCTTCAAGCCATAGCGGGCCGCCCGGCGCAGGACGCGGCGCAGCACGTACCCGCGACCACTGTTCGAGAAGTTCGCTCCGTCGCTTAAAGCGAACACAATGGTTCGAATGTGGTCAGCGATGACACGGTACGCCATCTTGTACTCGCCCTGGTATGGATCGTTCGCGATTTCTTCGGTCGCGTGGATGATTGGCAAAAACAAATCGGTGTCGAAGTTCGTTTCGCCATCCTGGATCAAAGCGACAAGCCGCTCGAGTCCCATACCGGTATCAATGTTTTTTTGCGGCAGCTCTTTGTAGTCCTTGCGGTCAAGCGCCGGATCGCAGTCGAATTGCGAGAACACGACGTTCCAAACCTCGATGTAGCGGTCGTTTTCCAGCTCTTCGAAAAACAGACGCTCTCCCAATCCTTCCGGATCGTATTTTTCGCCACGATCGAAGAAGATTTCCGAATCCGGGCCGCCCGGTCCCTTGCCGATTTCCCAGAAGTTGTCGTCTGTTTTCAAAATGTGGGAAGGATCCACGTGGCACACCTCGGTCCAGATGCGGTACGCGTCCTCGTCATCGGTATACACGGAAACATACAGCCGGTCCTTGTCGATTCCCATCCATTGCTCGCCGGTTAAAAAGTTCCAGGCAAACGGAATGGCTTCCTCTTTGAAATAGTCGCCAATCGAAAAGTTGCCAAGCATCTCGAAAAAAGTATGGTGCCGGGCCGTGCGGCCGACGTTTTCGATGTCGTTGGTCCGAATGCTTTTCTGGGCGTTGGCGATGCGGTTGCAGCGCGGCTTCTCGGATCCGTCAAAATACTTTTTCAGCGCCGCGACGCCGGCGTTGATCCACAACAGCGTCGGATCGTTGTTCGGGATCAAGCTCGCTCCCGGCTCGATCATATGTCCTTGCTCGGAAAAATAATCGAGAAACTTTTGTCGTACTTCGTTTCCTGTTAGTTGTTTCATTCCTAATCTCCTTTTTCAATAAAAAAACGTCCCTATTGCTAGGAACGTAATGATTACGCGGTACCATCCTGCTTCATTTTTCGATTTCGAAAAACGCACTCGTCTGCCGATAACGCGGGCTCGCGGTCCAACTCCAAAGCAGCTTCCCCCACGGCTTTCTCGAGGTTTCCACCAGCCACCTCGTCTCTATCAAGAAAAATCCATAGGCTACTTGTCTTTTTCATGGTCAAACTAAGGATATGGTATCAGGATTTTTGCGATTTGGCAAATCCATTTTTACTTCATCGCCTCCTGGATCCGCTGCTGAAGAGTCGTCATTCGAATATGGCTTTGCTTGCGGCGCACCCTCTGGCCAAAAAGCGCCGGATCCCCGACGACGAACAACTCCTTTTTCGCCCGGGAAACGGCGGTGTAAAGCAGACGCTTGTTGAGCATGTGGGCGGTTTGGGGCTCCACGACACAATACACCCGGTCGTATTCGCTGCCTTGCGCCTTGTGGATGCTAATGCAGTAGGCATGCGACAAATAGTAGAGGAAATCTTTCGAGAAATCGACGATTTGACTGCCGAAATCCACCGTGATGATGCCATCGTGAATCTCGCAAATGTAGCCGATATCGCCATTGTACACGTCGTCTTCGGGCAGATTTTTCAAAAGCATCACTTTGTCGTCTTCCCGAAACCATACCGTTCCGGCTTTCACCTGCCGCTTTTTCCCGTCGTTTGGATTGATCATCGCCTGCATCGTGGCGTTGATGGCGTCGATGCCAACCTTTCCTTTATACATGGGCGCGATGATTTGCAGCGACATTCGCTCCTGCTCGTCGTATTGCGCGATGGCTTTCTTTAGCGTTTCCAGAATTTGACCTTGCCCGCGCTCGATAAAATTCGCTCCATCCGCAAACGCGAGCGGCTGCTCGTCCCGGATCAAACGGGCGAGCTGGGCGATTCCCGAGCCGCTGGACTGCCGAAAGATCTTTTCCAAATGGACAATCGGGTAAATGCCGCTTTCAATCAAATCGTTGAACACCTTTCCCGGTCCCACGCTTTCCAACTGGTCCTCGTCGCCAATCAGCAAGATCCGGCAATACGGCGGCAGCGCCCGCAGCAGCGCCGCGAACAAATGGGTGTCCACCATCGAAAACTCGTCCACGATCAAAATGTCGACATCCAGCGGATCGTTTTCGTCCTTTCCAAACTGGTTGTCATCCAGGTTCCACTTCAAAAGCGAGTGAATCGTTTTGGAGTCGTTGTCGGAAAGCTGGGAGAGGCGCTTGCTCGCCCGCCCGGTCGGGGCGCAAAGCTGGATCACAGCGTCTGGATACACCATGCGCGCGATTTGCAGGATGCCTTTGACGGTCGTCGTTTTTCCGGTTCCCGGCCCTCCGTTCAAAATCGTAGCGGAGTGTTCAAAAAAAGCGTGGATGGCTTGTTTTTGAATGGCGTCGTATTCGATGTTGAGCATAAACTCGACTTGCTCGATTTTCTCGTCGATGTCTTGCGCCGCGACAGGCTCGACATCAAACCAGTGCGTCCGCAGCCCCTTGGCGATCAAGATCTCGTCTTCGTACAACGAAAACGGATAAATCTTTTCTTGTTCCGCCTGCAAGTTCTGCCGGCCAATCAAGTTGGCCAGCGCCTGCTCGAACGCCTCTTTTTGAACCGACTGAAACCGTTCCTGCACAATCGGATACGGAATGTACGTATTGCCCGAACGCATCGCCATTTGCCGGCACTCCTCGTAAATCATCGCTTCCAGACGCCGCAAATCATCGGCTGGCAGCTCGATGGCGTCCGCCAGCCGGCACGCTCCCTTGTAGCCGAAGCCATAAATTTCGTAAAGCGGCCGAAACGGGTCTTCCTCGATCGTTTTGAGCGCGTCGTCTTCGTACGTGTTTTCCAGCAGCGTGATTTGCCGGTTTGTCAATCCGTATTCAAGCAGCTTGATGTAGTTGTCGTTAAAACCGGTAAACTGGCAAATTCCATCGGTGATGATGTCGATTTTCTTTTGCGGAAACCGGGGAACCTGCTGCAGCACTTGCGGGTTTTGACGAATTTGTTCCAGACAATCCTCCCCCAGCGTGTCGTAAATCGTTTCGGCGCTTTTTTTGCCGATTGTCGGAAACGTGTCAGACGACAAAAAATGAACGACCGCCTCTTTGCGGGTTGGCAAAACGAGTTTGGCCCGGTCGATTCGAAACTGCGTCCCGTAGCGCGGATGCTCGACGTATTCGCCTTCCAGCTCGTACTCGCCCTCCTCTTTTGGATCGACGAGGCGGCCGGCGCCGGTGAATTCATGGTAGTCTTCGGTTTCTTCAAAGGAGGCGACGACGTAGTGGTTTTCCTTGTTTTCAAAAATGACAAAATCCAGCCGCGCCTTCACGACCTCACGCATGCGCCATCCTCCGGGCGCCGGTTTGAATGATTTGCTCGTTTAAATCTTGTCCGTTTCGATACACAAAGTCGATGACGCCGCCCCCCAGGCATTTTTGCCCGTCATACAGCACGGCTTCCTGCCCGCACGTCACGCCGGCAATCGTTTGCGGATAGCGCAGCCGCACCGTCGTTTCGTCGATCCATTCCAGTTCAACGTCCTGGTCCGGCTGGCGGTAGCGGAACTTGCAAGTCAGGCGCTTGGGCACCTCGGCGTGGTCTTTCACGATCCAGTTCATTCCGCTGACAATGGCTTCATCGGAGTCGAGCCATTGTTTTCTTGTGTGGTGGCAAACATAGAGCACGTTTTTATGGACATCTTTTCCAATGACGAACCACGGGCCTTTATCGCGCGTGATATTCAATCCTTTGCGCTGCCCGATCGTATAATACAACACGCCGATGTGCTCGCCGAGCGTCTTTCCGGTATCCACGTCGACGATGCGTCCCGGCTTGCTTGGCAGGTAATTCGTTAAAAAATCCCGGAAATTGCGCTCGCCAATAAAACAAATACCGGTGCTGTCCTTTTTCGTCATGACAGATTCCAAATCGAGCTCCTTGGCGATGCGCCGCACTTCCGGCTTGTCGATGCCACCCAAAGGAAAAAACGTTTTCGCGATGGCGCTTTCCGGCACTTGGCACAAAAAATACGTTTGATCTTTATTCGTGTCGTGGGCGCGCGTCAAATACGTGTAGCCGTCGATTCGCGCGTTGGACGCGTAATGTCCGGTGGCGACCGCGTCGAATCCGTTTTTCATCGCGTAGTCGAAAAACGCGTCGAACTTAATGTATTTGTTGCATAAAATATCCGGATTCGGCGTGCGTCCGCGTTCGTATTCCTTCAAAAACGTCACGAATACCTGATCCCAGTACTCCTGGATGAAATCGACGCGCCGCAGCGGCAGGCCAAGATGGTCGGCGACCGCTTTGGCATCCAGATAGTCCTGCTCTTGCGGGCATACGCCTTCCATGATCGTCGGATTGCCAAGAATGTCATTGTTGGCAAAGCTGTCCCAGTTGCGCATAAAACAGCAGGTCACGTCGTATCCCTGCTCTTTGAGTAAATAAGCGGCGATAGCCGAGTCAACGCCACCGCTTAAGCCGAGTAAAACTTTCACACTCACACCTCCATCAACCATTGCGTTTTTTTCTTTCACCTGGCGCAAAAAAGTGAAAGAAAAAAACGAACCTTTCGGTTCGTTATAGACAAATGGTGCCCAGGACCGGACTCGAACCGGTACGGTATCGCTACCGGTGGATTTTGAGTCCACTGCGTCTACCAATTTCACCACCCGGGCATTTCCTTGACTGCCCATTTATAATAGCAAACCTTTTTCCAAAAAGCAACACCTGTTTTTCAAAAATCCGAAACAATTTGAATATCCGCGATAAACGGATACGTTTCGCGCAGCGACTGGCACAAATTGCGCGCCGCCCCGGAATCGACGGGCTCCACAAAACGAAGCCGATACTCGACACGGTCGAACAGCGTTCCAACGCCCGCAAGCGCCTCTTGCTCCAGCTCAAAAAGCGCTTCGTCCCCTGAAATCGTTCGTTTTCGGGTCCAAATGTAGCCCGACGTCTTTTCAAATGTCCGAATCGAATCGCCCACGACGCAGATCTCCCCTTCCATTGTCTTCATAAAGCCCTCGCACGGGTAAAAGCCGGCTTCATCCAGCCGCTCCATCACTTGCCGCCGCACATCGAGCGCGCGTTGCGCCAAACCGAGCGTTTCCGGCTGCAAATCCACGACATCCACTTTGCCAAAGCATCCGCGCGCCGGCGCGACGTTTTGAAAGCGGACGCGTGTTTCATCAAACCGCTGGCGAATGCGCGTGATTTGATCTGGCGTAAGAATCGTTTCAAACTGGCTCACCACGACGTGTTCGGCCAGATTCTCCACAATTTGGTGGAGCGCCACGACTACCATGTCATAGTGTTGTTTTGGCTTTTCGAATTGCGAAAGATCGAGCGTCACCGTTTGGGCAAGCATGGAATCCAAGGGTTCGACGATCATTTTCCCTTCCCGGATCGCGTCCCGGATTTCCTGGTCAAACATTTCCTCCAGCCAAAAATGGCGGAGCATTTGTCTGGCGACGTACTGGTTCATTCCTTGATTGGAAAAGCCGGCTCCTGTGGCGGCCGAAGACAAATACGAGGCGATCAGCGAAGTGTGCCGGTCGAGATGTTCCGTAAGTTTGCGCACGTTTTCCCGCTGTTTCCGGTAGAGAATGTACGCTTTGGACACTTCGGTAAAGCCCGACTCGGACAGCACTTTTTCCACACTGTCCTGAATTTGCTCGACGCCAATGCGGTTTCCGTCCTTTTTCGCATCGAAATCGGCGGTGACCCGGAGCGCGAGCAGCTCGATAACGGACTCGTCCCATTCTTTATGAAGCGACCCAAACGCTTTTTTTATGACGTTGACGATTTTCCCGATTTGAAAATCGACGAGATTGCCATCTCTTTTTTCGACGATATATTTCATTGTGCTCCTCTTTCTATGGCCAGGGTTTTCACAAGAGGCCCCACCGTCTGCTCCAAGGCGTCAATTTCCGCTTTCGAAAAGCCGTGAAGCCCTTCCTCGATCGCGTTCGCGCCGGGTTCGTAGTTGCGCCACACCCAATGCCCGTCGTGGCCAACGATGGAAGCCATCTCCTTTAAAACATCCTCGTTGTGAAATTCGCGGATCAATGTCGTGGCGAAGCGGTGGGACACATTGGCTTGGCGCAAAGCGTCCAGCGTTTTTTTGATTTCCGAGGTGTCGATGTCATGAATGCCTGTCGCTTCCGAATAGCCGGACCACGCGCTTTTCAAGTCGATTTCCACTTCATCCAGAAGACCGTTTTCAGCCCAGCGCGCGACCGGCTCGGGATACATGCCGTTCGTTTTGATTTTTACGGCGTACTTTTCCGCTTTTAAAAATTGAAGAAACGATTCCAGCTCTGGATGTAGCCCGACTTCGCCGCCTTCGATCGCCACGGCGCGAAGATGCGTTTTGTGGTGCGTCAAGTATGTTTTGACTTCTTCGGAATGAATGACCTTTTGTCCTTCTTTTAAAAAAACGAGATGCTTTTTTTGGCAGCCCGGACAGCGCAAGTTGCACCCGCCGATTTCCAAAACGGAACAGGGGTGCGCGCCAAATCCGCGCAAAGACAGCTTTTTCCATCCATAAAAGCGCAAGCCTTCCGGCTCGAGCTTGGCGTATTCGTTGGCCCGCTCGCACATGGAGCCGTAAACGGCTTCGAACGAGCGCATCGTGTCGTCGTCGATATTTTGAATGATGTGATTCCACCAGTCGATCCGGATTTTGTAAATTTGCGCGATGATGCGTTTCGCCTTGTACGTCGTATACAAGTGCTTCACCCGCTTGTCGCTGGCGGATGGACGCACTTCCACATAATCGAGCGCTTCCAGTTTTTTTATGTTTTTCGTTACGGTGCCTTTGTCGTAGCTTCCCTTTTCCACGATGTTTTGCATCGTGATGCCTTCCTGCTCGAAAATGAAAAGCAGGATCGGCAGCTGGGCGTAAGTCAAGTGAAAAGGCTCCAGTTTTCGGTCGTAATACTTTTGGGTGCTGCGGTACAGAATGCTGATATCCATTAAAAGGTCTTCATGGTTGTTCATACTCATATTTTACACAAAAAAAAGAAGGTGAAAACCTTCTTTCGCGTTTATTGGACTTTTGCGTCAATGTTCTCATCGCGGACAACGACGTCGTGCGCCCCGCCTTCCACGATACTCGTGGAGGAAACGAGCGTCACTTTCGCATCGCGCTGCAATTCCTCGATTGTCAGACAGCCGCAGTTGCACATCGTATGCTTGATTTTGGAAATCGTCAGTCCGACATTATCGCGCAGGCTGCCCGCGTAAGGAACGTAGGAATCGACGCCTTCGACAAACGACATTTTATTTTCGCCGCCGACATCGTAACGCTGCCAGTTTCTCGCCCGGGCCGAGCCTTCGCCCCAGTATTCTTTCATGTAGTTCCCATTGATGCTGACCCGTTTGTTCGGCGCCTCTTTGAAACGGGCGAAATAACGTCCAAGCATCACAAAATCCGCGCCAAACGCCAACGCCAGCGTAATATGGTAGTCATGCACGATACCGCCATCGGAGCATACCGGAATGTACACGCCCGTATTGCGGTAGTATTCGTCACGCGCCTGCGCCACGTCCAGCGTCGCCGTGGCCTGACCGCGGCCAATGCCTTTTTGTTCGCGCGTAATACAAATCGATCCTCCGCCAATGCCGACTTTTACGAAATCCGCGCCGGCCTCGGCCAAAAAGCGGAATCCGTCGCCGTCGACCACGTTGCCGGCACCGACCTTTACCGTGTCGCCATAGTGCTTGCGGATCCATTGAATCGTTTCCGCCTGCCAGCACGAGTAGCCTTCGGAGGAGTCGATGACCAAAATGTCGACACCGGCTTCCACCAGAGCCGGCACACGCTCGGCGTAGTCGCGCGTATTGATTCCGGCGCCCACGACGTAGCGCTTGTTGTCATCCAGCAGCTCGTTTGGATTTTCCTTGTGCGAGTCGTAGTCTTTCCGGAACACGATGGATTTCAAATGCTGTTCCTCGTCGACGATTGGAAGCTGGTTGAGCTTGTGATCCCAAATGATATCGTTGGCTTCCGAAAGCGAGATGCCGTCCATACCAACGATCAGTTTCTCGTACGGGGTCATAAACTCCTTGACTTTTGTGTTTTTATCCATTCTCGATTCGCGAAAATCGCGGGAAGTGATCAAGCCGACGAGTTTACCGTCCCGCTTGCCCGTATCGGTGACCGCCATCGTCGAGTGGCCTGTTCTTTCACGAAGATTTAAAACATCCGCCAGCGTGGATTCCGGGGAAAGGTTGGAGTCGCTGCCGACAAATCCCGCTTTGCTGGATTTTACATTGCGCACCATTTCGGCTTGCGATTCGATTGGCTGGCTGCCGAAAATAAAACTGACGCCGCCTTCGCGCGCCAGCGCGCAAGCCATTTCCTCGCCGCTGACCGACTGCATAACCGCGGACACCATAGGGATGTTTAAAGAAAGCGCGGGTTCCTCCCCTTTTCGAAACTTTACAAGTGGGGTTTTCAAGGATACGCGATCCGGCGTGCAGTCCGGTCCCGTGTAACCTGGAACGAGTAAATATTCGCTGAATGTTCGTGATGGTTCTTTAAAAAACTTTGCCATGTTTTCCTCCAAAATTCTTTTTATCAATTATATGCTTTTCAAATCAGAAATCAAGCTTGTTCTTAATTATTGAAATGGTATACGACCACGCTGTACGGCGCGATTTGCAGGTTGGTCGCGTACTTCTCGTTGCATTGCCCGTTGTCAAACAAAACCTCGCCCCCTTGATGGACCACGTACTGAAAATGCTGGCTGGTCGGGTTGAAAAAAACGATATTGGCGTCGCTGCCGCAGCTCGTCTTGTAAACGAGAACTTGATTGTCGATCGTTTCAAAATGGACGTTGTTTGAAATTTGCTCGCTCGTTGTCAGCCGGAACGCCGGATGCTGGCGGCGCAGCTGGATGAGCGTTTTTGTCGCCTCCACGATTGGCATGTGCCGGTTGCGGCGTTCGTAATCCATTTGATTGACATTATCCGGGTGGTTGTACGTGTTGCCCTGGTTGTGCTTTGTCCGCCCGAATTCCTGCCCCGCGTGCAAAAACGGAATGCCCTGGGCGAGCAGGACCATCGCGTTGGCCAAAACCTGCCGCTTTTCCCGCAGCTCCCGTCCTTCGCCATGGCAGGCGACGCGGTTTTTATCCCAAAGCGTGTGGTTGTCGTGACATTCGACAAAATTGACGACTTTTTGCGGCGAGTTAAAAACAAAATCCTGGCAGCTTCCCGCCATCACGGCTTGGGCTTCCGCGATTTTATCCAAATTGCCGCTGGCGTAGCCTTTTTGCACAAGATCGCCGTTGGAACCGCGAATCGTTTCCCGAAACCGGTCGGAAAAATGGCCGACATGCGGCATTTGGTTTTGATTTTGCTGGGCGGCACGCAAATTTTCCGGCAAAAAGCTTGGCATGTTCCAGCCCTCGCCATAGATCATGAAGCCTGGTTTGATTCGCCGGCACTCCTCGCTGAGTTCGTTCATAAAATTCAAATCGAGAATGCCCATTAAGTCAAAGCGGAAGCCGTCGATGTCGTAAAGCGAAATGATTTTCCGGCATGTGTTGATAAAATAGCGTTTTGACATGATGGGCTGGGTGTCGATGTCGTTGCCGCAAAAGCTGCCGTTGGAAAATTCGCCGTTTTGGTTCATTAAAAAATAGTAATTCGGAACGAGCGTGTCGAGGGCGAACCGCTCTTTTTCATACACGTGGTTGAACACGACGTCCAAATTCACTTTCATTCCATTTTCGTGGCAGCGATGCACAAGCTCGGCCAGCTCGCGAACCCGGGACAACGGATCTTCGGGATCGAGCGCGTAGCTGCCTTCGGGCACGCGGAACTGGACCGGATCGTAGCCCCAGTTGTAGTAGCGGTCCGGGTAATCCTCGTCCACGCTGCCAAAATCAAAGACAGGCATGAGCTGCACGTGGGTGATGCCAAGCGATTTCAAATAAGAAAAACCGACATCTTTCGCTTTGGTCGTTTCGTTTTCCTCGATGAATCCCGCAAATGTTTTTGGATGCTCCACCCCGATGCCGGACTGGCTTGTCATGTCGCGGACATTGGCTTCGTAAATAATGGCGTCCGTGTTGTACTGAAGCGGCTCCATTTCGACTTTTTCCGGCAAACGCATGCGCTCCGGGTCGATGATGATACTGTTTCTCCCGTTCGCGTTCGAAAACAGCGAATACGGGTCGATGCATTCTTTCCATTCCCCCTCGCGCCGGACTAAAAACGAATACGCCTTCCCGTGATGGTCGCCTGCCAGTTCAAACTCAAACAAGCCGTAAGGGCGTTTCGTCATTTCGTACCGCTGCTTTTCCTTCCCGTCGTCGAGGCACAGCAGGATGCGCCGCGTCGTGGGCGCCCATAGTCGAAACGTCGTTTTTTCCTTGGTGTACTCCACGCCGAGGTCGTCGCGGATGTTCGTAAACTGTCTGGAAAACCGCTCTGTTTTGACGATGTGCGAATATTTAGCCGGCGTGGTTTTACAATGCTCGTCATAGACGTTGTATTCCTCGCCGACTTCTAATTCTTCATTGATTGATAATTTATAATGGGTATATCCGTTGTAAAGATCGGATCGTTTCTGTATGGACAAAGGGACGATCCTCCCTTGTGAATCTTTTAGGTGAAACGAAGAGCTTTTCCCCTCAAAAAAATTTTTGGACATATACACGTTGATTGTCGAGTAATCGTCGATATATGCCTCGTATGGTTCTTTCATCCTCATGATTTAAGGCTCCTTCCCATTTTAACTATTTTACCATGGGTCTTTCCTTGTGCGTAGGGGAAATGTTAAAATAGTTTTTAGAGTGTAAGGAGAGAAGGTAATGGAAAAAGTACGAATCGAAACCGATGTATTGGGGGAAATCGCCGTTCCTGCCGATAAGTATTGGAAATCGCAAACGCAGCGCAGTTTGGAAAATTTTCGTATTGGAACGGAAAAAATGCCCAAAGGCATCATCCGCAGCTTTATGATTTTGAAAAAGGCGTGCGCGCAAGCCAATTTGGCGTTTGGAAAAATCAGCGAAAAGCAGGCTGACGCCATCGTCCATGTATGCGACGAGGTGCTGGCGGGCCAGTGGATGGATCAGTTTCCGCTCAGCGTGTGGCAAACTGGTTCAGGCACGCAAACGAACATGAATGTCAACGAAGTGATCACGATGCTTGGCAACGCCTATGCCGGTGAGCAGATTTTGAGCGCGAACGACGTGGTGAACTGTTCCCAATCGTCCAACGACACGTTCCCGGCCGCCTTGCATATTTTATGCGCTCTGGAAGTGCATGAGCGCCTGCTTCCCGCTCTGGATCGAATGATTGCCCAGTTCTCTGTTTTGGAAAAGGAGAACGCCGGAATCATCAAGATCGGGCGCACCCATTTGCAGGATGCGACCCCTCTTTATTTTTCACAGGAATTAAGCGGCTACCGTTCGATGCTTGAACATAGCCGCCAGCAAATTCTCGCCGCTTTGCCGTTCATTTACGAGCTGGCGTGCGGGGCGACCGCCGTTGGTTCGGGCATTAATTGCCCGGTTGGGTTTGATTTGGATGTGACAGGACGCATTAGCGCCAGCACGGGGCTGCCTTTCGTTCCGGATCCAAACAAGTTTCACGCTTTGACCAGCAAAGACGCCTGCGCGTTTCTTTCCGGAGGATTAAAAGCCCTGGCCGCCAACTTGATGAAAATCGCAAACGACATCCGCCTGCTGGCAAGCGGTCCTCGCTGCAATATCCACGAAATCGACATTCCGGCCAACGAGCCCGGATCTTCGATTATGCCCGGCAAAGTCAATCCGACGCAATGCGAATCCATGACGATGGTTTGCGTGCAAGTCATGGGCAACGACGCCACCGTCGGTTTCGCCGCCAGCCAGGGCCAGTTCGAGCTGAACGTTTTCATGCCGGTTATCGCCTACAATTTGGATCAAAGCATTCGGCTGCTGTCGGATTCGATGAATTCGTTTTGCACGCACTGTCTTTCGGGATTGAAGGCAAATGAGGAAAAAATGCGTGAATACGTCGCCAACTCACTCATGCTGGTCACTTGTTTGAACCCTGTCATCGGTTATAAAAAAGCAGCTCAAGCCGCCCAGTACGCGCATCAAAACGACATTAGTTTAAAAGAAGCGATCACAACGCTGGGTTATTTGAGCGAAGAAGAATTCGACCGCTATGTCGACGCGAAAAAGATGATTCATACGGAATTGTAAGGAGCGAATCGCTCCTTTTTTCTTCCTTTTGGGCACAAAAAAAATGCCGATTGGCATTTTTACATGAGTGGAGAAAAGATCCTTAAAATATTGCGGTAATAGCGCACGAGCGGATTGACGTTTCGACACTCTTCATAGGTCACTGGATGCGAATCTTTAAAAATTTGCTCCAGGTCTTTTTTTATCGCCGGCAGACATTCGGTTTTGTACAGCCAGATTCCGCATTCATAATTTGTGTAATAAGAGCGGAAATCCATATTGACCGTTCCGACCAAAGCGCTCTGCCCGTCGCTGAGACATACTTTTCCATGAATAAATCCCGGTGTGTATTCATAAATCTTGACCCCTTTTTTAATTAAGTACTCGTAATTGCTTTTGGTCACTTCGTAAACGAGTTTTTTATCCGGAATGCCTGGAACGACGATGCGAACATCCACACCGTTGTTGACCGCCAGCACAAGCGCGTCGATCATTTCGGCGTCAAGGACCAAATACGGTGTCGTGATCCAAAAATAGTCGACCGCCCCATTCAACATATTCAAATGCATATTCTTTCCCGGATTGGCGTCGTCTGTTGGCGAATCCGAAAACGGAATAATGTATCCTTTGCCATGGATCTTCTCAAACGCCTGATCCGGAAGGAGAAAGTCGTCATATTGCGAATTTTCATGGGACTGGTAATTCCATATTTGTAAAAAGGAAATCGTAAACATTTCCACGCCTTTTCCTTCGATCATGATTCCCATGTCTTTCCAGTATCCAAAGCGCTCTTTCGTGTTGATGTACTCGTCCGCGATATTGATCCCGCCCGTATACGCCTTGAAGCCGTCGATAATGATCATTTTGCGATGATCCCGGTTGTTCATTTGAACCGCGAGCTGCGGACGAATCTTGTTAAAGGAATACGTTCGAATTCCCTGTGCGTTCAACCACGTCTCGTAATCCTCTTTTAAATGCGTGATCGTGCCGAAATCATCATAAATCAAACGCACATCCAGCCCTTCGTTGACTTTTTCCAGCAGCACGGCGAGAATCTCGTCCCACATATTTCCTTGATCCAAAATGAACGTTTCGATAAAAATGAATTTCTTTGCCGATTTCAACGCGTCCATAATGGATTTGTACATCACTTCCCCGCTTTCGAAGTATTTTGTCTTGCAGTCTTCGTACACTGGAAAATATCCATTCGACCAGGCCATGGAAATCATCTTGTCCAGCGTGTAGTCTTCTCCGTTTGTCTTTTCGAGCGTTTTGATGTTTTGCAAGGCGTAGCGTTTGTAATCCGAATACGCCTGTCGGTCTTTGCTCATTAAAACTTTCGGAATTTTTCGTCCGCCAAACAGCAAATACGTGATCCCGCCAAAAACCGGAACGGATAATATCAAAAAGACCCAAAGCAGCTTTGAACTGGAATCCGACTCGCGGTTGCATACATGGATCGCGATAATCGTACTGAGCACAAGCATGAAAAAATAAAAAAACTGAAACCTTGTTGAAAAATACGTTATGATGAAGATAATGGCAATTATCTGCAACAAAAGCGATGTCACGATATAAAACGCTTTTGATTTTAATAGCTTTAAAATTTTTCTCATAAACACCTCGGAGCGATTATAACACAAAACAAGAATCGGGGTTCTTAACAATTTATGAAACCGACTCTGCCTCACCCTCCTCCTTTCTTTTATTTTTTTTATCATAGCGAAACTCTATTTTTTTTCAAAGCATAAACACCTTTCCATTTCTATTTTTCCTTAGCATATGCTGTGCATCCAGACGCGAAAAGCGTCATAATAATAAGGTATAAGGAGGCTATAACAATGTATGATATGATTGTGATCGGCGGCGGGCCTGCTGGTGTCGCCGCGGCGATTTATGGAAAAAGCCGGGGCAAAAATGTTCTCGTTTTGGAAAAAAACAAAGTGGGCGGCTTAATTGGCTCGGTTTCCACGGTAACACATTATCCCGGCATTGTGGAAGAAGAAACCGGAGCGACATTCGCTGCTCGATTAAAAAAACAGGCAGAGTCCTCTGGCATTCCGTTCCAATATGAAGAAGTTACGCAAGTCGATTTGGAAAAATCGCCCAAAACGATCCAAACAAACAAAAACACCTATGAAGCAAAAGCCGTCGTGATCGCCAATGGCGGATCAGGCCGAATGCTTGGAATTCCTGGCGAAACGTTAAAAGGAATGCGTTTGAACGCGCCAAGAGATGGCGAAGCGTACAAAGGCAAAAACGTCTATGTGATTGGCGGTGCCGATGGCGCGGTCAAAGAAGCGTTGTACTTATCCAAACTCGCAAAGGAAGTCATGCTTGTTTGCGTGGAGGATGAACTGGCATGTATTCCTGAATTTAAAGAAAAGGCGCTGCATACGCCCAATTTAAAAATCATGCCGCATTCCAGCTTAGTGGAAGTGCTAGGCGACGGAAAAGTGGAGGAACTCGTCTTCCAGGATAACCAGACTAACGAGAAAACCCACGTAAAAGACGATCAGGCCGGCGTGTTTGTTTATGCCGGAATCGTTCCAAACACGAATGTGTTTCCACAGCTTGACAAAGACGAAGCAGGCTACATTGTAACCGACGAGCAAATGGAAACATCCATTCCGAATGTATTTGCGGCTGGCGACATTCGTTCCAAAAAAATTCGCCAAGTCGCGACCGCGGCGGCCGATGGCGCCATTGCTGGCATTCAAGCGGCTTCGCGCATTTAAAAAAAGAAAACGCAGCGTAAGAAATTTTTGGTTCTTACGCCGCGTTTTTGTTTGCCAAATAAAAAAAAAGAGCCGAGCAACGTCCTATTTTCGCAGGCG
>NZ_SRYG01000030.1 GCF_004793885.1 Dubosiella muris
CTGGAAATTAATCTCCAGATGGTTAAGCCATTTCTTAACTAAATGACATTGCATCCAAGGTCTTTTTTTACTTTAGCTTTCGATATCCTCGATTGCGAAGGGCCGGAACCCTTCATCCGTAAGAATCATGATCGACCGGAATCCAGCCGCCTTCGCCAGCGCCAGACACTGGTCGAATCCCAAATCGAGATTCGCCCGGTTGTGGCAGTCGCTGCTTATGCAAATCATTCCGCCATGATCGTGAATGTGCTTCAACAGCGTCAAATGCGGATACGGCAGACGACGATAGCCTCTGGCGATCGCGCCCGTGTTCATTTCAAAAATCTTTCCGTTGGCGATGCCGACGTCGATCGCGTCAAACGCCATCGCCAAATACGCTGGATCCTCAAACCGGAAATAGCGGCCGTCCTCGTTGTATTTGGCAATCAAATCCACATGGCCGATGATGTCGACTTCCTCGCGCCGCGCCACTTCTTTGACGCCTTCGTAGTAATCGTGGGCCATTTTCAAGATATCGCCCTCGTACCAGTCCGTCAAAACCTGCTCGAAGCGGGCCTGGGAGTAGTCGACTGGCGCCACGTCGTTGTCTTTGACGACAAAATGGACGCTGCCAATGATGTATTCGTAGTCGTCGTGGCTGAACCGCTTGCCAATCGAGTCCTCCTCGATGCCTAAGTAAATGCGAATGCGTCCGTCGTAAAGCGCGTTGGCGTGGTAAATGTCGCGCATGTATTGTTCCTCGCGCGCCTCGTCCATCGACATCACGTCGTATGGATGGTTGTATCCGTGTCCGGAAAATCCAATCGAGTCAAAGCCGCGGTCGATGGCTTCCAGAACCATTTCCTCCACAGTATCCTTGCCGTCACAATAAACAGTGTGGGTATGCAGATTTTGTTTCATACTATCCTTTTCTCCTTTAGTCGCTCTCATTTTCTCACCGAACAAAAGAAAAGTAAATGATCGCAAAGTGAAAATTCAATTCCGTATTTTGTGTATAATAAAGGCATGAACCTTGCCGAAAAAGTAAAAAAAAGACGAATCGAGCTCGGGCTCTCCCAGGACGAGCTCGCCAAGAAAATGGGCTACACTTCGCGTTCCTCCATTAACAAAATCGAAAAAGGGCGTCCCGTCAGCCAGAAAATCGTGCGTAGCCTCGCCGAAGCGCTCGACATGTCGTTCGCCGACTTGATGGGCATTGAGGCGCAAGCGCAACCTGTTCGCGCCAACGACGTCCCGCTGCTGGGCACGACCCAGCGCGTCGACACCGCCATTGTCGCAGACTTTTGTTTGTACGCCACCGACGACGCCATGCGCTGGGCCCATATCGAAAAAAACGACCTCGTGTTTTTCGTGACGCGTCCCCGGTATCCGTCCGGCTCCATCGTCGCCATTCGCCATCATGGCGACATTCTCATACGCCGGTACCATCGCTATGGCGACTTGCTCGTCTTCCGGGTCCAAACCGACTACGAGCAGGAACTTGCCGTCCACGCCGACGACGTCGAGTTTTTAGGTCTTGCCATCGCCCTCCAGCGAAAGCTATAAACCAGTACAACGCCCGGAACCAAACCGTCCCGGGCGTTGCTCTTTCTTTCCTTTATTGCGTCAAAACCGTGTACACATACACGCAGTTGCCAACAAGCCGCACATCGCGGGTGCCGGCGTCGATCCAAATCGAGTCGCCCTTTTGCGCGTGCACGATCGAATCCTCGTGCGTGATGACCGCGCTTCCTTCCAAAACAACGATGGAGCCAAACGAGTCCGCGTCCTGATGAATCGTCACCTCGCCATCGCAAACGGTGCGAAACATCGCGAAAACGTCCGTGTCGGCCAGCAGCGTCGTATTCGCCTGTCCGTCCCCGACGATTTGCCGGTCCGCCTCCTTTTGAAGAGCAGCCCCTTGCAGCCGAACCGCGTCAAGCACTTGCGCGAAAGAAAAGGAACGAAGCGGCGCGTCTTGCTGAACGGCCAAATACTGCACATCCGCGCCAATCGCGTAGACGGTTCCCGGCTCGATCACGAGCGCGTCGCCCGCCTGCACGGGAACCGGCCGGATCAAAGAGCCCAGCGTACCTTGCTCGACGTGCGAAACAAGCTCGTCGCGCGTCATGGCCGCGTCGAAGCCGCAATACACGCACCCGTCCTTCTTCGCGCTCAAAATATACAACGCCTGGATCTTTTCCGGATCCGGATCCACCTGGATCATCGACGGTTTTTGATTGTCGACCAGCACGATTGAAATCGGAAAATACGGATACGCTTTCGCGAGCGTGCCCGCCTTGTCCGGATTTTCCTCGATATAGCGCTTAAGCGTTTGCCCCGCCCAACATCCTGTCACGACAACGGACGGATTCTCGCTGTTGACGCGAAGCTCCCACTGCTGGGCAATCGGGCCTTCTTGCGTCACGCCGAACGCGCGTAGCGCCTGGCCGCCCCATTCATAGCATTTGGCATACGGTGCCAGTTTGATTACACTCATATCCTACCTCCGGATGAGCCGTTTCTCATCCCCATCATTATAAAAGAACAAGACAGCTCCGGCCTGCCGGATGCTTTTTTTTACGATTCCTCGGTCCGGTCGAGAAAATACGTCGCCTCCATATCCGCCGTGCTCAATGCGAACGACAGCGGATAATGCTCGAAGCTGTATCCGACATTGCGCGCCGGATCCTCGTTCGAAAAGCCCATATGGTAGCGGATGGCGAACGCCTCCTCTCGTGTCAAATGAAAATAGCTTTGCAGGATGTAAACCGACTTTTCGCCATGCCCGAACGGGATCTTGTCATCGAACTCGTAATACGGCACCTGCACCCACTGACCGTTCACCTTTTTGTTGCGGGTCGACTCCTTGTACACGTTGATTTTGCAGATGTCGTGCAGCAGCGCGACAATCGCGATCGTTTCTTGCGAATACTCCATTTTGTATTCGTCGTGGCAGCGCGGCCGCGCCAAATAGTCTTTCAGGCACTCGTAGACGTGCAGGGAATGTTCGACCAGCCCGCCTTTGTAGTTGCCATGAAAGCGCGTCGAAGCCGGCGCGTCGAAAAAGTCCGAATGCTTCGAGCACAAATACTCCAAAAACTTGTCCGCGCCCGGACGCTGAATGTTTTCCTTGTAAATTTGAATAAATTTTTCCTTGTTGTTCATGGACTTATTTTACCACGCCCGAATGCCGAAAAACAGGGCGCCGTTGCGCTTCGCTCGCCTTTCAAAAACAAACCGCGCTATACTTTTCATATGAAATCTTCTAAATACAACCTTGTCGACTGGTTTCAAAACGTCGTCGCCACGTTTCCAAACCATGCGGCGCTCCAGGACGACCACCATTTCTTATCCTATCGCGAGCTGGACGCCTTGAGCGACCAAATCGCCGTCCGGCTTCAAGACTGCCGCCACGTCGCCATCCTCATGGAGCATAGCTTCGAAATGATCGCGGCCATGCTTGGCGTTTTAAAGGCGGGCGCGGCCTACGTGCCCATCGAACCCGGCTTTCCGAGCCGGCGCATCGAAATCATGCTGGCCGAGGCGGGCGTCGACCAAATCGTCACCGACGCGTCCCATGCCGACGACCTCGCCGGGCTTTCTTCGGTTGCCCCTATCGACGTCTTGCTCGCCCGCCTACCCAAGCCGTTTACGCCACGTCCGATCGCGAGCGAAACGCCCGCCTACATTTTGTACACGTCCGGAACGACCGGTCGTCCCAAAGGGGTGTGCGTCACGCATGGCAACGTCTGCCATTACGTTCGCGCGTTCCAACACGAGTTTTATCCCGACCCGCGCACCCGCATGCTGCAATCCAGCGTGTGCACATTCGATATTTTCGTCGAGGAAGTGTTTACCACACTGCTGTCGGGCGGCACGCTCGTCATGCCCGAGGGCGACACACGCCGCGACTTTCACGCGCTGATGGATTTTTGCGCGCGGCATCGCTGCACAAGCATGAGCGTGTTTCCGGTTATGGTGGAACGCATGAACGAGGAAGGCGTCGTTCCTTGCGGGCTGAAGCTTCTCATTTCCGGCGGCGACGTTTTGCGCGCCAGCCAAATCGACCGCATCCGGGACAAAGTCGTTGTCTACGACACGTACGGTCCTTCCGAGACAACCGTTTGCTGCTCATACTACAACGCCAGCCAGGGCGAGGCGCTGGCGGATGGCACGTTTCCAATCGGCCATCCGGTGCTGGACACGACGATTCGCATTTTGGATAAAGCCGGCAACGAAGTACCGGAAGGATGTGTGGGTGAGATTTGCATCGAAGGGGGCGGCGTGAGCCTTGGCTACATTGGCGACCACGCCAAGGAAAACGAGGCGTTTGTCACGCGGGCCGATGGAAGCCGCCTGTACCGCAGCGGGGATCTGGGCTACGTGCTGCCCGACCACAACCTCGCGTTTTTGCACCGAAAGGATCGTCAAATCATGATCGAGGGCAAACGAGTCGAACCCGACGAGGTGGAAAGCGTCCTCCATCAATACCCGGACGTGAAGCAAGCCGCCGTGGTCGTGTGGCGCGACCAGATGGATCGCTCCCACATGAAAGCGTTTATCGTGTTTCGAAACGGACAAAGCGGACTTGCGGGGCTGAAACCGTTTCTGGCCCGCTACCTGACGCCGTTCATGATTCCGGAACAATTCGAGATTCGCGACCGGCTGCCGATGACAGCCAACGGCAAAGTGGACTACAAGGCACTGGAAAGGAGTCTGGCATGATGGAAATCCGGCTGGTTGACGTCAGCGAGCTGGGCACGCTCATGACCTGGCGCATGATCGTGTTGCGCGAAGTGTTCGATGTACCCGCGAACGACCCGATGACGGCTTTGAAAGCCCAAAACGAGGCCTACTACGCGCGCCATTTGGCCGATGGCTCCCATATCGCCTGTTTCGCGGTGGACGAGGGCGAAATCGTTGGCTGCGGCGGGGTATGCCTGTATGACGAAATGCCAAGTCCCGACAACCCGAACGGCCGCTGCGCGTATTTGATGAACATCTACGTCCTCCCGTCGCGACGCAAAAAAGGAACCGGCCGCCAAATCGTGTCGTGGCTTGTCGAACAAGCGAAAAAAAGAGATGTCCAAAAAATTTATCTCGAAGCGTCCAAGCCCGCGATTCCATTGTATGAAAGCATGGGATTCGAGCCGATGGTCGACTTTTTCCACCTTCCTTGAAAGGAGTCTTTATGAAAACTATTCCCACAACAATCGACGGGCGGCAAGTCGTCTTGTACGACTGCGAACAGCCCGCATCTCCTCTTATCGTCCTGATCGCGTCGTCGCAAATCGCGCCCGCCGTTTTGAAAGTGTGCGCCCGTCTGGATCCGATCGCCTTTCACTTGCTCGTGTTCGACGATTTGCACTGGGACGAAGATCTTTCGCCGTGGCCCCACGAGCCGGTCGTGCAGCGCGACGACCATTTTACCGGCGACGCGCCTCGTTTTTTGCAAATTGTCCAAAACGCGGTTTCCTGGGCGAAGCGCACCTTGCAGGCAGACACGCCGGTCATCGTGGCCGGGTATTCCATGGGCGGCTTGTTCGCTTTGTACGCGGCGTACATGTCGAGGATGTGCGAAGGCGTCGTCTGCGCGTCCGGGTCGGTATGGTATCCCGGCTTTTACGAGTTCGCCACAACCCACAGCATGAAAGGCCAGCCGAAGGCGATTTATTTGTCGCTGGGCGACAAGGAATCGCGTACGAGCAATCCATATTTGCGCCAAACCGGCACGATCATGGAAAAGCTCGCCCGATTTTATAAGGCGCTCCATATCCCGTGCGTGCTAGAATGGAATCCGGGCAACCACTTTGTGGATGCGGACTTGCGGCTTGCCAAAGGCATCGTGTGGACGTTGCAGCAGCTTTCGATACGGTAAAAGAAAAAGCAGACCTGCGAGTGTGTCTGCTTTTTTACAGCGCGACCGGCGAAATTTTTTCGTTTTCCCCGATCATATGTTTGACGTCTTCAAGATCCGGAATCGACGAGGCGGCGCCTGATCGCGTCACCGCCAGCGCCGACGCGGCTGAAGCGTATTGGAGCGCGTCCTCGATCGAACGGCCCTGGTCAAGCATGGCGCAATAATAGCCGGTGTATGTGTCTCCGGCGCCGGTCGTGTCCTTGGCCTCGACTCGATAGGCGGGCATGAACAACGTCCGTTTTCCGTCCATGTACAAGGATCCTTTCGACGACAGCGTCAAAACGATGGACGAGCCGGGGTACCGGTTTTGCCATTGCGCGCACAACGTTTGCGGATCGCCGGTGGTTTTCAGCAGCTGCTCGATTTCCACCTCGTTGGCTACAAGACACGACACAAAGGAAAGATCGTCCGGGATATCTTTGGTCACAGGCGCGGGATTGAACACCACGAAACAGTCTTTTTCTTGCAGGCAGGCCGCCAAATCTTTCAAATTGGAAATCTCGTTTTGGATCAGGACGATGTCGTCTTTGTCCACAAAACGCAATATTCGCTCAAAATCGGCTTTCTTAAAATCGTGGTTGGTTCCCGGCACGAGCAGGATGCAGTTTTCCGCGTCCGGATCTCTTTGGATGATGGCGCGCCCGCTCAATCCCCCGCTTTGGATGTCCACAAACGACGTGTCGACGCCCGCCGCCTTCAACGTGTCCGTCAATAGCTGCCCATCGCTTCCGGCTTTTCCCGCCATCCGTGTTTTCGCGCCCGCCCTGGCGCAGGCGCACGCCTGGTTGAGTCCTTTCCCGCCGGGCAGCACCTCGCTGTGGACTGGCATCAGCGTCTCCTTTGGGCGCACAAAATGGTCCACGTCAAAAAACATGTCGATATTCATCGAACCAATCACATACACTGCCATTTCAAGCCTTCTTTCTAAAACAAGTTCAAGTATTCAAACGCGTTGTACAACCCGTTTTCGTTCACGTCGTCCGTGATGTAGTCGGCTGCCTCCTTGATTTCCACACCACCGTTGCCCATCGCGACGTTGTAGGCGCAAAGCTCGAACATCGACAAGTCGATTTTGGCGTCGCCAAACGAAATGGTGTCTTTCTGGTCCGCGTTCAAATGATCGAGCAGCACTTCGATCGCCTTCTTTTTCGTGATGCCGGCCGGTCCAAGATCGCCAAAGAGCGCCAGTTCTCCTTTGCCGCCCCACGTGTTCGCGATCAAATCCGGGAACTCCGTCTTCGAATCGAGATGGTCCTGATAGTCGGACAAAATAAAGCTAATCTTGTTCACGTCGTCGCGATACAAATCCTCGCCCTCGGCGTAAATGAAGCTGTTCACAAAATTAGCCGCCGCTTCCTTGGCGGTCATTTCGTCGGCGCCCTTGCCCGTTCCATACCGGAACATGACCGCCGGCCCCTGCTCTTTCATGTAGTGGTTGGCGTACATGCCCGAGTTGGCTTCCAAGTAAAAACCAAGCTGACGCTCGTTGCACCAGTCCACGATGCGCTTGACGTCCTCTCTTGACAAGCCTTGATGCATGACGACTTCGCCGGCGTCCTCCACATACGCCCCGTTGCCACCAATCATGCCGTCGAGTTCCGGCAGCTCGCGCTGTTCGATTTCCGCCTTCGAGCAGCCGGTGCAAATGTACACCTTGTGTCCGTTGGCCCGCGCCTTGTCCACGGCTTCCTTCGCGGATGCCGGGCAATGCGCCGAGTAGTCGATTAGCGTGCCATCCACATCCAAAAAAACGATTTTGCTCATATTCTCCTCCTTTTTCCTTGACTTTCACCCTCATTGTAACAAAATCGCTTCTTCCTGAAAACGCTTAGAAAAAAGATGGAACGCTGTTTCGCTCCATCTACAATTCCGTATACTTTTTCGCGTTTCCCCGCGCCTTCTCAACCGGATACTTGCGCTCGTTTTGCGTCATTTTCGCGTTGACGATCTCATCCTCGTCCCAGCCAAAGGCATCCAGCATGTTTTGACAGTACACCATCACATCCGCAAGCTCCTCTTTCACATGCGCCTCGTTGAAATCTGTGTCGCTCCATTGGAAGCACTCGAGCAGCTCGGCCGCCTCGATCACGATCGACTTGGCCAGATTGGCGGGCGAATGGTATTGTTCCCAGTCCCGTTCCTCGCTAAAACGGCGGATACGCGCTTTCGTCGTGTCCTTCATGACCGGATAAAGCGCTCGTCCTTCGCTTCGTTTTCGATGGGCGTAAAGCGCTCGACGCGCATGTGCAAGTCGTATTTTTCGCGCAGCGCGGTTAGCTTTTCCATCATCCACGACGCGTGGTGGGCGTCGATGGCAGCCTGATCGCGCCACTGGTCGATCAGCATGACGGTTTCCGGATCGTCGGCGCTGAAAAAATACTCGTAGCGCTCGTTGCCGTCCTCGTTTCGAATCGCGTCCACGACACCGGATTCAACCATTTCCTTCACAAACGCCCTGGCGCTTCCGTTTTGGCCTGTGTAGTACAAATTCACCGTAATTTTCATCCTCGTACTCCTCTTTCTTTTTGTTTATTATACCATCTACTCGGAAGCGGAAAATTTATTTTTTGTTCGAAGCAGCACGAACAGCGCGCCCAGCTCGATTCCGAAACCGGCGCCCGACAGCAGCTCGTTGAATGGATACGGGAAAATGTCCAGAACGCCGACCGATGTGATGAGCATGCCGAGCACGATCACAAGCAGGCAGCGGTCTTTTTTTGTTTTGCGCCACGTCCCGCCTTGCGAAGCGGCTTTCAGCTGCTCCACCCGCTCGTTCATCGCGATCGCGCCCCGCAGCAAAGTGAAGAACATCAAAAACAGCACAACCGCCGCCGCCAGAAAGATCCAGTCCCGATCCATCCAGTACGCGTACAACTGCATATACATGACAAGAAGCTCCAGGATGGCGACGGCCTTGAACATGTTGCGGATCTTGCGGTACTGGCCGATCTTCGATTCGTAATCGGTATACAGTTCGAGCGGTCCGTACGACGCCTTGCGGCGCACCAGAAACCAAAAGCCCGAGCAGCAAAGAAACTCGATGTCCATTTCCTTGAGCAGCTCCCGATACCCGGAGGAGAGCGTCAGCACGTTGTCGTTCAAGTCGGTATCGAAGACGTATTCGCCCGGCACGCACGGTTCAAACGTGTAGAGGCCGTACTTGAAGCGCTTGAGCGCCCACCCGTTTTGACACATGGCGTTCAGCCATTCGATTTCCTTGTCCTTGTCGAACATCAGTTTAAACTTTCTCATACGATTCCCTCACTTTCTTCGCGTCTTCCAGCATTTTTTTCAATCGCTTTTGCTCTTCGTCAAATACGCGGCGTCCTTCGTCCGTCAAAATGTATTCCTTCTTCCGGCGCGCGTCCTCCTCATCCTTGTATACGCGGATCCATCCTTTTTTCGACAGGTTTTTGATCGCTCCATACAAGGTGCCTGCACCAAGTGTCACGCGGCCCGCCGTTAGTTCCTCCACCTCTTTGGCGATGCCATATCCATGCAGCGGCCGGTGCAGGACGAGCAGGATATAGTAAATCGTTTCCGTCAATGGCAAATCCGGATTCATTGGCTTTCCTCCTTCTATCGCGGCTCAATATATCGCCTAACGTTATATCTGACTCCATTATATCGCATAGCGATATAATGCGCAACAAAAAAAGACAGCAACTCACTATTTTGCTGTCTTCGAGCCGATGATTGCTTCTCGAACGTCCAATCCAACCGGGCGCCTTTGCGCCCATTTTGACGATCCTTGTCGTTTGACTTTTGCGCCAAACGGTGTCCGCCAGTTCGGGTTGCCTCTTGTGCTCTGAACGAATTTCGAGACGCCACGCATCACCATTGTTTTGCTTCCGCTATAAGATTGGATCGTTCCTAAGGATTCGCGGGCCAGATCGGTCGAAAGCGAAAACATACCTGAATCATTCCAGGGAAAGCGGGTCCGAGATATCCGACGATATCTTCCTTATGCCTCCATCATAGCAGGATTGGTCGGCTTTTCAACGATTTTGCTTCCACCGGCTTTCAGCACCCGGGCTTCCAAATAGCGGGCGATTCCATCCTCGTCGTTGCTTGCCGTCACAAAATCGGCCGCGGCTTTCAGCGAAGGCACCGCGTTGCCCATGGCCACGCCGGTTCCCGCCCACGCCAGCATGGAGGCGTCGTTTTGGGCGTCGCCAAACGCGATCGCCTCCTTTGGGGCAAACCCCGCCTTGTCCAGCGACTGCCGCAGCGCTTCGGCTTTGTCGATGCCTTGGGCGGTAAACTCGTAGTAAAAATCGGCGGTGAACATACTGTTAAGCACCCCGTCAAACGGTTTGGCCATTTCTTGGGCGTGCGCGCGCAAATACGAAGGCGTGCCCGCGACCAGGATCTTGTGGGTCGGAAAATCGACAAACGCGACGAGATCCTTTATTTCGCATAACCGGTACCGGTTGCTTCGCGCCTCGTATTCGACGACGTTGAACGGTTTTCCATCCCGCTCAATCGTTTTGAACACATCGTTGGTAAACATGTATTCGCCATGGTCGACGAGCACGACGACGTCGAACTTTTTCATATGCTCGAGCACGGCTTGGCTCTCTTCCACGCGCATCGCCCGCTCAAAAAGCACTTCGCCGGTTTTGGCGTCGAGCACCATGCCGCCATTGAAGGCGACAAGCAGTCCGCCATATTCATCCATTTTCAAATCTTTTGCCAGGCCCGCCAGCCCGTTGACCGGCCTACCCGACGCGAGAACGAGCCGGCAGCCTTGCGCCTGGGCTTTCAGCAGCGCGTCCTTCGTGCGTGGCGTCAGCTCCTTTTTCGAATTGAGCAGCGTCCCGTCGATATCGAGCAGGATCGCCTTGCTCATTGTTCTTTCTCCTGCACGTTGCCGCTCGACACCGCTTCCTCCGGCGCGTCCAGCGGCAGCCAGGACAACACGTCGAGGATCCAGCGGTCCCAGAAATCCCAGTCATGGCCGCCCGGGCCTTCCCTCCACGTCACGTCGTAGCCGAGTGCTTCCAGCTCGTCCCGGAACGCGCGGTTACACGTCATGAGCGCGTCCTCGGTTCCGCACGTCAAATACATTTTCGGCAGCGGCTTGCCGCTTTTCGCCAGCGTTTTGGCCAGCGTACGAAAATCCTTGTCGGAGCCAGGCAGCTTGTCAAGGTCGCCAAACACGCTTTCCAAATACGAACGGCGCGCGATTGGCATCGGCGCGTCTTCCGTGGCGTGCACGAAGTCCTCGATTTGGAGCGCGGCGCTCAGGCCGGCGATGTGCGAAAACAAGTCGCTGTACTTCAACCCGTTGGTCACCGCCCCGTAGCCGCCCATGCTCAATCCCGCGATAAACGTGTCCTCCCGCTTGTGTGAAAGATGGAACATGTTTCTGGATACAAGGACGAGCTCCTTGATGTACTGCGAAAATTTGTCGGTTGATTTTTCATGGTCGACGTAAAACTTGTTTTCACCCGACGGCATGATGACCGCCAGGTTGCGGTCCTGCGCCCAGCGCTGGATGCGCGTGCCGTTAATCCAGTCGGTGCAGTCGCCAAAGACTCCGTGCAGCAAGTACAGCGTCTTGAACGGTTTCTCCTGCCGGATCCGGCCGTCAAAATACATCTTGTCGCACGGAATGATCGCCCGGAACGTCGTCTGGCGCAGCAGCGCCTGCGAGAAAAAATTCACTTCCACAAATGCCATATTCCCAACTCCTTTCTAAAGCGAACTGCCAAAATCGCTTGTCAGCACGTTGCCGGTCAGAGCCTTGGATTCGTCGCTTGCCAAAAACAAGACGAGATTGGCCACGTCTTCCGGCTGGCACGGCCGCACCTTCAAATCCGCGTGCTTGGCCATCTGGGAAAACATATCCATGTTCATATTGTCCGGCCGCATACCCGCCACCATCGGCGTTACGATCGTTCCCGGGCATACGGCGTTGCAGCGGATGTTGGTTCCCGCGTAACGAAGCGCCGTGTGTTTGGTAATGCCTAAAACCGCCGCCTTGGACGCGACGTACGCCGCGCCGCCGCAGCCAAGAAGGCCGGCAATCGAGTCGACGTTCACGATGCTGATGGGACGCTCCCCGTTTTCGTTGCGAAGCACGGCGCGCATCAAATCCATCGTGCCGATTGTATTCGTTTGCAGCAGCCGGGCGAGATCCTCGTCCTCGAATTTGTCGATTGGCTTCAAACCCTCTTCCAGCACGCCCGCGTTGTTGACAAGAATGTCGACCGATCCAAACGATTCGTTGACGACATCGACTAAACGCTCGCAGTCTTCCAGCTTGGAAATATCGGTTGTGACCGTCAGGACGTTCCCGCCATTCGCCTCGATGGCTTGCGCCACCTCCTTTAATTTGTCGGCCCGGCGGGCGGTGATAACGACGTTGGCGCCTTCTTGCGCGAAAAGTTTGGCCGTCGCCGCGCCAACCCCGGAATTTCCTCCGGTAATGATCGCGACTTTGTTTTGTAATCTGTTCATCGTTTTTCCTCCTGTTGTTTTCATTAATTGTATGATACTTCAATTTTTTGTGCATTGCACGAAAAAACGAAAGCGTTTTCGAAAGAAAACAGACAGAAAATCGTCTGTCTGCCTCTTCTTATTTGTTAACCGGCCGCAATGGCAGCCGCATTTGAAACCATTCAACATCGCCATGAGTGGACGCCGACAGGCCTTCGTTACGGTAGCCAAACTGCTCGTAAAAGGAAACGAGCCGCTTTTTACACGTCAGCACGATGGATGTTTTGCGGTCGCGTTTTGCCTGTTCGATCAAGGAACGCATCAGCGTTTTGGCCACACCTTGATGCTGCCACCCCGGCAGGGTGTCCAAGCCGAAAATCATCACATGGTTTCCATCCGGATCATGAAGACCGGCGTCCTCGTACATCGCGTCGCGCAAGTCGGGTTCGTTGGTGCACATTCCATTCACGAAGCCGACGATCTGTCCTTCCATTTGCTGGACGAGAAAGTAAGGACCAAACTGTTCGACGCGCCGGGCGATTTGTTCCGGTGTCGCGGCTTCCGCCACCGGAAAGCACGCGGCTTCGATGGCGGCTAAGGCGCACACATCGGTTGGATTGGCAATCCGGATCATGCTAGCCTCCAAACGACACGTCCACATTGCCCATGTTGACGTCGATTTGCACAAGCGCCGGCCCGTGATGAGGATGGTGTTCATCGCCGTCCATGTCGACTTCGCCCATGTCGCAATCCGCCTCGATCGTGTAGTTTTCCGGTTTGTCGAGCAGAGCGAGATCCACGTCGCCCATGCCGCAGTCCACAGTCATCGTCTTTTTCACGATGCCGTCGAAATCAAGCGAGCCCATATCCAAATCGAGCGTCGCTTCGTCGAACTGGCTGTTTTTCACTTCCACGTTGCCCATGTTGGCGTCGACAACACAATGCGCCAGCGTCAGGTTTTCCAGCTGAACGGAGCCGAGGTTGTTTTTAACATCGACCGTCCGCACCGTTTTTGGCAAGGTGATCCGGATTCGCGGGTCGAGATCATGGAACACGACATCCTTTTTTGATGTCAGGGTGTTCGTGTACGTCGTTCCCTTGGTCGTGGCGCTCCACTCCAGCGTGCCGCCTTTTTCGTCCAGACCCGGCAAATTCCACGTTTCAATGGAGAACCGGTCGCCGCGTACGATTTCCACTTCGCCAATGTTCGCGTCGAGCTTGTATGTCGTAAAGTCGCCTTCGATGTCGTACGTATGGTGTTCGCCATGGTTTTCATTTCCCAGTTTGCCGTCGCTTCGAATCGTCGTGTACGCGAACAGTTCCGGCCCGCGGCTGCGGTAGGCGATGGCGCACAACAGCAGTCCGCTCAACACGCAGACGATGCCGGCAATGCATAGTTTTTTATGTTTCATCTCATTCACCTCGATTTCTCAATTTGCGATACAGGCGGGCGATGCCGCGCGACAAAGCCGGAAAACCGACTTTGACGATCCAGCCGATAGCCAGAAACACGAGAATGACCGCGCCGACACTTGTCAAAATGATTCCCAGCAGGAAGATGGAAACCATGAAGTCGGTTCCTAGCGTCATCACGAACTGATAGACGCACAGGAAAAACGCGAGGATGAGCGCCAGAAGCACCATGCCCAGCGAAAACAACAGCGCGAGCACCGTGACGATGGCGGCGAATACGAGTGCTAGCGCGGCGATCGCGAGCGGAAGCGCGATGGGGAGGGCGAAGATGCCCAGCACGATGACGCCAATCGTCTTCCATGCCGAATGGGCTGACTGCGGCTGCGGCTGTCTTGCGGCGTTGGGAATGCGAGGCGGCACGTTGGCGGCCAGATCCGCGCGGATGATGGCGGCGTATTTTTCCGGCGCCCCCAGCTCGGCGATGACGTCCTGCTCATGCTCGGGACCGGCTTCCTCGAAATATTCGTTTAAGTACACGAGCGCGTCCGAGACGTCCTTGACGTCCAGTCCATTGAGCTGGTACTGCACGATTTGGATATATTGTTGTTTTGTCATACATGGCTCCTTTCCAAAATGTCCTCCACTTTCCGAATGTACGCTTTCCAGTCGCGTTCGTACGCTTTCAGCCGGTCCCGTCCTTGCGGGGTAATCGTGTAATACCGGCGATTGCGGCCATCAAACGGTTTGTCGTACGTGGACAGGCACTGTTCCTTGGTTAGACGACGCAAAACCGGATAGAGCGTCGACTCGGAAACATTCAACGTTTCTTTCACTTCGTGCGTCAGCTTGTAGCCGTACGTGTCTTCCTTGGATACAAGAGCGAGGACGCACAAGTCGAGAATGGTTCCTCCATATTGAAATCCCATAATATTATCTCCTTTAACTATATTATATTTCATATAATATTATTTGCAAGAAAAAAGTATAGAGAATTTCCCTATACTTCGATGTTCGCGCGAATCGCCGCGCCCATTTCCTTCGTTCCAACCGGAATCATGCCCTCGCTCATCATGTCGGCTGTGCGCAGGCCCTGATCCAGCACCGCGCCAACGGCTTTCTCAATGTCGTCCGCTTCCCTGGCCATGTCAAACGAATAGCGAAGCATCATCGCGGCGGACAAAATGCACGCGATCGGATTGACGATGTTTTTTCCGGCAATATCGGGCGCCGAGCCATGGATCGGCTCGTACAAGCCGTTGGTCGTCTTTCCAAGCGAGGAGCTTGGAATCATGCCAATGCTGCCGGTAATTTCGCTCGCTTCGTCGCTCAGGATGTCGCCAAACAGGTTTTCCGTCACGATGACGTCGAACTGGGCCGGATTTTTGCAGATTTGCATCGCGCAGTTGTCGACAAACATCGTCGAGTATTCGACATCGGGATAGTCTTCCTTCAACCGGTCGAACACCTTCACCCACAGACGCGACGTTTCGAGCACGTTGTGTTTGTCGACCATGCACAGTTTTTTCCGGCGTTTGCGCGCGGTTTCGAATCCGATGCGGCCGATGCGCTCGATTTCATGTTCCGAGTACGGCATCGTGTCGATGGCGCAAAGCTCCCCGTTTTGCTCAAACTGCTTGTGTTCGCCAAAATACGCGCCGCCAATAAGCTCGCGCACGATCAGAAAGTCGATACCCTGATCGACGATTTCCTTTTTTAACGGCGAGGCGTCGGCGAGCTGAGGCCAGATTTTGGCCGGCCGGTTGTTGGCATACAAGCCCATGCCGGCCCGTAAGGCAAGCAGCCCTTTTTCCGGTCGCTTCTCGCCGGGAAGGCCTTCCCATTTCGGACCGCCGATGGCGCCAAGCAGCACGGAATCCTGCGCGCGGCATAAGTCGAGCTGGCTTTGCGGCAATGGCTCGCCCATGACGTCGATGGCTTCCCCGCCCATCAGGATCTTTGTGTATTCGAATTCGTGTCCGTACTTGTTCGCGATCGTATCGAGAACCGCGATTGCCTCCCGGACGATTTCGGGCGAGGAGCCATCGCCCCAGATCACACCAATTTTCTTTTTCATGCGTTTTCCTCCCGCAACGACATCATGAGGCCGCCCGCGTCGATAATGCGTTGAATAAATGGCGGAAACGGTTCGGCCTGCCACGTTTTGTTTTGGGTCAAATCGGTAATCAAGCCGGTCTTGAAATCGACGTGCACTTCGTCGCCGGGCGCGATCGCGTCGGCCGCCTCCTCGCATTCAAGAATCGGCAGGCCGATGTTGATGGCGTTGCGGTAAAAGATGCGGGCGAAGCTTTTGGCGATGACGCAGCCCACCCCGGCTGTCTTGATGGCGAGGGGCGCGTGCTCTCTGGATGAGCCGCAGCCAAAGTTCCATCCGGCGACGATCACGTCGTTGGAGCGCACCTGCTTGACAAAATCCGGGTCGATGTCCTCCATGCAGTGAAGCGCGAGTTCTTTGGCGTCCGGCGTGTTTAAATAGCGGGCCGGAATGATGACGTCGGTGTCGACGTTGTCTTTGAATTGAAATGCTTTTCCTTGTACGTTTTCCATAATTCTCATTCCTCTCTTGGATCGGTAATGTACCCGGTGAGCGCGCTGGCCGCAGCCGTGTACGGGCTGGCCAAGTACACTTCGGAGCTTGTGTGGCCCATGCGGCCGACAAAGTTGCGGTTCGTCGTGGAGATGCAGCGTTCGTTTTCGGCCAAAATGCCCATGTAGCCACCAAGGCACGGCCCGCATGTCGGCGTCGACACGACGCAGCCGGCGTCGATGAACGCTTCGGTGTACCCGCGCCGGATGCATTCTTTGTAAATTTGCATCGTAGCCGGAATGATGATGACGCGCACGCCATCGGCGACTTGTTTTCCGTTCAAAATCTGGTACGCGGCTTCCATATCTTCGAGGCGGCCGTTCGTGCAGCTGCCAATGACGACCTGGTCGATGGCGATCGCGCTGCCTTCCTTTGCGGTATGGGTATTTTCCGGCAAGTGCGGATAGGCGACGGTTGGCTCGAGCGTGGACAAGTCGATTTCGATTGTTCGCGCATATTCGGCGTCCGGATCGGCTTCGTACACGGTCCACGGCCGTTTCGAGCGGCCGGTCAAATACGCGATGGTCACGTCGTCGACGGGGAAAATACCGTTTTTGGCGCCGGCTTCGATCGCCATGTTGCAGATGGAAAGACGGTCGTCCATGGAGAGCGACGCGACGCCTTCGCCGGTAAATTCGAGCGATTCATACAACGCGCCGTCGACGCCGATTTCACCAATCAAATGCAGGATCACGTCTTTGCCGTTCACATATTTTGGCAGCTTGCCGGTGAGCACGACGCGGATCGCGGCGGGCACTTTGAACCACGCCTCGCCGGTCGCCATGCCGTAGGCCATGTCGGTGGAGCCGACGCCGGTGGAAAACGCGCCAAGCGCTCCGTACGTGCATGTGTGGGAGTCGGCGCCGATGATACAGTCGCCGGCGGTCACGAGGCCCTGCTCGGGGAGAAGGGCGTGTTCGATGCCCATTTTTCCGACATCGAAGAAATTTTTGATGTCGAAGCGGTTGGCGAACTGGCGGCAGGCGGCGGACTGCTGGGCGGCTTTGATGTCTTTGTTTGGAACAAAGTGGTCGAGTACGATGTTGATTTTCTCGTTGTCGTACACTTTGTCGAATCCGGCTTTGTCAAATTCGCGGATGGCGACGGGTGTCGTGATGTCGTTGCCAAGCACGCTGTCGAGCTTGACTTCGATGAGCTGGCCGGCTTTGACTTCGTCCAGTCCGGCGTGCGCGGCCAGTATTTTTTGGGTCATTGTCATTGGCATAATCCTATTCCTCCTCTTTCAAACCGTTGTTGATGGCGCTCACGAGCGCCTTGATGCTGGCGCGGATGATGTCGGTGTCGGTTCCGGCGCCCCATGTGTAGTGGCCGTCTTCCCAGGCGATGCCGACGTAGCCGGCGGCGCGGGAGTGCGAGCCTTGATCGAGCGAGTGCTCGTTGTAGCTTTGAAGCGTAAAGGAAACGCCAAGTCCTTCTTTCAGGGCGTTGCACACGGCGTCCAGACGTCCGTTTCCGACGGCGACGAGTTCGATTTTGCGGCCGCCGATGAGCGCGGTCACGGTCGCTTCGGTCATGCGTCCTTGTTTGAAGTGCGCTTCACGGACATATACCGGATGGTCTTTGTTGACGTACGTCTTTTCAAAGATTTCGAGCACTTCCTCGGGACTGAGTTCCTTGTGGGCGTGGTCGCTGACGCTTTTGACGGTATAGCCGAAATGTTCACGCATTTTTGGCGGCAGCGTGTAGCCGTAAGACGTTTCGAGGATGTAACCGATGCCGCCTTTTCCGGATTGGGAATTAATGCGGATGACATCGCTGTCGTACGTTCTGGACACGTCGTGCGGATCGAGCGGGATGTATGGCACGCTCCATTCGAGCAGCTCTTTGTCTTCCCGCCATTTCATGCCTTTGGCGATGGCGTCCTGATGGGAGCCGGAGAAGGCGGCGAACACGAGCTGGCCGGCGTAGGGCTGTCTTGGCGAGACGTGCATCCGGGTCAGGCGCTCGTAGCGTTCGACAATGGATGGCATGTTCGAGAAGTCGAGTTTTGGATCGACGCCGTGGGTGTACATGTTCATCGCCAGCGTGATCGCGTCGACGTTGCCGGTGCGCTCTCCGTTGCCAAACAGGCAGCATTCGACGCGCTGGGCGCCGGCGAGCAGGGCGAGCTCGGTGTCGGCGACGCCGGTTCCCCGGTCGTTATGCGGATGCGTGGAGAGGATGACGGCGTCCCGGTATTTTAAGCGGTCCGAGCAGTATTCGATTTGGTTGGCGTAGACGTGTGGCAGCGACATTTCGACGGTGACGGGCAGATTGATGATCATCGGCCGGTCCGGGGTTGGCTGCATGACGTCGAGTACGGCGTTGCACACTTCCAGTGCGTAGTCGGTTTCGGTGCCGGTGAAGCTTTCGGGCGAGTATTCGAACAGGAAATTGCCTTCGTATTCCTGCGACAATTTTTTAACGAGTCTGGCGCCTTCGATGGCGATTTGCTTGATTTCCTCTTTTGATTTTTTAAACACCTGCTCGCGCTGGGCCAGCGAGGTGGAATTGTAAAAGTGGATCACCGCGCGGGGCGCGCCTTTGACGGCTTCGAACGTTTTGCGAATGATGTGGTCGCGGCACTGGGTGAGCACCTGGATCGTCACGTCGTCGGGGATGAGGTCGTGGTCGATCAATGTGCGTAAAAATTCATATTCGGTTTCGGAAGCGGCGGGGAACCCGACTTCGATTTCCTTGAAGCCGATTTCCAGCAGCATTTGATAAAATTCGAGTTTTTCTTCCAGATCCATTGGAACGACGAGGGCCTGGTTGCCGTCGCGCAAATCGACGGAACACCACATCGGGGCGTGTTCAATGTGGTCCTTTTTCACCCAGCGATATTCATTTTCCTGTGGCGGAAAATAACCTGGCTTGTACTTGTTTGCATCCATCATTTCGTTTTTCCTCCTAATCTTTCCCTTAAAGACCGGGATATAAAAAAAGCCCGTCTTCAAGGTTTTCACCTTGAGAGACGAGTTGATTTACTACCCGCGGTACCACTCTCTTTGCCATATCCATGACCTCTTTACAGTCCAACAACTGCTTCCCTTTTAACGGCGGGGCTCCGTATGAAACTACTGGTTTCGCTTCATCCGCTCCAAGGTGAGTGGAATCGACTTGGGTTTTCTGTCTTTCACCAAAACAACAGCTCTCTATGAAACCGGCCTCGACTCTTTTCCTTTTCTTCGCGTTTGTGTGGATGTACTTTTCCTATTTCTTTCAATCCAACAAGTATATTTATCATAGAAAAGGAATGTAACAAAGTCAAGAGGTTTTCTGAAAATTTATAAATATGTTTCATTCTCCTTTTTAAATGGTTCCATTTCTGACTCACTTAAGTTCCAAACGGGATGAGACTCAAGCCGGCCAAAAAGGATGTCGCCTGCTCCATATTTCAATCCACTCATCCCAAACGGGATGAGACCGATCGGTCTTTCCGAAAGTGGGTGTCCGACGTATTTCAATCCACTCATCCCAAACGGAATGAGACATTAAACGATTGAACATGTTAGAAAACCGGAGCTATTTCAATCCACTCATCTCAAACGGGATGAGACGATTCAGCCACCCAATGCTGGTCGACTTTGCGCGATTTCAATCCACTCATCCCAAACGGGATGAGACCGGACCGAAAAAAGTCGTGACGTTTTGTAAGCTATTTCAATCCACTCATCCCAAACGGGATGAGACCTGTAATATTTTTTAATACGACTTTTGAATCAGATTTCAATCCACTCATCCCAAACGGGATGAGACTCAATCCGCCGGCTTTTAAAGACCAACTTTTTATATTTCAATCCACTCATCCCAAACGGGATGAGACTTTTGAGGAAAAGCATTACCGTTCGAAAATCGACGGATTTCAATCCACTCATCCCAAACGGGATGAGACCCGGAGGAAATCAAAGAGCGAAAAGCGGCGGCCATATTTCAATCCACTCATCCCAAACGGGATGAGACTCCAGGATTGCGTAAAGAATATATACATAATTATATTTCAATCCACTCATCCCAAACGGGATGAGACTGTTATAATCATCTACAATCCCGTTTTCTTCAATATTTCAATCCACTCATCCCAAACGGGATGAGACTAAGACAAAAAACATATATCGAACACATTACCCATATTTCAATCCACTCATCCCAAACGGGATGAGACTCAACGCTGGCGATGAAAACTCGGCGAAGGATATATTTCAATCCACTCATCCCAAACGGGATGAGACGTACATGGACATGCCAGGCACTTGGCTGGTGACGGATTTCAATCCACTCATCCCAAACGGGATGAGACGTCTGTTTAGGTACCGAGTAAATGACGTTATCCTATTTCAATCCACTCATCCCAAACGGGATGAGACAACGTGTTGTCTTGGTTGTCTGATTCCGTGTATCTATTTCAATCCACTCATCCCAAACGGGATGAGACGCGTACGCGGACTATATCGCGGAAAAGTACGGCATTTCAATCCACTCATCCCAAACGGGATGAGACGTTTTGAATGGCCTGAGTCGATGCCTTTTATCGACAATTTCAATCCACTCATCCCAAACGGGATGAGACTGTATGTGTGTATTAAATTAAAAGAATTTAACTCATATTTCAATCCACTCATCCCAAACGGGATGAGACCGACTCTTCCCCACGTGGATAAACACATCCAATATTTCAATCCACTCATCCCAAACGGGATGAGACCATGAACAAAATAGCGATTGGTGCCGTTCAAAAAGATTTCAATCCACTCATCCCAAACGGGATGAGACTGCTAACGCTTGGACTTCTTCATCGTAAATATGGAAATTTCAATCCACTCATCCCAAACGGGATGAGACCTGTTGAAGTTAGAATATAAATAGGATAATCCGAATAGAGAGTCTAACTTACCAAACCT
>NZ_SRYG01000031.1 GCF_004793885.1 Dubosiella muris
CGAAAACTCGGCGAAGGATATATTTCAATCCACTCAACCCAAGAGGGTTGAGACCGAAATGCTTGGAAATCCACGTGCGGCCAAATGATTTCAATCCACTCAACCCAAGAGGGTTGAGACCAACGCCGGCGACGAAAACTCGGCGAAGGATATATTTCAATCCACTCAACCCAAGAGGGTTGAGACCTCGCTTGGATCGTATAGCCTCATGACTACCCAGATTTCAATCCACTCAACCCAAGAGGGTTGAGACGCCCCATGTTTTGCTGAGGATGCGTTACCCCAACAGATTTCAATCCACTCAACCCAAGAGGGTTGAGACTCACGGCGCGCATCCTTGGACGCGCTACGACCGATTTCAATCCACTCAACCCAAGAGGGTTGAGACAATGCATTAATAAAAAACCCTACAAATGGGAAATATATTTCAATCCACTCAACCCAAGAGGGTTGAGACTAGGGGTTTACAAATACCGGCTTAAGTAGTAAGATATTTCAATCCACTCAACCCAAGAGGGTTGAGACAATCTTAAACCTGCAGGATGCGGGGGTGGATCAATATTTCAATCCACTCAACCCAAGAGGGTTGAGACAGGAATAGTACATTTAAGAAAGGAGTGTATCAAGTATTTCAATCCACTCAACCCAAGAGGGTTGAGACTTTACAAACCAATCAACCGATTTTCCATAATTGATTTCAATCCACTCAACCCAAGAGGGTTGAGACCCCTTGAGGACCTCGATCGCCGGTCGCACCCTTGATTTCAATCCACTCAACCCAAGAGGGTTGAGACCGTTTCTGGATATATTGTTTACTATAAAAGCGACAAATTTCAATCCACTCAACCCAAGAGGGTTGAGACTTACTTTCATATCTTTAGATAAGATCTCTGTTTCTGTATTTCAATCCACTCAACCCAAGAGGGTTGAGACGAGGAGCGATGTGTATGATTGATAAGTATAAAATATTTCAATCCACTCAACCCAAGAGGGTTGAGACTACTGGATAAACTTTTGACTCAACCTATTCTTCTATTTCAATCCACTCAACCCAAGAGGGTTGAGACTGAGATCGTCGGGAAACAATTTGAAGAAATTGTATTTCAATCCACTCAACCCAAGAGGGTTGAGACATTATGAAAGGAGTTTTATGGTGATAAGTGAACTATTTCAATCCACTCAACCCAAGAGGGTTGAGACCTTCACTATTCGACCGCATCATCCGCCGATATTGATTTCAATCCACTCAACCCAAGAGGGTTGAGACGACATTGTTCATCACTTTTTTTGTCTCACCAATAATTTCAATCCACTCAACCCAAGAGGGTTGAGACCGTATCACTAACCAATTAACATCTAATTTCTTAAACAAACGTCAACGTTTGGAAATCATTTAAATATATCTCTATGAATTATCCTCATTTTCTTATTCAGGCACTTTTTCTTTCGGTGCGAATCTCCCAAAGATTTCAAGTTCACTTTCTATTCGCACGAAGAAAACATCAAATTTATTTCCTTTTCATAGCTTAATCCACATTTTATACATGAACTTGATCTAAATGATTTTCTACTTAATTCAAAAATTCTTTTATTTTAAATAAGTCACTCCTCCCAATAAAAACAGTTATATTCTCGGATTTTTATAACCCCTCTTGCTGAATAAATCCAAATCTTTTTATTTATTATACCTCAAACGAAAACTTATATTCAGTCTACCAGATTAAATAAACGAAGAAATAAATATGCACATAAAGAAAACCCCTGCATCCCGACATTTTCAGAATCACAAGGGTTTCATTCAATTCAATTTCTCTATCTCAACCTAAAACAACGTCATCTGGTTCTCCTCGTCCAGACCCTCCGTCGCCCCCATCTGGTCCATCTTATCCAGCAAAGTCTTCGAAATCTGCGTCCGCTTCAAAACATCCTCCTTCGAAAGAAACGCCCGCTCCTCCCGCGCCTTGACAATCGACTTTCCTACGTTGTCACCCAGACCGTCCAGCGACGTGAACGGCGGAATAATCATCTTCGGATTGTCCGGATCGACCCGGAACTCCGTGGCCGCCGATCTCGTAATCGAAAGATTCGTAAACCGGTATCCCCGCAGCACCATCTCCAGCGCCAGCTCCAGCGTATCGTAAATCGCCTTGTCCTTCGGCGTGTTCATCTCCTTGTTCAGCTTGATCTCGCTCATCTTCTTCCGGATGGCTTCCTCGCCCTGAATCATCGTCTGAATGTCGTACGCATCGCAGCGAATCGAAAAATACTGGCAATAATAATACGCCGGCATATGCACCTTGAACCAGGCGATCCGCACCGCGTTCATCACATACGCCACCGCATGCGCCTTCGGGAACATATACTTGATCTTCTTACACGACTCGATGTACCAGTCCGGCACCTTGTTTTCCTTCATGAGCTCTTCCCACTCCGGTTTCAAGCCTTTGCCCTTTCGCACGCTCTCCATGATCGTGAAGCTCGCCTTCGGCGGCAAGCCATATCCCATCAAATCCACCATGATGTCGTCACGACAACCAATGACCTCGTTCAGCTTACACGTGCCATCCTCGATCAAATCCTTCGCGTTCGACAACCATACATTCGTACCATGCGACAATCCCGAAATCGTCACCAGCTCCGCGAACGTCTTCGGCTTCGTCATCTCCAAAATCCCGCGCACAAACGGCGTACCAAACTCCGGGATTCCCGCCGCACCCGTCACTTCCGAGTACCGCGTCGAGTCGATATCCAAACCATCCAGCGACGAGAAAATCGACATCGTCTTCGGATCGTTCATCGGAATCGTCGTCACGTCGATTCCCGTCATTCGCTCAAACATCTTCATCGCCGTCGGGTCGACATGACCCAAAATATCAAACTTCAAAATATTGTCATGGATCTGGTGGAAGTCGAAATGCGTCGTCTTCCACTCCGCGTACGGGTTGTTCGCCGGATACTGCACCGGCGTAAAGTCATGCACATCCATATCCAGCGGCACCACGACGATTCCGCCCGGATGCTGCCCCGTCGTTCGCTTCACGCCCTCGCAGCCCTTCGCCAAATCCGTCCGCTTCGCCTCCGAAAACGGAACCGGAAGCTCCATTTCCTCCTCGAAGCCTTTCACGTAGCCGTACGCCGTCTTCTCCTGCACCGTGCCAACCGTGCCGGCCCGGAACACATGATCCTCGCCAAACACCTCTTTCGTATAGGCGTGGGCGTTGGCCTGGTATTCCCCCGAAAAGTTCAAGTCGATATCCGGCACCTTGTCCCCCTCGAAACCAAGGAACGTCTCAAACGGAATATCCTGCCCGTCGCCCCGCATCGGCCGATGGCAAATCGGGCACTCCTTATCCGGCAAGTCGAACCCCGACTTCACCGAGTCGTCATCCAAAAACTCGTAATGCTGGCAATGATGGCAAATGTAATGCGGCATCAGCGGATTCACCTCCGTGATCCCCGACATCGTCGCGACAAAACTCGAACCAACCGAACCACGGGAACCAACCAGATACCCGTCCTCGTTGCTTTTCTTCACCAAAAGATGGGAAATATAGTAAACCACGTAGTAGCCCGCGCCAATGATGCTGTCCAGTTCCCGCACAAGCCGCTTCTCCACGATTTCCGGCAAATCCTTCCCGTACCACTGATGCGCCGTTTCAAAACAAATGTCCCGCAGCTTTTGATCGGAACCCTCGATATCTGGCGGATACAGCTTGTCCTTGATTGGATAAATCGGCTCCATCGTATCTTTCAGCTTGTTCGGATTGTCAATGACGATTTCCCTCGCCTTGTCCTCGCCAAGCCAGCTGAACGCCGACAACATTTCCCGCGTCGTCAGCAAATACTGGTTCGGCGCCGGATACATCTTCCGGTCCTGCGCGTTGTACTTATACAACGGATGCCGCGCGTTGCCAATCGCCTTCGCGTTAATATAAATATCCCGGATACGTTTCTCATGCGGATGCACATAGTGCGCGTCGCTCGTCGCCAAAACCGGCTTGCCAAGCTCGTCGGCCGCCTCCAAAATATAGCCCAGCACCTTCTTCAAATCCGCCGCGTTCAAAATCGCGCCCCGGTCGATCAAGTTTCGATAGCATTCCAGCGGCTGCACTTCCACGTAGTCGTAAAACTCCATCGTCTTCTTCAGCAAGTCGTGGTCGCGCGTATGCGCCATCTCGAACACCTCGCCGTTCTGGCACGACGACCCCAGCAGCAAATTTCCGTTTTTATGCTTCTCCATCAGCTCCGCCCGCGGGATGCGCGGCTCGGCCACGACATTTTCCGTCGACTTGCCATTGTACGCCAAATACTTCGTATGCGACAACGTGATCAGCTCAAACAGCTCCTTCAGCCCTTCCTTGTTTTTGGCAAACACCGTGATGTGGCTTGGCCGCACCTTTTTAAAGCTGTCCTCTTTCTGGTTGTCCTGCAACGTATCCAGCGTGGCATCCGACTTGTACGCGTTCAACATATGGCAAAGCACTTGCGAAAGCACCTCCGCATCGTAATCCGCCCGGTGCGCCCCTTCGCCATCGTACTTCACGCCATAGTGCCGGCACACGTTCCCCAGACGATACCGCTTCAAGTCCAGCATCGCGTGCGCCAGCGGCAGCGTGTCGATCACCGGATTCGAAAATTCCGGCTTGCCAAGCTTTCTTGCCGCCGCGTTCATGAACCCCACGTCAAACGTCGCGTTATGCGCCACCAGCACCGCGTCCCCGATCCATTGCTTTAAATCGTCAAACACGTCCTCGATTGGCTTCGCCGCGTCCACGTCGCTCTGGTTGATATGCGTCAGGCTCGAAATGTGCGCCGGGATCGACCGCTTCGGATTGACAAACAACTGCTTGCGGTCAATCACTTCCCGATCCTTCATCTTCACCGCACCAAACTCGATGATCTCGTCCAGCCGGTTCGAAAGACCCGTCGTCTCCAAGTCGAAAATGACGTACTCCGCGTCCTCCAGCTTGCGATGGTCATTGTTGTAGACGATATGGTACACCGGGTCCACCATGCTCATCTCGCAACCATACAGCATCTTGAACTTGCGTTCCGGATCCTTTTTGTTCAGCGCGCTCACCTTGTGCTGCGCCATCGGAAACGCCTGCACGACCTGGTGGTCGCACACCGCGATCGCGTCCATCCCCCAGTCGTACGCCGTCTGAATGTATTCCTCGATCGCGCACACGCCATCCATTTCCGAAAAATTGGAATGCACGTGCCATTCCACCCGTTTTTTCAATTCCGGATCCCTGCGCTTTGGCGCCGGAATTTCCTCCACTTTGGAAATCATAAACGAGTTCGCCCGCGAATACGAGTCGTACACGACTTGCCCAGTCAGCCGGACAAACATGCCTTTGCCCACCGACTCGATTTCCTCCAGCGTATGGCGCTTGCCTTCAAACCGCTTGGCGACGATCGCCTCCTCGTAGTCGGACACATACAGCATCTGCAACGTTTTGCCACTCTTCGTCACCCGGTTGTCGACATCGAAAATGTGGCCTTCGACGCACACGTTGTCCATGCCCACTTCCAGATCCGCGATTTTAACTAGCGGCGCCGCCTCTTTTTTGTAGCGGGCGAACCGCTCCTTCTTTTCCACCGGCGCGCTCTTTGGCACCGGAAGATCCGGAATGTACACGGCTTCCACCGGCTGGTCGTCTTCGACCAAATCCACTTTCAGCGCCTGCCGGATGCCGACTTTCGCCAGCAGCTCCTCCAACCGCTTCAGCGAGCGGTTCATCGCCGCCGCCTTTTCCTCATCCGTCGTGGAAAACGTGTACGATTGCTCGCCCTTGCTTGGATTGATATACCGGAAGCATTGCAGCCGCGTTTCCTTTTGCGTGAAAAAAGCGACATAGCGCGATAACTCGCCCACGTTCACTTCGCCGTTTTCCGCCTGAATCGTCACGTCCACGCTGGCATGGAACGTCAGCCGAAGCGCGTTGACCATCCGGTCGTACACCTCGTATGGCAGGGGCGCCTTCAAAGCGAAATACAACGTCAGCTCGCGGCGTCTTGAATGAAACTCCGGCGTCTGAAAATAAGAAGCCCCCTCAAAAAAAGAGGCGAGTTCCTCGGGGAGAAACTCGATCAATCCTGTAATATCGTTTTTCGACATAGACCCTCCTCTTCTACTTGGCCATTTTTTCGAACGCGTTTTTCGCCGCTTTCTGCTCCGCCTTCTTCTTCGTGCTGCTCACGCCCACGCCCAGCTGAATGTCGTCCAAATACACGCCCATCGTAAAGGTTGGCGCGTTGCTTGGCCCGACTTCCTCCAGCAGGCGGTACTGGAGCGTTTTGCGCGAATCCGCCTGGATGACTTCCTGCAAATGCGTTTTGTAGTCCGTCACCTCGTCGCTCTTTTCCTCTTTGAACACCGGCTTCATGACCTTCTGCAAAATCGAGTCCACCGCCTTGTAGCCCTGATCCAAATACACCGCGCCGATGCACGCCTCAAAATGGTCCGCCAAAATGCTCGCCCGCTTGCGGCCGCCCGATTTTTCCTCGCCGACACCAAGCATTAAATAATTGTACCAGCCCAGCTGCTCGTTCAAATGGGCGAGGGTCGCCTCGCACACCGTTTGCGCGCGCAGCGTCGTCATTTTGCCTTCGCGCATTTTCGGTTCCATTTCAAACAACTGCTGGGCGCTCCAGATTTGCAGCACCGCGTCCCCCATGAATTCCAGACGCTCGTTGTCGTCGATTCCGTTATGATGTTCGTTGGCGTACGAAGAATGCGTGCACGCCTCGATATAATATTTCGGATCCTTTACGGAATATCCGTTTTCCTCCATCCAGTCAATTAATGTTTTCATCCATTTCCTCCTGCTCCAACAATGTTTTCAAAACGCAAGCCGGCACGAATTTCGCCACATCCTGATGGTATTTGACGAGTTCGCGCACATTCGAGCTTGAGTATAAATCGTACTCCGGCTTCGTAAACAGGCAAACCGTTTCCACGTCCGGATCCAAATACCCGTTCATAAACGCCATGTTTTGCTCGTACGCACAATCCTGCCCGTTCCGGATGCCGCGAAACAGCACTCGCGCCCCCGCCTTTCGACAGGCGTCCACAACCAATCCGTTTTGGACGGCGCAACGCACGTTCGGCAACCCGGCGCACGCCGCCTCCAGCCACGCCAGCCGCTGATCCAGCGAATACATCGAACGCTTTTCGGAATTGACCGCCACAAACACATACAACGTATCCACAAGCCGGCTCGCGCGCTCGATAATGTCCACGTGCCCGAGCGTCAGCGGATCAAAGCTGCCGCAAAACGCGCCAATCATAACCGCACCCCTTTCATTTCCTTTTCCCGGATCTTCGAAATCATCTGCTGGCAAAGCCCCAGCGCGAAGGAAACCGCCAGCAAAGACGAGCCGCCGCTGGAAATAAACAGCAGCGGGATCCCGGTCATCGGGATCAGCGCCCCCACGCCGCCAACATTCAAAGCGAAATGCAGGAACAAGTACGTTCCCGTTCCAATCAAAATCATTTTTTTCACCGTGTCCTGCGTACGCAGCGCGTAATAAATCAGCCGGTACTCAATCACGCCATATAAAAAGATAATAAACGCGAAGCCGAGAATTCCCGTTTCCTCAATCGTCACCGCGAGGATGTAGTCGTTGTCGGCCTGCGTCAAATAGCCGTATTTGCGCGAGGAATTGCCAAACCCTTTGCCAATCACGTGGCTGTCCGCGATTCCATACAACGAGTTGGCCGGCTGGTAACCGGTCCCGTAAATATCCGAATACGGGTTTTTCGCGTTGACGATCCGCGTCGCGATGTGGGCCAGCGGCGTTTGGGCAAGAAGATCGGTCCCGATGTCCGTGACGCCAAACAAGCCGACGAGCGCGATAGCGCCAGCCGCCAGCAACACAGTCACCCGCTTTTGCACTTTGCGCAAAGTCGGATACGACGGCAGCATCATGCACACGTACACGATGCCGCTCGTGATGGCCGCCGTCCCGTAGTCTTTTTGCGCCGCCAGCAAAATCATCGTCACAAGCCAGGCGATGAGCGGCCAGCGGAAAAACGCGAAAAAGGACTTGCGCTGCTCGCGGTTGCGCTTGGCGCTATACACCGCGCACGCGCAAATGATGATCAGCAGCGGCTTGCCGAATTCGGAAGGCTGCAACGTGACCGAGCCGATGCGGATCCAGGCGTGGCTGCCGCCAACGGCCGGAAACGCGAACGGGGTGATCATCGCCCCGATAAAAATCAAAAAAATCACGATTTGGATGCGGTAGAACCAGCGCAGACTAAACCCCTTGTCCGCGTACAGGAACGTCAAATACGCCGCGCCCAAAAAGGCGAACTGTTTGACTAAAGCGAAAAGCACCGTGCGCAGCGAATCCGTCGTCTGGCCTACCGCGGTCGAGGCGATCATCGCGGTCCCGAAAAGCATGAGTCCAAAGATCGCCAGGTTGAGCGGAACGTCCGAGTAGGGAGCCAGCGTCACCGTGTTGATAAAATCGCGGATCCGCGTATTGCGTTTCAGCTTGCGAAGATATCTCTTTTCCTTTCTGGAAATTTTTTTTCTTTGTTCAGACATGCTCCCATTCTACCATAGAAACGACATGTTCATCGAACCTTTTTGCACAATCTCCCCGTAAGATAAAATCGAATGGAACGATTTGTCAACACGTTGAAAATGGATTAAAATGAAAAAGCGAGGAAAATAAAATGAAAATAACATTAGATACGATTATTAGCGATCACGATCCTAGGATCCGCGAGAAAAGCGAAAAAGTTGCCCTTCCCCTGGACGCGCAGGACCGCGAGCTTCTCGAAGCGATGCTTACCTACGTGCGCGATTCACAGGACGAGGAAATCGCCGAGCGCGACAACCTGCGCCCCGCCGTGGGCATCGCCGCCATCCAGGTCGGCGTTCCAAAACAAATGCTAGCCATCGTCTGCCCGAACCCGGACAACGAGGAGGAAGACATCGAACTGGCTCTGGTCAATCCGAAAATCATTTCGGAATCGGTGCAAAACGCCTATTTGGATTCCGGCGAAGGCTGCCTGTCGGTACTGGAAGAGCACGAAGGGCACTCCATGCGGCACGCCCGCATCAAAGTGCGCGCCTTTGACTTGGTGCGCAACGAAAACGTCACGATTCGCGCGAAAGGGTTTTTGGCGATTTGTCTGCAGCACGAAATCGACCATTTGTCGGGCATTTTGTTTTATGACCGCATCGACCCGAACGATCCATGGAAAACGGATCCGGAAGCAGAAGTGTACTAGCTTCTGTTTTTTTGTTCCTAATAGAGTATAATAAAGTTAAAGATTTTTTTATGAATAGAAAGAGGTCATCAATGCCAAATAAATCGAATCACCATCAAGGAGGGCATTTGACAAACAAAAAGACCCCGGTTCGCAAAAATCAAGTCCAAAAAGGCGACACGTTGATTTACGCCTTGGGCGGACTTGGCGAAGTCGGAAAAAACATGTACTGCTATGAATATGAAAACGAGATCTGCATCGTCGACTGCGGCGTTTTGTTCCCTGGCGACGAGCTGCTCGGCGTAGACTATGTCATCCCGGACTACCACCATTTGATCCGGATGAACAAAAAAAGGAAATTCCTCGTCATCACGCACGGTCACGAAGACCATATCGGCGGAATTCCTTTTTTGCTGAAACAGGTCCAGATCGACGCGATCTACGCACCACGGTTTGCCAAAGCCCTCATTCTAAAAAAACTTAGTGAACACAAAGGACTCGAAAAAGTCCCGATTATCGAGATCGACGAAGACTCGTCGATCAAGACTCGTTATTTTACTGTTGGTTTTTTCAACACGATCCACTCCATCCCGGACTCGCTGGGCGTGCTGATCACGACGCCAAACGGCTCCATCGTGCATACGGGCGACTTTAAGTTCGATCTCACCCCGGTGGGCACCAACGCCAACTACCAGAAAATGGCGTACATCGGCGTCATGCAGCCGGACGTGCTCATGGCCGATTCCACCAACGCCGGCGTTGAGGAGTTTTCGATTTCCGAAAAAGACGTCGCCAACGAGATTTTGGAAATCATGCGCAATGCCAAGCACCGGCTGATCATCGCGACGTTCGCGTCCAACGTGTACCGCGTCAACCAAATCATCGAGGCGGCGCTCAAATGCGGACGAAAGATCGCCGTCTTTGGACGAAGCATGGAAAACGTCGTGGATATCGCCCGGAAAATGGGTGTCATCAAAATCAAGAACTCGCAAATCCTTTCCCCTGAGGAGCTGTCCCGCACACCGGACAACGAAGTGTGCATTTTGTGCACCGGCTCCCAGGGCGAACCGCTGGCCGCCTTGTCGCGCATCGCGTCGGGCACCCACCGCCACATCCACTTGAAGCCAAGCGACACGGTGGTGTTCTCGTCCAGTCCGATTCCGGGCAACGCGTCCAGCATCAACAAGATCATCGACAAGCTGTTCCGCTCGGGCGCGACCGTGCTGTCCAAATCGGTTTTAACCAATTTGCACACGACCGGCCACGCCTCCAAGGAAGAACAAAAGCTCATGCTGCAGCTCATCAAGCCGCACTACTTCATGCCGATCCATGGCGAATACAAAATGCTCATGCAGCATCGCCAAACCGCGATCGATACCGGCATGCCGCCTGAAAACATTTTTGTGTGCGCCAACGGTGACATTCTCATCCTGCGCAACCACGAGCTGCTGCAAAGCGACTGGCGCTACCAGGGCGACGACATTTATGTCGACGGCAACGACATTTCCGGTTTGTCGACCGCCGTCCTTAAAGACCGCCGCATTTTAGCCGACAACGGTCTGGTCGCCGTCATCATCGCGATCGACTCGAAGGAAAACAAGATCCTCTCCAGACCGGTCATCGTTTCGCGCGGCTTCGTCTTTATCAAAGACAGCCAGGCGCTCATCAAGGAAGCCGAATTTATCGTCGGCGCGTCTTTGCAGGAAAAAATGAAAGAGAAGACGACGTTCTCGGAAATCAAAAACTGCATCCGTTCGACGCTGGAGCCGTTCCTTTACAAAAAGACGCATCGGAATCCAATCGTGATCCCGGTCATCTTGAACTCGAAACAAACGATGGAGGAAATCACGAAAAAGCGCGCCGCGCACGACCGTTCGAAACGGCCGATCCATTCCAGACGGGAAAACAATCATCGGGAAGCGAAGTAATTGCTTCCCTTTTCTCTTTTTATGGTAAAATTGTGCATATGACAAAACTTCAAAAAACCTTGTTCATCGCCGTGGCCGTCCTGACCGCGTGCATGATGTCGATTTGCGCCTCGCTCTATCATGCCATTTACATCGAGCCTGGCGAGATTGCTGTCAACTACCAGATGATCAAAAACAAAAAAATCCCAAAAGACATGTACGACGTGTCCATCGTGTATTTCACCGATTTGGAGTATGGCAAATTCCAGGACCAGAAGCGGACGGACGCCTTGTTCAAAAAAATCGAGGAGCTGCACCCGGACATTCTTATTTTCGGCGGCGACCTTTTCGACGCCAAATACAAAACGACCGACCAGGACCGGCAGGCGATGATCGACCGGTTCGCGGCCCTTCCGGCCTCGCTGGGCAAGTTCGCCGTCATCGGCGAGCAGGATCTTGTCAACGAGGAGCGCCAGACGCTTGTCTACGACATTTACGCCAACAGCCAGGTCGAGGTCGTCGACAACAGCACCCGGTTTCTTGGCAACCGTTCCAAGTCGGGCATTCAGCTGATCGGTTTGCGTACCGACGCCGACTTCAACCAGGCGCTCGCCAACGTGGATGACACCCACTACAACTTGCTCGTGTCCCATTACGCCGACCACCTGCGCAACGACGCGCTTAAAAACGTCTCGATTTCCTACGCGCTGGCGGGAAACTCGCACGGAACGCAAATCCTGTATCCGATCCTTGGCGGCTACCGCAAATATCCGGGCAACGAAAAACTCAACCGCGACAACGGGGCGAATCTTCCGTTTCCGTACTATATTTCGGCGGGAACCGGCTGCATTCACGTCAACGCCCGTCTGAACGCCACGCCGGAAATCGTCTATTTGATTTTTTCACGATAGCCTATCCATCTTCCTTTTTGGAAGATTTTTTCATGTTTTCATGGTGTTTTCCTTGATTTTGTGTATAATGAAGTCATCAACGACAGGGGCGCCGCAAGGCTGAGATGTGCGAAGCACGGTCCCTCGGACCTGATCTAGATAATACTAGCGTAGGGAGTCTGTGGATTATTTCCTGCGCCTCATTGGAGGTGTTTTTTTATGAAAAAAAATTTATCTGTCAGAGAGCTTGTGTTGATGGCCTTTTACGTGGCTTTGTTTATGGTGTTGGACACGTTTGTCAACACGCTGCCGTTTTTCCAAATGCCCAATGGCGGAAGCCTTGGTCTTTCGACCATTCCTTTGCTGATGGCAAGCTATCAGCTCGGCTGGCAAAAAGGACTCGTCGTTTCGATTGTGAGCGTCTTCGCCCAGTTCGCGACCGGTCCGATGTACACCCCCGATCTGCTCGGGTTCCTGCTCGACTATTTGATCGCATTTAGCGTATACGGTCTGGCTTGCCTGTTCCCGAATTTTGGCTGGTTTGATTCCGGTGTCCTGATCACCAACGTGATCCGCTTTCTTTCTTCGACGATTAGCGGATGCGTCGTATGGGGACTGCTTCCTTTGCCTTCGGCGGCCTACAACGCGACGTACATGGTCCCCACGCTGCTTCTCGACCTCGTGCTCGTGCCGCTGCTGCTCAAAGCGCTAGCGCCTCTCATGAACAAGGCGCGGGCCTGATCTATCTCTATCCGTTTCCGGGATGCCGTTTCGGCATCCTTTTTCATGGGCAAAAAAAAAGAAGACGCGCGTCTTCTTGCGTTATCCCGCCATGGCCGCCAAAATCAATGTGACAGCGAGCATGCCAAGGATCACGATGGATCCCGAATGCGGGATCGGCTGTTTCCAGTTGTCCTTCATTTCTTTTCTCCCCTTCTTTTCCCATTATGTTTTCATTTTTAACTTCTTATATTTCATATTGTAACATAAAACGCAAAACAATCCAAAAGAAAAAGACCATTTCTGGTCTTTTCGAATCTGGAAACCGTGATCTCCTACAGTCCAATCCGCTGGAATCGGAATCTTTTTTACTCCATTTTCTTCTAGAGCTTTGCGCGTAAATCCCTGTCTGCGGCCGATGCATCTCCCCTGCTTTAAATTCCAGCGTTTTTTTATATTATTAATACACCAAGAACTCCCATGTCCAAAATAAAATCCACTCATAAAATCCATAAAGAATACAGACTGTGCTTTTCAGGGGGATATGGATATCGCTCGCTTTGCGTGCGATTAGCTCTGTCTATAAAATACCATTGCCTATGGGATTGCGCAATTTTAACGACCTAAATGTTATGTTTTTTCTAATACAAATTTTAAACCAGAAATTTCTCGCGCAGCCGGGCGATGTCAGCCTTTTCCAAGCCAAGCCCTTCGATCAAATAATTTTCCATCGTGCCAAAATTTTGCTCGATGCTCTGGTACGCCAAATCAAGATACTCTTTTTTGGCGTCATACAAATCATCAAGATGGCCGACAAGATCGGGATGGGCGCGCAGCCGGACCGCCAGCGCGTCTTTTTCCCCTTTCAAATACACGTTTGTCTGCAAATAGTCCTGGTAAATCCGTTCTTTGGACACGCCCAAAGCGCTCAGCAGCAGCATTGTCCCGACACCCGTCCTGTCTTTGCCCTGGGTGCAGTGCCACAGCACGCTGCCTTTCTCGCTGGCGAGCAAATGCTCGAAAAAGCGCCGGTACGCCTTCAGTCCCTGCTCGGACACCACCAGTTCTTCGTACATGCAGCGCATCGTCTTTTTCGCGTGCCGAATCAAATCCAGCATGTTTTGCGCGTGCGTGTCTTTCGCCAGCAAGTCCAGCGAGGACGCTTTTCGCGGGGAAACATGGACGTTTTCCGCCTGCAGCATGATTGGATCGGGCGCGGCGAGCCGTTCGACTTCCGTCCGCAAATCCATCACGAGCCGGACGTCGAATTCCTGCTCCAACCGGTGCCGGTCGGCTTTGGAAATTTTATGCAAACTTCCGCTTCGCAGCAGCTTGTGGGGCAAAATGAACCGGCCGTCCATCGTCTGGATGCCGCCAAGATCGCGCGTGTTGTCCAAAGACTCGAACCCGATTCGACTGCCTTCGAACGCGCCGAAAATGATAGCCGGATTGGCTTGCTTCAACGCTTCGAACACGAGTTCCGGATCCTTGGACTCCAACTCGAAGGTGTACACTTTTTTATTTTTATCCACCAAATACAGCGCGCCTTCCCACTCGAACGCCCAAATCACATGCTGGATGTCGATTCGCCGTTCCCGTCCGTTTTCGCTGAACGTGATACTTGTCAAAGCATGATTGTTTTCCTGCATAGCCAATCCTCCTTGTATTATTATACCGGCCTCCTTTTTATCAGGTATCTTAAATGCCCAAAAGAAAATCCCCGCCAAAGCGGGGATCGCCAATCAATCGGGCAGGTTCGATTGAATCATGTCAATATACGTAATCAAAAACCGGACCGTTTGCGGCACGCCCAGCTTGGACGAGTCGATGCACAAGTCGTAAAACCGGGAATCGCCCCATTTGTGGTCGCAATAGTAATTGTGGTACGTCTTGCGGTTGCGGTCGGTCTTTTTGATGAGCGCCTGCGCTTCCTTTTCTGACAAGCCGAACTGCTTCATCGTCCGCTCGACTTTCATATCCATGGCCGCGCTGACGAAAATCGTGATCGGATCGTAGCCGTCCAGCACGCTTTCCCCGCAATGTCCCACGACGATAAACGACGCGCCGACCCGCGCTTTTTCCCGCAGGAAGTCGAACTCCTTCATCGCGATGTTGTCGATGTTCGAATTGGTCAGTCCGCGCACGGTCCGGGAACGGATCCGCCAACGGGGCGCCTCGTCGTACTGGTTGATTTGGTCGATGTCATAGCTTTCGTGGATGCCGATCTCGTTGAGCATATTTTCATCGTATACTTTCAGTTTGTAGTGGTCGGCCAGCGCCCGGGCGATTTCCTGCCCGCCGCTGCCAAACTCCCTTGAAATCGTAATGATCATCTTTTTTCCCTTTCTGTCTTACACATAACGGACAAACACGCAAATCATCGCGATCCCGATCACCAAAAGAGTGGCCGGCACGCAGTATTTACAATATTTGCCCCAGCCAATCGGATATCCGGCTTTCATCGCCACGGCCGTGCCCACGACGTTGGCGCTGGCGCCAATCGGCGTCGCCGAGCCGCCAATGTCCGTTCCAATCGACAGCGTCCACGCCAGCGTCGCCAGCGGCACCGACGAGCTGAGCGACAGCATGCGGATGACCGGAATCATCGTGGCCGCGAACGGAATGTTGTCCACAAACGCGCTGGCGATCGCCGACACCCACAAAATAATGCCAAGCATCACATACACGTTGCCGTTGGAAACAAGGGCGATGCCTTCCGCGATCCATTCGAGCACGCCGGTTTGCTCCAGGCCGCCCACGACCACGAACAGACCGATAAAAAACAGCAGCGTCTTGTAGTCGACCTTCGTCAAAATGAGCGGCGCTTTCCTTCCCGCGCCCGCCAGCGTCAAAATCGAAATGAAAACGCCGATGAACGCCACGCTCAAATGCGTGCTGCCATGCGTCACAAGCAAGACGATGGCCAGCAAAAAGATCGCGGTCGAAACAAGGAAGCCGCGCGGATGCGTGATGGCTTCCTTCGGATCGGGAAACGTCTCGATGTCCCGGATGTGCGCCTCGCTCTTTTTCAGCCCTTTGGCAAAGCACAGCCAAAAATACACCAAAACGAACACGAGCGCGATCAGGACGATCGAGCCGGTGTTGGCGACAAAATCGGCGAACGAGTACCCAAGCGCGGTGCCGATGATGATGTTGGGCGGATCCCCGCACATCGTGGCCGCGCCACCAAGGTTGGCGCAAAAGATTTGCGCCAAAATGACAGGCACCGGATCGAAGCGCAGCAGCTGCGCCAGCTCGACCGTGACGGCCGCCAAAAACAAGATGACGGTAATGCTGTCGATAAACATCGACAGAACCGCCGCCATGATCATAAACACCAGAAAGATCCACGTCGCTTTGTAGCGCACCATCTTCGCGAACCGCAGACAAAGCCACCGGAAAAATCCCGCATCCGCCATGCCTTCCACCATGATCATCATGCCGGCGATAAACAAAATTGTGGCCCAGTTGATTCCGCCCACCGTTTCGGCGCCTTCGCTGGCGCCATACCAAAACGCCGGGGTGAAGATGCTTTGCACGTTTAACGTCGACCAAATCGCGGGCCACGAGCCCATGCAGACGCCAAATACGAGCAGCAGCGTGGCCGCTCCGCACCCCAGTGTGACCACGTGCCGCTCGATTTTATCCAAAATAATCAACACGAACATGACCACAAAAATCGACACCGCGACCCACGGTGCCAATCCCAATGCATTCATAATCTTTTCTCTCTGGTATATATGAATTAGCCCATTTAACTGAGCCATTCTATATACCTTTTCCTTT
>NZ_SRYG01000032.1 GCF_004793885.1 Dubosiella muris
GTAAATCCTTCATACCTTTATATACGACAAAACGAGGGAAAACCGGACATTATTTCTGAAAAAAGTTCAAAAGTTAAAAAAAAGGCTGGATACGCTATTTCTTCCCGCTTTCCGGCTTCATTTTTTTTGTATTTCGAATGTGGATCAACCGCATCACGTCCTCATATACCGCGTCCCTGGACTCGATATCCACCATCAGCCACCGCTGCCCGTTTCCTTCCCGGGTTTGTGTGTACAACGTTTGAATCCGGGGCGTCATGTTCGGCAGCAACCGCTCCACGCGTTCCTTTTCCTTTTTTCCAATGACGGCAAGCACCGTGAAATACCCGTTTCGCGGATACACCGTACAGAGCGTTTTCCCCGCCCGGATGAATTTCAAGTTCCAGCCAGGCTCCCAGCTACACGCGCTATATCGCATCGACTCCTTGCATCCATACGTTTTCGCAAGCTCGCCGCAAAAAGTTTGAAATACAGGATTGTTGATCCATCGCCCAAACGCCTCCAGCGTCGGGCATTCGTTTCGATTTTGTCGATCCATTCCCTTTCCTCCTTCCAAAAAGAGCGACGGTCGCCCGTCACTCTTCCTCTCGTTTTTTTGATGCTCTCTATGCGGCTTTTTTCTGGGCTTCGGAAATCCAGTTCAGCAGCTGTGGTTCCGGCATGTAACCCGACATCGCGGTAATCGCTTTGCCATCCTGGAAATAAATCAGCGTAGGCACGCTCATGACTTTGAACGCGGACGCGATTTCCGGGAATTTGTCGATATCGCATTTTACGATTCGAACCTGGCCTTCGAGTTTTTTGGACACTTCCTCCAAAACCGGTGTCAGCATTTTGCAAGGGCCGCACCACTCGGCGTAGAAGTCCATCACGACTTTTCCAGAGCCGACGTATTCTTTAAATTCATCTATACTTTCAACATATTTAACCATTTTCATACACCTCCGTTTGTATGTTTCATCCATCCTCATACTATACTGAAATCCTGGAAGATACTATCCATTCGCCCGTTCTTTCTACAGCTTTTCGCCATAGGAATACAAATCGGTACAGTACGAGCCATCAAAACAAGCCGTGCACAATCCAACACCGCCCGCCGCCGCTTTCAAGTCGTCAATCGACATAAAACGCAGCGAATCGGCTTCGATGGCCTCGCAAATCGCGGCCTCGTCCATCCGGGCGCCAATCAGCTCTTCCTTCGTGCTCGTGTCCACGCCGTAAAAACAAGGACTCGTGATGACCGGCGAGGCGATCCGCACATGGACTTCGCGCGCGCCCGCGTCCTTCAACAGCCGGACAATTCGCCGGGACGTCGTTCCGCGAACAATCGAGTCATCAATCATGACGACGGACTTTCCCGCCACGATTGGCCCGATCGCCGACAGCTTCATCCGTACGCCCCGATCGCGCAGCGCCTGCGTGGGCTGAATGAACGTCCGCCCTACGAACCGGTTTTTCACAAGACCGGTTTCAAACGGGATCCCCGACGCTTCCGCGTACCCGATTGCCGCCGACAACGAGGAATCCGGCACGCCAATAACAATGTCCGCCTCGACGTCGTCGCGCAACGCCAGCAGCCGGCCGGTCTCTTTGCGGAACCGGTGGACATTCAAATTCTCGATCACGCTATCCGGCCGCGCGAAATAAATGTATTCCATCGCGCACAAATGCGTTTCGCCAGCCGGCTCGTAGTCGAACCGGCGGACGATTCCATCCTTGAACTCCACCAGCTCGCCGGGCTTGACATCGGTATGCGTGTACAAGCCAAGCACCTCGAAGGCGCACGTTTCCGAGCCAATCACATAGCCATCCTGCATTTTCGCGTACGACAGCGGCCGCAGCCCTTTCTGGTCGCGAATGGCGTAAATCGCGTCCTCGCACAACACGAGAATCGAAAACGCGCCAACCAGCTTGCGCGCCGTCTTCATCACACGCTCGCGCATCGTCCCTTGCTCCTTCTGGATCATGTGCAGCACGATTTCGCTGTCGCTTGTCCCCTGAAAAATGCAGCCAGCCTCCTCCAGTTCGATTCGCAGCTCTTTTTCATTGACGATCTGCCCGTTGTGGACGATGGCTACGTCATGGACGCGGCCTCTGGCCACGATGGGCTGGATGTTGGCGTTTTCCTGTCCGCCCGCCGTGCTGTAGCGCACATGGCCGACCGCCACCTTCCCGGGCATTTGCTCGAGTTTTTCGCGGGTGAACACGTCGATTGTCAAGCCTTTGCCTTTGCGCACCTGGATCTTCGCTCCCTCGCCGACCGCGATACCGCTCGCTTCCTGCCCCCGATGCTGCAACGTATGCAGCCCGTAATACGTGATCGCGGCCGCGTTTTGGATATGGTAAGCGCCAAAGACGCCACACTCTTCATGGATTTCATCAAACATGGATCAAACTCTCTCCTTTTCCGTTTCCCATTATAGCACTACACGTTCTTTTTCGTGACGATTTCCCGCAGTTCGATGGCGTAAAAGCCAAGATGCGGGTCGTTCAGAATGTTGTCAAAGCCGATCTGTCCGGCATCGAAGCCGCAATGGGACAGCAGCGCGAACAGCGCTTTTTCCTTTTGCCGGCCCGTCACCTCGCGCACCGTGCCTTGCGCGCGCAAGCTCTCGAAGCAAGGCGCGTAGTGGTCGACGTCGATTTTATACCCGCTCAAATGGTCGATCAGCACGGAAACGTCGGGCGTCTGCCGGTACACCTCGTACTTGCGGCCCCGCTTTTCGGCGCAAAAATACAAAACGACTTCCTCTGGATTCATCGCGAAGCCATACGAAACCGGCTGAATGAAAAACCCTTTCTCGTCGTGCAGCCCCATATGCAAAATCGACCCGCGCGCCAGCTGCGACTCGATTTGCTGCCGCTTACTCGGACTTCGGCTGAACATTCGCCTTCTCCCGCGCGATTTCGGCTTGTTTGCGCTGCTCGGCCTCCCGGAAGTAAATCCGGGCGATTTTGTAGGCGCTGGCCATAATCGGAATGCCCAGGAACATGCCCGCGACTCCGGCCAGCGATCCGCCAACCACGACTGTAATCATAACGTAAATACCCGGCAGGCCCACCGAACGACCGACGACTCTTGGATAAATCACATTGCTTTCGAACTGCTGTAAAATGCACAAGTAAATAAGGAAGACGACCGACAGCCATGGATTGACGGTAAACACCATGAACATACCAATCGCGCCGCCAATGTAGGCGCCAATCATCGGAATGATATTGATAACGCCGACAAGCGTTCCAATCATCAGCGGATATGGCAGCCGCAAAATTGCCATGCCAAGCGCGCACGTCGACCCCAGAATCAGCGCTTCCAGACATTGTCCGCAAATGAACGAGCTAAACGAGCTGTAAATGATATTGAGCGCCTCCGTGATGCGCGCCGTCGTTTCCGGCTTGAACCACAATTTCGTCGCCCGATGATACAAATTCACGAACCGCTGCTTATCCAGCAAGACGTAAATCGCGAAAATGATGATAATGATCGCGTTGACGATACTGCTGACCACCGTGCCCACGACGTTGACCGCGTTGCCCAGCACACCGGAAACACCCGATCCCAAAAAGGACATCATTTTGTCGGTAATCTCGTTCCAGTTCAAATTGAGCGATTCAATGCTCGCGACGATTTCCGGATTGTTTTTAAAGAGATGGGTAAAAAACTCTTCCGCCTGCTCATAGTACTTTGGCAGCACTTTGGCCATGACTTCCCCGGCGTCGATCAGCGACGGCACGACAAGCCATACTAAACCGGCCAGCACCGCGAGCACGATCACGATCGAAACGAGCAGCGAAATGCTTCGCTTGCCTTTCTGGATCCATTTCGATTTGGAACGGCCCAGCTGTTCCTCCAGCGGCCGCATGATTAAATTGATCACGAACGCGAGCATGGCGCCGAAAACCAGACTCGAGATCGCCCCCCAGCACATTTGCACGAACGCAATCACATGGGAGAGGTTAAGAACGAAAACCACAAGCAGCGTCACCACGACGAGCAGTTTCCAATTTATTTTTTCAGAACGCATATGTTTTCTCCTTTTTTTCATTATATAAAAAGAAACTAAAAAACCGATATCGGGATGCTTAAAAGGCTCCCCACGGAGAGCCTTTGTTTGTTTCTTTCGCTTTTTTTAAAACAAGCCTACGATTCGGCCGTTCTCGTCGATGTCCATATCCAGCGCGCTTGGGTGTTTCGGCAGTCCCGGCATCGTCAGCACGTTGCCGGTGAGCGCCACGATAAAGCCCGCGCCCAGCGACGGCCGCAGCTCGCGCACCGTAATCGTGAAATCCGTCGGCCGGCCCATGACTTTGCCGTCGTCCGACAACGACATTTGCGTCTTCGCCATGCAAATCGGCAGCTTGTCCCATCCTTCCGCGGTAAACAAGCGGATCTGCTCCTGGGCCTCTTCCGTAAATTCCACACCCTTGGCGCCATATACCTTGCGGGCGATTTTTTCGATTTTCTCTTCAATCGAGTCGTCCAAATCGTACAGCGGGGCGTAGTGGTTTTCCTGCTCGCACAGCTCGACGACTTTTTGTCCGAGATCGAGCGCGCCTTCGCCGCCTTTGGCCCAAACCTGACTCAAGGAAAGCGGATGGCCGTTTTCCGCGCACCACGCTTTCAAGGCGTCGACTTCCGCCTCGGTGTCGGTCGCGAACTCGTTAATCGCCACGATGTAAGGAACGCCAAACTGCTGGATCGTGTCGATGTGCTTCGCCAGGTTTTCGCATCCCTTTCGCATCGCGTCCACGTTTTCCTCTTTCAAATCCTCGAACGCCACGCCGCCGTGCTGCTTGAGCGCGCGAATCGTCGCCACGATCACGACCGCGTCCGGATGCAGGCCGGCCAGCCGGCATTTGATATCCAGAAATTTTTCCGCGCCCAGATCCGCGCCAAATCCCGCTTCCGTCACGACGTAGTCCGCCAAACGCAGGGCGGTTTTCGTCGCGATAACCGAGTTGCAGCCGTGGGCGATGTTCGCGAACGGTCCGCCATGGATCAAAACCGGATTGTGCTCGAGTGTCTGGACAAGGTTTGGCAGGATCGCGTCTTTCATGACCATCGCCATCGCCCCTTCGATGCCTAGATCGCGCACATACACCGGTTTTCCGTCCATCGTGTATGCCACGAGCATGCTCGCGAACCGCTCTTTGAGATCCATCAAATCCTCGGCCAGGCAAAGCGCCGCCATGATTTCGCTCGCTACCGTGATGTTGAAGCCATCCTCGCGCTTAATGCCGTTCACTTTGGCGCCCCGGCCGATATCGACGCGGCGCAATTCCCGGTCGTTCATGTCCAGGCAGCGCTTGAACGTGATGCGTTCCGGGTCGATATTCAACGCGTTGCCCTGATAAATGTGATTGTCGACTATCGCCGAAACGAGGTTGTTGCATGTCGTGATGGCGTGCATGTCGCCAGTAAAATGCAAGTTGATGTCTTCCATTGGCACGACCTGCGCGTATCCTCCGCCAGCCGCGCCGCCTTTTAAACCGAACACCGGGCCAAGGCTTGGCTCGCGAAGCGCCATCATCGTCTTTTTTCCGAGCCGGTTCAGCCCGTCGCCAAGTCCGACCGTCGTCGTCGACTTTCCTTCGCCCGCCTTGGTTGGATTGATCGCCGTCACCAAAATCAGCTTGCCCTCTTTTTCGTTTTCCAGACTTTTCACAAAGTCGAACGAAAGTTTCGCCTTATACCGTCCATATGGCTCGAGCGCCTCTTCGGGAATCCCCGCTTTCGCGCCGACTTTGCCAATCGGCTCCATTACGCATTCCTGCGCGATTTCAAGATCTGTTTTCGCCATCGTTACATGTCCTTTCTTCCAATGTCGCTGCGGTAAAACAGCGCGTCGCTTTTCACTTTCGCCACGTTTGCGTACGTTTTTTCATACGCGCTCTCCAGGTCGTCGGCCAGCGACACGAGCATCAGCACGCGGCCGCCATCCGTCAGCAGGGTGCCGTCTTCCTCTTTCGTGCCCATGTGGTAGACGATGCCTTCGACTTCGTCCAGACCCTCGATGCGGACGCCTTTCGTCGACGAAGCCGGGTAGTTCGTGCTCGCCAGCACGACGCCGTGGCTGACCTGGCTGCTCCATTGCAGCGCCGGCTTCTCGCCGCGCAAAACGGACTGGATCGCCGCCAGGAAGTCGCTTTCCAGTCTGGAAAGAATGACTTCCGCTTCCGGATCGCCGAAGCGGGCGTTGAACTCGATCGTCTTGATGCCCTCGTTTGTCAGCATGAGCCCGCCATACAGGAAGCCCGTGAACGGCACGCCTTCCTCGACGAGCGCTTTGGCCATCGGTTCCATGACTTGCGTCATCGTCTGCTCCACGATGTCCGGTGTGATGCGCTTGACCGGCGAGTACGAGCCCATGCCGCCTGTGTTGGGTCCTTCGTCGTTGTCGTAGGCGCGTTTGTGATCCTGCGCGATTTCCAGCGGCACGACCAGATCGTTGTGCACGAGCGCGATCAGCGAGTATTCGAAGCCTTCCAAATATTGTTCGATGACGACTTTGTTGTCGGGAATCGCGAACGCGATCTCCAGCGCCTCCCTGGCGTCTTCCAGACGCATCGCTACCGTCACACCTTTGCCCGCTTTCAAGCCGTCTTCCTTGACAACGATCGGCGCGCCTTGTTCCTGGACATATCGCCACGCGTCGTCGAAGTTGTCAAATGTCGCGTACGCCGCGGTCGGAATGTCGTATTTCTTCATGATTTCCTTGGCGAAATCCTTGCTCGACTCCACCTGGGTGGCCGCCTGGCTCGGTCCGAAAACCGTCAGTCCCTCGGCTTCGAAGGCGTCCGCGATGCCAAGCGCCAGCGTCGCTTCCGGTCCGACAATCGTCAAGTCGATTGCGTGGTCTTTCGCGAATTGGACAAGGCCTTCGATATCATTGTCCGCGACGGGCACGCAGGTGCCCAGTTTCGCCATGCCCGGATTGCCCGGCGCCATGTACAGCGTTTCGCATTGGGGGGATAAGCTTGCGGCGCGCGCCAATGCGTGTTCGCGGCCGCCTTTGCCAACAACAAGTACGTTCATGTGTGCATCCTTTCTTTAAACTTTTTTGAACTGTTCGACGTCAAGCACGAAAATCGTCGCTCCGCCGACTTGAACTTCCATCGGCAGATTCATATACCGTCCCATATCATACCCGGCCGCGGTCGGCACCAGCTCGGTCCGCTTGCGGGAACTTTCCTCGATCAGTCCCATCGCTTCTTCGACTTGCTCGTCTTCGCAGCCAATCATCAGTGTGGTGTTTCCTGCGCGTAAAAATCCGCCCGTGGTCGCCAGCTTCGTGACCTGGAAGCCGTTTTTGTTGAGCAGGTGATTCGCTGTCGAACTGTCTTCATTCGATAAAATCGCCAATATGAGTTTCATGATCATCCTCTTTTCTTTCCTTTTTAGTATAGCAAAGATTCATCGCGCAGAAACAAAAAAATATTTTTCAAAACCGCGTTTCTCATTCCCCCTTTTTGCGAAACTCATGTATAATTGATATTAAACATTACTAATAAAGGAATAGAAAGTTATGCCGGTAAAAAGAAGAAAAAGAAAAAGACGCAAGCTGCGCCTCGGACGCGTACTGGTCGTGCTGGCGATTCCGCTGTTGGCGGTCTTGGGAATTTACGTTTTGTATTTGACGTTCAATCCAATCCAGCTCCGATCCAGAGACGTGGTCGTGGAGTACAAAGAAAAATACGATCCAAAATCAAACATCAAATTCGTGTTTCGCGGCGATCCGGAACAAGTCCAGATCAAAGGAAACATCGACACCAACAAAAAAGGCGAATACCCGATCACGTATGCGTACAACGGACGAACCGCCGACGCGCTGATCAACGTCAAGGACACGAAAGCGCCCGAGCTGGCTCTCGAGGATGTCCATGTCGACATGACGACCGAGTTCGATCCCGCGACGCTTGTGAAAAGCGCCAAGGACGCCGGAAAGATCCAGTACGCCTATAAGTACGACAAAGAGTCGATCGACGTGCGCGGCAAACACGAAGTCGAAGTCGTCGCGACCGACGAGGACGGCAACGAAACGCGCAAAACCGCGATGCTCATTCGCGAGGAAGACACGAAAGCGCCGACCTTGAAAGACAAAAAAGCGAAAATCACGATCCGGCAGGGACAGAGCGTGACGCCGGAAATGATTCAGGTCAAAGACGAGTTCGATCCAAATCCTGTCGTCACGATTTCCGAATCGTCCTACGATTCCACCGAGCCTGGCTCGTCCACGGTCGAGTTTACCGTGGAGGACCGCTCGGGCAATCGCGCGACGTACACGCAAAAGCTCGAAATCGAGGAGGATCCGGCGTATGGTAAAAAAGTCGTGTATTTGACATTCGACGACGGACCGAGCGCGAACACGGGCGAAATCCTCAAAATGCTCGACAAGTACAACGCGAAGGCGACGTTCTTTGTCACGGGCACGCATCCGGAATACAACAAATTCATCAAGCAGGCCGACAAGGCGGGCCATACGATTGGTCTGCATACGTTTTCCCACGACTACGCCGATTTGTACAGCAGCAAGGAGGCGTACTTCGACGACTTGAAAAAAGTGTCGGACATGGTCGAGGACGTGACGGGCAAAAAATCCATGGTTATCCGCTTTCCTGGCGGTTCGAGCAACATGATCTCCGCCCAGTACACGCCGGAAATCATGACCGAGCTGACAAAGGAAGTGCGCGACAAAGGCTACCAGTACTTTGACTGGAACGTGGATTCGACCGACGCGAGCGGCAACAACGTCCCGGTTTCGCAAATCGTCGCCAACGCGACCGCCAGCGACGAGCAGTACATCAACATCCTGATGCACGATACCGACGCCAAAGACACGACGGTGGAGGCTCTGGAGCAAATCATCAAGCACTATAAAGACGAAGGCTATGTGTTCCTTGGTCTGGATACCTCGTCCTATCCGGCGCACCACCAGGTCGTGAACTAGCGTCTGTTCCAAGCGATATCCGATACGGGTGTCGCTTTTTTCGCGCGCAAAAAAAAGACCGTCCGCACGGTCTTTCTCATTGGACTGGTCTGGCCTATTCTTCGCAAAGGGTTCGATAGTATTCCAGCAGCGCGCAAAGAAGCTTGACGCTGTCGTCCACTTGTTTTTCGGTCATCTCCACGATGTGTTCGTAGTTTTCCATCAAAATGTTTCTTGGCAAATTATACTTTTCCACCAAATAGTCGATCCACTGGTTTTTATCCGCCACCTGCTGCGAGCTGATGACTCCTTCGGATACGATGACGCCTTTCGCGTCTGGAAACTCGACCGGAACCGACCATTTTACGAGTCCGGCATGGCAGGAATACATTTGAATCTCGTTTTTGCTCAGCGCATTCGTATAATTTTCAAGCGTGCACGCGTCGCAATGATTGAGAGCTTTCGAACTCAGTTTCAGCGTCTTGCAAAAAAAGTTTTTCTCCTTCGCGCTGTCGACTTCGTCGACGCCCTGCACAAAATAGGATCTCAATCCGGTGATTTCATAATAGAAGTCCATCGCGTATTGAATCGCAGTCAATGAATCCATAATCCTGATCCTCCCCATCTCTATACAGTATCATTTAATCACAAACTATAAGCGCATTCAAATTATTTTTCCTTTACTTTCCTAAATACCTGCTGTGCGACGAGCGCGCCTTCGCCCACCGCCGTCACGACTTGACGAAGCTCTTTGTCCACGACGTCGCCCGCGGCGAACAAGCCGTCGACTTTTGTTTCCATCGCCCGGTCCACCAAAACGTAGCCATGCTCGTTGCACACGCCCAGATCCCGCACGCTGCCGCTGAGCGGATCCGAACCGACATACGGGAAAATCCCCGCGCAAGGAATCGTCTGCTGCTCGCCCGTCTTGACGTTTTGCAGCACGATGCCCGTCACTTTGCCATCGGACAGCACTTGAACCGGAATGTGCTCGCGGATGATTTCGATTTTATCATTCGCCTCGACTTCGCGCTGGAATTTTTCCTCGGCCCGGAACTGGTCGCGGCGAATGACGATGTACAGCTTGCGGACGAACTGCGTCAAAAAGACGGATTCCTCCAGCGCCGAGTTGCCGCCACCAATGACGACGACGTCCTTGTCTCTGAAAAACGCGCCGTCGCATACCGCGCAAAACGAAACGCCTTTTCCGACGTTTTCCTGTTCGCCCGGAATGTTGAGCATGCGCTCTTTGGTTCCTGTCGCCAGCAGCACGCAGTCCGCCTCGACACGCGAGCCATCCGCCATGTGGATCGTTTTGTCCTCGTCCACCTTGACGACGTCTCCCGCTTTGTATTCCGCGCCAAAACCAAGCGCCTGGTCGAACATGACCATCGCCAGTTCCGCGCCGCCCATTTCCTTAATGCCCGGATAGTTTTCAATATGATAGGTTTTCAGCAGTTTTCCGCCCGGTGCCCCGTTTTCGATCAGGCACGTTTTCAGGCCGCTGCGTGAAGCGTATAACGAAGCCGCCATACCCGCCGGTCCGGCGCCGATGATAGCCAAATCATAACGTTCGCTCATTGTGTGTCCCTCGTTTCTATTTGTTTTTGTTTTCCTTGAGTTCTTCATCGCGGTTGTGCGCGATTTCCGCCAGCACCCGCTCCTCGAATTCCTTCGCGGAGTCGGTTCCCTGGATCAGCAGCAAATAATTCGTGATCGCCGTTTCGATAATGGTCGACATCGGCCGGCCCGCGCTGACCGGGATCCGCATTTTCAAAATTCGAATGCCCAGGATTTCCGAATACTCTTTTTCCTCGATGCCGACGCGGTCGTAATCCGACGTGTTCCGAAACGGCTCCAGCACGATTTCCAAGTCGATGTTTGTCTGGTGGGTAATCGAAGCCACCCCGTACATTTTCTCGACGTCGATGATCCCGACGCCGCGCAGCTCCATAAAGCCCTCGATCATTGGTGTCGGCCGGCCGATCAGCTGGTTGTGGATTCGATAGCAGTCCACCCGGTCGTCCGCGACAAGCTGGTGGCCGCGCTGGATCAGCTCCAGCACGATTTCCGATTTTCCGGTTCCGGACTTGCCTGTGATCAGCACGCCGACACCATACACCCGCACGAGCTCGCCATGCAAAATGACGCTTTTCGCCAGCTTTTCGTCCAGGTAGTTCGTGACGTTGACGATCACGTGGGACGTCTTGTTTTCGGACATGCAAATCGGAAAGTTTTTCCTCTCCGCGATTTCTTTAAGAATCGACGGACACGGGTTGTGGTTCGTAATGACGATGGCTGGCGTCTTCGGCCCGGTTAAATACTCGAATGCGCGTCGCTGGGAGATCTCGTCCATTTCCGACTGGATATAGCCGATCTCCTTGTCGCCGAGGACAACGAGCCGTTTGACTTGCGTGCCCGGAAAATATCCGGCCAGCTCCAGCCCCGGACGGTTCGTATCCGCCAGCGTTACCGGCCGCTGGAGTGCCTGCGCGTTTCCGCAGACGACTTCCCACATAAATTTTTCGACGATGTCCTTCACGGTGACCCGACTCATGCGCTCACTTCCTTTCGAGTATCGGTTTCAAATAGTTTCCTGTATAGCTTTCCGCCACCTCGACGATTTGTTCCGGGGTGCCGGTCGCGATGACTTGTCCGCCTTCGACGCCGCCTTCCGGTCCGATATCAATGATGTGGTCGGCGCATTTGATGACGTCGAGATTGTGCTCAATCACAACAACTGTATCTCCATTATCCACTAGTCTTTGAAGAACCTCAATCAATTTTTTCACATCATTCGTATGAAGTCCAGTGGTCGGCTCGTCGAGGACGAACATCGTCTTTCCGGTTGCCTTCTTTTGCAGCTCCGAAGCCAGCTTGACCCGCTGCGCCTCGCCACCCGACAAAGTCGTCGCGCTTTGACCAAGCTTGATATACGACAAGCCGACGTCTTTGAGCGTTTGCAGCTTGTGCTTGATTTTCGAAACGTTCGAGAAAAAATCCACCGCTTCCTCAACCGTCATTTCCAGCACGTCCGCGATCGTTTTGTCCTTGTATTTGACTTGCAGCGTTTCCTCGTTGTAGCGCCGGCCATGACACACGTCGCATGGCACGTACACGTCGGGCAAAAAATGCATCGAAATCTTCTTGATGCCATCGCCCTGGCACGCTTCGCATCGGCCGCCTTTGACGTTGAACGAGAAGCGCCCCTTGTCGTATCCCAATAGCTTCGCCTCCCGGGTTTGCGCGAACAAATCCCGGATGTCGTCAAACACGCCGGTATACGTCGCCGGATTGGATCGAGGCGTCCTGCCAATCGGATCCTGCCCGATTTCGACAAGCTTGTCAATGTTCTCCATGCCTTTGATTTCCTTGCACTCGCCCGGCTTGATGCGCATGCGTCCAAGGGCGTGCTGCAAGCCATGCGTCAGCACTTCCGTCACGAGCGATGATTTGCCCGAGCCCGAAACGCCGGTGACGGCGACCATCATGCCCAGCGGAAAATCCACGGTCACGTTTTTTAAATTGTTTTGCGTCGCCTTCACGACGCGGATCTTTTTGCCGTTGCCTTTGCGGCGAACGTCCGGCACGTCGATTTTCTTCTTTCCGCTCAAATACTGGCCGGTCAGCGAATTCGGATCGTTCATCACTTCTTCCGGCGTTCCCGCCGCTACGATTTCGCCGCCATGGACACCGGCTCCCGGTCCGACGTCGACAATATAGTCGCTGGCGCGCATCGTGTCCTCGTCGTGTTCGACGACAATGAGCGTGTTGCCAAGATCGCGCATTTCCTTCAGCGTCGCGATGAGGCGGTCGTTGTCCCGTTGATGCAGACCGATGCTCGGCTCGTCGAGAACGTACATGACGCCGGTGAGCTTGGAGCCGATCTGGGTCGCCAGCCGGATGCGCTGAAGCTCGCCGCCCGACAACGTACCCGAAAGCCGGTCCAGCGTCAAATACGACAAGCCGACATTGTTCAAAAATTCGAGCCGCGACGTGATTTCCTTCGTAATCAAAGATGAGATCTTGCGCTCCGTGGGCGCCAGCTCGATCGTGTTCATGAAGGCGAGCGCCTCCTTGACGCTCATTTGCGTCCACTCGTAAATGTTTTTGCCGCCAATGCGCACCGCGAGCACTTTTTCATTCAAGCGGGCGCCGTGGCACGTCTCGCAAACCGTTTCCCCGATAAACGAGCCGTACCATTCCCGGTTCCACGCGGAGTTCGTTTCCAAAAAGCGGCGTTCGATCATCGGGACGACGCCTTCGATGAAGTCCTCTTTCTGGCTTGTCATGCCGGAGCGTGAATTCAACGTGAACGCGATTTTGCGGTCCGATCCGTACAACACGTAGTTCAGCTTCTTTTTCGGGATCTTGTTGATGGGGGCTTCCATGTCGATGTCGTAAAAGTCGATTAACGCCTTCATACGCTGCCATTCCAAATTTTCTGTATTGACGATGTTTTTATAGTAGACGATCCCGCCCTGTGCGATCGACTTTGTGCGATCCGGAATGAGCAAATCCAAGTCCACTTTTTGCTCAATGCCCAGGCCTTTGCACGTTGGGCAGGCTCCTAGCGGGGCGTTGAACGAAAACAGCTTTGGTTCCAGCTTCGGCACGGTAAAGCCGCAAATTTTGCAGGCGTAGTTGCTTGACAATAAAATTTCCTCTTCGCCGGCCAGCACGTCAACCATTCCCTCCGCCAGGCCGACAGCCGTTTCGATCGAATCGTAAAAACGGGAGCGGTTGTCGCCTTTCACGATTCGGTCAATGACGATGTCGATGTCGTGCTTTTTGTTTTTTTCCAGCGCGTCCAGCTCTTCAAGCAAAACGATTTCGCCATCGACGCGGGCCCGGATGTATCCTTCTTTGATCATCTTGTCGAACAAGTCCTTGAATGTGCCTTTTTTGCCGCGCACCATCGGGGCCATGACAGTGCAGCGGGTTCTATCCGGCAGCTCCATCATTTGATCGACCATTTCCGTGACTGTCGATCCAGTGATGGGCTCTCCGTGTTCCGGACAGTACGGCACGCCGATCCGGGCGTATAAAAGCCGCAAATAATCGTAAATTTCCGTAACGGTTCCGACGGTGGAACGCGGATTGTTGGATGTCGTCTTCTGGTCGATAGCGATTGCGGGCGAAAGGCCGTCGATTTGATCGACATCGGGTTTTTCGCTATTGCCTAAAAACTGGCGCGCGTACGCGGAGAGCGATTCCATATAACGGCGCTGTCCTTCGGCGTAGATCGTATCGAAAGCCAGTGAGGTTTTTCCCGAACCGGACACACCGGTCATGATCACAAGCTGATCACGCGGGATTTTCAAGTCGATGTTTTTTAAGTTGTTTTCTCTAGCTCCTTTTATTGTTATAAATTTATCCATATGATCTCCTAAATCCATTTTTTCTGTATCCTTATTTATTATACTTGATTTTAACCGGAATACAACGGTACGTCGCTGGCTACATCTTATTCCTTGCCGGCGTAAAAGAACAGTTATCCGCCAAAAACAAGCACAAAAAAACCTCGCCAGCGGCAAGGTGGTCGTTCGATCTCTCAAAACCAGA
>NZ_SRYG01000033.1 GCF_004793885.1 Dubosiella muris
TGTGACGCCAATCCCTCACAATGGATGCCGTCCACCGAAACGACCTCGTGGATAATAGGACACTATAAGGAGGTGCCTAAATGACAAAGTATGAAATCCAAACAGTAGAAGAAAATCAAACATCAGGTAAATTTATTTTTACTCCTCTCGACAGTCAATTCGGAATCACACTGGGAAACGCATTGCGTCGGGTCATGCTGTCGGCAGTACCTGGAGGCGCGGTGTTCGCCATCCGAATCGACGGAGTATACCATGAGTTTACCGGAATCAAAGGAGTGAGCGAAGACGTTGCTTCCTTGATTCTGCGAATCAAACAGTTGATTTTAAAAATTGATATTCATGATAACGAGATCCATCCTTTACGGATCAATAAAGAAGGACCTTGCGTCGTTTACGCAAAAGACATCGAGTGTCCGGAAGGGGTGGAAGTACTGAATCCAGATTTGGAGATTTGCACTTTGTCACAAGGAGGCGTTCTTAATATGGAATTGTCCGCCCGTTTGGGCAGAGGGTATGTTGGAGCCGAAACCAACAAGCATATGTATCAAAACGACAATCAGCCGCTCGGTACCATTTATACCGACGCGCTGTATTCCCCGGTAAAACGGGTCGCCTATGTGAGCGAACCGCAAGTCAATGAAGAAGGTCAGGAATACGACAAACTGATCATGGAAATTGATACGGATGGAACTTTGAAGCCATCGGAAGCACTTTCTATTTCTTCAAAAATTCTTAGAGATCATCTGGCCATCTTGAAAAACCTGGATGAAGGCTTCATTGATGAAGCGGATGCGCAGGAACAGGAAAGCGATACGACGCCAAGCGCGATCCAGTCCAAGATGATCGAGGATCTGGAATTGTCTGTTCGTTCGTATAACTGCTTGAAAAGAGCGGGAATCACGACGGTTGAAGAGCTGATTCAGAAAACCGAAGATGAGATGATGCATGTGCGTAATCTTGGAAAGAAATCACTGAAGGAAGTCAAAGATAAGATTTATTCACTTGGCTTGTCTTTCAAATCCAGTAATGAATAAATAAGAGGAGGAACGACCATGCGTAATCGCAAATTGGGCCGTAAAGCAGATCACCGGAAAGCGTTGCTTCGCAATATGGCAACGTCGCTGATCCAATATGGTCAAATCGAAACAACAGAAATGAAAGCGAAAGAAGTAAGCTCAGTTGTCGACAGTCTGGTTACTCTTGCGAAAAGAGGAGACCTGCACGCGCGTCGTCAAGCTGCTGCATACGTTCGGAATATCGAAGTGGATGACAACGGAACGACCGCATTGCAGAAATTGTTCAATGAGATCGGGCCTGAATATGCAGACAGAGATGGCGGGTACACACGTGTAGTAAAAACCCGGATCCGTCGCGGGGACGCCGCTCCGATGGCAATCGTCGAATTTGTGAAGTAGTCTTTCTACTTCACTTTTTTTTAGGTTGATTTTATGAAGACACAACAGCAAAAACTATCACAATACGCGAAAGACAATCATGTACCGGTCATGATGGAAGATGGATTGGCCTTTCTTTTAGACCAAGTTCGTCAAGCGAAAGTGAAGAACTTTTTAGAAATAGGAACGGCCATTGGAAAAACGGCGATCGCCGTCGCATCGCTTGATCCCGAAATTCAAGTCGTGACCATCGAGAGAGATCCAAAAATGATTGAAGCGGCCAAAATCAACATCGCGGAAAGCGGACTTGCCTCGCAAATCACACTGATCGAAGGGGACGCGAATGAAGTCGCGCTGCCGGATTTTTTGGCAGATTGTATTTTTATTGATGCCGCAAAAGCTCAATATCAACGATTCTTTGCAAAGTACTCTCCCATTTTATCCCGAAATGGTATAATACTCTCAGATAATATGAATTTTCATGGCATGGTTGACCATCCCGAACGGACGAACAATCGAAACACGAAGCATCTCTTAAAAAAGATCAGGATGTACCGAGAGTTTTTGAAATCCCTCGAGGACTTTGAAACAACGTTCATGGACGTCGGAGACGGAGTTGCCGTGACAAGGAGGAAAAAACGATGAAATGGTTAAAATGGGTAGCCGCCATTGCTGGAATCGCAGCAGGCGCTGCCGGAATTGCGAAAGTGATTACCGACAAAAAAAACAAATCTTTGGACAATTACTTGCTTCCCGCCCCAACGGATGATGAAAGCGAGGAAATTCCCGCGCTAAAAGCGGATATTTTGTCCTGGGTCGGTCAGGATGAGAAAAGCTTTCCCGTCACTTTGACTTTTGCGGTACCGGATGCGAAAGTCGCCGACCGCTTTCAAGAAGAATTGGCACGGGATGGTTTGTCGTCTTCGTTCGATACCAACGCCAATGTTGTGGATGTGCTCTACAACGGGGAATCCACGATCGAAGGACTCACATTCCTGGCATCGGCGGTTATCAACGCGATGAAAACAACCGACGTGCAATATCAAGGATTTCATTTTACAAAATAGAGAATGATCACCGATCATTCTTTTTTTACGATTTCCAAGGATATTTTAAAGTTTTCATGTATAATATACCCGTTTACGAGGAGGTGTTTTATGGACGCGGTAAACGTAAAAGATTTGACATTTTCCTATGATGGAGAAAAAGAAACCATTCAAAATATTTCATTTTCCATTCCCAAAGGAAGTTATACAACCATTATTGGACAAAACGGTTCCGGGAAAAGCACGATCGCGAAACTATTGATTGGGCTTTTAGAAGCGAAATCCGGCACGATTTCTATTTTCGATCAACCTTTAACCGAATCCACCGTATACGATATTCGAAGTCACATTGGCATCGTGTTCCAAAATCCAGACAACCAGTTTATCGGCTCGACCGTCGCCGACGACATTGCGTTCGGACTGGAAAACCATTGCGTTCCCCAGGAGCAAATGCAGGAAATCATTGAAGCATCCGCCGCGAAAGTCGGAATGTCGGACTATTTGGATACGGAACCAACAAAGCTTTCAGGCGGACAAAAACAACGAGTCGCCATCGCGGGAATTTTGGCCATTGAGCCGGAAATCATTATTTTTGACGAATCGACCAGCATGCTCGACCCGCAAGGAAAGAAAAGCATCAACGAGCAAATCAAGCGGCTCCACGAAGAAAAAAACGTGACAATCATTTCGATTACGCACGACATGGAGGAAGTCGCGCAAAGCGAAAACGTGATTGTTCTCAAAGACGGCCACGTCGAAATGACCGGAAAGCCCATGGAAGTCTTTTCGCAAGAGCAGCGCTTAAAAGAAATGAAGCTGGATATTCCATTTGCGCTGAAATTTTCAAATGCCCTAAAACAAGAAGGAATTCTGAAAGAGGGGATTTGCACGCTGGAAGGAGTGGTCGATAAACTATGCCAATTAAAACAAACGAATTGACGCATATCTATAATCCGGGAACCCCTTTTGAGCATTTGGCGCTCAATGGCATCACCGTTGAAATTCCAAAAGGAAAAGTGACAGCCATCATCGGACAGACCGGTTCCGGAAAAAGCACATTCGTCCAGCATTTGAACGCCCTGCTGCTGCCAACGAGCGGCCGCGTCGAAGTGGACGATTATCACATCGAAGCGGGAACGAAGTTGAAAGACGTCAAAAATTTACGAAAAAAAGTCGGGCTCGTATTCCAGTTTCCTGAATATCAGCTTTTTGAGGAAACCATTGGAAAAGACATCGCGTTTGGTCCGAAAAATTTCGGCATCGCGGAAGACAAGGCGCTGGAACTCGCAAAACAAATTTTGCCGGTTGTCGGCCTGGACGCGTCGTATATGGAGCGCTCCCCCTTTGATTTATCGGGCGGACAAAAGCGAAGAGTGGCGATAGGCGGTATTTTAGTGCTGGATCCGGATCTTCTTGTGCTTGACGAGCCAACGGCCGGATTGGATCCGCAAGGTGCCAATGAGATGATGGCTTTGTTTATGAGGCTCAACAAAGAGAAAGGGAAAACGGTTTTGCTGGTTTCCCACGATATGGAGCACGTTAAGAACTATTGCGACCATGTGATCGTGTTTGAGCAAGGAAAAGTAAAAATCGAAAGCGACGTAAAAGAGTTTTTTCAGCACCCCGAATGGATGGAAAACATTGGAATCAATCCACCCGCGCTGATTCGATTGAAAAAGCAGCTCATCGAAAAAGGGTTCACAATCCCGGCGGATGTGCTGGAAATGGAGGACTTGGTTCAATGTGTGAAAGAGCAGGTGAAATCAGATGAATAATATCGCGCTTGGCCGCTATTTGCCTTTGGACTCCATCGTCAATCGAATGGATCCACGCGCCAAAATCATGATCATGCTGTTTTTGATGATTGCGATTTTTATACCCGCCGGAATTTGGGGATATCTTCTCATTGCCGCCTTTATCGCGGTCGCTTTGGTGTTATCCAAGCTGAGTCTGGGCTTTGCGCTGCGCTCCATCAAACCGATGCTGTTTATGATGGTTTTTTTGCTTGTGATCAATGTTTTCGTGATCAAAACCGGAACCGCCTGGATCCAGCTCGGATGGTTTTCCGTTTATTCGGATGCGATTTACCAGACGCTGTACATCGTTGTCCGGCTGATGATGATGATCATTATAACGACGATTTTGACGGCGACGACCAAGCCGCTGGACTTAACGCTTGGAATTGAAAAACTGCTGCATCCTTTTGAAAAGATCGGCTTGCCAGCGCACATCATCGCGATGATGATCAGCATCGCGCTTCGCTTCATTCCGACTTTGATTGAGGAAACGCAGCGGATTATGAACGCACAGGCATCCCGTGGTGTCGACTTGGAAAATGGTACGATGAAAGAAAAAGTGATGGCCGTTCTCGCGCTCATCGTTCCGCTCTTTGTTTCCGCGTTTGACCGCGCCGATCAGCTAGCCAACGCCATGGAAGCGAGAGGCTACGATCCCCAGCGCCAGCGGACGCGGTACAAGCTGTTGAAAATGGGTGGAATTGACTATGCCGGCATGTTGATCTCGGCCTTGATTATGGCTGCCTGCATCGCGATTTCAGTTTCAGGACTTGCATAATGATGTTGATGAAAGCGAAAATCGCCTACGATGGATCCAACTATGCTGGCTGGCAAAAACAAATCAACGCGCTCGGCATTCAAGAAGTATTCGAAAAGGCGCTCGAAAAAATTCACCATCAGCCTACGGAAGTCGTTGCCAGCGGCCGGACGGATGCCAAAGTCCACGCCATGGGACAGGTTGTTCATTTCGAGGCCCGGTCCGGCATAACTTGCCAGCAATACCAAAAAGCGCTGAACGGAATCCTGCCGCGCGATATTCGCGTTTTGGCTTGCGAGGAAGCCAAAGAAGGGTTCCACGCCCGGTTTAGCGCGACCGGAAAACGTTACCGCTACATTTGCACTACGAATCAAAACGATCCCTTTTGCTTTCCCTACAAAAGCATTGTGTATGAGACGCTGGATATCAAACCAATGCGCGAAGCTTCTCAATATTTGATTGGTTCTCATGATTTTACGAGCTTTTCCTCGCACAAAATCGACCCAAGAAAGCCGAGGGTAAAAACGATTGCTTCTATCGAAATCAACGCGCATGGGGACGACATCGAATTTGAGTTTATTGGTTCGGGTTTTTTGCGCTATCAAGTGCGCATGATGGTTGGTGCGCTCATGGCTGTCGGACGTCACAAACAGGAGCCAGAGGCTCTAAAACGAATGCTGGAGGCGAAAGACAAGCATGCGTGTCCTTATAACGCGCCCCCGCAAGGATTGTATTTAATGGAGGTTTATTATGGAAGATGAAAACTTGTTCCGCACCAATTATCACACGCATACGTTTCGCTGCCACCATGCGGTTGGATCGGATGAGGAGTATGTGTTGGAGGCCATCGCGAACGGGTACAAAGTTCTTGGATTTTCCGATCACGCATGCTGGGAGTACAATTCAAATTTTAGGTCCGGGATTCGAATGGATGTGAGCGAGTTTGACGAATACAAAAAGAGCGTCCTTGCCTTGAAGGAGAAATACAAAGACAAAATCACGATTTTGCTTGGAATGGAAGCGGAATATTATCCGATGTATCAAGAGTGGCTGCTGGAGTTTTGCGTGGAGCAGGAAATCGACTATTTGATTTTAGGCAACCATTATTATTTAAGCGACGAGTACGGGATTTATTTCGGGCATATGCCTCCGCGGTATTTGAATGCGTATTTTGATACGTGTATTGAAGGGCTGCGTACGGGAATGTACGCCTATTTAGCCCATCCGGAGCTTATCATGCGCAACGAGTATATGGAATGGTATGACGTGGTCGAGGAAGGATTCCAAAAAATATGTCTGGAATGTGCCCGCCTTCATATTCCGCTTGAATACAATGTGCTCGGGATGCAGGCCAATCGAAAAAGCGGCGTCGAACAATATCCGCATCATAAATTTTGGGAAATGGCGGCTTCGTTTGGCTGTCAGGCCATTGTCGGGATGGACGCCCATGATCCAAAGGATCTCAATGCCTCGCTCTATGAGGAGGCGGTCGCGTACCTGGAGTCGCTAGGAATCGAGATCGTAAAAACGATTGAGCCGGTCAACTATGAGTATTTGCAGGACTTACAGTGGATTGATGAATAAAATTCGCTTGGAATGGGCTTTTTACATTGACAAATAGCCCCGTTTTGGTATTATTTAACTTGGCTACACTCTGGCCGATTGAGCCCCGGTAACGCTCAAATCACAGGAGGAAAACACAATGCGTCAAACAACAATGGCAAAGCCAGCTGAAGTGAAACGTACATGGTATGTTGTTGATGGAGAAGGTCAAACCTTGGGTCGTCTGGCAACAACATGTGCGCATGTATTAAGAGGAAAACACAAACCAACCTATACCCCAAACGTGGATTGTGGAGATTGCGTCATCGTGATCAATGCGGATAAAGTCAATATGACCGGTAACAAATTGGAAACGGAAAAATACTACAATCATTCCGGATATTTTGGAGGACTGCGTACGCGGACCGCGAAAGAAATGAAGCAGAAATATCCAGTGGAATGGGTAGAGCACGCAATTCAAGGGATGTTGCCTCACACGAAGCTTGGCGACAAAATGCGTGGACATTTGTTCGTGTACACAGGAAGCGAACATCCACATGCAGCTCAGCAGCCTGTTGAGCTGAAGGTGAAAGGATAGGAGGAATAGAAAATGGCAGTGAAAAAGTCAAATCTCGTTCAATATCATGGTGTTGGACGTCGTAAACAATCTGTTGCTCGTGTCTTTTTGCGTTCGGGAACGGGAAAAATCGAAGTAAACGGAAAAACATTGGAACAGTATGTACCTTCCGGAATTCTCCAGCAAGTCGTAAAATCCCCATTGGAACTTACGAACACATTGGATCAATTCGATGTATTGATCAATGTAAAAGGCGGCGGATTCACAGGACAGGCCGGCGCAATGCGTCATGGAATTACGCGTGCGCTCATTGAAGCGAGCGAAGATTATCGTCCAGCTTTGAAAGCCGCAGGTTTCGTTACACGTGACCCACGTGCGAAAGAACGTAAAAAATACGGTCTCAAAGCCGCTCGTCGCAGACCTCAATACTCAAAACGTTAATTTCGTTTATCACGCAAGACCACATTTGTGGTCTTTTTTTCGTTGAAAAGAAATCATCATATTTGGTAAAAGAAGCTTGAAAATTTGTTTTCTTTCTTCGGATGGATATTGATTTTGTTAAAAAGAGTTTTTATGATGGTTTTAGTTTGAACAGGAAACGGGGGATAAAAGTGAAAAAAGACTTTAAAGTGTTTGTGGCGGATATTGACGGGACGTTGGCGGCAAAAGGCGAAATGCTGATGCCGCATACGAAAACGGCGCTGGAGAAGCTCCATGAGCAAGGCGTGCTGATTGGCGTGGCGACAGGAAGACCGCTGGATTCAAGGGTTCTTGCCAAACCGGGAGAATGGGAGCTCTCTTTTGATTTTGATTTCGCAATCGGCATGAATGGTGGAGATCTTTGGGAAAAGGGAAGCGACGAGATCGAGCATTTTTACTTGCTGGAGCGGACCGTGGTGAAAGAAATTTTAGAAATGCTCAGCGAGTTTGATATCAATGCCATTGTCTACGAAAAAGGATACGATCAAATCGCCTGCCTGCGGATGGATCCATTTATGGTTGAGTCGCAAGCGCGAAACCGGTCCAACGTAGAAGTTGGCGATATTGAGCGGTTAAGTCGATACGATACCGGAAAAATCGAGGTGCATTGCTCGGGGAAAGAAAAAGAACGAATCCTCGCTAAAATAGCGAAGCATCAATCCGGGAAATGGGCTATCATGCAGACGTTCGCGATCGAGGACGCGTTTACGATTGAATTTTTAGATCCTCGAATCAACAAAGGGATGGGCCTGGAAAAGTTCGCGCAAAGAAACCAAATTCCACTTGAGGAGATCATCGCGTTTGGCGATATGGAAAACGACATTCCGCTGCTGGAAAAAGCGGGCTGGGGTGTTTGTCTGGCCAACGGCTCTTCGCAAACGAAAGAAAAAGCGGACGCGGTCACGGACTATACGGTGGATGAAGATGGCTTAGGGCGATATTTGGAAGCGCATATTTTGTAAAAAGCGTCTTGGAAAGGAAAAAAAAGAAGGCGCTTTATACGCGCCTTCTCAGGGAAATTGAAGAACCGGATTTACTTTTCGTAAACTTCGTTTGCCAGTTCCTTTTTAAACGCTTCAACGCCTTGCGAACGATATTTCGAAATCAAGGTGTTGGCTACGTCGCCAATGATATACTCCAGCTGGTCGCTGTCTGATGTAGCGGCTTCATAAGCCACTTGCGCCACTTCTTTTGCTTCCGGAAGACTGTTGAAGTCAGGGATCAAAATCTTGGAAAGATTTTTGGATGGCTTCAAATTGTGCGCGGAATTAAAAGAACTAATGAAAGTCTGCATTTTAAAATTCGTGTTGATCGGACCTGGAATCAGGATTTTCACGCGGATTCCGTAAGGGAGCAATTCGTAATACAAAGATTCGCAAAGGCCGATCAAAGCGTGTTTCGCAGCGGCGTAAACCGAATCGTAAGGGAAGGAAATCACACCCGACATAGATGCGGTCGTCATCAGGACACCGCTTTTTTTCGTTTTAAAATACGGAATAAACGCTTTCATTATTTCAGCCGGACCCATGAAGTCTGTTTCAAAGACTTGCCGGATGCTTTTTTCCGGGGTCGCATCAAGACATCCTTTTACGCCGATGCCCGCGTTGTTGAACAAAACATCCAACCCGCCTTGAGCAATCACTTCGCTGGCGACGGTTTCAATGTCTTTTTTGTTTGTCACGTCAAGTTTCATAACTGTTACATGATCCATTTCGGCAAAGGTTTTGTCGTTTTTTGGCTCTCGCATCGTCGCGATGACGTTCCAGCCTTTGGCTGCAAACAATTTTGCGGTTTCTTTTCCAATTCCGGAGCCTGCTCCGGTAATCAAGATTGTTTTCATAGTTTTCTGCCTTTCCATGGTAACCACTTTTATTGTTGTTGAACAAGAATTAAATGTCAAATTTCTTAATCACAATCCGTTTTAATATGTAGGAAAACCGTATACAATAAATGCATGATGTATTTTAGAAAATTTTTTGTGCTGATGCTTGCCATCATAAGCGCATGCTTTATTTTTGGTTTTCAGGTTATTTCTGTTGAACAAGCTAAGGATATAAAAGAAAAATCATACGCCCGTCCCGCCATTCGTGTAATTGCGCATCGGGGAGCCTCCGCGGCCATGACAGAGCATACATTTCAATCGTATGAGGAAGCAATTCGTGAAGGCTGCCGGCAAATTGAATTGGATGTCTATCAGTCCAAGGACGGAACGTTGTATGTTTCGCATGATCCTTCCACGTTGAGGTTGACCGGGAAAGATTATATCATTAACGATACAAATGATGAAGTGCTTTCTTCTTTAACCGTGGAAAATGGGGAAACTTTACATACTGTTCAGGAATTTTTCAATCATTTTGGGAACAAAGTGTTATATTTGATTGAATTGAAAGAGGGGACGCCGGCACTTGATAACCTTCAGAAACTCCTGGAAAAAAATCCAAAGCTGCTTTCGAATATTACTGTGCAGACGTGGGATGTACAAAGTCTGATTGCGCTGGAGTCGCGCTACCCGGAAATGTTTAAACAGCTGTTGATGTCGACTGAACAAGATATCGCAAGTTATGTAAAGTGCAGCTGGATCGACTCTTTCGCGGTGGCGTTTCCGCATATTCGAAAAGAAGATGTGGAACTTGCGCACAGCTATGGGAAACAGTACTGGGGATGGACGATCAACGAAGAAGTGGATATGCAAAAATGTGAAGAGCTTGGTGTGGATGGTGTGATTTCCGATAAGCCTGATCTCGCTTTGCAAATTATGGGAATCAATAAACAACCTGGGTAAAAATCGGTTCAACCAATAATTTACCAAAGGAAAATATGGAAAAAAATGTGTTTTTTGACCCGATTTCGTTGACATTGCTACTTTACCTTGGTATATTAAAGGTGGAAATAGAAAACATAACTTTTAGGGAGAGTTAAGGTTGCTGTTTCTTGGGGATTAGTTATTTCAGAGTTAAGTGGCTGAAAGACAGAAAGTTTTGAAAGGAAGTATAGAGGACGGTCCGGGAATACCGTCCTCCCTTTTTTTTAGGAGGAAATCAGATGAAATTGATTGCGAGTGATTTAGATGAAACTTTGTTGAGCACCGATCGGACTGTCAGTGAAAAAAATCGGGAGGCGATTCGCAGAGCGCGCGCCCGGGGAAATAAATTCGTTTGCGCGACAGGGCGGGGGTATGAGAGCATTCAAGGGACACTTGAGGAAATCGGGATGAAAGATGCAGCCAATGAATATACGATTTCATTCAATGGCGGCGCCATTACGGAAAACGCAGGCAACCGCCTGATTCATTTTGAAGGTTTGCCGTTCGAGCAGGCGGAAACGATATTTCAACGGGGTTTGAAATATGATGTGTGCATTCATGTATATACGTTGGACACCGTATGGATTTATCGCATTTTTGATGGAGAACGCCAATATTTGGACGGGCGAATGGCATTTCGTGAATTTGATGCGGAAAATTTAGATTTTTTAAAGGAAGAGCCGCTTGTCAAGGTTCTTTATGTCCATACGAATCGGGACTATTTGAACCGAATCGAAGCAGAGCTTGCTGATATTACCGGCGATTTGGATGTTTCTTATTCGTCGAACCGGTATTTGGAATTCAACAAGAAAGGCGTCAATAAAGGAAACGCTTTGAAGTTCCTGGGGGATTATTTGGGCATTCCGCATGAAAATCAAATTGCGGTTGGCGATAATTTCAATGATTTGTCTATGATCGAGGCAGCCGGACTTGGGATCGGGGTACAAAATACGGTACAATCAATGAAAGGGAAATGCGATGTGATTTTAAAAAGCACGAACGACGAGGACGCAATCGCTGAATTAATCGACCGGTTTGTGCTTTCATAGAATCGAGGAGAAATATGGTATTGATTTTTGATTTGGACGGTACATTGACGGACTCAAAGGAAGGGATTACGAAATGTGTCCAGTATGCTTTGAAACATTTTGGCATCGAAGCCGATTGTGAAGACTTGCTTCCTTTTATCGGTCCTCCGCTGATTGACTCTTTTATGAAGTTTTACGGGATGGATGAGGGGCAGGCGAAAATTGCTGTCCAAAAATATCGCGAGCGGTTTTCAACGGTAGGTAAGTACGAAAATAAAGTATATGACGGGATACCGGAATTGCTGGCTCGGTTAAAGCATGAGGGAATCCAATTAGCGGTAGGCAGTTCCAAGCCGGAAGTGTTTGTCAAAGATATTTTGGATCATTTTGATTTAGCGAAGTACTTCGATGTGATCGTTGGGAGTTGTTTAGATGGCTCAATGGTGGACAAGGAAGACATCATTTGGGAAGTATGGCGCCGTATAGGGGGCAAGGAAGAAACGATTATGATTGGCGATCGAATTTTTGATGTTGAGGGGGCGAAAAAAGCGGGTGTTCCCTGCGTGGCCGTCACATACGGGTTTGGATCGGAAAATGAGCTGGCGTCTGCCGATTTTCAAGCGGATAGTGTAAATTCCTTGGGAGAAGTATTGTTGGAAGCAAGAGAAGTGTTGTAGAGCTTCTCTTTTTTAGTGAGAAAAAGAAAAAAGCTGTGGCTTGATTACCACAGCTTTCAACTGGAAAGATTAAACGCAGCCTTGCGCTTTCATTGCCTCAGCAACTTTTAAGTAGCTTGCGATGTTGGCGCCGACGACATATTGATCAGGGTGACCATATTCCGCCGCTGTATCCCGGCACGTTTCAAAAATATTGACCATAATGTCTTTGAGTTTTCTGTCGACATCCTCAAAAGACCAGGAGAGATGTTCTGCGTTTTGGCTCATCTCTAAACCGGAGCATGCGACGCCGCCCGCGTTGCTTGCTTTTCCAGGCGCGTACAACACGTTATTTTCAAGCAGATAATGGATCGCATCTGGTGTAGTCGGCATGTTGGCGCCTTCACAAACGGCAAACACTCCGTTTTTAACGAGTTCTTTGGCTTCGTCAAGGTTCAATTCATTTTGCGTGGCACATGGCAAAGCGATATCGCAAGGAATCGACCATGGGCGAGCCCCTTCCGTATACGTGGCCTGCGGATGAAGTTCCAGGTATTCTTTGATGCGTCCGCGACGAATTTCTTTAATGTCTTTGACAGTTGAGAGGTCAATGCCGTCTGGGTCATAAATGAATCCGTTGGAATCGGACATTGTAACGACTTTGGCGCCGAGTTCCTGCGCTTTTTGGCAAGCGTAAATCGCTACGTTTCCACTTCCGGAAATCACAACAGTTTTATTTTCGAAATTCATTCCTTTGTCTTTCAACATAGCTTCGGTAAAGTAGCAAAGACCATAGCCCGTTGCCTCTGTGCGGACCAAAGATCCGCCATAGGATAATCCTTTTCCTGTCAGAACGCCGGTGAACTCATCACGGATGCGTTTATACTGACCGAATAAGTAGCCAATCTCGCGGGCACCAACACCGATATCACCGGCTGGGACATCTGTGTTTGCGCCAATATGACGGAATAATTCAGTCATAAAAGACTGGCAGAAGCGCATAACTTCTCCGTCGCTTTTTCCTTTTGGATCAAAGTCGGAGCCGCCCTTTCCACCGCCCATAGGCAAGGTTGTCAAAGCGTTTTTGAAGATTTGTTCAAACCCTAAAAATTTAATGATACTTACATTGACAGATGGATGGAATCGCAAACCACCTTTATAAGGGCCTATAGCGCTGTTGAATTGGATTCGGAAGCCACGGTTCACTTGAGTTTTTCCTTGATCATCAACCCAAGGGACCCGGAAAATAATTTGGCGTTCCGGTTCAACAAGACGAGAAAGGACATCATCGGATAGTTTTTCAGGATGGACTTCCGCGATTACATTTAATGATTCAAAGACTTCTTCAACGGCTTGAAGAAATTCCGCATCATTAGCGTTTCTTTGTTTGACAGTTTGATATAAAACTTTTAAGTCAGTCATATTCTCCTCCTAAAATTTACTTTCCTAGTATAGCACAAAAGAAAAGATTTTCATCAACAAAAGAAAATTGTTTCATTTAGAGCGCGAAGTGAAAACCATTTACATTTGATTATTGGGGAAAAGGCGAGGTGATCATAGAGAATAAGTGATATACTGAATAAGAAATGACGAGGAGGAGTGCAAGATGAAAATAGCAATAGCGTGCGATCATGGAGCTGTTGATTATAAATTGGATTTGATTTCCATGCTGGTTGAGCAAGGTCATGAAGTGATTGACTGTGGCTGTGATGGAGAGGCAAGTGTTGATTATCCGGATTATGCTTATCAATGCGCGAAGCTTGTTCAGCAAGGTGAAGTAGAAAAAGGAATTGTCATGTGCGGAACAGGAATCGGAATGTCGATTTGCGCAAACAAGGTAAAAGGGATTCGCTGTGGATTGTGCTTTGACACGACAATGGCCCGGTTGACCCGGGAGCATAACGATGCCAATATGCTGGCGGTTGGACAGCGCACAACCGGAATCGAAGTCGTGAAGGATATTGTAAACACATTTTTAACGACACCATTTTCCGATGGTGAACGGCATATTAAGCGAATCGAGAAAATTGCGGCGATTGAAGAAATGGAGGAGTAATCCTCCTTTTTCTGTCCTTTAAAAATATTAAAAAATATCTAATATTTTAGTTGACAGATAATAAAAAAAGGAATAGAATAAGAGAGCGTTAAGGAAGAGAAGCCAAGACGAAAAGAAACGAATCATGAAAGTCAAGAAAACAAAAAGAAAAAAGCATTGACAAATAGAACATGAAGAGTTAAGCTAAGGAAGCGTTCGGCAATGCCGAACGGGACGATCTTTGAAAACCTGATAGAAACGAAAGAAACAAAAAATCAATCGTAC
>NZ_SRYG01000034.1 GCF_004793885.1 Dubosiella muris
TTGTCTAAAGTTACATTCCGTGTGGTACACCCCGGAGTATGGAGATTTTTTTTCGCGATGAAAGGAATGAAAACTCCTCAAAAATGAATTTTTTTTAATTTTGAGGAGTTATTATGGCGCTCAAGATATAGACGAAGCGTCTTCCGGTCTTGCTGTGTCCAATATTCGAAATCTTCCCGCGCTTCATCTGCCCATGATTTAATCATCTAAATTTACCTTATGGACTGTGCCTCCCATTGGATTCCATCTGCGCGATGGAATATCTGAGCCAGGATTCAATCATTCCTTTTGCTAAGCTTGAGAAAAAGGAAGACGAAAACGCTTTTTGATAAACGAAAAGACGTGTCTTCCTTTTTTATTTGGATTTGTCACATTGGTTATAAGTCCAATAAATCAGTAAAGAAACATGATTTTTTGTGATAAAATATTAAAAGCAGTGTAACTTAAAATATAAATAGAAGGGATACGTGAGAAATTTATATTGAAAAGGAATGAAGGAACGGTCATAAGAGTTTTCTTCATCTGGAAAAAATCGCGTTCGGATGCGATTGTCACCCGAATGGTTTGTACAAGAAAGCAACCGGCTCGTGTGGGCGAGCCGGGCATTCCTCCTTGGCAAAAAGAGATTCGTCAATGAGTAAAAAAGTAAAAGTCAAAGTAATGCGGCTAAGGAGGAAAAAATGAAAACAGAAAAAATGATTTTAGGACAAGACTGTGTGTTCAGCACAGATTGCGAGGAAACGAATCTCAACAACAACATTCTCGTTTGCGGTGGTTCCGGGAGCGGCAAGACGATGTCGATCGTGGAGCCGATGCTGCTCGAAACGTTTTCTTCATCGCTCGTCGTGACTGTGACGAAACGTCGAATCGTGGATATGTACACGCCTTTGTTTTTGGAACGAGGCTATCGGGTCGTGGATTTGAATTTAGCCGATATGGCAGGAAGCCGCTATTTTTACGATCCGATGGACGACGTGCGTTCCGAGCACGACATTGTCGATTTGGCAAGGCGCATCGTATGCGCCAAAGGTACAGACTGGCGCGGCGATCCGTATTGGGATGAAACCGCGATTGATCTTCTAAGCGCGGAAATCGCACTTATTTGGCAAAACGACTGGTTCGACAAGTCGATGCGCTCGGTCATGGAATTTCATTCGTCGATGCAGTTTCGGCCATCGCGCAACCACTTCGCGATCGAAGAGAATCAATGGTTTCAGGATATGGACCCGGACACGATGGCGGCGCAGCGGTGGAGCACCTTTAGCAAAAATTCCGAAAAGACGGCGCGCTGCATTTATTCGGTCGTCAGTAGCGCCTTGAACAACTTTTTCAATCCGGATTTGTTCGAGGATCTCGAATTGAAATCCCGGATGAATTTTGACGAGCTGGTGGATCGGAAAACGATTGTGTGGATCACGGTCGATCCGGCGGACGCGACGACCCAGCGTTTGACGAATTTGATATACGAGTACGCGATCCAGCGCCTGTTCGCGCTCGGCGAGCGGGAGTGTTTTGGCAAGCTCCCGATTCCGGTTCGATTCGTCTTTGACGACTTTGCGACCGCAAGCACCTTGGAAAGCTTTCCGCGCATGATTTCCGTCATTCGGGAAAAGGGCATTTCCGCCACGATCCTTTTGCAGTCGGAGTCGCAGCTTGTCGCGATGTATGGCGCGGGCGACGCGCAGACGATCATCAACAACTGCGACACGTACGTGTATTTGGGTGGTATGGATCTCGATACGGCGAAAAACGTTTCCCAACGCCTGCTTTTGCCATTGAAAGACGTGCTGTATATGCCGATTGGATTGGAATACGTGTTTCGAAGAGGGATGTATCCTATGGTGGTGGAGCGGTACCGGATTCGTGACAACGTGTTGTGGCAAGCGACAAAAGCACGTTATGAATGCGCTGAAATCGAATACTGCATGTAAAGAAAGGAAAAGAAGAGGATGAAAAATATAAAAATCTGTCTGTTGATCGGGGCGTTACTGTGCGGATGCGCAGCCCCGACTCCGGAGAAACCGGAGAAGAGCGAAGACAAAACGACACAAAAACAGGAAATCAATCTTGAGAAAAATGTGAAAGGTTTGGAATTGGATAAACTGTACATGGAAGTGAAGACAAAAGGAAATGACTTCCTGAAAGGAATCACGTATGACAAAAAAGTTGTCAAAGAAGTTTTGGTTGATACATCGAACGTAAATTATGAAAAAGAAGGTACATATGAAATTGTCTATACAATCGTTCCGGTCGATTCCAAAATGGAACCGGTAGAAAAGAAAGTACAAATTGAAGTTGTATCTCCTGAAAAAGCTGAGGAATTGAAAAAAGAGGGACACGATGTTATCACAAACGAAACCGTAAACGAGGATAAGAAACAAGAAGAATCTGAAAAGAAAGAGGAAGAGTCAAAAGGTGAAGAACAAAAACCTTCGACTGGCAATTCTAATAGTGAAACTACAGGTTCAGTTTCTAGTGGAAATAACAGTACCGGATCGGGCAATAATGCTGGAAACAATGGTTCCTCAACAAATACAGGAAGCAATACATCGAAGCCAAGCACAGGTGGTAACAGTAATCAAGGTTCACAAAAACCAAACACACCAAGCCATACGCACAACTGGGTACAGCAATATACGACTGTTCACCATCCAGAAAAAGGGCATAACGAACAGTATGTTGTAAAGGAAGCATGGACGGAGAGTGTGCCAATTTATGAAGAAGTTGCATTAACAATTTGTAATACTTGTGGAGCCGATATTACTGGAAAAGTAAATCCTCATATTGAAGCCCATATGTTAAATGGAGAAAATGGTTCTTATAGAACAGAATGGAAGACTATTCAAACTGGAACCAATACCATCAATCATCCAGCCGAATATGGAACTCGTTATGTAGTCGATCAAGCAGCTTATGATGAACAAGTGCCAGCAGGATTCAAATGTTCTTGTGGAGCAACTAAGTAATAAAAATATAAGGAAAAAAATTTAGTCCTTTGCTTTCCGCGCAGAACAACCGTTATTTTGATCAACGCCTCCTTTGTCTAAACAGAGGAGGTGTTTTTACGAAGGAAAAGTGTACAAGTTACAGAAATCCTCTCTAAAAAAGAGAGGACAGGGTATTTGAAAAATCACTAAATCCGATAAAAATATAGCTTGGTATTGTGCTAAAATAAACCCATGAAAAGAAAAGGAATCATGATCTGCGGCTTGAACGGAGCCGGAAAAAGCACATTAGGGAAAGAAATCGCCTGCCGATGGAACGCGGAGTGGATCGATAACGAGCAGCTGTATTTTTCAAACGAAGGCGAATACGGCACGTTTTGCTCCAGCCAAACCGCCTGGCACCGGCTGTATGCCCGACTCGACGATCGGGCGCAAGCGAATACGCCATTTATTTATTGTTGTGTGAACAACGAGGATGACGACCTGCTCTCCTATCTGGACGGCATCGTGTATTTGTCGATCGGCAAGGAGGACTCGCAGGCCCGCATTCGCGAACGCTCCAAACGGCAGTTTGGCACCCGGCTTGCCGAAGACAAGGCGCTGCAGGAAAGAGAAGAGGCGTTTTTTGAAAGCGTGCGGCGCAAGGACACGGGCAAAATCGAACGATGGGTCGAAAATCTGGAACGGCAAGGCGTCCCGGTATTGCGGCTGGACGCGATGGCGTCCATCGAAGCCAACGCGAACCAAATCGAACGGTGGATCGCGATGATCAAAAAAAACAGGGTGGAAACGCAAGACATTGTGTGTTAAAATAGGACAGATCAAAAAGGGAAGATCCTTTTTACAGGGAGGATTTTATTTTATGAATAAACATTCGTTGCTATCCATACAAGATCTCAGTATTCACGACATCATGGAAATTTTACATGATGCACGAGTTTTTAATATTTCTCAACAAGATTGGCATTTGCCAATGCATAACGCATTGGTTGCTAATCTTTTTTTTGAGCCTTCGACACGAACGCACTACTCGTTCGAGAGCGCCGAATACCAGCTTGGCTGCTCCGTCGCCGACTTCAACTCCGCCTCGTCCAGCGTGACCAAAGGCGAGTCGCTGTACGACACCGTCAAGACGTTCGAGGCCATCGGCTACAAAGTGCTCGTCATCCGCCATCCGCAAGACGAGTACTTCAAAGAGCTCGAAGACATCGCGATCCCGATCCTGAACGCCGGCGATGGAAAAGGCAACCATCCAACTCAGTGCCTGCTCGACCTGTACACGATGTACGATGAGTTCGGCACGTTTGAAGGACTCAACGTCCTCATCTGCGGCGACATCGCCCACTCCCGCGTCGCGGCCTCCAACAAGGACGCGCTCGAGCGCCTGGGCGCCAACGTCCGCTTCGCCGGGCCAAAAGAATGGGAGCGGGAAGGCTATCCAACCATCGACATGGACGAAGGCGTGCGCTGGGCCGACGTCGTCATGATGCTACGCATCCAGAAAGAGCGTGGCGCCAGTCTGGCCGGCATCAGCGACGAGGACTACTTACACACATACGGCCTCGACCATCGCCGCTATGCAATGATGAAGGAAAACGCCATCATCATGCATCCCGCGCCCGTCAACCGCGGCGTGGAAATCGCCGACGATCTTGTCGAATGCGAAAAAAGCCGCATTTTCAAGCAAATGGAAAACGGAGTGCTCGTCCGCAAAGCCGTCATCAAACGCGCGTTCGGCTACTCCGCCTTCAAGGAGGATTGAATATGAAGAAAACGCTCATCCAAAACGCGCAGGCGCTCGTCAGCGGCCAGCTGCGCGACGTCGACGTGCTCTTTGACACGCGTATTCGAAAAATCGTGCCAAGAGGAACCCACATCGACGAGGACGCCACCATCGTCGATGGCACCGGCAAAGTGCTGCTGCCCGGTCTGGTCGACGTGCACGTCCATCTTCGCGAACCCGGACACACCGAAAAGGAAACGATCGCGACCGGTACGAAAGCCGCGGCCGCCGGCGGGTTCACGACGATCTTCGCCATGCCCAACGTCCTTCCGTTTCCAAGCACGAAGGAAGTCATGAAAGACTATTTGGCCCTGATTGACAAAGAAGCCGTCGTACACGTGCATCCGTACGGCACCATTACTATCAACGAAGCCGGAAAGGACATCGTCGACTACGCCAGCCTGAAGGAACTGGGCATCGAGTGGTTTTCTGACGACGGCGTCGGCGTCGCCCGTGACGATGTCATGAAAAAAGCGATGACCAGCGCGAAAGAAAACGACGTCCTGTTCGCCTGCCATACCGAGGACATGCGCTACCGCAAGCCGGGCGCCAGCGTCCACGAATCCGAATACGCGAAACAAAACGGATGGCTCGGCATTCCGTCGGACTGCGAATTCGCGCAGCTCGCCCGCGACCTCGACCTCGTACGGGATATCGGCAACCGCTACCACGCCTGCCACATCAGCGCCAAGGAAAGCGTCGAACGGCTCGCCCAAGCCAAACGAAACGGCTGCGACGTGTCGGGCGAAGTGACCGCCCACCATCTGCTGCTCGAAGACAAGGATGTGCAAGGCACGAACTGGAAGATGAACCCGCCGCTGCGCGCCCACGAGGACCGCATGGCCCTCATCGAAGGGCTCGAGCAAGGCAAGCTCGACTTTATCGCCAACGACCACGCCCCGCACAGCGTGGCCGACAAGGAAAAACCAATGGACAAGGCGCCGTTTGGCATCGTTTCTCTGGAAACGAGCTTCGCGCTGCTGTACACGGAATTTGTACACAAGCAAAAACGCTGGACGCTGCCGCAGCTCGTCGACTGGATGTCGACGACCCCGGCAAGGCGGTTCGGCCTGGAAGACATCGGCCACATCCGCATCGGCGCGCCCGCCGATTTGATTTTGGTCGATTTGGAAAACGAATACACGATCGAAGCGGATTGTTTTGAATCCATGGGGAAAAACACCCCGTTTGATCACGTGAAAGTGCACGCGCAAGTGTGCGAGACATTTGTGGACGGAAAGAGCGTCTGGAAAGGAAAAACAGCATGAAAGAAAGATACCTCGTATTGGAAGATGGAAGCGTCTACCGCGGAAAAGCGTTCGGAAGCGACGAGTTCAAAATCGGCGAACTCGTGTTCAACACGTCGATGACCGGCTATCAGGAAATATTGACCGATAACTCGTATTGCGGCCAAATCGTCATGATGACGTACCCGCTCATCGGCAACTACGGCATTAACCGAGACGACTACGAAAGCATCGTGCCCGCCGTTTTCGGTTTTGTCGTCAAAGACTATTGCGACGCGCCAAGCAACTGGCGCAGCCAGGAAACGCTCGACTCGTTTTTGAAACGCGAGAACATCCCCGGCATTTACGGCGTCGACACTAGAGCCATCACCCGCAAGCTGCGCGACCACGGCGTCATGAAAGCGACGTTCGCCAACCCGGGCGACGACATCGACGCCATCGTGAAATCGCTCAAGGAAGCCGACGATTTGCACGACCAGGTTTCCCGCGTCGCTAGCGGCAAGATCTTCCCGATCCCGAATCGCGGCAAAAAAGTCGTCCTCATGGACTTTGGTGCCAAACTCGGCATCGTCCGCGAGCTATCCAAACGCGGATGCGATCTCGTCGTCGTGCCTTACGACACCCCTGCCAGCAAGATCCTGTCGTACCATCCAGACGGCGTCATGCTCACCAACGGCCCGGGCAATCCGGAAGATGTGCCGGAAGCCATCGAGACGCTCAAAGAGCTCATGCCAAAAACCGTCGTGTTCGGCATCTGCCTTGGACATCAGCTCATTTCGCTCGCGTCCGGGGCTAAAACATACAAATTGAAATTCGGCCACCGCGGCGGCAACCATCCGGTCGTCGATCTGTCGACCGGGCAAGTCGAGATCACGTCGCAAAACCACGGCTACGCCGTCGACATCGACTCGCTCAAAGACACGCGGCTGGAAATGACGTATCAGGCGCTCAATGACAAAAGCTGCGAAGGCGTGCGCCATAAAGACTATCCATGCTTCTCGGTGCAGTTCCACCCGGAAGCGAGCGCCGGACCGGAAGACAGCCGGGATTTGTTTGATGAATTCATCGCATTGATGGACAAGGAGGGAAAACATGCCTAAACGGACAGACATTCATAAAATACTCGTCATTGGATCAGGACCTATCGTCATCGGCCAGGCGGCCGAGTTCGACTACGCCGGCAGCCAGGCGTGCCAGTCGCTGCGCGAGGAAGGCTACGAAGTCATTTTGATCAACTCCAACCCCGCGACGATCATGACCGACTCGACCATCGCGGACCGCGTGTACATCGAGCCGATCACGCTCGATTTCGCCAAACGCGTCATTTATAAAGAAAGACCCGACGCGATTTTAGGCTCTCTGGGCGGTCAGACCGGATTGAACCTCGTCGTCGAGCTGCACGAGGACGGTATTCTGGACGAGTATGGCGTCGAGATCCTGGGAACCGACTTGCACGCCATCAACCGGGCGGAAGACCGCGAGCTGTTCCGGGCCTTGATGCAGGATATCGAGGAGCCGGTACCGGAAAGCACGATCGTGCACACGGTGGAGGAAGCGGTCGATTTCTGCAAAGGCCTGGGCTATCCGGTCGTCGTGCGTCCGGCGTACACGTTGGGCGGAACGGGCGGCGGCTTCGCCGACGATGAAAAAGAGCTGCGCGAAATTTGCGAGGCTGGCTTGAAAATCTCGCCGGTCCACCAGTGCCTTATCGAGCAAAGCATCGCCGGCTACAAGGAAATCGAGTACGAGGTCATGCGGGACGCCAACAACAACGCCATCGTTGTGTGCAACATGGAAAACATTGACCCGGTCGGCATCCATACGGGCGACAGCATCGTCGTGGCGCCGGTCCAGACGCTCACCGACCAGGAAAACCAGATGCTGCGCAGCGCCTCGCTCAAAATCATCCGGGCGCTCAAGATTTGCGGCGGCTGTAACGTGCAGCTCGCCCTCGATCCAAACAGCTTCAAATACTATGTCATCGAGGTCAACCCGCGCGTGTCCCGCTCTTCGGCGCTCGCGTCCAAGGCGACCGGCTATCCGATCGCGAAGATCTCGGCCAAGCTCGCCGTCGGGCTGACGCTTGACGAGATTCTCAACCCGATCACGAAGACGAGCTACGCCTGCTTCGAGCCGGCTATCGACTATGTCGTGACAAAATTCGCCCGCTTCCCGTTTGACAAGTTCCCGAACGCCGACCGGCATCTGGGAACCCAAATGAAAGCGACCGGCGAAGTCATGTCCATCGGCCGCACGTTCGAGGAGTCTTTGCTCAAGGCGGTCCGCTCGCTGGAAATGAAAGTGGATCATCTGGAAAAGGAAGAGTTCAAATCCATGAGCAAGGAGGAGTTGCTCGAGGAAATCAAGCGCTGCGACGACATGCGCATCTTCGCCATCACGCAATGGATCCGCGACGGCTACGACTTGGAGACAATCCACGACGTGACGAAAATGGATATGTTCTTCCTGTCGCATTTGAAGCGCATCGTCGAATTTGAAACCGAGCTGAGAGAGCACGTCGAGGACGTCGCCGTTTTGGCGCAAGCCAAGGAATACGGCTTCTCCGACAGCTATATCGGCAAGCTGTGGGGCATGAGCGCGAAAGAGATCTACGATTTGCGCAAAGCCAACGGCATTATCCCGGTTTACAAAATGGTCGACACGTGCGCGGGCGAGTTCACGAGCGCCACGCCGTATTTCTACTCGACGTACGAGCAGGAAAACGAGTCGATCTGCTCCGACAAAAAGAAAATCGTCGTGCTCGGTTCGGGACCGATCCGCATCGGCCAGGGCGTCGAGTTCGACTACGCGACTGTGCATTGCGTGGAAACGTTGCGCAATGAAGGCTACGAGGCCATTATCATCAACAACAACCCGGAAACGGTTTCGACCGACTTCTCGATTTCCGACAAGCTGTATTTCGAACCGCTGACGACCGAGGACGTCATGCACGTCATCGAGCTTGAAAAGCCGCTGGGCGTCATCGTGCAGTTTGGCGGGCAGACCGCCATCAACCTGGCGGACTCCCTCGTGGAGCACGGCGTCAAGATCCTGGGCACGAGCCTGGAGGACATCGACCGGGCCGAAGACCGCCACGAGTTCGAGGCGATGCTGCGCAAGCTGGGCATTCCGCAGCCAAAGGGCGAAACCGCGACGACGGTGGAGGAGGCGCTCGTCATCGCCAACAAGATCGGCTATCCGGTACTTGTGCGGCCAAGCTACGTGTTAGGCGGCCGGGCGATGGAAATCGTCCACAACGACGACGATTTGCGCGTGTACATGGCGACGGCCGTGCAGGAAATCAGCCACGACGCGCCAATCCTGGTCGACAAGTACATCGTCGGCAAAGAGCTGGAAATCGACGCGATCGCCGATGGAAACGACGTGTACATCCCGGGTGTCATGGAGCATATCGAACGGGCGGGCGTCCATTCGGGCGACTCGATCTCGGTATATCCGACGCAGACGATTTCGCAAAAGGTGAAAGACACGATCATCGAATACGGCATTCGCATCGGCAAGGGATTCCATTTCATCGGTTTGTACAACATCCAGTTCATCGTGGACCGCGACGAGCAGGTGTACGTGCTGGAAGTCAATCCGCGCTCGTCCCGCACGGTTCCGTTCCTGTCGAAAATCACCGGGGTGCCGATGTCGACGATCGCGACTAAGGCGATTTTGGGCGAGTCGTTGAAGGAGCAAGGCTTCGTGCCGGGCTACCACGGCGACGATCCGGAACGCGTGTTCGTCAAGGCGCCGGTGTTCTCCTTCGCCAAACTGCGTGGCGTGGACACGGTGCTCGGGCCGGAAATGAAGTCGACGGGCGAGGCGCTGGGCAGCGACATCAATTTGGAAAAGGCGCTGTACAAGGCGCTGGTGGCCAGCGGCATCCAGGTGGCGACGCACGGCAACGTGCTGCTTACGATCGCCGACGAGGACAAGGAGGACGCTTTGGAGCTGGCGAAACGGTTCGCGAACATCGGCTATGGTATTTACGCGACGGAAGGCACGGCGAAGTTCCTCGAAAACCATGGCTTGTACATTCACCACGCGTCGAAAATCGAGGAAGGCAAGGACAACAGCGTCGTGGACATCATTCGCGACGGTCAGGTCAAGCTCGTCATTAACACGATGTCGACGAAAAACCGCAACAGCCGCGCCGACGGCTTCCTCATCCGCCGGGTGTCGGCGGAAAACAGCATTTCCTGCATGACGAGTCTGGACACGGCGTACACGCTGCTGAAAGTGCTTGAGTCGCTGAGCTTCTCGATGGTTTCCATGAACGAGATGGGGAAATAAGGATGAAGCAGGAAAACGCGAAAATCTTAGACAATACGAAAATCGCGAACGACGTATACAAAATGACGCTGGAAACGACGCTGGGACAGCACAGCCGGCCGGGACAATTCGTGGAAATCGAAGTCCCGGGCTATTTCCTGCGCCGGCCGATCTCGATTTCCGAAATCACGGACAACGGCCTGGTCATCGTGTACAAAGTCGTGGGCGATGGAACGAAGGCGATGGCCAACATGGAAGCGGGCGAAGCGCTCGATTTGTTCGGCCCGTGCGGCAACGGCTTTCCAAAAGCCGAAGGCGACAGCCTGCTGCTCATTGGCGGTGGCGTGGGCGTGCCGCCGTTGCTAGAAGTCGCCAAACAAAACAAGGACAAGGCGCTGACGGTCGTGCTCGGCTTCAATACGAAAGACGATGTCTTTTACGAAGCGGCGTTTCAGCAGCTAGGCGCCAATGTGTATGTGGCGACGATGGATGGCTCGTATGGCGTGCGTGGAACGGTCGTGGACGCGATCGAGCAGAAACACATCGAAAACCCGTTTATGATGGCGTGCGGCCCGCTGCCGATGCTCAAGGCGCTGGACGCCCGCTACGAACACGGTTACTTGTCGCTGGAGGCGCGCATGGCGTGCGGCATTGGTGCGTGTATGGGATGCGTGGTCGAAATGCGGGACGGCTCGATGAAACGGGTGTGCAAGGACGGGCCGGTCTTTGAAGTAAGGAGGGTCAAGCTATGATGGATTTGCGGGTGGAACTGCCGGGACTTCATTTGAAAAACCCGATCATTCCGGCGAGCGGCTGTTTTGGCTTTGGCCGGGAATACGCCGAATTGTACGACTTGTCGCTTCTTGGCGGCATCGCGATCAAATCGGCGACGCCAAAGGAGCGGCTTGGCAATCCGACGCCGCGCATCGCGGAAACCCCGATGGGGATGCTAAACGCGATTGGTCTGCAAAACAAGGGCGTGGACGCCATCATCGAGCACGAGCTGCCATTTTTGGCCCAATACGACGTGGAGATCATGGCTAACGTCGCGGGAGCGACCGAGGAAGACTACGTCGAGGTCATTAAAAAGCTCAACGATCAGCCGGTCGTGAAGGCGTACGAGCTCAACATTTCGTGCCCGAACGTCAAGCACGGGGGCATCGGACTCGGAACGGATCCTGCGTTGGCGGCCCATGTCACAAAAATGGCGAAAGCGGCGGCGACAAAGCCGGTGTATGTGAAGCTGTCCCCCAACGTGACGAACATCGTGGACATCGCGAAGGCGGTCGAACAAGCGGGGGCCGACGGGCTGGTGCTCATCAACACGCTGATGGGCATGCGGATCGACTTGAAGAGCGGCAAGCCGCTGTTGGCGAACAAGACGGGCGGCCTTTCGGGGCCGGCCATCAAACCGGTCGCCATCCGGATGGTGTACCAGGTGGCGCAGGCGGTGGACATCCCAATCATTGGCGTTGGGGGCATCACGTGCGCCGAAGATGTCTTGGAGTTTTTGCTGGCGGGGGCAAGCGCAGTCGAAGTGGGCGCGCAAAACTTTGTCGACCCGTTCGTGTGCGTGAAAATCATTGAAGAGCTGCCAAAGGTACTGGCGAAATACGGATATACGAGCATCCAGGATGCGGTAGGAAGGAGTTTTAAGCATGAGTAAGACGATCGTGGCGCTTGATTTTTCAAGCAAAGAGGAAGTCGTTGATTTTTTGAAGCAGTTTACCGAGCCGGTTTACGTGAAGATCGGCATGGAGCTGACGTACGCGTGTGGTTTGGAAATCGTGGAAACCGTCAAAAAGATGGGCCATCATATTTTCCTTGATTTGAAGCTGCACGACATTCCCAACACCGTCAAGGGCGGGATGAAAAACCTCGCCCGTCTTGGCGTGGACATGACGAACGTGCATTGTGGCGGCGGGATCGCGATGATGAAGGCGGCGGTCGAAGGGCTGAAAGAAGGCGCGCAAGGCGGCGAAAGACCGCTTTGTATCGGTGTGACGCAGCTGACGTCGACGTCGCAGGAAGCGATGAACGAGGAGCTCGGGATCGAAGGCTCGGTTATCGACTGCGTGCTTCACTACGCGCAAAACGCCAAAGCGGCTGGCCTGGATGGCGTCGTGTGCTCGGTGCACGAGGCGAAAAAGATCCACGAAGTGTGTGGCGACGACTTTTTAACGGTGACGCCGGGCATTCGGCTGGCTTCGGATTCGGTGGACGACCAGAAACGGGTCGCGACACCACAGCTGGCCAAAGAAGAAGGCTGCGACTATATCGTTGTGGGCCGCTCGATCACGAAAGCCAACGATCCGAAAGCGACGTACGAGCAAATCGAAGCGATCATGGAGGGGTAGACATGGAAGCGTATAAAAAAGAGTTTGTCGACTTTATGCTGGAGAGTGGCGTGCTTAAATTTGGTGACTTCACATTGAAGTCGGGGCGCAAATCGCCGTTCTTTATGAACGCGGGCGGCTATGTGACGGGTTCGCAGCTGAAAAAGCTGGGCGAGTTTTACGCCAAAGCCATCCACGACCGGTACGGGGACGATTTTGACGTGCTGTTTGGACCGGCGTACAAGGGTATTCCGCTGGCGGTGACGACGGCGATGGCATTCAGCGAGCTGTATGGCAAGGAAGTGCGCTATTGCTCGAATCGCAAAGAGGAAAAAGACCATGGCGCGGACAAGGGAAGCTTTTTAGGAACGAAGCTGAAAGACGGTGACCGGGTCGTCATGATCGAGGATGTGACGACGTCGGGCAAGTCGATGGAGGAAACTGTGCCGAAAGTCAAAGGCGCGGCGGATGTGACGATCGTTGGGCTGATGGTGTCGCTGGACCGCCACGAAAGAGGAAAAGGCGACGAAACGGCGTTGAAGGAAGTGTCGAAACTGTATGGCTTTCCGACGGCGGCGATCGTTTCGATGCCGGAGGTCATCGGCTACCTGGATCTGGATCCGGAATTGAAAGGACGTATCGACGCGTATTACGAGCAGTATGGTCCAAAAGAAGAGTAACGAAGCAAGGCGGGAGCATTCTCGCCTCTTTTTTGTGCCCCCCAAACTGTCATCTAAATTTCTTTAAAAAAGATATAAAAAGCAGTTGACAGTTGATAGGG
>NZ_SRYG01000035.1 GCF_004793885.1 Dubosiella muris
AAGGAAAAGGTATATAGAATGGCTCAGTTAAATGGGCTAATTCATATATACCAGGGAGAAAGAGAATATGAGTGAGAACATTTTGATGGCTTTGAATCTTTTATGCGGCGTGGCGTTGTTTTTGTATGGAATGTCCTCAATGGGGGACGGACTGAAAAAAGTGGCCGGTAACAAGCTGGAACTGATTTTATACAAGCTGACAAACTCGCCGCTCAAAGGGTTTCTGCTCGGAACCGCGGTGACCGCGGTCATTCAGTCTTCTTCGGCGGCCAGCGTGATGGTCGTTGGATTTGTGAATTCCGGCATGATGAAGGTGTCGCAGGCGATTGGCGTCATTTTGGGCGCCAACATCGGAACGAGCATCACGGGCTGGATCATTTGTCTTTCGTATTTGGACAGCGCGGGCGGCATCGCCTCGTTTTTGTCCTCGGCCACGATTACCGCGGTCGTCGCGATTGTCGGAATTTTGCTGAAGATGTTTGGAAAGAAAGACGTATATACGCATTTGGGCACGATCATGCTCGGTTTTGCCGTGCTGATGACGGGCATGTCCACGATGTCGGCGGCGGTATCGCCTTTGCGAAGTAATCCGGCGTTCATTCAAATCATGACGACCTTGACCAATCCTTTGCTTGGAACGCTGTTTGGGATCGCGTTCGCGGCGCTGCTCCAGTCGGCTTCGGCGGCGGTCGGCGTGCTGCAGGCGCTTTCGACAACCGGCGCGATTGGCTTTGGCGCGGCGTTTCCGATGGTGCTTGGCATTGGTGTGGGCGCCAGCGCGCCAGTGCTGCTGGCGGCGATTGGCGCGAACAAAAACGGCCAGCGGACTTCGTTTTTATATTTGCTCATTGCCGTGGGCGGCATGATTTTGGGGTTTGCGGGCTTTTATGGAGCCAACGCCATTTTGCATTTCCAGTTCGCGCACATGACGATGGATCCGTTCGCGATCGCCATTACGAACACGGTGTACCGGGCGGTGACGATGACGCTCATGCTTCCGGTTTGCGGCGGACTGGAAAAGCTGATTTTCAGGCTGCTGCCGGATACACAGGCGGATCAGGAGTCGACAGCGGAGTTCGATTTGCTTGAAGACCGCTTTTTGTCCAATCCGGACGTGGCGTACGAACAAAGCATGATCGTGATGAACGGTATGGCGAAAAAAGCGCGGAAAAACGTCGATCGCGCGCTGCGTCTGCTGGAAGACTTCTCGCCGGATGGATACCGCAAGGTGGGCGAGCTGGAGCAGACGCTCAACAAGTACGAGGACAAGCTTGGCTCTTATTTAATCAAGCTGACGGGCGCGGGCGTCAGCGAGGAGCAGGGGCAGATCATCAACAAGGCGCTGCAGGCAATCAGCGATTTTGAAAAGCTGAGCGACTACGCGCTGGATATCGCCGACACGGCCAAGGCGATGGCCGAGGCGAAGCTGACGTTTTCCCTAGTGGCGACCGACGAGCTGACCGTGGTCGGCACGGCGATTGAGGAAATGGTCGAGATCACGGTGCGCGGCTTCATCGAAAACGACGCGAAGGAAATCAAGCGGGTGTTCCCGCTTAAGGAGCTAGTGGCGATGAACTGCAACGAAATCAAGAAGCGGCACGTTTTGCGGCTGCGCTCGGGCGAGTGCCACACGCAGCAAGGCCTGGCGCTGTATGATTTGCTCAACGACATGCTCCATATCGCGGATCATTGCGCGAGTCTGGCGCTGGACATCATCAAGATGGATGAAAAGGAATTTAATTTGCATCGGTTCCTGCGCCGATACCAGGAAGAAATCGAAAACGAGTATTCGGATCTTCTGCATCAATATGAAGTGAAGTATTCGATTCAAATGTGATAGAAGGCTCCATCCGGAGCTTTTTTGATAAAAGGAGTAAATATGGTCATACAAACGGAACGGCTTTATTTGAGGGAGCTGACGCCAGACGATTTGGCGTCCTTAAAGGCGCTGATTCAAAACGAAACGGTCATGGAGTCTTATGGCGGGGTGCGCGACGACAAGGAATGCGAAGAATGGCTTTCCCGCCAGCAAGCCCGCTACGCTTCGCTAGGCTACGGGCTTTGGGCTCTGCACTTGAAAGAAAACGACCGGTTTATCGGACAATGCGGCCTGGTGCCGCACGAATGGAAAGGAAAGACGGTTCTTGATCTCGTATACATTTTGGATGTGGGTTTCTGGAATCAGGGCTACGGGACGGAGGCGGCCAAAGCGTGCCGCGACTTCGCGTTCAACACCCTTGGCCAAAGCGAAGTGTATTCGATCATTCGCGACATCAACGAGTATTCCCAAATCATTTCCGTGCGCCTTGGCATGGAAGTGGTCGACCGCAAGACGGATTTGTACCGGGGCGTAAAAAAACCGCACTACTTGTACTGCGCCCGGAGGGACCATGCGCAAAAACGAATCGAAACCCGTTCTTGAAACGGCGCGGCTTTTCCTGCGCGAGATGACGGAAGCCGATCTGGACGATTTGAAGGAGATCTTGCAGGACGAAAAAGTCATGACGGCCTACGAAGGCGCGTTTTCCGAAAAGGAAGTGCGGGACTGGCTTTCCCGCCAGCAAAAACGATATAGAGAATCGAGCCACACGCTCGGATTGTGGGCGGTCGTCGACAAGCAAACGGGCGAGATGCTCGGCCAGTGCGGGGCGACCGAGCAAAACTGGAACGGCGAAACCGTGCTGGAAATCGGGTACTTGTTCAAAAGGAAACACTGGAAGCATGGATACGCCATCGAGGCGGCGAAGGCGTGCAAAGCGTACGTGTTCGACGTACTCAATCAAAACGCGGTGTATTCGATCATCCGCGACACGAATCGAAACAGTCAAAACGTAGCGAAACGAAACGGGATGGACATCGTCGACCACTGGACAAAGCATTACCGGGGCGTGGACATGCCGCACGATTTGTGGCGGGCGGAAAAAAGGGTTTGTGACGAAGTCTTTTTGTGGTATAGTGAAAACGAAAAATAGAAAAAACATGACAGGGGCGCTGAAAAAGCTGAGATGTGCGAAGGCACGGTCTCTTTGAACCTGATCCGGTTAATACCGGCGGAGGGAGTCATATGGATCACGTAGTGGACAGGCGCTCTTTCGGGTGCCTGTTTTTTCGTCTTGAAAAGGGAGGGTTATGAAGAAAAAAAGTCAGAAAATCGTGTTGCCGCTGCTATTGTTCGGGCTTGTGATTGGAGGCTGGGAGCTTTACGTGCGGGCGTTCGACATTTCACTGTATATTTTGCCGGCTCCATCGAAAATCATTGCCGCGGTGGTCGATAACGTAAACATCCTGATGCGCCATTCGCTTGTCACGCTGGAGGAGGCGCTGATCGGACTGGGCATCAGCGCGGTGTTCGCGATCCTGATTTCCATCGGCATGGACTTGTCGAAAACGTTCCGGTCAAGCTTGTATCCGTATTTGATCGTGACGCAGACCGTTCCGGTCATGGTGCTTGGACCGCTGTTTTCAATTTGGTTCGGCTTTGATTTGCTGCCGAAGATCCTGATCGTCGTGTTCATGTGTTTTTTCCCGATTGCCGTCTCGCTGACGGACGCGCTCCAGAAAGTCGACCCTAAACAAATCGACCTGGTGAAAAGTTTGGGAGCCAACGTATTCCAGGTGTACACGCTTGTCAAGATCCCGGCAGGGGCGACCGGTCTGTTTTCGGGATTGAAAGTGGCGGCCACATATTGCGTGGGTGGCGCGATCGTCGGCGAGTGGCTTTCAAGCAGCGCGGGCCTCGGATATTATATGCTGCGCGTGAAAAACGGCTATATGCTCGATAAGGTGTTCGCTTGTGTGCTCATGGTCGTGTTTTGGAGCGTGCTGCTCAATTTGGGCGTTTCGATGCTGGAGAAATTGTGTTTTCCGTATTTAAGAAAAGGAGCAAGAAAATGAAAAACAAAGGAAAAAAGAAATCGTGGATTCAAAAACTAGGCGTGGCGGCGGCGCTGTCACTGGTACTGACCGGTTGCGGAAGCGAAAATCCGGATGCGCAGGCTTCCGATACGACGAGCGTCACGCTTATGCTCGACTATACGCCCAACACGAACCATACCGGCTTTTATGTCGCCCAACACAATGGGTACTACGAAGCGGAAGGATTGGACGTGGAAATCATCGAGCCGGGCGACAACGCGACGACTTCGATGGTCGCGGCCGGGAAAGCCGACTTTGGCGTTTCCTATCAGGAGGATGTCACATACGCCTTGACGAGCGAGGATCCGCTGCCGATCAAGACGATCGCGGCAATCGTGCAGCACAACACGTCGGGGTTCGTGGCGCTTGAGAGCATGGGCATCGACTCGGTAAAAGACTTTGAAGGAAAGACATACGCGGGTTGGGGCGCGCCAAGCGAGGAAGCCGTCATTCACGCGGTGATGAACGAGGCGGGCGCCGATTTCGACAAGCTGACGATCGTGGGCGCGGATGGATCGGGCATCGCGGGCTTGTCCGATACGACAGGGCCGAACAAAGTCAATTTAGGCTGGGAGTTTTACGGCTGGGCCGTCATTCAGGCGCAGCAGGCCGGATACAAGGTGAAGTACATTCCGCTATCCGAGCTTGACGAGCGGCTTGATTACTACACGCCGGTCATCATCGCCAACGACGAGACTCTCGAAAACGACCCGGAAATGGTGAAAAAGTTTATGGCGGCCACCAAAAAGGGATACGAGTACGCCATCGAGCATCCGCAGGAGGCGGCAAAGATCCTGCACGAGGACGCGCTGCCGGATACGGACCTTTCTTTTCTGGAAGCCTCGCAGCAGTATTTGAGCGCCGAATACGCCCGTGACGCGAAAAGCTGGGGCTTGATGAAAGATTCGGTATGGAACAACTACACCGACTTCATGTACGAATGTGGTCTGATTGATCATAAAATCGAAGCCCGTGATCAGTATACGAACGCGTTCGTGCAATGAAGCTGCGTGTGGACCATTTGCGCCTCGCTTTCGATGGCGCGCTGATTTTGGACAACCTTTCGTTTGAAGTGCGGGAGCGGGAATTTGTGTCGATCCTGGGACCGTCGGGTTGTGGAAAATCGACGATCCTGAATATTCTGGCCGGCGTGCTGCCCGATTATGACGGATGCGTGGAAGTCGATGGCGAGCCGGTTTTCGGGGTGAGCCGGCATTTCGCGTACATGCCGCAAAACGACTTGCTGCTGGAATGGAAGACGATCCTTGACAACGTGTCGCTGTATGGCCTCATCCATCATGATCGCTCGATCCGCCAAAAAGCGCAGGCGGATTTCAAGACGTTTGGTTTGGAAGGCTACGAGGGGGCGTATCCTTCCGCGCTTTCCGGAGGCATGCGGCAGCGGGCGGCGTTTTTGCGGACCTCGCTTTGCGAAGCCGACATCCTGCTGCTGGACGAGCCGTTTGGCGCGCTCGACGTCATTACCCGCAACGAGATGCAGGACTGGCTGCTTTCACTGCGGACACGCTACAACCGCACGACGCTGCTCGTGACGCACGATATAGACGAAGCGCTGTATTTGTCGGACCGCATTTTGATTTTATCAAACAAGCCGTCCAGGATCCTGAAGGAAATCGACTTGCGACAGCAATCGAAATCACGGGACTGGCTGTTTTCGCAAAGCCGGCTGAAAAAGGAGATCTACGACCTTTTGAAAGGGGAAAATCATGCATGACGCGCATTTTCATTTTTCATCAAAGATCCTCGCCGCGCAAAAAAAGTACGGCATCCCTTCCTTGTGCAGCGCGGCAAGTGTAAAGGAGTGGCAAACCGCGATGGAAAACGGGTTGCGCTGCTCGTGTGGTGTGCATCCGTGGTCGGCAAGCCATGAGCGCTTAAACGAAATGAAGCCGTTGCTCAAGCAGGCGCGGATCATTGGCGAGATCGGAATGGACTCGGTGTGGTGCGATACGGATATGACACTGCAAAAAGACGTGTTCGTCAAGCAGATCGAATACGCGTACCAGCACCATAAGCCGGTCGTTTTGCATACGAAAGGGCAGGAGCAGGCGATTTTGGATATTTTGCGCCAATACCCGAACACGTACATCGTGCACTGGTATTCGGATTGGGCGGGCGTCGAGGCGTATGATAAGATCGCATCGTATTTTACGGTGGGGCCTTCAGTGGGCAAGGACGAGACGGTGACGAATCTCGTCAGAAAGATCCCGTTGGAAAAGCTGTTGCTGGAAAGCGACGGACTCGAAGCGCTCGAATGGGCGTGCGGGGATGTGGAGTATGTTGAGGCTTTGCGCAGGTCGATTGAAAAGATCGCGGCAATCAAAGGAAAGACGCCAAAGGAAACCGAGCGGATCCTGGATGAAAACTTCGCTCGAATGATGGAGGAATAGGAAAATCCTGTTTCTCCTTTTTTCCTTTTCACATGAATATACAATATACAGTAGATTGAATATTTTCGGGCGCGGCGGTGGAATTTAAAGCGCTTTCATGATTTAATCCTGACAGAAACCAATAAATATTGTGGGTAGAAAGGATTTTATTTTTATGCATGGTTTTTTAACTTGGATGGAAGAACACTTTATGCCGGCCGCGGCGAAAGTGGGAAATCAAAAACATCTGATGGCGATTCGGGACGCTTTTATCGCCATTATGCCGATTACGATGGTTGGCAGTATCTCTGTTCTGCTGAATGTCTTTGTCCGGGATCTTCCAAACTCCTGGTGGGGAGAGGGCAACGCGCTGACCACGGCGATGGAGCCGCTCATCAAAATCAATGGCAACGTGTATTTTGGCTCGATCACGATTTTGGCGCTGGCGTTCGCGTTCGCTTTGGGCTATCAAATCGCCAAAGCGTATCATGTCAATCCGATCGCGGGCGGCGTGATCGCGTTCTCGGCCGTCGTCACGTGTATGAACCAGAGCGCGGTGTTCGATCTCGCGCTGGACAAAGTCGATGTTTCCCAGCTCGCCGCGCTGCAAGGCCTTGGCGTGGACGCCATCGCGAAGGAAGGCGTCGTGAGCCTTTCCGTATCGGAATGGGGCTATTTGGGCAGCGCCTACACCGGGGCGACCGGCTTGTTCACGGCGCTGATCGTCGGCCTGGTGTCCTCGATGATTTATGTCAAGCTCATGCTCGCCAACATCACGATCAAAATGCCGGAAAACGTGCCGCCGGCGGTCAGCCAGTCGTTCGCGGCCATCATTCCGGGCTGCGTCGCGATTTACGTGTTCGCCATCGTGACGCAGTGCTGCGTGGCGTGGGGCGGCATGTATCCAAACGAGCTCATTCAAAAGTGGCTTCAGGCGCCGCTGATGGGCTTGTCGCAAAACATGTTCAGCGCCATTCTCGTGTCGTTTCTGGTGCAGGTGCTGTGGTTTTTCGGACTGCATGGCTCCAACATTCTCGACCCGTTCGTGCTGGGCGTGTACACCCCGGCCTTGCTGGAGGACCTCGCCTATTTCGAGGAGCACCGCACGACCGACGGCATGCCGTACATTTGGACGCAAGGCTCGTTCGCCGCGTATTCGCAAATGGGTGGGGCCGGCGTCACGCTCGGCTTGCTAATTGCGATCTTCGTGTTCTCGAAGCGCAAGGACGTGCGCGAGGTGGCGAAGCTGTCGGCGCCGATGGGGCTGTTCAACATTAACGAGCCAGTCATTTTCGGCCTTCCAATCGTTTTGAACCCGATCTATTTCATTCCGTGGCTTATCGTGCCGCCGGTTTGCACGCTGGTCGCCTACTTGTTTACGGCGGGCGGCTTGATTCCGCCTGTGTACGTGCAAGTACCTTGGGTCATGCCGGCTGGTATTTACGCGTTTTTAGGAACGGGCGGAAATCTGATGGCCGGTTTGGTTTCGTTGCTCAACCTGGGAATCTCGTTTTTGATTTGGTCGCCGTTCGTGTTGCTCGCCAACCGGATGAAGGACGCGGAGTAAGCCGATGCGAAGACTCGGTATTTCGATTTATCCGGAGCACGCCTCTCTGGACCAAAACAAACAATACATTGACGTGGCCGCACGCCATGGATTCAAGCGCATCTTCACATGCCTGCTGTCGGTCGACAAGCCGAAAGCGGAAGTCGAGGCGGAGTTCAAGGAACTGATCGACTTCGCGCATGAAAAGGGAATGGAAGTCGTGTTGGATGTGGCGCCGTACGTGTTCGACCGGCTCGGTATTTCCTATGACGATTTGTCGTTTTTCGCCGCCATCCACGCCGACGGCATCCGGCTGGACGAAGGGTTCGACGGGCATCGGGAGGCGCAAATGACGTACAATCCGCAGCGGCTGAAAATCGAGCTGAACGCGTCGATGGACAACGCGTCGATTGAGAACATCATGCGCTACAAGCCGAATGTGGACTACTTGCTGACGTGCCATAATTTTTATCCGCAGCGCTATTCGGGCTTAAGTTTCGACACGTTTCAGCGCACGTCGCAGGCGATGCGTCAAATGAACCTTCCGGTCGCGGCGTTTATTTCCAGCCGGCAGCCGGGCGCGTTTGGACCGTGGAACGTCAACGAGGGGTTGTGCACGCTGGAAATGCACCGCGATCTGCCGATCGACTTGCAGGCGCGTCACTTGTTCGCGACGGGTCTGGTGGACGATGTGCTCATCGCCAACTGCTTTCCATCCCAGGCGGAACTGGAATCCCTGGCGCAAATCGACCCGGGCGTGCTGACTTTGCGGATCGAGCTGGAAGGCACCCCGGGCGATGTGGAGGAGCAGATCCTGTTCCATCACGCCCACGAGGTGCGGGGCGACCGCAACGCGTATTCGGCCAGAAGCACTTCGCCAAGACGGACGTTCAAGACCGCTTCGATCCCGCCGCGAAACACGCGCGATCTCAAGCGGGGCGACATCGTCATCGTGAACGAGACGTACGACCGCTACAAAGGCGAGCTGCATGTCGTATTGCGGGACATGCCTAACGACGGGAAGAAAAACGTCGTCGCCCGTTTGCCAGAAGAGGAGTGGATCCTGTTGGATTATTTGGACGCGTGGCGGACATTCAAACTCATACAATAAGAAAAGAGAGAGTGGTTCATCCATTCTCTTTTTTGGCGAATATATGCGCTAAAAAGAGAATAACAATGTACGCAATCAAAGAACCATACGAAATTGATTCAAAGACATGTATGGCAGGAGTATTTGGATCGTGCCGAAGAGATGCGCAAAACAGCACAATGGAAAAGTCATTATAAAAACAGAAAAGAAACAATCGAAAAAGTATTTGCGGAAAACAAAGAATATCACAATTTAAGATATACGAGAGTTCGTGGTTTGGAAAAAATCAATTCCAGGCGACGATGATTTTTGCGTGTCATAATCTAATGAAAATGGCCCGAAGAAAGTGGGATATAAAAGAAATGCAGGAAAAGAAATGGGAAGAAATGGCAAAGAAGTAGAGGGAAACCTCTAATTTTTTAGTTTCTGGGCATCAAAGTCGAGCGAAGTCATAAAAACCAAAACAAAAAAAAGAAAAACGAACTCCCACTTTATAAAAAGTAGGAATTCGTCAACACTCTGGGCGGACGGAAGTCCGCTTTTTTGTGAAAACGCTTTACCTATTGCATAATTTGACTTTTTATCCGGAATAAAAAATAAAAAAGGGAAAGAGTGTGGAGGTGAAAACGTTTACTTAGGGAAAAACAAATTTTATAGTCAAGAGGTATGAAAAAAGTATAGCTTTTTGCCATAATACGGGTGTAATATACCTGTTGCATGCGATATATGGAGGATATATATGGAAAGCTATCGTTATTTACTCGATATCGCGATCATCCTGCTGTTTACGAAAGCATTCGGCATTTTCTCGAAAAAACTGAGGATGCCAAGCGTCGTCGGCGCGCTGATCGCGGGAATCGTGCTTGGTCCAGCTGTGCTCAACATCGTTGAGCCAAGCAATTTGATCTCTGCGTTATCCGAAATCGGTGTCATCGTCCTGATGTTCTCCGCCGGTTTGGAAACAAGTATTACGGATCTGAAAAAAGCGGGCTTTAAGGCATTCATCATTGCCTTGTTCGGAGTGCTCATCCCTCTGGCGGTCGGCTATTTGATCGGTATGATTTACAACGTCGGTCCGCAGGCGTGGATCGAAAACCTGTTCATTGGTGTCATCTTCACGGCAACCAGTGTGGGAATTACCGTTGAAACACTCAAAGAAATGCACTGCATGAGCACAGAAAGCGGCAACGTTATTTTGGCCGCCGCCGTCATTGACGACGTGCTTGGTATCGTCTGCCTCACGCTTGTAACAGGTATGGCCGACAGCAGTGTCAATGTCGGAGTCGTTCTCTTGAAGATCTTAGGCTTCTTCATTTTCTCGATCATTGTCGGCGTGATTATGCACAAAGTATTCAAATGGTGGTTCAGTCACGATCCGAACCATGGTTTGCAGCGATATTCGATCGTATCCTTCGCGTTCGCCCTCATCATGGCTTACTGCTCCGAAGAGTTCTTCGGTGTTGCCGACATCACCGGCAGCTTTGTTGCTGGTCTCATTATTTCCGGAACCGCGCAAAGCGAATATGTGATGAAGCGAATCGGCACGTTGTCCTACATGCTGATTACGCCAATCTTCTTCGCCAGCATCGGTTTGAAACTGGAACCGATCCAGGTGACTTGGGGACTGGTCGGCCTCGTCGTCTTGTTGTGCGTGGCAGCCGTCCTGACAAAAATCATCGGTTGCGGCGGCGGCGCCCTGCTTTGCCGGTACAACCCGGCCCAGTCGCTGCGAATCGGCTGCGGTATGATCTCGCGTGGCGAGGTCGCCCTCATCGTGGCCGACAAGGGAATGAATCTAGGCATCCTGCCGGAAATGTTCGTGACGCCGATCTTGCTTTGCGTCGTGTTCACAACCGTCATCACCCCGATCTTCCTCAAGATTGTTTACAAGCATAAACCAGGCGATCCGGACTTCAAAAATTCGAAGATGAGCGCCTTTGAAAAAGACGAAATTCAACACGAGCTTGCCAACCCGATGGTTGAGTAATCTCGCGACCCGCCCTGCGCGGGTTTTTTTTTACAAAACTGTCCGATCGCAACGAGGCGAAACGCGGTATGATGGAAGCGGAGGAAAACGAAATGAAATACATTGACATGCATTGCGATACCGTTTTGGAATGGCTGGAGCAAGAAGAGCGCGGAACAAAGCCCGACTTCGTGAACAATGCCTTGTCCGTCGATTTAAGCAAGCTGCAAAAAGGCGGCTGCATGGTTCAGAACTTCGCCTTGTTCACGAATTTAAAAAAGGAAGCCGTACCCGAAAAAGAAACGATGAAACTATACGACATGTATTGCCGGATGCTGGAGGAAAACCGCGACCGCGTCGCGCCGGTTCTTCGATATGCCGACATTGAAAAAAACGCGCGCGAAGGCAAAATCTCCGCGCTGCTGACCTTGGAGGAGGGCGATGTCGTTTTCGGCTCGCTGGCGATGCTTCGAAACTATTACCGCATGGGCGTGCGCATGATTGCGCTGACATGGAACCACCCCAACGCCATCGGCCATCCCAACTTCTCGATGGACGCGTTTGACGACTACAAGGCGGCCGACGTCTTGCAGCGCGCCGACACAAAACACGGCTTGAACGCGTTTGGCATCCGGTATGTGCGTGAAATGGAGCGGCTCGGCATTTTGATCGACGTTTCCCATCTATCCGACGCGGGATTTTGGGATGTCGTGCGCCATACGACCAAGCCCTTCGTGGCGTCGCATTCCAACGCCCACGGGGTATGTCCGGTGGCGCGCAATTTAAGTGACGACATGATTTTGGCGCTCGCCCGGCGCGGCGGTGTCATGGGATTGAATTTTTGCGGCGACTTTTTAAAGCTGGATGGAACGAACAAGAGCCGCGTCGAAGACATGGTTGCCCACATCGACTATATCAAGGCGCTGGCCGGCGTCGACGTCATCGGGCTGGGAACGGATTTCGACGGCATCCAGTCGGATTTGGAAATCGAGGACGCTTCCCAGATCGGCAAGCTGGCGCAGGCGCTGCGCCATCATGGCTATACGGAAGAGGAGATCGAGAAAATATTTTACAAAAATGTGTTGCGTGTTTATCAAAATGGGCTAGAATAAGAACAGTTTGAAAGACAACTATATAGGAAGTCAAGTATAAAATCATGAAATAGTTTGAAATATTA
>NZ_SRYG01000036.1 GCF_004793885.1 Dubosiella muris
CAGTCAGGAAATAAAAAAATCTATTTATTTTATCCGTTTTCTTGACATAGGACCATGTTGTGTATTGATGCCTTGCATCTGTACCATATCATTTCAATCCACTCATCCCAAACGGGATGAGACATTATATGCTCCGTGTGATTGTACTTTATACGATATTTCAATCCACTCATCCCAAACGGGATGAGACTTTTTAAAGAAAAATAGTTATACGGATGTGTTAATTTCAATCCACTCATCCCAAACGGGATGAGACGTCACGAATTTCAATTTTATATCCTTTCTTTGTATTTCAATCCACTCATCCCAAACGGGATGAGACTGTCAAATCGAATTGAAGGCGATGCAAAATATTGATTTCAATCCACTCATCCCAAACGGGATGAGACTTTTTCAGCTTTCTATTTCCTTTAAAACTGCATATTTCAATCCACTCATCCCAAACGGGATGAGACCCCAAGGATAATTGACATCTTTCAATTCTTCAATATTTCAATCCACTCATCCCAAACGGGATGAGACGATTTTATCACCTGACTTCTTTGTGATGTCCTTTATTTCAATCCACTCATCCCAAACGGGATGAGACGAAGACATCACACCAATTCAGAAGCAGGATTTGATTTCAATCCACTCATCCCAAACGGGATGAGACTATATCAGGGACATGAATTTGACAAAGAGCATATCAAATTTCAATCCACTCATCCCAAACGGGATGAGACAGTCGTTTTAATTCGATCTCCGAATCCGGGACTGGATTTCAATCCACTCATCCCAAACGGGATGAGACTGGTTCCAACGGGTGCGAATTTGTTTACTTCTGTATTTCAATCCACTCATCCCAAACGGGATGAGACCGCACAAATATTGTTTGAATTGCGGACAAGCACTTATTTCAATCCACTCATCCCAAACGGGATGAGACCGTCTGAAAACCGAAGCTCGGCAGTTAAGATCACATTTCAATCCACTCATCCCAAACGGGATGAGACTGGTATAATATCAGTGTCAAGACATTAGTCTTGTTTATTTCAATCCACTCATCCCAAACGGGATGAGACGCTTGATTTCATTAAAGAGTTCGCCTGCGACCATATTTCAATCCACTCATCCCAAACGGGATGAGACACGTGAGGCGGACAGAACGAGACTTAAAACTCTATGATTTCAATCCACTCATCCCAAACGGGATGAGACTGGATGGAACGAGCGCTCTATATATAGATGGACGGATTTCAATCCACTCATCCCAAACGGGATGAGACATCAAAAAAGGATTTGACGAGTGTATGCGGGTGCTATTTCAATCCACTCATCCCAAACGGGATGAGACTCGGTTTTTCCCGCCTTGGTACCAAGCAGAAAATATTTCAATCCACTCATCCCAAACGGGATGAGACGCGGATATTTGCGCCGTTGAACTACAACCACTTATTTCAATCCACTCATCCCAAACGGGATGAGACTTATGCTTTTTTCGCTGATTTCAAATTCCAATTCTAATTTCAATCCACTCATCCCAAACGGGATGAGACTGACCGCGGAAGATAAATTCTTTTGGGTTTACGTATTTCAATCCACTCATCCCAAACGGGATGAGACCGATTTCAACCTCAAAACGCGTGTGGGAAGGCGTATTTCAATCCACTCATCCCAAACGGGATGAGACAATCGCGTTTGACTATCAGTGTAACACCAAATACATTTCAATCCACTCATCCCAAACGGGATGAGACCGCCACAGCTATTATGGCGCCAGTCTTCTTTTTGATTTCAATCCACTCATCCCAAACGGGATGAGACAGGCGGAAACATGTACGAAAACCAAGTAAAAGAGTGGATTTCAATCCACTCATCCCAAACGGGATGAGACCGCGGATATTTGCGCCGTTGAACTACAACCGCTTATTTCAATCCACTCATCCCAAACGGGATGAGACATCGTTTGGTGCTATGATTGGAATCCTATTGATATTTCAATCCACTCATCCCAAACGGGATGAGACTCTTTATGATGAAGACGACACGAGTATTTTCAGTATTTCAATCCACTCATCCCAAACGGGATGAGACTTTTTTCTCCTTTCTTTGGTTAAAAACAAAAAGATGATTTCAATCCACTCATCCCAAACGGGATGAGACACGAACAGAAACCTACTACAGATAATTCTGGTAGTATTTCAATCCACTCATCCCAAACGGGATGAGACGATTCGATTGGTCGTGGAAGGAACACCGCAGGATATTTCAATCCACTCATCCCAAACGGGATGAGACATCTGTCCTTGATGCCTTCCGTCAATTTTCGGAATTTCAATCCACTCATCCCAAACGGGATGAGACCCATCACTTTGACCTTTCCGCTCGAATAAACGATATTTCAATCCACTCATCCCAAACGGGATGAGACCATAAAAGTTTGAAGCAAATTCACCATTGCTTCATTTATCCTCAATAGAATAAACAAAAAATATTTTATAGTTCACGTATATTCTTTTTGAGCAAATTAACATTACATTTCTAGGTGCGAGTCCCTCCGCTTTTGCATGAGCACTTCATATTCGCACCTTCAGAAAATTAAATTATCATCGACATCAATACCATTATCCAATCCATAGACTTCAATTTTTGTACGATAATTTTTACCTAAATTATAGAAGCGTACACTATCTACTTCCATTTCAATAATATCTAATATTGCTTTTTTTAATTTTAAATACTCACTTTGATCAACAATACATTCATACGTCGAATTTTGCACTCTTCTTCCATAAGAATGACATTTTTGACCAATCTTTAAAAGTCTTTTTTCTCCATGTTTAAATTTTGTATTGATGTCATACACTACTAGTACTAGCATCATTTTATCCTTCTTACTTCCATAATATTACAGGATAAGCATCCAGTTCATCTCGTAAATATTTTGCCAGCAACGACGCTTGTACATACGGTGCGAGTCCCCACTCCATCTTTTCTTTTAAATATGGGTGAGTAAAAACTTCTAATTTCTTCTTCTGCCATTCTGAAAAAAATTTTTTCTTGCCATTTTCCGTTAACAGCACTGCGCCGTTTTCAAGGATTTTAAAATCATTTTTATTAATTACACGTTTGTTAATCATACTTAGCACAAATCGATCACAAACAAGCGGCCTAAATTCCTCTACAAGATCTAAGCTTAACGCTGGTCTTCCAGAACGTTCCACATGAAATGCTCCAATATAAGGATCCAACCCTACAGATTCTAGGGAAGAAGTAATCATTGACACTTCTAAAGTATACGCTAACGATAACAAAGCGTTCACTCGATCTAGTGGTGGCCTCCTTGATCGACCTTTAAATTCAAAACCATTTTTTTGAAGAATCATTTCAGAAAACACTGAAAAATATTTTCTAGCTGCCTCTCCTTCGATTGCTCGCAAAAAATCTTTATCGGTACATGATGAAATTTTCTTCATACAGATTAATAAATCATTTGATACTCGTTTCATCTTTTCCATATCAATTTGCATTGGATGATCACGAATATATCGTTCAATAAGCCATCGCGAATTATAAATTTTACCTAAAACACAGTTCTTCGCAATATCAAATGATACCATAGAACACATTTTCTGATATTGAAGTTCTCTTAAATATACATTTCCGGTGATTGGTGGTTGGATTCTCGATAAATAGGATCCATTGGGATCCAGAAAAACAATCGAAATATTCATCGTAGCACATAATTTCATCAGTGAGGGACTTACGCCTCGATATCCAAATGATACGATGCCTTCAAGATTATGAATGGGAATCCTTCCGACTTCCTTACTCTCTTTATCATACATAATGATTGTATCTAATTTGCACCCTAAATAATAATCCGGAGTCAAAATGTATAACGTATTTTTTAATTTTCTCATTCATCACTCCTCTTTCATCGCTAAATGAATATATTCCAAGACAGATTTCCCGTTATCCTCGGGTATACAAAGTTCTTTTAATGAGCATTGTTGACATTTTTTACTTTTCTTTACTTGAGGAATGTGCTGGTTTTGAAAATAACTATGCATCTCTATAAAATAGTCTTTTACTTTTTGTTTAAGTTCTGCCGTTATCTTAATTTCCTCTCTTCTCTTAGTAGTGGCATAGTAAATCGCCCCATAATGAATAGGAAAGCAAAACATTTCCTCTAAGCAAATCGTCTGTGCCACAAGCTGCAAAACATCTTCGTCGCTCACTTTCGGTTTTCCCTTTTTATATTCGATTGGATAAACAGAGAAGAGCCCCCGATGCCCAAAAACCGGAACTCCATCTTTATCTTGACGCAGTTCAACTACATCACACTCTCCTGTTATGCCAAGTTCATGCGATACGACTTTCATTCCTCTTGCAATAATCACATCTTTCCTCTTTTCATTCAAAAAAGGATCGTGAACTCTTTCATGGATCTGCTCCCCAAGCGTGGTATGGTAATTCTCCGCCCATTTCTTGTCAATATGGATCAATCCCCATTGACGCCTACAAAATGCAAAATGTTGAATACCCGAAATCATCAGGTATTCAACTTCATTGTACTTATTCATACATCTTTTCTTTGGATTTCGACCGATTGCGGAATCTTGTTTTCATGAATAATTACTTCATAATCATCATATTTTCTCGGTGTACCAACATCTGGTTTTTTCACAACTTCTACCTGATCAAACAGCTTATGAGAAGGGCAGTCACCAAACTCTGAAGAATGTTTGAATACAATCAATTCTCTTACCGCCATTTTTCCACGAGAAGCAGAATGGTCATTTTCAAACATATTTGTGATAGCTTCCCACAATAAATTTAAATCATCTTCGGAAAAACCAGTAACTTTTTGGGCTAGATTAGCGGAAATAAAACCTTCTGCACGATACAATCCGTAAGGAATAAACGTTTTTTTACCTATTGTATTTTTCTTGGTCTCAGCATCTTTTTCGGTTGTGACAGCCATACGCGTAATCGAAATTTCCTGAGGAAAAATTGGATCAATACTTTGTGCAAACGTAAATTGAACTGGTCCAGTCACCTGTCCGCAGTTCATTCCACCTTTTACAAAAGTTGTCATGACAGCGCCAAATGTTCGAATATCATAATAATTTTTACACATAAAGTCTCGAGCCATCAAATCACCAGCCGCATCTTTTTTTACTCTCTTCTTTTCATTTTTACTTTTTGGATCATCGCTTAATTCAAGTCCAACATAATTGATTGCTTCTTCATCCTTCAAGTTTAATGGAGTTCCCTCAGAGATATAAATCTTGTACCCTTCCACATTCTCACGAGTCATTGCCACGTAGTTTCGAATCTTTCTTTTCAAACATACATCGGTCACATATCCCAACTGGGTCTCCGGATCAATTCGTGGGAGGTTTCCCGCATCCGGATCTCCGTTTGGATTTCCATTTTCACAATCAAACAAAACCACAAAATCATACCGATTCTTGATTACTTCACTCATTCTTCAGTTCCTCCTTCTATTTCTGAATCTTTTTTCTTTTCAAAGATTTTTTGTCTTTGCTGATAATAACCAATCATGAACTCACCTTGCTCTGTTGTATTCATGATTTTTGGATAAAATCCAGCTAACCTTTTAGTCAACTGTTCAATAAGTTCTGACCAATAAATGGACGCACCATAATTCTTACGATTCAACTTTCTTAAATGATATTTTGACAGCATGAGTAATTGTGAATAAACTTTTCCAGGAGACATAGCGGCAGCACTAAAATACCGATCTTTAATTGTCGTATTCAGTTCTTCGTCCGCAGAGTCTTGCTGCACCACCTCTAAAATACTGAACAGGCGTCCTAAAACATATGGTTTGCTTATTGCGCTTTCATTCAATCGTGCCAGCAGTGAAGCTTTGTCTTCATTTTCAGCTTTCTTTGCAAATAGTTTGCGCCTCTGCTGATAATAACCAATCACAAAGCTTCCTTGTTGTTCAAAATTCATCATTTGTGGAAAAGTTCCATTTAATAGATTGATGATTTCTCCAATGCGTTTATCATCCACAATGTATAATCCTGTATTTTTAATGCGCAATTTACGCAAATGATTACTGGACAACATCAACAAATTCGGGAAAACCCGCGATGGCGAAACAGATGCTGATTTGAAAAACTGGTCTTTGATTGTTGTCCCCACTAGCCGATTTGATTTTTTTGGGGATGAGGATCGTTCCACCACTGTTGAGTCTAAAAAATCATCTTCAGAATCCTGCTGTAATTTTTCCAAAACGCTAAATAACCGCCCCAAATTATATGACTCGTTTAATGAATGTTCATTTAAGAAAACTTCTGGAATCTCAGCGGCTTCTTCATTTCCATTCTTTTTTTCAAAGAATTTTTGTCGTTGCTGGTAATAACCAATCACAAATTCCCCTTGTTCATCTGGATTCATCGTTCTAGGAAAGAATTCATCATTTAAGGAACTAATAATATTGCCAATAAGCTTATCCGCATTAACATAGGCACCAAAATTTTTAGATCGTAACTTGCGCAGATGATTACTGGAAGACACGATTAAATTAGGAAAAACCTGAGCTGGTGATGCGGCGGCAGAATTAAAATATTGTTCCTTGATTGTCGTATTCAATTCTCCTTCTGTGGAATCTTGTTGTAGTTTTTCCAAAGCACCAAATAACCGACCTAAATTATATGGTACACTTGATGATTTTTCATTTAACGTCTCCGTTAAATTCTCCACTTTATAGTTCCTGTTCTTTAAAAGAAATGCTTTAATTATAGATGCTCTTTCCCAGCTCACATTTCCTCTTTCTGCTTGAATTCGTTGCATAATGCTAGAAAAAAGTGTTTCCGGATAAGGAGCGTTATTTAGTACCGACACGAGCAAGTCACCGACTAACGCAGATTTAGGTGCCTTATCTTTTGATTTCTTATCCACCGTCTCCTGAACCAAACGATAAAAATGAATAAAGTCAAAATCAACATAAGCCGGCTTCGCCATTTTCATCCGTTCATTATGCTTTTGAAGATTGCTTAAAATAGATCCAAAGCTGTTCTCTAGAAAAAAGCGAGCGGAAATACGCGCGGCATTTGGCGTTAATCCCAAAATAAAGAAAGGTTCATTCGCGTTAATATTGGCGTCGATCATCTGACCGCGGCTCAACCTTTTAAAAACATTATGAATGATCTCATCGCTCTTTTCACTTTTAGTTAAAAACGATCCAAATATATCCTGATATTGCTTATCTGCGCTTTTTGCCCAATAAATGAATTGAACGTCTCCAATCCCTGTATGCGATTCTCTGTTTGACAACAAATAATTTAAAGTTGTGACATATTTAAAAGCCGCTTCCTCTCCAACTGCCGAGTTGCCATTCCTGTCAAGCCCATATGAAGTATAAGACTCATCATTAAAAGAAATCAATGCTGCTCCTGGTTTGGCACCAGGCAATTTAATACCTAAATGAATTTCAGGAATATAATCTTCTTTTCCAGTAATAATACACCTTCTTGTTTCGCCCTCCAGCGTTTGATTCATATAGCTTTTCCAAGCATTTTGAACCAAAACATCATCTTGCGCATATTCTCCATCTAACCTAAAAACTAAATTACCAGTTGCTAATATTTTTAAATGCGCCGTAATCAAATTACTCGGATGATCTATATCAGTTTGAAAAGTATCAAAATACTTCAAAATAGCCTGAGCTATCTTAGAAGGTACGCCATCTAAAACTTGATGATGAAGCTTCCTGGCCGCCTCAAATTTCTTAACAGTCGCTTTTAAACTATCCTTTTTATATTCTATTCCTAAAAAATAAGATAAGTTATCACAAAGAAAATTTGGTAAGATGCCGCTTGTTCTTTTTAAAAATGCCTGAGGAACTAACATGGATTTCTTTATCAGTTTTCCTTTATCTGATTCAGCCACTGGAATCAAACTAAGCAAATTGCCTTCTTCATCAAGATCCAAAACTCCACTAACCTCCCAATATGCCCAGTTTTCTTTCGGAACCGTACCTTTTTTGGCCATCTCATCATACAAATCAACTAAACTTTTGATAATCATCGAAACACCTCGACATTCCCCATTTCAACAACCCCGTTCTCCATCACCGCGTTAAAGAACATTGGCGTGTAATGCTGTGGATCAGAATAATCCATTCCATATAACATTAATCCAAACTCTCTCGTTCCCTCACCCTCATAGCAGGACACTTCTTTTCCAGTCGCTCTCTCAAAATAAGCAGGAAATTCTCGACATCCAAAATATGGTTGTTTATAACATTGACCTTTTTCAATTCGTCGATTAATAATCGAGGCAAATTTAGCTTCTGAATCCGTCTCATTCATCTTTTCTGGAATCAGTTCAAAATGATATTCAATAATGTATTCCACATTTGTTAAAATCGAGGAGTTTCTCATGGCGATATCCTGATTGCGATCAAGATAAAGGAGCTCTTTTTTCCCTTCCAAAACCTTACGAACTTTATCCGCTGAAACTTTACTTTTCAATTCATTTCGCTTAACAGAAATCCGTTCGATTGGATTGATCACTTTCACACGGTCAATCACATATTTCAAACCTGGATGCCAGTAAATACTTTCAGCGATCCCCACTAACGAGGATGGGGTGGGAATGTCATAAGAATATCTTTCCACTTTAAGCTCCGGTCTTGAAAATAACGCTCTATCTCCAAATACTCGAATTTTATATCCCATACTCTTTTCCTCTCCTTTCTATACTTCTATAATATTTTTTATGGATATGAAAATCAACCTGTTTTCTCTCTTTATTTGATTTTAAAAAAAAATATGCTATTGTTATGACGTCTTCTGAAAAGAAGTGGATTGAAATTATAAAAGATTTTATGGCGTAAAGGTAAGGCGTGGCAACTTTTGTTTGCTGCGCCTTTTACCAAAATATCGCATTCCCTCCTTCGTCATTCTCTAAAAGCAGGCCTATATTTTCGTCATAAGCTTCTTGATCCATTAAGATAAATAAATTCGTAATGGCCTCCATCGGTTTAATTTTCCCTAAATTGTAAAACTGTTTGATTCTCTGATGCGGCATAGAAACCGAATACCTTTGAATCATTTTTAAATCATCCTTTGTTCCATATTTAGATTGCATTCTAGCGATTGCATCCTTATTTTCTTCATTTGGAATCACAATTAAGGAAGAATCCTCCTCAATCAATTTAAATTCTTTACCAATCGTTTTTAGCTGATAATTTTCCTCTTTTTTCAAAATATCCTTACAATCCAGCGATCTCTTCAAATCATATAATTCATGGAAATAAACTGTTGCTGCATCTGGATCATTGCAATCTATCCCCTTTTTAAATAAAGATTTTGTTATTTCAATTTCCATTTTTTGACTTGAAGCACTCTTAGCCCCTTCCAATTCAAATATATAAGTCTTAGAATCCTCTTTGTTCCGTTTTCCTTCTCGATTTGAACGACCTCCGGCTTGAATGATTGAATCCAGACCAGCCATTTGTCGAAAAACTGTATCAAAATCTAGATCTACACCTGCCTCTACCAAACTTGTCGCAATCAATATAACTTTCTGTCCATTTTTCAGACGCGACCGGATCATTTCCAGCGTTTTTTCTCGATCCGCCTTATGCATTGTTGTCGATAAATGAAACAATATTTCTTCCGGCACCTTGTCTTTCAAAGATTTATACAAATCTTGTGCAATTTTCCTTGTATTCACAATACACATCGCACAATGTTCTTTCTCTAAACGATCCACCAGAGCGTCGCTTGAAAATATACCTAGATTTTCATAAGTCGTCCTCTGGAAAAAATCGAATTGATTTTGAACAGATGGACATATCTCCTCTACAACTTTAAAATTATTTAAATAATTATCCAAAGCGGGCTGCGTCGCTGTACAAAAAACAGCCGAACATCCAAAATAATCAACCAACTCATGAATCATATTCAAGCACGGACTTAAATAATTTACTGGAAATTTTTGTGCTTCATCAAACACGAAAACACTATTAACTAAATTATGATTTTTTCTACAAGAAGAAGACCGATTTGAATAAAAAGATTCAAAGAATTGTACACTTGTCGTCACTATTATGGGTATATCCCAGTTTTCAGAGGCGAGCCTCATCATCAAACCATATTCATCCTCTTGAAATTCATAATTCGAGTGATGTTCCAAAACATTTCGTTCTCCGGCAAATTCACGAAATACGTCTGCATTTTGTTCAATAATCGTTGTGTATGGAACAACATAAATAATATGAGCCATACGATTCCTTTTTGCATGTTCCAACGCAAACATCAATGAAGAGATTGTTTTTCCTCCTCCCGTAGGGACAGTCAACCTAAAATAACCCGGATCCGTATTTTTTCCCTTCTCCATTGCCGTTCTTAATATATGGCTCCTCCGCCCATTCAAAGTTGCTAAAGAAGCCTCTTTCAACCATCCTTTTTTATCAAGCTTCTCTTTCACAGCTTCATAAATTTCAACTATCGCATCTCCATTCTTTCGTTTTATCTTTCCTCTACTCATAAATGCTTCTGTATCAAGGAAATCCGCATCAACAAGACTTGAATATAATAATCTTGTCAAAGTTGCCATATAAAGGTATCGTTCTGTTTCCGAACTTGATTGATCCAGTTTATCTAAAACTTCTTTAATTTGATTCGTATCCAGAGAAATTTTTTTCACTTCACTTTGATATGCACCATAATTCGAAAGATTTTTTCTCTTCATTCTCGCTCTAAATGTCGGTGAATCTGGTGTGTCGCCGCTACTCCCTAAATCACACAACCCGCTATGATGAGACATAATCGGCAAGGAAATCAATAAATCTGTTATATTTCCAAAATCATATAACGCCTTTGTCAACTGAGCTCCTGCTGTAGAATGATCCACACGATTCGTTCCACCACGCACACGTTCCTGAAATTCAGGAGAGTATTTCCCCACATCATGGAAATTTCCATTGATTTCTCCGATATTCCTCATTCCAAATTTTGCGCTAAACTCTCCCGCCAATTTAGAAACATTATTTAGATGATCAATCAATTTTTGTTGATCTCCATCTTCATTTGTATGTCCAATCCAATCCATATTCCCACCTTCTTTGTTTGCATTTTTTCAACATTATAATTCTATATAATATAATTATAGCCCCAAAAGTTATGAATGCGCTATCATTTTTGGAAATTTATATTTTGACTTGGAATAAAACGCCATAAGAGCGCTGTAGTAAATTTATTTGAAGCAAAAAGCAGAAAGATACCATTTCCTTCCGCTCATTAAAGAATAATTAACAACTATATAGTTCTTTGCAAAATTTTATTCTTCCCAAAAGAAAAAAGAATATCTGCCGTATGGATTCAATTACCCTTTCTTCAAAAACTATCTGATTCATTATCATTAATCCACTCAACCCAAGAGGGTTGAGACCTCCGGACTCGTACTCCAAATCCAAATCGACTCTATTTCAATCCACTCAACCCAAGAGGGTTGAGACTATCGCAGCAATTGTACCGTGTGCGTAAAAGTTGATTTCAATCCACTCAACCCAAGAGGGTTGAGACTCGCCCAGCGTCTTGGGATGACCGTCGTCGTGCTCCATTTCAATCCACTCAACCCAAGAGGGTTGAGACATGGCAGCGTGTAAGGCTCATACTTTTGCGTTTTATTTCAATCCACTCAACCCAAGAGGGTTGAGACGGGGTGTATTTATCTGGAAAAGTACAGGTACACCAAAATTTCAATCCACTCAACCCAAGAGGGTTGAGACAGAAGATTCAAACAAGTTTATTCGTTCTCCGATATTTCAATCCACTCAACCCAAGAGGGTTGAGACATATCGACAAAAAGAAAAAGGAATGGGGTGAAATATTTCAATCCACTCAACCCAAGAGGGTTGAGACCGAAATGCTTGGAAATCCAC
>NZ_SRYG01000037.1 GCF_004793885.1 Dubosiella muris
GTACACTTTAAAATGTATCCTCTAAGACTGCCATTTCTTAACTAAATGACATTGCTTTGCGAAGCTCTTTTTTTGTGTGCTACCAGCTTCCGCCCGAGCCGCCGCCATTGAAGGAGCCGCCACCGCCCGAAAAGCCGCCACCCGAACCGCCGCCGGAAAAGAAGCCGTCGTCGTGGTCTGAGTCAGAGTTGATGCTGATCTGGGTCAGAAAAAACTGGTTCAAATATTTTTCGTTGTTCGCCGCGGAAACCGGTTTGTCGGTCACTTTCACGAACACATAGCGAATCCCCCGTACCGGATTTTCCAAGGTGATCCTCGCTTTTCCCAACGTGCGGGCGTACAGCACGCCATCCGCCACATCCACGATGTCGGGATGGTTGGATGTCGCCGTCGTGTCGGGATCCATGAAATTCCAGCCTGGATGGTGGAGCGTGAATCGCTCGCCTGGATGGAGCATGATCTTGCGGCGCGCCAGCGAGAGGAACACGATCGCTAAAATCGCTCCGACAACGCCAAACGTACCAAAGACAAGACCGAGGATCCAAACCGGATCGTCGTCGTCCTGGGCATACGCTTCCAGCTCGCCTTCGTCAATGCCGTTTTCGATGGCGTCGATCGTGCCGTAATACAAATCCCGGATGCCTTTGGCGTAGTCGCCTTCGCGAAAGGCGGGCACGAGATATTTTTGCTGGAGATGTTCGGTCGCGATATCGGTTAAAGTGCCCTGGATACCGCTGCCGGTCGCCATGAATCGCTGCTTGTCGTCGATGCTTACGAGGATCACGACGCCGTTGTCGAGCTTTTCATGGCCGACACCATAGTCGTTGCCTAGATCCGTGGCGGTTTTCATCGCGTCGGCTCCATGCAGGGAGTCGGTCGTGACGACGATGATTTGCGAGCCGGTCCGGCTGGCGAAGTCGCGTCCCGCTTCGTTGAGATCGCGCTCGGTTTGTTCGTCAAGGATGCCCGCGTAGTCGTTGATGTAGTCGTGGATCGCCAGCGTGTCCTCCTGTGCGAAAACCGGAGCGCTCAAAACAATAAAAAGAAGGAGTCCAGCAAGGACCGGACTCCAAAAACGCATTCCCTTTCGCATGGCTTTAATCGAATTTTACGACTGGCGCGTTTTGCGCGGCGGAAGACGCTTCGAATTTGTCTTTCGGCGTGAAACCGAATAAACCGGCCGCGATGTTGTGCGGGAACGAGCGGATGTACACGTTGTACGTTTGCACATCCTCGTTGTACGTTTCACGGGCGTATGAGATCCGGTTTTCGATGCCCTCGACGCTGGTCATGAAGTCTTTCATCAAATCGGTGGATTTCAGTTCCGGATACGCTTCCACCGCGATATTGATGTCGCGCAGCATTTGCGAGCTGGCGGCGTCCGCCTGCTCCAAGTCGGCCAGCGAAGCGTTGTTTTGGATTTGCATGTTGCCCTGGGCGTCCATGGAAATTCCCGGCGTGTTCGAGCGCAGCGCCGCGATGTCTTTATAGACGTCGTCCTCCTGGTTCATCGCGCCTTGCACGGCCGGCATCAGCTCGTTGATTTTGTCCAGACGGGACTGGAGCTGCGTTTGAATGTTGGATTGGGCGGTCGTGACTTTTTCGTCATAACCAACCATCGTGTTGTACGGTCCGACGACCGAGATGCCCGCGACCAGTGCGATCACGAGCACGACGATGAGCACAATGGCCCATCCTGGAAATTTTCTTCTGTTCATAAAGTACCTTTCTATGGGTTTGCTTACCAGCTTCCGCCGGATCCGCCTCCGCGGAAACCGCCGCCTCCGCCGGAGAATCCGCCTCCGCCTCCACCAAAGCCGCCAAATCCACCGCCGGAGCGCGGTCCCCGATATCCGCCGTTGTGGCGGCCGCCGAGCAGGCTGCCCAGAAGGAACGCGTCAAACACGTCGCTGTCGCGTCGTCTTCGGCCGCCGCTTGAATCGTGACGGGAAACGACGACGGTGTACGTCAAACGCGGTCCATCGAGTTTTTGGATGGTGATGCGCGTCTGGCCGATGTTGTGGGCGGTAACCATGCCATCCGGTGTGATGGAGGCGATGTTTGGATCGTCGCTGCCAACCACGACCGAATCGTTTTGAAAGTTCACGCCAGGCACGGTGAGCCGATATTGCTGGTGCGGCTTGAGATGGAGCGTCGTCTCTTGACGGGATGACGGTTTTTTCGTCAGCACAAACGCGCCAAGCACGAGCACGGCGCCAATCGCGAACAGCCCGGTCCAGTCAAAGGACGCCTGCTTGCGTTGTGTGACTGGCGCCTCGTTTGGCGCGAAATCCGAATCGTCGTCCAGACCATAGGCTTTGGCGATATGGTCGATCGTGTGTTCGTATAAATCGACAAGCCCTTTCGAATAATCGCCTTGGCGAAACGCCGGGACGAGATAATCTTGCTGGAGATGCTCGCAGTCGATATCGGTCAAATCGCCTTCCAGGCCGCTTCCGACCGCCATAAAGCGCTGTTTGTCGTCGATGCTGACGAGAATGAGCACGCCGTTATCGAGCTCGCCGCTACCAAGCTGGGCTTCGTTTGCCGAATCGGTGGCGACTTTCATCGCGTCGGCGCCATGCAGGGAGTCGGTCGTGACGATGACGACTTGCGCGCCGGTCCGGCTGGCAAAAGCCTCGCCTTGCGCGTTGAGATCGGCTTCCGTCTGTGGGTCGAGCACGTTTGCGTAATCGTTGACATAGCCGGTGATTGGAATCGTTTCCTCTCTGGCTTGGGCCGGCACGATCAGCAGAAGCAGGAACAGAAATGTCGAACAAACCCAACTGCTTATTTTTTTCAACATATCTTTTTTCTAATGTTCCTTTCGTGCCGATTATACCATGGAGAAAAAGGGGACTCAAATGGGAAGAAACGCTTTGGCTCATCTGGAGGAAAATGTCCGGTTTTATCAGGGGAAAGCGGTGTTTGACGGCGTTCTCTTCATTGCTTCTTAGCAATCCCTATGATATAATGCCAAGGTACGCAAGGAGGAACTGTGAATCCATATTATCAATCACTGTTAAACGATATCGAATCCATGATACAGGAAGGCCGGTTCGCCGACGCTCTGCGAATCGTCACGGAGGAATTGTCGATGCCGTATGTGGAGCGCGACGCGCTGGAAGCGCTGCGCGGCCGCGAAGCCGACTGCATGGCGCATGTCGATGTCGTTTCCAAACATAAGGAGTTCGACCTTGATGCATTGATCCGCGGCAGCGAAGCGCAGAAAGAAAAGGCGGTTTCCTTGTTGAAACAAATGAATCTGCGCCTGATGGAGCGGGAAGTGCAGACGCTGCTGGACAGCGATCTGGTCGACGAGTTCAAGGGCGAATTGATCGAAGCGCTGATGGAGCAGAAAATCGACACGCCGTATCATGTCGTCAAGGATGGTTTGGATGTCACATTCGTACCGGGCGCGATCATCAAAGCCGACGAGGATCCGTCGATCGTTGAAGCGCGCCGGCTGTTTGAGACGTGGTTTTCGAACGATGACCCCGCGTTTTGTAATTTCTGCAATCGTCTGCTCGATCAGGAAATCTACGAAACCAGACCGTTTGATTTTTCGGACCTGGACGCGCTGCCCTTGGCGAAGAGCATCGTGCGTCTTGTTTACGAAGCCATGGGGCAAAACGACGAACTGCTCCGATTCGAGCAAGCGAATGGATTGGAACAGGTCGAGAACTACACATTAGCAATTGAAAAGCGAGGAGATAACCATGAAATGTAGTTGGACATTAGACAAAGACTCAACAGGTGTATTGACTGTTGAAGTGGAAGGCGAGATCTGGGAGAAAGCGCAGAAGAAAACTTTTTCGAAGCTGAAATCCGGACTGAATATCAAAGGATTCCGGAAAGGGCAGATCCCTGACCAGATGGCAAAGAAATACATCGGCACAGACCATATTTGCGCGGCCGCGGTTGACGAAGTTGCCAACGAGGCCCTGCAGGAAGGCATCAAGGAATTCAAACTCGACCTTGTGGCTCGTCCGGCACTCGATGTCAAGGAAATCAACAAGGACAAAGCCGTGCTTGATTTCACATGCACCGTATCTCCGGAAGTAAAACTGGGCGACTACAAAGCGATCCGGGTGAAGAAACCGGAAGTGGAAGTCACAGAAGAGGAAATCGACAACGAAGTAAAACGGATCCAGGACCGGTACGCGGACTGGGTGATCCGCGAGGACGAGGAGCCGGCGCAAATCGGTGACCAGGTCACGATCGACTTTGTTGGCGAAAAAGACGGCGTTCCATTCGAAGGCGGCGCCGGAAACGACTATCCGCTCGTTTTAGGATCCAACACGTTTATCCCTGGATTTGAAGACCAGCTGGTTGGCGTGAAGGCCGGCGAGGAAAAAGACATTGAAGTGACATTCCCTGAAAACTATCAGGCGCCGGATCTGGCCGGACAAGCCGTGATTTTCAAAGTGAAAGTTCACGATGTCAAATACAAGGAGCTTCCGGAAATCAACGACGAGCTCATCGCCAACTTGAAACGCGAGGGTGTGGAAACCGTTGAACAATATAAAGAGGAAGCGAAAAAAGAGCTTCTTTCCCACAAAGAGCAGGAAGCTGAGAAGAAATTCACCGACGAAGTGCTCGCACAGGTTGTTGACGGCGCAATCGTTGACATCCCTGCGGTGATGATTGATAATGAAGTAGACCGGATGTATCAGCAGTTCGAGCAGAGAATGCAGAGCTCTGGATTCACGGCAAAACAATTTTTGGAAGCTACGCATCAAACAGAGGCCGATATCAAGGAGCAGATGCGCAACGAGGCTGCCAATCGTGTAAAAACGACGCTTGTACTGGAAGCGGTAGCCAATGCCGAGGACTTCAAGATCGACGAAGCCGCCATTGATGAGCAATACAAGCTCATGTCCGACATGTACCAAATGCCGGTTGAGCAGATCAAGGCGATCATCGTTCCGGAAAATATCGAATACGACCTCAAACAGCAAAAGGCCATCGATTATTTGAAGGAAACGGCACAATCTGAATAATCCAATCGAAAAAGGCGCGTCGCGTCTTTTTTCGCTAAAGCCCAAAGAAAGGAGTGGCTATATGAGTGATAAAATTTATCCATTGATTTGCACTCGGGGCGTGATTCTTTTTCCAGATCAGGAAATCGTAATCGACGTAGGAAGAGAACAATCCCTGAAAGCGATCGAAAACGCTCAGGACAACTATGACGATCAAATCGTTTTGTTTTCACAGCTGAAAATGGAACGGGAAAACCCGACGGAAAACGATATTTACACGGTCGGGACGCTGTGCGAAATTCGTCACGTACGGCGGTTTGATAAATTTTTGCGCGTGAAGTTCAAAGGACTGGAACGTGTCAAGTTAAAGCAGTGGATCGACGGATCCTTGTCGGAAATGGCCCATGTTGAGCTGATGCCAAGCGTTCGCCAGGACGAAACGGAAGAAAGCGCGCTTGTGCGGATGGTGGCCAGCGCGTTCGAGCAAATGCATCCCGGCGAGCGTTTCGTTTCCAAAGATTTAATGATCGAGCTTTCGCGCGGCGTGGGAGCGGACGCGTTGTCCGACAAAGCCGTGGCGGCGTTCCCGCTGACGGTGGAGCGCAAACAGCAATACCTGGAAACGACGGGGATCAACGACCGCCTCGTGATGCTGCTGCAAGACTTTGAAAAAGAAAAGAAGATGTCCGAAGTCGAGAAGAAAATCAACGACACGGTGAAGGAACGCATCGACCAGGGGCAAAAAGACTATTATTTGCGTGAAAAGATGCATGCGATCCGCGAAGAGCTCGGCGACATCGTCGAAGCGGACAAAGACGCCGACTCGATTCGCAAGCGCCTTGAGGAAAATCCATATCCTGAATACATTAAGGAAAAAGTCAAAGAGGAGCTCATGCGCTACGAAATGCTCCCGCAAGCCAGCGGCGAGACAGGCGTCATCAAAACGTACATCGACTGGCTCGTGGAACTGCCTTGGTGGCAAACGACCGAGGACAACGAAAACCTCGACTCGGCCCAGCAGATCCTGGACGAGGATCATTATGGACTGGCCAAAGTCAAAGAGCGGATCATGGAGTATTTGGCCGTAAAACAAATGACCAACTCGCTGAAAGCGCCAATCATCTGCCTTGTCGGCCCTCCGGGCGTTGGAAAAACGTCACTGGCCAAAAGCGTGGCCAGAGCGCTGGACCGCAAATTTGTGAAGATGTCGCTTGGCGGCGTGCGCGACGAAGCGGAAATCCGCGGCCATCGCCGCACGTATTTGGGCGCCTTGCCTGGCCGGATCATCCAGGGGATGAAGAAGGCTGGCGTCATCAATCCGGTGTTCCTCATCGACGAGATCGACAAGATGGCGTCCGACTACAAAGGCGATCCATCGAGCGCGATGCTCGAAGTGCTGGATCCGGAGCAAAACAGCATGTTCTCCGACCACTACATCGAGGAACCATACGATTTGTCGAAAGTGCTGTTTATCGCGACAGCCAACTATTTGGAAAACATCCCGCCCGCTTTGCAGGACCGACTGGAAATCATTCAGCTAAGTTCCTATACCGATATTGAAAAAGTCAACATCGCCAAGGAGCATTTGCTTCCAAAACAAATGAAGGAAAACGGCTTGAAGGAAGGCCAGCTCGTCGTGGACGAGGATATGATTTTGTATTTGGTGCGCTATTATACGCGCGAAGCCGGTGTGCGGCAGCTGGAGCGGACGATCGCCAACATTTGCCGGAAAACCGTTCTTGCGATTCTCAAAGATAAAAAAGAGTCGATCGTGCTCGACCGAAAGCTTGTCCACGACTGGCTGGGCAATGAAAAAGTCGACTACGGCAAAAAGGAAAAAGAAGACCAGGTGGGTACCGTCACCGGTTTGGCCTACACGTCGTTTGGCGGGGATATTCTGCAAATCGAAGCCAACCGTTTCGAAGGCAAAGGCCATTTGATCCTGACGGGCCAGCTTGGCGACGTCATGAAGGAATCAGCCAGCATCGCGCTGGATTACATTCGCTCGCACGCCAAAGAGTACGGCATTGATCCAAAAATCTTCGAGAAAACGGATATCCATATCCACGTGCCGGAAGGTGCGGTGCCAAAAGACGGCCCAAGCGCCGGCGTGACGATGACGACCGCGCTGGTATCGTGCCTTTCGGATCGCCCGGTCAAAGCCAATCTAGCCATGACCGGCGAAGTCACGCTGCGCGGCAACGTCCTGCCAATCGGCGGCTTGAAAGAGAAATCGCTGGCGGCGCATCGTTCCGGCATCACGACGATCCTCATTCCAAAAGGCAACGAGAAGGATCTTGAGGAGATCCCGGAGGAAGTGAAAGAAGCGATCACGTTCATTCCGGTCAGCACCGCTTCCAAAGTGCTGGAGCACGCGCTCGTCTAAGCGTATGAAAAGCGAGTTTTTAACAAGCGCCGCCGGCCGCCAGGACTGGCCGGAATCCACACGGCCGGAAATCGTCGTCGTCGGACGAAGCAATGTGGGAAAGAGTTCGTTTATCAACGCGTTCACGAACCGCAAGAAGCTGGCCTATGTCGGCAACACGCCCGGAAAGACGCGGCTGATCAACTTTTTTACGATTGACGACCAATGGACTCTGGTGGATGTGCCCGGCTATGGATACGCGAAAATGTCCAAAGCCCAGCTGGAAAAGCTGGGAAAGATGATGGACGACTACTTTTTGCATCGGGAAAATATCGCGGGGGTCATCCAGCTTGTCGATGGACGGCACGAGCCGACCGCCGACGATGTGGATATGGTGCAGTTCTTTCGGGAAATGGGGTATCCCGTCATTATCGGCGCGACGAAAATCGACAAGGTGCCGAAAACCAAACGAATCGCGGCGTTAAAAAAGATTTCCCAAAAGCTTCAGTTACCGCTTGCGAGCGTTTGTCCGATTAGCAGCGTGGAGAAAACCGGATTCGACAAGGTGCAAAGCCTGATCGACGAAAAGCGGCAGCACTTTGAGCAAAAAAGAGAAAAATAAAAAGGAAATCCTTTTGAGGCGACATCGCGTGGCGGGCTCGATCCGTTGGCGCGAATCGCCTCTTTTTTGCGAGGAAAGGAAAAGAAAACGGGCGAAAAACAGACGATAATCCATCTTGAAAACGGATAATAGTTGCCATGATTCGGCCCAAGATGCTAGTATACCTGTATGATTGGAATTTTAACAGAGAAGGCCAGCGCCGCTCGAAACTTTGAAAAGGCGCTCGGCGGCAAAGAAGGAACTTACAATGGAGAGGCGTATCGCATCACGCACGCCAGAGGGCACTTGTACGAATTGTACGATCCCTCGCAGCAAGTCGACGAAGCGCTCCAAAAGAAATATAAATCTTGGAACACAAAAAACCTTCCGTGGAAACGAGAGGATTTTTTGTGGAAAAAAAAGGAAACAAAAGACGCCGTGGACATTTTAAAACAAATCAAAGCCGATTTGAAAGGATGCGACGAGCTTATTATCGCGACCGATGACGACCCATCCGGGGAGGGAGAATTGCTTGCGTGGGAAATCATCGACGGACTCGCTTTGAAGCCGAAAAAGATTTCACGCATGTACTTTGTCGACGAAAGCAAGCCATCCATTCAAAAAGCGTTTGTCGAACGCAAGCCGCTCGACCAGAAGATGGACAGGGATCTTGATTTCGTCAAGGCGGATTTCCGTTCCAAATGGGATTATTTGTCGATGCAGTTTACGCGCATCGCCACCGCCAACGGCGATGGCAAGTCGGTGCTTCGGCAGGGACGGCTGAAATCGGCCATGGTCAAGATGGTCGGGGATCAGCTTAAAAAAGTCGAAAGCTACAAAAAGGAGCCGTTTTACGAATTGCGGTTCAAAGACGAGAATGGCAATATGTTCATCAAGTCGAAAGCGGCCCGGTTCAAAACGCCGGAGGAAGTCGATATCGCCATCGAATCCAGCCCGGTTGTCGTCGACTCGACGACATTGAAAAAGACGCCGCCGCCCCGCTTGCTTGATTTGGCGGGATTGTCCGCCCAGCTCTCCACCCAGGGGCTGAAAGCGAAAACAGTTTTGTCCACGTACCAGAAAATGTACGAGGATCAAATCGTCAGCTATCCGCGAACCGAGGATAAGACGATCACGCCCGAACAGTTTCAGGAGCTGCTTCCCCTGGCCGACCAGATCGCGCAAATCGTCGGCGTCAAGCCCGAACTGCTTACGTATCGCAAAGCGAGAGCGTCGCACGTCAAGGCGCAGGGAGCGCATGGTGCCAACCGGCCAGGGCCCAACGTGCCTAAATCGTTATCCGATTTGAAAAAGTACGGAGCGGGTGCCGAAAAGATTTACGTTTTGCTCGCGAAAAACTTTTTGGCGATGCTGGCGCCAAACTACGAGTACGAACAGCAAAAAGGCCATCTGGAAAAATATCCGGATTACAAAGCGACAACCGATATTCCAAAATTCAAAGGATGGAAAGCGGTATACAACGCTTCCGATTCCAGCGAAGAAGAGGAAAAGACGAATAAGAAGCTAGGCACCCACGCCGATCCTTTCACGTACGAAGGATTCCCGCCAAAGCCTGTGGCGCCAACGATGAAGTGGCTGATGAAACAGCTCGCTAAATACGAAGTTGGAACCGGCGCGACGCGCACGAGCATTTACGCGGATGTGACCAACGCCAACACGCGCTTTCCTTTGCTTGTGGAAACACGCGGCAAGCTGTCGATGAGCGAGTATGGGAACATCTCGTACCAGCTACTGCCGGGAACGAACATCGGCAATTTGGAAATGACGGAACAGCTTGTCAAACAAATGCAAAAAGTCGGTTTGGGCCAGGCCGATCCGAACGCGTTTCTCGATCAAATGGAACAGCTCGTTATGCAAGACCTCGAGCAAATGAAAGAGAACGGGAAAAAAATCGTTCACAAAACATACGAGCGCAATCCGGACGACTACGTCAAAACGACAATCGACGGAAAGGAAATCGAGTTTAAAAAAGAATTTTCGGGCACCGTCTTCACCCCGGAACAAATCGAGGCACTCAAAAACGGGGAAGTGATCGAGGTGCAGTTTAAAACCAAAGCCGGACAGGAAGTCAAAGCGAAAGGAAAACTCGAAGAGCAGACATTTAAAAAACGAAAGTTTTATGGCTTCAAGCCTTCCGAGTATTTCGATCTGGACGGCAATCCGGTCAAAGACGAAACCGAATACGTGGAATGCACCTGGAATGGCAATCCCGTCAAGTTCAAACGAGTTTTCGGCCAGCATCGGTTCACGGACGAGGAAGTCGAAGCGCTTGTCGCCGGCCAGCAAATCACGACAGAGTTCTTATCCAAAAAAGGCAAGCCATTCAAAGCCAAAGGAAGTCTGCAGGAGCAAGTGTTCCGCGGCCATAAGTTTTTTGGCTTTAAAATCGAAGAGTTTGAAAAGAAGCCAGCTAAATCAAAAAAAGCGTCGAACGAGGAAGCGTAAATTCCTTTCGACGCTTTTTTCTGTCTTAATGAAGGAGATCTGAATCCTTCTCTTGCAACATCTGGACCGAGCCGATGGCGATTTTTTCATCCGATTCCTTGTCGCCGATTTCGAAAAGCACCGGTTCGAAATCCTCGCTGGTATAGTCGCTGGCAATGCAGGTAACCTTCTTTTTATCCCGTTCGTACACGAACAAGTCGTTGGACAGCACATCGCGCGGATCCACCGTCAATGGATTGGCGTTGGAAGCCGCGATCGTCTGAAGCATTCCGCGCTCGTTTTCCTGACCCGTTTTCGCGTAGATGAGAACTTCGTGAATGGAAGAAGGGAAAATATAGAAATCGCTGCCGAATTGCTCGCCGATTTGCGCGAGCACGTCATCCCGCAGCAAGACGCGCGCTCCATTCAAATACGAATCCAGCGTCAAAATGTATAGCCTGTGTCTTTTCAGCGGCTTTTTTGACACCAGCAAATTGTTACGCTCCTTCAGGGCGTTGCCGATCTTCACAAGCAGCGGACGCTCCGCCTGCAGGTTTTTTAACGCCTGCGCATGCAAGGTTTCCTTGGAAATATCCAGCGTTTCGAGCATTTCCGGCGCGATGTCCGCCGACTGCAAGCTTCCCGCGACATGGCCGATTTTGACCCGATACGTCGCGACAAGCGGGCCGCATATAGGGGTGTACACGCCATGCTGACGCAATGGCTCGCAAAGAGAAAGGTCGCGCAGACGAATAAACACGCGTTCGCGCATCGCTTCGTAGGACGTGAGAAGGGAAGAAAGCTGGTCCGTTTTTGGCATTTGGCGACAGACGGCACGCAGCTGGGCGGCCACGTCCTGAAGCAGGCTGTCCAGGTTGTTTTCGCGCTTTAGACACGTCTTGATGACTTCCACTGGAATTTGGATCCCAAAGCCATGGCCCGACAACGTGACGCTGACCGCCTCGTATTCGACGTTTTCCTTGCGCATCGTGTGGAACTCGACTTGAAAACGTTCCTTCTGGTCGCCAAAAAACAACGGTAGCCGCGTTTGGATGAGATCAACGATCTCTTTTTGATTGATGTTTTTCATGAATTGATTTCTCCTTTGAATGAAAATAAGCATAAATAAATAAATTCGATCGGAATGATCGTACAAAAATAAAAAGAATTCATAAGAAGGGAATTGGAATGTCGTTTTCAAACGACAAGATTACTTTAGCACATCTTTAGCAAATAGGGAAGAAATAAATATCCACCGGCTAAGCCGGTGGTTTTTCAGATGCGGGCATAGCCCTGC
>NZ_SRYG01000038.1 GCF_004793885.1 Dubosiella muris
CGGCCGAGGACTTGATCAGAGCCCATGACTTGCCAAGACCAAGGGGTTGTGGAAATAGGGAGAAGGCGTGTTTCTGGTTTTGAGAGATCGAACGACCACCTTGCCGCGGGCGAGGTTTTTTTGTGTTTCAATAAAACAGAAATTTGAAGGATGGAGATTTTTTTTTGCCTTTTTTGCTTACCTACTATAGAATTGGATGAGGAGGACCGTAAATGACATTACAAGATGAAATCATTGATGCGATTCAAAATAATGAGCTAGATGATGCTTTTCATAAAATTCAAGAATATGAACAGAGCTATGGACATGATGATTTTTACTATCTTTCCCTCTCGGATCTCTTACTATTTCAGGGAATGTACGAAGATGTCTTGATCTTAATGGAAGATGCCAAAAACAACGGTTACGACGACGAGTTGTTTTATGAAAGAAGGGCGGATGCATTAATCGGTTTGGACCGTTTTGATGACGCTTTAGATTATTTGAAAATGTGCACACTGGGTGAAGATCCGGAAGAAGATCTTCATATTTTGTACTTATATGGGCAAGTCTACTTAAATAAAGAAGACTATAAAATGGCTGTTCAATATTTTGAGGATATCCTTCTTGAAGTGGATACGCCATCCATTTATTGCTACGCGGGAATCGCGTATTGGAAGCTTGGGAAAAAAGCGCGAAGTTTGGAGTATTTTGAGCGCGCAAAAGACGATGAAGAATCGTTAACGCAAATTTGCCTTTTTTTGAAAGAGGAAAAGGAAGAAAAATCTTTTTTTGATTTCGTTCAATGTATCTCGGAAGAAGATTATCGAATCCATTTGATTTCCGATTACTATTTGGAAACAGAAGCGTATGAACAGGCTGTTTCCTATTTGGAAGAAAAAATCGAAGCGCATCCGCTCATGATTTTTTATGTTAAGCTCCTCGGTTTGTTCGAGCAATTAAACCAGCCAGATAAAATGAAGCATTATGAGCGAAAAATCCTTCGACTGCCTATTGACGATACAATGACTCGAATCAATGCCATCGAAATGAAACTAATCGCTCTACAGCGTCTTCATTATCGGGATGAAACGATAAAGAAATATATAAAGGAATTCATGACCATGAGCGGGAATGATAAGCACGTTTTTTTTGCGATTGCCTCGTTTCTCATGAATGGCCGCTACATTAAAGTAGCCTCGAAGTTTTTATATGCTTATGAATTTGTCGGATTAACCAAAGAAGAAAAAGCCTATTTGACAAGAATTCGGATTTTTACGGCGCTTTCTCTCTCGGATTTTTATAAAGCGTATGATGAATTTCAAGCTTTGAAGCAATATCAAACGATTGATGAAGAATTCATGTATGATTACGCGGTAGCTTGCTTTAATTCCCATCACGTAAAGGAAGCCTTGGAAATTGCCCGCCAGCGTTATCAGGATGGAAGAATGGCTGCCTTGTGCATCGCCGGATACGACCTTACGGAGCAATTCGACGAGCAAGCTGAATTGTTGGGCGACATTCATAAACTGCTCGACGCAGGGTACGAGTACCCCAATATTGACGCGATTTATGATGTGCTAGGAACTCTGGCAAATGAATAATTGGCTTCAAAAATGGAAACAGTTGCTTGAGATTGTTTTATTCGCCTTGTTTTTGGGCGAGTTTTTGTTTTTGGTCATGGATAATCCCGTGATCTTTCCATCTCCATGGATGGTTCTTGCGGCAATGAAAGAACAACTGCAAACGACTATATTTTACAAGTCAATCTTTTTTACCGTAACGCGCGTTGTGTTTGGCATAGCAATGTCCTTTTTCTTTGGAGCTATATTAGCGTTTTGGCGCTTTTTTTATCCGAAAACCCGCATTTGGCTTGATTATCTAATTTTACTGTTACGAAGTATTCCCAATATTACGCTAATGATTTTGTTTTTGTTTTGGCTAGGCGGAGAACAAAGTCTGTTTTTGGTGATTTTTCTTGTTTTGTTTCCTGTTGTCTATCAAGCCTGTGCAGACGAATTAGAAACGATCCAGACGTGTTGGAAAGATGTACTCGCAATTTATCCGCAGCCAAGACGATATCTTTTGCGGCAAGTGTATATTCCATTGCTTAAACCGGCTTTAGGCTCCGCATTGATTTCGATTACTTCGCTCGGGTTTAAAGTTGGCGTGATGGCTGAGATTTTATCGCAAGTTCGTGGCGGGATCGGGCGAAACATGCAAATCGCCAAGTTGAATGTCGATTTAGCTTCTTTACTGGCTTGGACGATTTGGTTTTTAATTGTTGTGGCGGTTTGTGAGTGGATTATAAAAAAGACAATCGCAACGATTATGAAATAAAAGGAGATTGATGTATGGAATTGGTAAGCGTCCTCATTCCGGTTTACAACGTGGAAAAATATCTTTCCCATTGTCTCGATTCGGTTTTGAATCAAACCTATCCAAGGATTGAAATTATTTTGATTAACGATGGATCCTCGGATTCCTCCGGGCAAATTTGTGACCAGTATGCGAAAGCCCATGACAATGTGTTTGTTTACTCGTATCCCAACGCGGGGATTTCAACGACAAGAAACCGTGCTTTGGATCACGCCCATGGCGCGTACTGGATGTTTGTAGACAGCGATGATTTTATTCATCCCGATATGATTCGAAAGATGATGGAAACCATGCATCATGAAGAGGCGGATATCGTGTTATGCGGGTACCGGATGGATTATTTCAAGTTTATCCCTTTGTTAAGAAAAGTCGCGCCGAAACAGACAATGTCCAATGTGGAAGCGTTGCAAAAGCTTATTTCGAACAAAGGGGTCAACAACTATCCCTGGGCTAAATTATTTAAAGCGGAAACGTTTGATGGGGTAAGGTTTCCAAACCACCTAGCCGGATTTGAAGATACAAGAACGATTTTTAAAACTTTTTTGAACGCGAAAAAAATCGCGGCGATTCCCGATCGCTTTTACCATTATGTGCAACGCAGGGGCTCTTTAACGAACCATATGGATCTGGATACCGTATACAATATGCGAAAAGCGTACCATGATCAGGCGGATGATTTAAAAAAAGCGCTGCCCAATGTTTCATTTGACTCGATGATCAACTACTACAATACGGATATGGTGATTATTTATACATTGATTTTTATTGTGAAAAAAGCGGATCATCCAACTTTTGAACCCGATGAAATCGACTGGAGCAAGCTTTCGCCTTTTTTGAAGTTTGCGTATGGGACCTGGCTGGAAATCGCCTGCTTAAAATATGGATGGAAGCGAAAGGAGATACCATGGCAATAGGAAAGGTCCGTCTGGCCCGGTACGATGATCTTGATACGCTCGAAGTCATTTATACGCGGGCACGTCAATTTATGCATACCCACGGCAATCCGTTTCAATGGAACGACGGGCATCCGAATCGAAACGATTTAATGCAAAATTTAGAAGAGAAAGAACTGTATGTCGTGGAAAGCAACATGGAAATTTTAGGAAGCTTTGTCCTTCATTTTGGAACGGATCCAACATATGAAAAGATTGATGGAGCCTGGCTTAATGAGGAACCCTACGCGGCTATTCACAAAGTCGCTTCGACGCAAACCCAGCGAGGGGTAGGAAGCCTGATTTTATCGTATTGTAAAACGCGATGCCAAAATTTGAAAATTGATACGCATGCCGACAATCTTCCGATGCAAAGGTGCATTCAAAAAAATGGCTTCCTTTACACCGGAACGATTTTTTTGCAAAATGGCGATCCGCGACACGCCTATCAGTTTTCAGACGAAAATAAATAGGAAATAACGGCATCGGCCGTTTTTTTTCGAAATCCTTGCGCGTCAGGAAGCTTATCCGGGTTCCATCGAAACTGATCGTAAGCCGTTAAATACGAGAAATCAGTGGAGCATGTTGGATACTTTGCAGACCAGTCGGGATAATACGTTTGCATAATGTTCTCAGCATTCACTTCCGCCTGACTGCGCGTTTCGCCTTGCGCGTTTGGGGTCCCGCAAATTCGAACGCCTGGTGGCGAGGCATGGATAATGAGCAGGCTTCCATCCTCATAGGTACCTAAAACCATAAAAATGTGTTCCGTATTGGCAAGTAAATCACCCGGCTCGTAGTTTTGAATATCGGAAGCCGCAATCATCGTTCCATACCCTTTTTTTTCTAGAAAAGGACCGATTTCTTGTGAAAGGCGAACATAGCCGGGCTGGCTGTCTTTGGTTTCAAACGTATTGTATAAAAGCCATCCGATATAGCCCGAACAATCCAAGCCATGATGGATTTCGTAGAGGTGATCGTTAAAATCGTAGGTGGCATCTTGCGCGTCCGCAAACGTTTTCCAAGCAGGGGAAAGACCGAGATGGCGGCTTTCCGTTCCGGCGCCAGTGTCTTCCTCATTCCAGCCGCCGCCCCACACATACATCACTTGGCCAAGAGGTTCTTTAGCATAGGCAAGCAAATCGGCTAAATCAGTCGTTTGCGGTGTATCCTCCGGCATGTTTTGCGTATTGGAAACAGGGCGTAAAAGAAAGAATAAAAGCGAAGGGATCCCGATGAAAACGAGAACAAGAAAAAGAATTCGTGAAGGCTTGAGTTTTCTCTTATGTTTCATATTTCAAAGGTACTCTTTTTTTACTAAACTTTCAAATCACTAGATTGAAAGCTTTTTCGTAAAAAGAAGAAGCGGGGAGCAGTTGGATTCGATTGTAAGGCGAAAGATTGAAAAAAGAGACTTGATAAGATAAAATTATTTAATCGCATAGGGAGAAGAAAGGATCTAAATATGGCATTTGAATCATTATCGGAACGCTTGAATAAAGCGATAAAGAATATTTCCGGTCAAGGAAAACTGACAGAAAAAAATATGAATGACATGCTCAAAGAAGTGCGGATGTCACTGCTTGAGGCCGATGTCAACTATAATGTTGTGAAAGAATTTGTTGAGAACGTAAAACAAAAAGCGTTAGGACAAGAAGTTTTGGACGCATTGAATCCAGGACAGATGGTCGTTAAAATCGTTCATGATGAATTGCAGTCTTTATTAGGAGAAAGCGACGCAAAGCTCCACTTTAAAAAGCACGGCATCACAAATGTGATGATGGTTGGTTTGCAGGGAACAGGTAAGACGACGGCTTCCGCGAAAATTGCCCGGTTCGCAAAAGAGAAATTAGGAAAACGCGTTTTGCTTGTGGCATGCGACGTAGTTCGTCCAGCCGCTATCGAACAGCTGCAAACGTTAGGGAAAAATATTGATGTCGAAGTGTTTAGCCTGGGGGCGGATGTCGACGCGATTACGACAGCGAAACAAGGATTGGAATACGCGAAATCCCGCCAAAAAGATCTTGTGATTTTTGATACCGCCGGACGATTGCATATTGACGCGGATTTGATGGATGAATTGAAAACGATGAAAGACATCGTGGCGCCGGATGATATTTTACTGACGGTGGATGCGATGACTGGACAAGACATCGTGACGGTTGCTCGTGAATTCAATGAACAGCTCGCGATCACCGGCCTTGTCGTGACGAAAATGGATGGCGATGCCCGTGGCGGCGGATTGTTGTCTGTCCGTTCCATTACGGATGTTCCGGTGATGTTTGTTTCCAATGGTGAGAAAGTGGATGATCTCGAAGAATTCCATCCAGATCGAATGGCGGACCGAATTCTTGGCATGGGCGATATCATGACACTGGTTGAACAGGCACAGGATAAAATCGACATGGATGTTCAAAAACGCGCGGTTCAGCGAATGAACGAAGGCGTGTTTACATTTAACGATATGCTTGATCAGTTCAAACAAGTCAAGAAGATGGGATCTATGCAAAAGATGATGAATATGATTCCCGGGCTGGGCAAACTGAGCGGAAAAATTGATGACGAGCAGGTTAATGACGGGGTGAAAAAAAGCGAGGCAATCATTCAGTCGATGACGCCGTATGAACGCGAACATCCTCAGTGCTTGAAGGCAAGTCGCAAATCCCGAATCGCAAAAGGCGCGGGTGTCAAGGTGATGGAAGTCAATCGTTTAATCAGCCAGGTCGAGCAAATGCAGACTTTAATGAAAATGATGAAGTCAGGTTCGATGCCGAATATGAATATGCTTCAGGGAATGCAAAAAGGCGCGGGAGCGTATGGGGCAAGCAAACACGCCGGTTCAAAGAAAAAGAAAAAATCGAAATCCAAGAAGAAAAAGAAATAAAGGTGTCAAGTAAAAATACTTGACAGCACAAATGGTCTTTGGTAGGATAACAATGCATAAATCGAAAGGAAGACAACAACATGGTAAAATTACGTTTAAAAAGAATGGGTAAGAAAGGACGTCCTTTCTATCGGATCGTAGCGGCAGACTCCAGAAGCCCTCGCGATGGTCGTTTTATTGAAGAGATCGGAACATACGATCCAATGAAATCGGAAAACCAGGTCACATTGGATAGCGAAGCCGCTATGCGTTGGATGAAAAACGGAGCCCAGCCAACGGATACAGTTCGTTCTATTTTGTCGAAAGCAGGAGTCCTCAAGACTCTGCATGACGAAAAATTCGGAAAATAATGGTAGATTTGGAAAAAACATTGTTTGATCTTTGCGCACCATTGGTCGACGATGAAAAGTCTTTGTCTGTGAAGACAATGTCGAGTTCCAATGAGGACGAGATTTCTTTATTTGTATACGCAAATAGTGAAGACGTGGCTCGGTTGATCGGGCGGAAGGGAATCATGGCTAGCGCTCTGCGCCAAATGATGTCGATCGCGTCCCGCAATGATGACAAACATATCGCGGTGAAATTCGAAGCTTATTAGGATGCGGAAACGTATCCTATTTTTTGTAGAATGATTGACTGCGGGAAAAGGAGAAAGAAATGATTCAAGTTGCGAAAATAATCAATACACATGGTTTAAAAGGGGAATGTAAATTGTATTTGCTTACCGATGATCCGGCGCATCGTTTTGAAACAGGTCGAACATTGTATCTGAATGAAGAAACACCGTTGAAAGTTCTTCGGTTTCGGATGCAAAAAGGACTTGGCTACGCTTTTTTTGAAGGAATTGATTCGATTGAGAAAGCGGAGGCGCTCAAAGGGGACGGCTTATTCATTCCAATCGAAGAACTGCCAAAAACAAACGAAAATGAGTTTTACTATCATGAGCTGAATGGCTGTCAGGTTTTCAATGAAGAGGGAGAAAATCTTGGAAAAGTGGTCGACTTGCTGGAAACCGGTGCCAATTTGGTTTTACGGGTGAAAGGAACGGAAGGCGGCTTCCTGCTGCCGTTTGTCGACGCGTTTATTGTGGATGTCGACGTGCCGGAAAAGCGAATCACGATAAAGGAAATGGCAGGGCTGCGATGAAAATCACGGTTTTGACGTTGTTCCCCACGTATTTTCAAAGCCTGCTCAATACATCTATTATCAAGCGGGCGTATGAAAAAGATTTATTTGAATTTGAAACGATCGACTTTCGAGAATACACGAATGAAAAACACGGACATGTCGACGATACGCCATATGGAGGCGGTGCCGGGATGGTTTTGATGTGCCAGCCGATCGTGGATGCGCTCAAGGCGATTCGAACGCCGGAGAGTTTAGTCATTATGCTTACGCCGCAAGGGAAAACATTCAGCCAGCCCATCGCCCAGGACCTTTCGAAAAAAAAGCATTTGATCTTTCTCTGCGGACATTATGAAGGTTTTGACGAGCGAATTCGTGATTATGTCGATATGCAGCTTTCTTTGGGCGACTTTGTTTTAACTGGCGGCGAAAGCGCCTGCGCTGTGATGTGTGATGCGATTCTCCGGCTGCTGCCGGGTGTGATTCGACAAGACAGCAGTGAAGACGATTCTTTCTCGAACGGTCTTCTGGAATATCCGCAGTATACAAAGCCTGCTGTGTTTGATGGAAAAAACGTGCCGGATGTGTTGTTGAGCGGCCATCATGCCAACATTGATGCATGGCGTCGCGAACAGTCGGTCATTCGAACAGCTAAGATTCGGCCGGAATTGCTGGATCATGTCGAATTGACACCAGCAGAAAAGCGGTTGGTGAAAGAAATCTTGAAAAGCTGATCAGGATATGCTATCCTTCATAAGGATGTGCGGGTTCCGCTGGTCGTTGACTATGAGTCTTTGAAAGCACAGGATGAATAAGGAGGAAATATGAATTTAAACTTAGTTCGGGATATTACGAAATCTCAGTTGAAAAAAGACATTCCAGATCTTAGATCGGGTGCTACGGTTCGTGTCCATGTAAAAATCAAAGAAGGGGAAAAGAGTCGTATCCAGGTTTATGAAGGAGTTATAACCGAGCATGTTGGCGGTGGAATTACAGAATCCATTACAGTTCGAAAAATTTCGAGTGGTGTGGGTGTTGAACGGAAGTTCCCAGTTCATTCGCCAATCGTCGATCATATCGAAGTTGTTCGTCAAGGTAAAGTACGTCGTAACAAATTGCGTTATCTTCGCGGACGTTCCGGTAAGGCTGCTCGTCTTAAAGAAGTTAGAAAATAAAAAAATGCCGGTTGATCCGGCTTTTTTTGTATATAATACGGAAAGCAACAGGATAAGGAGTGAATATGAAAAAAGAGGAAAAAACATCTATCGGGAAAGAGATTTTTGAGTTTTTGAAGGTTTTTGTTATTAGCGCCGTCGCGGTTTTACTATTTGCGAATTTTATCGCGCATCCGGTAACGGTTGTCGGACACAGCATGGATCCGACGCTTGCGGATGGAGAATATGGTTTTACCAGTGTGATTGGAGCAAAGACCGGAAAACCGGAACGGAACAAAATTGTCGTGGTAACGATGGAGGATCCAAAAACAGGCGAAAAGGCCGAATGGGTGAAGCGAATCATTGGAATGCCCGGAGAAACGATTGAATGCAAAGACGATGTGATTTACATTGACGGAAAAGCAATCGACGAGTCTTCGTATTTGAATCCTGAATATACGGCGATGCAAAAGGAGCAATTTGGATGTTTAAATAAATATTTCATAGGAAATCGAACCCAGGATGGGATTCCGATTTGGGAAGACTGGGGCCCGATTACGCTAGGGGAAGATGAATATTTCGTAATGGGTGATAATCGAACCAATTCAAAAGATTCCAGAGATCCGTCGGTTGGACCGGTGAAAGAGTCGCAAATTTATGGAAAAGGGGTTTTTGTATTGTATCCATTTTCTAGTTTTGGTTTAAAATGAGAGAAGGAAGGCAGGAACGCTTTCCTTTTCTGCTTTTTCTGGATGCGGTATAATAAAAAGGTACAAAGGATGGATAAGTATGACGCGAAAAAAAGACAAGAAGATAAAAAGCGAGCAAGGAGGCGGGCAGCAAACGTCCAATATCAACTGGTTCCCGGGCCATATGACAAAGGCCCGACGCCAAATGGAGGAAAATTTAAAAAAAGTTGACTTTATCATCGAGATTCGAGATGCAAGAATTCCTCTGGCTTCTAAAAATCCAATGCTGGATGAACTGATCGGAACGAAGCCTCGCTTGATTATTCTTTCAAAAAAGGACAAAGCGGATCCGGTAAAGACGAAAGAATGGTTGGAATACTTTCAAACGGATCGCCAGAAGGCCGTCGCTTTGGATTTGATTAAAGATTCCTATAAAAATGTCATCATTGAATGTGGAGAAAAGCTTTGTGCTCCACTGATTGAAAAACAAAAACGGCGCGGAATCAATCCCCGGGCGCTGCGAGCTATGGTGTGCGGGATTCCCAATGTAGGAAAGAGCACGTTTATCAATACGCTGGCGAAGAGAAAAGCGGCACAAACAGGCGATAAACCGGGTGTGACGAAAGCGCTTCAGTGGATCAAGCTGGATAAAGCGATCGAATTGCTGGATACGCCAGGCGTTCTTTGGCCAAAGTTTGAAGGGGAGCATATTGGTGAGAAACTGGCATTGCTTGGCGCGATTCGCGACGAGGTCGTCACGCAGGATGATATTGCGCTTTACGCTTGCGAATGGTTGATGAAAAATGATCCGGAGGCGTTAAAAAAGACGTATCAAATCGAATTGCAGGATACTCCATACGATACTCTTTTGGAAATCGGACGAAAACGGGGATATTTGCAAAAAGGACAAATTGATGAGAACCGGCTGATGAAGTCGTTCGTAAAAGATATTCGTGAGAATAAGCTCGGGAAGCTGACTTGGGAGAGCGTGGATGATTGAAAAACCATTAGAAATTGATTTGTGGAAAAACTATCCAACCATTCTTGGCATGGATGAAGCGGGGCGAGGCCCGATTGCGGGGCCTTTGGTTGTCGCGGGAGTCGTTTTCCCAAAGGGATATGAAAACGCCCGGATTGATGATTCCAAAAAAATAAGCGAGAAAAAAAGAGAGGCGTTATATGAGCAGATTTTAAATGACGCTCTTTTTTATAAAATTCTAGTTGTTTCCGAGCAGACAATCGACGAGCTGAATATTTATCGAGCGACACAACGCGCTATGGAACAAATTGCCCAGGAGGTAGAAACGACGTACATTTTAACGGACGCGATGCCGCTTAAACAATCTGAAGCTCCCTTTGAGGCTATCGTAAAGGGGGATCAAAAATCAATTTCTATCGCGGCGGCAAGTATTCTTGCGAAAGTAACACGCGATCACTGGATGTATAGATTGGATACGATGTATCCGATGTATGGCTTGAAAGCGCATAAAGGATATCCAACAAAGAGGCATATTGAAAACCTGGAGCGGTTTGGGGTGCAGTCTTTTTATCGAAAGAGTTATGGCCCTGTGAAAAAGCTGGAAGAAATTAAATTGTTTTAAAAAAATGTCCACTTTTCCCGAAAAAAATCGTATATAAAGGTATGAGGTATAATTTCAGACAAGCAATTTTATATTATGCGATTCGCTACAAAGGAGACTGGAATCAGATTGCGGAAGCGTTGGACAAAAAGGAGGACTATCAAATTTTAGAGTGCCCTTTCGCTTTTGTGACGATTGGTGAAGCTGAATATCCGACTTGTTTTTTGGCGTTGGAATGTCCGCCGTGGATTTTGTTTTATGAAGGCGACTTAAGCTTGTTAAGGGAAAAAATAGTCGCAGTCATTGGCGCACGCCAATGTTCTGAAAAGGGAAAGGAAAATGCGGTGCGAATTACCCAGTGCCTAAAGGAGAAGTATACGATTGTTTCAGGGCTGGCAAAAGGAATCGACAGCGTAGCGCATTGGAATGCTTTGGATAGGAAAACGATTGGCATTATTGGCTGCGGTTTGGATCGAGTGTATCCCAAAGAAAATGCGCCACTGTATGCGAAAATGCGTAGCGGGCATTTGATTGTTACAGAATATCCTCCGGGAACCCCGCCTTATGCGAAAAACTTCCCGTGGCGGAACCGGTTGATTGCCGCAGCTTGCCATTGCGTGGTGGTTGTTGAAGCCACGCTAAAGAGTGGAACGATGTTAACGGTCAATGAATGTTTGGCGCTGGATCGGGAGGTGTATTGCGTCCCTACTGATTTTCAGGAATCATTGTATCGGGGCTGCAATTACTTAATTGCCAATGGCGCGCACATATTAACAGGTTTAGATGATGTAGGGGCAATTTGATAAACGCCCCTTTTTCTGTCCTTTAAAAATATTAAAAAATATCTAATATTTTAGTTGACAGAT
>NZ_SRYG01000039.1 GCF_004793885.1 Dubosiella muris
GTACACTTTAAAATGTATCCTCTAAGACTGCCATTTCTTAACTAAATGACATTGACCTTGGATGGTCTTTTTTTACGGTTAGGACAACCAGTACCACGCGACCATCGCGAGCAGGGGGATCCAAATTGCCATATCCAGATACAGCGGCCGGAACAGGAGCACGATAAAAATCCCGTCGAAAAACAAAGCGATCCAAAGCATCGTTTGGGTTGGCAGGAAAAACAAGCCGATGTTCGGGCAAAGACAAAGAGCCATGCACAGCGCCTGCACGTAGGGCAGGACGGTGAAGGTGAGCGGAAGAGGGCGAAGTGATTTGAAAAACCATTTCTGCCATCGAAAAGAGGCGTAGGAAGCCGAAACCGGATCTTTGAATGTGCCCATCCATTCCCGGTTGTCAAAGACGATCAAGTCGCGGGATTTCATGGCGGATCGTGGCGGTTCCTCGTCCCAGAGCGAAACAGGAATGTGTCGTTTTTGCAGCGCGCTGGTCAAAGCGCCAAAATCGGAAAACGTGCTTAAAGAGCGCTGGATAAACCACGTTGGCCGATTTAAAAACATAAAATACTCCTTTTTTTGTATTGTATAGAGAAAAAGGCGCAACCACAAAGCGGTGGAAAATCTGGCTGAAAAACCGGCGCGCTTGACGAAAAGGGGAAAAGGAGTATACTTTAGTTAGATATGACTAACTAAAAGAAAGGAGATCACCATGCGCTCAACGATTCAAAAACGCCAGGAGAGAATTGCCAAAATTATGCGCATTCTCCAAAAAATTGGAACTGTATAAATTAAAAAAGTCCGTCATCGGACTTTTTGTTTACGATTTTTTCTGGATTGGAATCCAAATCTGGCTGTGGTAGTTTGGCGAAGCGGGATCCCCCATGGAGTACCATTCCACGCTCAAATCGCCAATGAGCGACAATTCAGGGTGCCGGGGCAGCCATTCGGTGAAGATTTGCTCGTTCACTGCTTGCAGCGCGCCGGGCAGCGGCCCGTAGCAGTCAAAGATCGCCCAGGTGTAGGCGGGAATCGTCTTGCGCGACAGTTCCTGGGTGTCGCCTCCTTCGCGATATTTGCCGGCAATCATGTATTCGATTGTTTCGCCTTTGTCAAAACAGAGGCCGAATTCGCCGATGTTGTTGGTCCAAACCGCTTTTTCAAAGTCGGTTTGCGGCCCGTTTTCCATCAAACGGGCGCAACGCTGCGAAAAGCGGCTCCACATCGCGGGAATTTCCGTGTACGATTGCTTCGCGTCCGCGACCGGCTCGCAAAGGCCGATGACGGTAAACGATGGAATGGTTTTCGTTGTGTAGTTCATTGTGTCTCCTCCTTGGACGCTGATTCGGATTTGAAGGCGAAGAAACAGACGCGGGCGCGCTTTATGCTGGCGGACTTCCAGCGCGGTGGCGTTGTGAAACCGTTTGAACGCGCGGCTGAAGCTTTCTGCCGAGTCGTAGCCCGCTTCCAGCGCGACATCCAGGATTTTCTGGTCGGGCTCGTTCCACAAGGTTTGCCCGGCGCAAGCCAGACGGCGGCTGCGAAGATATTCGATGGGCGAGTAGCCGGCCACGATGGAAAACCCTTTGCGCAGATGGGCCGCGGAGTAGGGCAGGCCCGCGTAGATTTGGCTTTCCTCCAGCGGCGTTTGCAGATGGTTTTCCATCACGTCGATCATAGACTGTAAACATTCGATCCAATTCATACGATTCAGCTCCTTACGCTTGTATCATACGGGACGGAACATTGTTTTTCTTGATCGTTTTGCGCCGAATCAATCAAGCGGACTTCGTACAAATCGGCGCGGCGCTGCTTCCATAGCGGCATGCGGGCGCGAATGGCGTCGATCCGGCTTTCCTCCAGCTCGGCGCAGACGACTGGCCGGCTTTTTTCGCAGCGCGCCACGACTTGTCCAAACGGGTCGACAATCATGGAATGGCCGTAGCTTTGAAAGCCGCGGTACGCGTAGTCGGGCGCGCAGGCAATAACAAAGATCTCGTTTTCAATAGCGCGCGCTTTGAGAAGGGCGTCCCAGTGCCGGCGCCCCACTTTGTCGTTGAAGGCGGCGGGCACGAAAAGGAAGCGCACCCCTTGCAACGCGAGCAGCCGGGTGAGTTCGGGAAAGCGGATGTCGTAGCAGACGACAAGACCGCAAGGGACGCCGTCGATCTCGAAGCGAACGAGCTTGTTTCCGGGCGCGAAGACGTCTTGCTCGAAATAGTCGTGACGCGCGTGGACTTCCAGCAGATGGATTTTGTCGCCCTGGGCGATTTCGTTTCCGTCGCGGTCGTAGACGAAGCACGTGTTGTAAAAGCGGCCTGCTTGTTCGTGGCAAATCGTGCCGCCTACAACATACGCGTGGTGGGTGCGGGCCAGCGCGCTAAGCGCTTTTCGGGCCTTTTGCTCGTATGGGCGGGCCTCGATGATTTTCTCGTTGTCAAACGGAGTCAGCCACAGCTCGGGTAGGATGAGGACGTCGGCCGGCTCGATGGCGAGCGTTGACAGCCGGTCGATGTTGTCCTGGATCGTGGCGCTTGTTTGAAACTGGATCAAGGAGACTTTCATAGCCAGACTCGCTCGGATAGAAACGTGTAAATGCCGGCTTCTTTCACGGAAGGGCAGTGGTTTTCGACGCGGGCCAGAACGCGGGGGTCGCCATCGGCCATCGCACCGGCCAAAGCGGCGTGTTCGAGCATTTCCAAGTCGTTGAGGGCGTCGCCAAACGCCATATAGGCGCCGGGTTCGAATCCGAAGTGGCGCATGAGCACTTTGATGCCTTCGTATTTGCTTAGATCGTCCCGCATGATGTCGACGGAGAGCGTGTTGTACAGCACTTGCACGTGGGGCACCGCCTCGTAGGCGGGTCTTCGGGTCTGGGTGTCGGCAATCGCGAGCGAAACGATGCAAAACTCGTCTTCGGGCTGCAAGTCCCGTTTTGGAATGTCGACAAGGGACACGGCGTCAAGAAGCGCGCGGGTGTCGGGGTCGTCGCGGGTCGTGAAGACGCAGTTGCCGGCGACCAGCAAGCCAAAGCCGTCTTGGGCGGCGAGCTGGAAAAGCTGTCTGGCGCTGTCGGCGGGAATGACGTTTTGGTACAAAGGTTGGCGATCCCGGTCGTAGACGTAAGATCCGTTGCCGCAAACGTAGCCGTCCCACGCGATGGCGTCGTCGATGCCCAGATTGCGCAGCAGGGGCATCGCGCGTCCGGAGCAGAGGCAGATTTTGATTCCCTGGCGCTGCAACGCGCGCAGCATTTCCATGTGGAGGGCGGGAATTTGTTTTGTTTCATGGTCGTAGAGCGTTCCGTCAATGTCGAAGAACGCCGCTTGAATGGTTGTTTTTTTCATACTTCTATCATACGCGATGCGGTGGAAATTGCGAATCTTTTTTTGTAATGGTATAACATCATGTTCTTTAAACGGATTTGTCTAGATACCGTATTGGAACGTCTATATTAATGTCTAGATTTATCTTATAATTGCCTAGACAAATTGGAAATCGTTTTCTATAATAAAGACGATCAACAAAAGACAAACGAGGCAAGTTTGAGAAAAGAGGAGCAGTATGGCAATGATTCAATTACAGCCCGCGTTCAAGGACTACTTGTGGGGTGGGACGAAGCTGAAGGAAAACTACAACAAGCAGACGGATCTGGATATCGTGGCGGAAAGCTGGGAGCTTTCGGTTCACAAGGATGGAGCGAGCGTCGTGGCGGATGGTCCGTACAAAGGATTGACGTTTCCGGAGTACTTGGAGAAAAAAGGAAAAAGCGTGTTGGGAACGGATTGTGAAAAGTTCGACCGGTTTCCGATTTTGATTAAATTTATCGACGCGTTGCAGCCGCTTTCGATCCAGGTGCACCCGGACAACGAGTACGCCTTGCGGGTGGAAGGCGAGTATGGCAAAACGGAAATGTGGTATATTTTGGATTGCGAACCGGATTCGTTTTTGTATTTTGGCGTCAACAAGGCGATTTCGAAAGAAGAGTTCCGCGAGCGTATTGAAAACAACACGCTGCTGGAGGTGTTGAAAGTCGTTCCGGTGCACAAAGGCGACGTGTTCTTTATCAAGGCGGGCACGATTCACGCGATTGGCGCAGGCATTCAAATTTGTGAGATCCAGCAAAACTCGAACACGACGTACCGCGTGTATGACTTTGGCCGGGTAGGAAAAGACGGCAAGCCGCGCGAGCTGCATATCGACAAGGCGATCGACGTTTCCAATTTGACACCGATCGAATCCGATTTCAAACCGTGCGGACCGCGAATCGAAGATGGTGAAGCGGAAACGGTCATGCTAGCGACATGTGAGTATTTCACGACGTTTGAAACGACCGTTCACGGCAAGGTGACGATCGACGTGGATGAAAGTTCCTTTGGCTCGATCATCGTGGTGGAAGGCGAATGCGTCATTCGAAACGAGGGCGACACGATCCACGCGAAAAAAGGCGACTCGATTTTTGTGGACGCCGGAAGCGGCGCTGTCGAAATCGAGGGAAACTGCCAGTATATTTACACGTGCGAATAGAGAAGAGCGATCTTCTCTTTTTTTCTTGGTGAAAAGCCAAAAGTGAGAATAAAATCCAAATAAAGATATTATTTATCGGGTGTGGAAAATCAAAGGAAGTTATGGTATAACATTATTAGATACATAGGAGATCAAGTTTATGAAGACAAAACCTTTGACGAAAAAAGAAGAAGAAATTATGCGTGTGTTCTGGGAGCAGCCTGGGCCGCTAGGTCTAGTCAGCTTGTCGAGGGTCCTTCCAGAATATAATCTGAACACGATGCAGGTCGTATTGCGCAAGCTGAAAAACACAGGCTTTATCAAACCGGTTGGCGTGGAAGACAATGGAAAGACCGGTACGCGCACGTACGCGGTTTGTATGGGAGAAACCGACTACATGGCTTTGCTGGTGGATGACAACCAAATTATTCCGCTGGCCGCGAAACTGATCCAGTCCATTCCTTCCAAAAGGGATCTGGACGAGTTGATGGAGCTGATTTTGGAAAAAGAGCGCGAGCTTGAAAACTAGGGAAAGAGGAAAGAACGATGAAGAAATGGATGACGAGTGTGATGGTGGCGATGGTCCTGGCGGGCGCGCCCATGACGAGCATGCCGGTTTTGGCAAACGACGCGCAGGTCGAGCCGCAAGCCGATGTGATGGAGTGGCGTTATAAATTCGAAAACGGAGTATACTACAAGCGCCTTTACAATTTGTCAAGACAAAGATGGGAAGGGCCTTGGATCCCGATGAACTAAGAAGAGAGCCGGAATGGCTTTCTTTTTTTGCGACGCCGGTTTCATCATTGGCTTTCCTTTCTGTATCTTTATGACCCGTTGTACTTTTCTTTATTGTACAAATTAAAGGTTTGAATGCCAATAATTAAAATATTATAAACAACGGACAAATTATTCGATTGTGTCGAATGATAAAATCAGTTATTCTGATAACAGGTGAAACTATGCTAACAAAGAAAGAGAAAGAAATGATGAAAGTGTTTTGGGCGCACAAAGAGCCATTGAATAAAGATCGTCTGGCCGCCTTGCTTCCGGAGTACAATCGCAACACGATGCAATCCGTCATCCGGCGGTTGTGCGATAAGAAGTATTTGGAAGTAGCCGGATTTGAAATCAATGACAATTTGATCTCGCGCACATTTATCGCTTGCCAGGACGAGTCGGATTGCCTGGCTGACAGCGTTCCGGAAAATAAAAGAGTGTCGCTCGTTAAGAAACTCATCGACACCGGTCTTTCGAAGGAAGAATTGAACGTGTTAAAAGAAGCGATTGAGAAGGCGAAAGCGGCGTTGGGAGAAAACGTATGAGCTTTTCCTTGTCAACGGTTTTATACGCTTCGGTATGGGGAGGCATCTTCTCACTATGTCTTCTGGCTTTGCTCAACCAGAAAAAAGCGTACGCCCTGATGCGGCCGGGTTTGCTCGTCGCGTTTCTGGCGGTCATCGTTTTACGGTTTTTGCTGCCGGTGGAGTTTTTCTTTACCCAAACGATTCCCCTGACTTTTTTCCTGCCGGATTTATACACGTTTTTAAGAGCGGATCTTCTTCTGGAACAAAGCGTGCTGGAATGGCTTGTCGTTTTCTGGATCGCGGGCGTGGCGGTCATCGGCTGGATCAAAATGTGCCGGTACCGAAGAGGGGCGCGCTGTCTGGAACAAATACGAAACCGGAGCGAAGAGGAAACGTTGTCCAAAGACGACAGGCGCAACTTCGCGGGGCAGGATCTTCAAATCGTGCGGTCGCCATGGATCCAGTCGCCATTTACGGCGGGGCTGAAAGAAGCGCGGATTTATTTGCCGGCCCGGACGTACGAGGACGAGGATCTGGACTGGATCCTTCGGCATGAAAGCGCGCATATCCGGCACCGGGATTTGTGGAAAAACATCGGACTGATGGGATTGACGACGCTGTTTTGGTGGTATGTGCCGGTGTATGTGCTGCCCAAAGTGCTGACGCTGCTGGAGGAAATGGGAGCGGACCACGCGGTCCTGGAGCAATGCGGAGCGGTGGAAAAGATTCGATACGCGAAGTTTTTAGTGAAGGAATCGGAAAAGCCGCAGCAGCGGATGATGAAAACGATGCCGGTGTCGTCGTTTTCGACGCAGTCGGGATGGATGATGGGAAAACGGCTGAGCTACATGCTGCATGAAAAGAAGAACATGGGACTGGACATGGTACTGATCGGGTTCTTCTCAATGCTTATTTTCTTCGGCTTTTTCTTCGTGCTGGAGCCGGATTATTCGAATAGCGAGCAAACGCAGGAAATGATGGAAGGAACGTTTGGCGCGGACGATTTGCAGGAAGCGAAAACGATCACGGTACAACCCGACGGGACAGTCGAATTCGTTTTGAAAGATGGAAGCCAGCTCGTGATGCCGTCTTTGGCGTTCGCCCGGCAGATTTGTCCGGATTTGAAAATCGAATAAACGAAAAGAATGCGAATCGGAAGGTTCGTATTTTTTTTTGCGTCGAAAATGTGAAATTATTTATATTATTCATTCGATGAAAATGTTATTATGTAAATAAGCAGGAAATAGGATAGAAGTAAAAATGTATGAAAGGAGGAAGGGATGAAAACGCGAAAGCTCAATGTGGAAAACCTTTGTAAAGAGTTTGGCGGCAAAGCGGTTTTATCCGATTTGGCATTTGATTTATACAGTCATGAAATCGTCGGCCTCGTGGCGCCGAAAGGAGCCGGAAAAACGACTTTGCTGAAGTGCGTCGGTTTAATGATGAAACCCGACGCGGCACTCATCGACATTTGCGGAATCAACGCGTTGCAGGAACCGGATCGGGCGGTTGGTAAAATCGCGCTGCTGGCGGAAGACCCCGAAGTGTTCGAAACGATGACGGGCAAGGAAAATCTGGAAGTGTTTGGCATGCTCATGCAAGCCGACCGCCAGCAAATGAAGGAAGCCAGAGCGTACACCCGGTTAGGCTACCATTTGTGGAAAAAAGTCAAGACGTACTCGACAGGAATGAAGCAGCGGCTGGGCCTGGGAATCGCCTTGATGAAAAACCCCGAAGTGATTTTACTGGACGAGCCGACGAACGGGTTGGAACCGGCCGAGGCAGCGGCGCTTTGGCAGGAACTGGAAGCGCTGAGGCAGGAAGGCGTGTCGATTTTGGTCGCCTCGCAAGATGTCGATGAATTACAAGGCTTCGCCAACCGGATCTTCTTCTTAATAGACGGAAAAATCGTGGAAAGTCTGGCGGAAGGCGCGCAAACGGAAAGCAACCCCCGGCTTATAAAAAATCCGACATGAAGTCGGTTTTTTTATAGCCTTCTTAATTTCCAAATCCCCACGCGGTCATCATTTCATCCAGTACGATTTGCTTGTCCCATCCAGTCGAGCGCTCGTTTGAGTTGGGATCCAAAACGCTGTACTGGCCGTCTTGCTCGCCAGTCAACACGATAAAGTGCCCCGTTTGGGTGAAGTGGCCGGGCACCATCGAAGCGATCACGGGTTTTCCGGACTGAAGCGCCTCGTCAATCGACGGTTCGACCGGAAACAAGCCTTCCATCGAAACATGGAAGTGGCTGGCCGCGTCTTCAAAAAGCGAATGCGACGTGCCGACACCATCGACATAGTGTCCGTTCGATTCGGAAAAACGGGCGACGGAAACCGGCGTAATGGCAGGATCCTGTTTTAAAAAGGAAAAAACCATCGCCAGACAAGTCGGGGCGCATCCCGCCGTTTTTATGTCCGAAGTGCCGTAGCGCTCGTCTTTCCAGCGCTCGTCGAACTGGAGCAAATGGGGAATTGTACGCAAGTCCTCTTCCAGCAAAACGGTTTGGGATTCTCGCACCAGCAAGCCGATGCCAAGTCCGGTCAAAAGAAACAACAGGGCAAACGGGGCGAAAGGAAACGAGCGCTTTTTGACTTTTTTTACCATAGGGAACCTCCTGTGGACAGTGTATCTAAACGAGGTGAACTTTCCGAAAATAAATCCGGAATAAATTCTTAAGATTCAATAAAAAAGATGGATTTCTCCATCTTGACGGGCTATTTCCAATATCCCCACGCCGCGGCCGCCTCGCTGAGCACGATCGACTTGTCCCAAAGCTTCGTATTTTTGTTGGAGTTGGGGTCGAGAACGTTATACTGCCCGTTTTCCATCCCTTGAATCACGATGAAATGTCCGACGCGTGTAAAGTGGCCCGGATTGACGGATACGAGCAATATCTTTCCTTCCGCCAGCGCCTGGTCGAAGGCGGCTTCGTCGACCGGTACACCCTGGACTTGAACGCCATAGTTTTGGGCGGCCGCGTCCATCAGGGAGTGGGCGGTGCCGACGCCATCGACATAGTGTCCGTTGGTTTCGGAAAACTGCGCGATCGCGTAAGGCGTCAAAGACGGGTCCTGATTTAAATACGATAAAATCATCGACAGGCTCGTCGGGGCGCAGCCGGCAATGACTAAATTCGACGTTCCATAAGGCATGTAGCCCCAGCGTTCGTCCCATTGCAGCAAATGGGGAATTTTATCGAGCGACTCGGTCAAAGCCGCCGGCGGGGTCGTGTGGCCGTTGAGGACATGATACTGGTTCACAAACTGGAACCGGTCGTTGTCCCGGCTTAAAAAGACGAGATAGTCGTCGGGAAGGCCCGGGTCGTTGTACAAGTTCAAATACCGCAAGCCGTCGTTTTCCAGGTCGAGCGCCTCGGCCTCGTCGACGACTTCTTTTGTCAGGCGATCCTTTTGTTTTTCGGAAAGCCGGGTGTAGGCTGCCGCGTTGTCCGCGAGCGCCTCGGCTTTCAGGGCGTCAAACGCCTCCGTGTCCAGAGCGCGCGTGTTTTCCCAGGTGTTGAGTTGCTCAAGCGCCTCTTTGCGGCTTTCGAGAATGGCGGCCACGGTTTCGTGGCGGACTTGCTGGGTGTGCTTGTCCCACCAAAACCAGCCGCCCCATATTCCACCTAAAATGAGCAGGAGAATCACGACGACGATCGTCAAGTTTCTTGGATTGACTTTCCGTTTTCTTTGCATACAATTTCCTCCGATCCAATGCATTTCATGCGCTAATCGCGCATTTTGTTCCGGAATCCATTATAACGGCGAAACAATAAAAAAGAAACATCACCTAAAGAAAAGAATAGTGGCAAAAGAAAAACCACCTTGCGGTGGTTAGTCGGAAACGAGCACTTTTACGATTTCGCCAATGTACATGTCGTGAAAATCGTTGTTTGGGTAGTTGTCCTCGATGAGCCGTTTGTCCTTGAATCCTTCAGCGACGATAGGTGCCTGGTAAAGCGTTTTGCATACGAGCACGAGCTTCGCCTCCTGGAAATACGGGCCTTCTTTGAAAAACAGGGGATGGAGGCTCGTCTTTTTCACTTTGTCCTCGTCTTTGCCGGAATGGGTGCCAAGATAGGCCAAGTCGCGTTTGTGTTCGGGACCAAACGCGCACAAGGTAAAGTACTCGTTGGAGTCCATAAAGAGCTTGGTGTAGCGCTGCGGCCGCACATAGACGATGGCGGTCGGCATCCCGCCGCCATGGCCCCACAGCGAGCCAAGCTGTCCCCAGGAAACGGTCATCGTGTTCCAGCTTGTTTTTTCCGTGCCCGCGCCAAGCAGCATCCAGTCGTCGGCGAACAGCATGGAAGGGGACAAAGTCAGTTGTTTCGGGTCAATTTCATGCATAATCGTTTTCTCTTCCTTTCAAATGTTGTTATTTATATAGTAAAACATGTAAGTGCTTTCTGAAAAACTTTCTTTTTTTTGCTCGTTCGCTATAATAAACATACTGATTTTTGGAGGTAATGACGATGTTGAATATACAATCTGAAGCGAATCGCTGTTTACAATGCAAGATTCCTCGCTGCCGGACGGGATGTCCGATTTCGACGCCGATCCCGCAAGCGATCGCCTTGTTCAAACTAGGAAAGCTGCAAGAAGCGGCGCAAATGCTGTTTGACAACAATCCGCTCTCGCTCGTTTGCGCCATCGTGTGCGATCATGACAAGCAGTGCGAGGGCCACTGCGTCAAGGGCATTAAAGAAAGTCCTGTCGAATGGGGATCCATCGAGCGGTTTATTTCCGACACGTATTTGGAGCGGGTCCAAATCGAAAAGGCGCCATCTACCGGAAAAAGCGTGGCGGTCATTGGATCGGGACCGGCGGGCATGAGCGCCGCCATCGAGCTCATCCGGCGCGGCCATGAGGTGACGGTTTTTGAGGCTCAAAGCGAAATTGGCGGCATGCTGCGCTATGGCATTCCGGAATTCCGCCTGCCTAAAAGCATTTTGGACCGCTACGCGAAAAAAATGAAAGCGGCCGGAATCCGTTTCCGGCTCCATACGGCGGTCGGCAGCTCGATCACGATCGAGGACATGCTGCGCGACGGGTATCAGGCGGTATTGATTTCCAGCGGCTTATGGCGGGCGCAAGCGCTTCGCGTTCCTGGCGAAACGCTGCCAAACGTATGTTATGGAATCCATTATTTGGCTAGTCCCAAATCGTTTGAAATCGGCAACCGGCTGGCGGTTATCGGAACGGGCAACACGGCAATCGACGTGGCGCGCACCGCGCTCCATCAAGGCGTAAGCTATGTAACCTTGTACGCGCGACGGGCCCAAAGCAATGCGGACCCCAAAGAAAGGGAACTGGCTTTGCTGGAAGGCGCCGAGTTTAAAAGTCAAATGCAAATTTCACGCATTACAAAGGACGGCCCGATGTTTAAGGCGGTCCGGCTTGACGAACAAGGACAAATTGTGGAAATCGAGGAAACGGAACAACTGGAACCGGCAGATTTCACGATTATCGCGGCCAGTCAGGGACCAAAATCCAAATTGATCCATACGACGCCTGGTCTGGAAGGCAACGCGCGCGGCTTGTTGAAAGTCGATGAAAACAGCCGCACGACTGTTGAAGGGGTATTTGGCGCCGGCGATGTCGTCTATGGCGGCAAAACGGTCGTGGAAGCGGTCGCGGACGCGAAAAAAGCGGTTCAGGCGATCGACGAGTACTTAAAAACAAAAGAGTAGGCAAAAGGGAAGATCGCGGACGAAAGATCTTCCTTTTTTATGTAACTTATTCTTTAATTTTTGTAAAAAAAAGCGCATAAAAACCCTA
>NZ_SRYG01000003.1 GCF_004793885.1 Dubosiella muris
GGGCCTTTCATGATCACTCCGCTTAAGCTTTTTGGACCCCCAGACAATCTGGGGGTTTTTGAGTTACAAGAAAAAGGGCAGAACGGATCTGCCCAATATCGAAGAATTGTTAGTCAAAGAAATACTACCAGTCCGCCACAATCGCCAAAATGAGCGGAAGATAAAATCCAAAAATGCGATAGGATTCAACTATCGCTATGACTAACAGTTAAATTATAAACTTAAAAAAATGGAGTGACAACACTTCAGTTTTTTGTCGTGCACATTTCAAAAAAAACCATCTGGAAATTAATCTCCAGATGGTTAAGCCATTTCTTAACTAAATGACATTGCTTCGCAAAGCTCTTTTCTTTTGCCCGGTCCCCATGACGGATTCCGGTTTTTATGTTAAAGTTAATTCGTTCAAAAAAAAATGGCGTCCTTGGAGGGATTCGAACCCCCGACCGTGCGCTTAGAAGGCGCATGCTCTATCCAACTGAGCTACAAGGACAACACGGATATTATAAACGATAAGTATTGAAATTTCAATGGGAATAGAGGAGAAAGATGATGAATCAAGAAGAACGAGATGGGTATCGGTTTATCGGTTGGTATATTGATCCCGAATGCACGAAGCGAATCAATCCGGGCGGCAAACTGCCAAGCGCGATCACGCTTTACGATAAGTGGGTCCCGATTCTCTACCCGATCCATTACGACTGCCATGGCGGGATCAATTCCCGTCGCAATCCTCGCTATGTGACGGTGGAAACCGGGTTGCTGCGCCTGTTTCCCGCCCGCAAGCGCGGGATGCGTTTTATCGGCTGGTGTCTGGATGGCGAGCGAATCGAATACTTGCCGCCCCACATCACCAAACCGCTGACACTGGAGGCAATGTTTTGCGAGCCAAGCCTCGTGCGCTTTGAAACCAACGGCGGCGGGCGCATCGCCGAGCGAACGACAACGGACAGCGGCCTGCTTGAACGGTTCCGGCCGCCAATGCGGCTTGGATACACGTTCGATGGATGGTACCTGGACGAGCGGCTCACGTTTCCGTTTGATTTCGACATGCCGCTCAACGAATCCATCACGTTGTACGCGAAATGGAAAATCACATTGTTTCGGATCACCTACCATTTGGATGGCGGGCTGGCCAGCCGAATGAATCCAAGATCGTACTCGTATTTTGACTTGGATATCGAGCTGCTGCCCGCCCGCAAAAAAGGATATCGCTTTTTAGGCTGGTTTGACGCCCGCGGCAACGCGCTGGACTGGATCCGGCACAATTCGATTGGCGACAAAGAATTGTTCGCCCGCTATGAGAAAGAGAGGGAATTTGAATGCACGCCCAAAATCCGCTAGGTTATGAACGCCTGGGCAAGCTGCTGGCCCGCTTTGCGGTTCCCAGCGTCATTTCGATGCTTGTCAGCGCCCTTTATAACATTGTCGATCAGATTTTTATCGGACAAGGCGTCGGGTATTTAGGGAACGCCGCGACCAACGTCGCCTTCCCGCTCACGACGATTTCCCTGGCGATCTCGCTGCTGATCGGAATTGGTTCCTCTTCCCGCTTTTCTTTGTATCTCGGTCAAAAGAGGCCGGAAAAAGTACGGGAAATCACCGGGAACGCCCTCTTTTTGATGATTGCCTGCGGTCTTGCGTACATGGGATTGATTTTGCTCTTCGTCCACGACTTGCTTTTTGCTTTTGGCGCGACCAGCGAAGTGTATCCGTACGCGGTCGCCTACACAAACATCACCGCGTTTGGCTTCCCGTTCCTGATTTTCACCAACGCGATGAGCGCGCTGATTCGCTCGGATGGCTCGCCAAATTACTCCATGGTGTGCATGGTTGTGGGCGCCATCATCAACATCGTCCTTGATCCGATTTTTATTTTCGTATTCCATCAAGGCGTGGCCGGCGCGGCGTGGGCGACGATTTTAGGGCAAATCATCTCGTGTTTTGTATGCTTTGCCTATATCCCCAAATTCAAGCACGTCGAAATCAAAGCGAAAGACATTCGGTTCTCGTGGCAAGCTACGCTGGAGGCGTTTTCGATTGGCGTGAGCAGCAGCGTGAATCAAATCGCGATTTTGTTCGTGCAAATCGTCATGAACAACTCCATGGTGCACTATGGCGCGCTCAGTCCCTACGGAGCGGAAATTCCGCTGGCGGCCGCGGGCGTCGTCATGAAAGTGAACGCGATCCTGTTCGCGTTCATGATCGGCTTGTCGCAAGGCCTTCAGCCGATTGTCGGCTTCAACTATGGCGCGAAAAAATACACGCGGGTGAAAAAGACGATGCTTCTCGCGCTCGCCAGCGCGCTGGTCATCGGCGCCCTGGGCTGGACGTTGTTCGAGTTCGCCCCGTATCCTGTGCTTTCGTTGTTTGGCTCCGAGAACGCGCTGTATATGGAATTCGCGGTGCATTTTATGAAAGTGTTCCTGCTACTGTCGTGCGTCAATGGCGTCCAAATCATTTCTTCCGGGTTTTTCTCGGCCATCGGCAAACCGCTCAAAGGCTTGTTCTTATCCATGATTCGACAAGTCATTCTTTTCATTCCTTTGGCCGTCCTTTTGCCGCTCTCCTTCGGGCTGGAAGGCATTTTATGGTCGGCGCCCGTGGCGGACACGATCAGTTTTGGCGTGGCGATCGTCTTGCTGGCGGTGGAATTCCACAAGTTGGACAACCTGCAAAAAGAAAACGACTAAATCGAAAAAAAGAGACAAACCGCGAATTGAAACGTTTGTCTCTTTTTAATGCTTAAAAACGGAAAAATCTTTTTTTCTGAACCGGTGGCTTTTCCTTGGACGCAACCCATTGCGACTCGAATACAAGCTCGGCCTCGGCTTGCGGACCTTCGAGCGTCAAAACGGCGTAGCTTGGCTCCTTGCCATCGCGCGGCGACCACGTCGAGCCCGGATTGACAAGCAGCACGCCATGAACCCGCTTGATCATGGAACAATGCGTATGCCCGAAACAAACAATGTCGCAATCGTTTTCCTGCGCCATCCGCACAAGATCCATCTCGCGGTTCATATAAGAGCAACGATGCGAATGCACGACAAGCAGCCGGTGCTCCCCGACCCGGATGACTTGCTGTTCCTTCATATTTCCCGCGGAAAAGAAATCGTTGTTTCCTCTGGCGAAGATCCAGTTATCAAACAAAGCCGGATTGTCTTCCAAATCGCCGCAATGCACATACAGGTCCGCGTCCGGATTCCAGCGCTCAATCTCGCTCACGAGATTCGATGTGCCGTGCGAGTCGGACACGACCACCACTTTGTATTTTTTTTGATCCATTACTGAAGTTCCTCCTCGAAGTCCATTTCCTCCATCGTCTTGTTTTCATCGACCATCGCCTTGGCGGTTTTTTGGCCGACATACCGAAGCAAATACGGTTGGTAATAATGGCCTGTCACCTCTTCTTTTCCTTGCGGATAGCGAACGACAAATCCATACCGCCACGCGTTGGCCCGCAACCAGGCCTGCGTTTCCAGTTCAGCTTCGCCAAGCTCTTCCTCCACCTTGGTGTAGTCGTAGTCGACAAACGCTTTGTTTTCGGCGACAAGCGTGTCCCAGCGTTGGGCGCCGGTCAGTGCCACCGTGTACCCGAGCTGCTGCTCGTTCTCTCCGCCGGACAACGCGAAACGGTCGACATACTCGCCATAGACGAGCGTCGCCCGCAAATACCGGTCCAGCACTTGCTCGTAATTCAAGTATCCGCTTTCCAAGCCGAGGGATTCATTTTCTCCCACGATTTTTTTATAGTCGTCCAGCATGGCTTTCAACCGTTGCGCCGCTTCGCTCTTGAGCGAGGTTCCTTCCAAATCGCTCAACCCATCCGGGACGTAACGGTATACCGACAAGTTTTCATTCAGTACCAAATATGGATACGCCGGATCCGGCGCGAGCTGCACATCTTCATGCAAAATCTGCTCGTTTTCATAAAACGACGTTAAATCGGCGTAAGAATAGTGCGACAAGTACCGCGTCAGCGTGTCCAGCGAAAAATTCGAGCGGTACTTGTTAATGAAATTGACAATATACGCCGCCGGCGCGTCCTGGGCTTTTTTCGCCCGCGCGTAAAACAGCGTATTGTAAATCGAAAAGTCCGGCTCGTTGATAAATTCAAGATATTGATCCGGTTTCAGCTGCTGCGTAATCATGTAGTCGATTTCCTTGGCATCCAAATGCGCCAAAATAACAGGTCTGTTTTGTTCGGTCACATAAGGATAGCGCGCCAGAGGATCGTACGTCTCGTTGATTTTGATCATACACGTGATCGCCACGCCGGCGCATACGCCAAGCAGCAACAGCCTTAAACCGAGTGTTTTCGAATCCACTTTCATAAGTCAAATTATAACGAATCACTCCGAAGGATGCAATCGGTCGAACAAACGACGTGCCACATCTTCGGGCACGACCCGGGCGAGCGCCTCCACATCCGCCTGCCGCAAGCTTTTCATCGACTTGAACGTCTTCATCAGCTCTTTTTTGCGTGTTTCGCCAATGCCGGGCACTTCGTCCAAAACCGACTTTGTCATCGACTTGCTGCGCAGCTTGCGATGGTACTCGATCGCGAACCGGTGCACTTCGTCCTGTAGTCTGGTAAGCATAAAAAACAACGGGTCCTCCTTGGACAGCGGCACTTCCTTCAAGTCTTCCAGCATCAAGGCCCTCGTCGCGTGCCGGTCGTCTTTTACGAGTCCCGCGATGGGAAAATCGAGCATCAAGTCGTCGCGAATCGACTTGGCGGCGTTGATTTGCGCCGCCCCGCCATCGACAATCAGCAAATCCGGCATGGGCTTGCCGTCTTTGAGCAGCCGGAAATACCGCCGGTAAACGACTTCTTTCATCGAGTCGATATCGGAACGGTACGTATCCAAATGATAATGGCGATACTGTGCCTTGTCCGGCCGGCCATCCTCGAACACGACTAAGCCCGACACGTTGTTCGAGCCCTGGATATGCGAATTGTCAAAGCTTTCAATCGTGTGGACTTCGCGCTGGACGATCCGGGACAAATGCTGCATGGCCATGTCGAGCTCTTTGTCTTTTTTGTACACGAGCTGGAATTTTTGATCGTGCGCCTCCTTGGCGTTTTGAATGACGAGATCCACCAGCTTCTTTTTCTCTCCGCGCTCAGGAACTTTCACCTTCACATCGAGCGCGTGCTCCAGCGCCTCCACATCGGTGCCTTTGGGAACGAGAATTTCCTTGGGCTTGGTGTTGTTGGCGTAGTACTGCACGATAAAGCTGACAAACGCCTCGTCTTTTTCCTCGTAAATCGGCGTGATGGAAAGCGTTCGCTCCAGCAGTTTTCCGTCGCGGATAAAGAAGCCGTAAAAGCTAATATAGCCTTTGTCTTCGTAATAACCAAACACGTCGCGGGCCGTCCGGTCCGAAAAATCAATCGACTGCTTTTCCTTGATGTGCTCGATATGCTGGATCTGGTCCCGCAGCTCCTTCGCGCGCTCGAATTGCAGCTCCTCGGCCGCGTTTTGCATTTTAAGGTGCAAATCGTCCAGCACAACATCCACATCGCCCTTTAAAAACCGGATGACTTCCGCGCGGATCTTGGCTACCTCTTTCGGATCGGTTTTTTTGACGCAAGGCGCCAGGCACTGATGCATGTGGTAATACAAACAAGCCTGCTTGCCAAGGGTCCGGCATTTGCGAATCGGAAAAATTTGATTGACGAGCTTCACCATTTCATAGGCGGCGCTGGAACTCGGATACGGGCCAAAGTAGCGGGATTTTTTATGATTCGGCTTTCGGGATATGCGCACGGAAAAATCCTGATCGCCGCTTACTTCGATGTATGGATACATTTTGTCGTCCATGAACATGATATTGAACGGAGGACGATGCTTTTTGATCAAGTTGATTTCCAGTAGCAGCGCCTCTTTTTCCGAACCCGTCACGATGTACTCAAAGTCGCGGATATGGGAAACCAGGCGGGTGGTTTTGTTGTTGTGGACCCCCGTAAAATACGAACGCACCCGGTTTTTCAGAACTTTCGCCTTGCCCACATACAAAATCTTCCCCTTCTCGTCTTTCATGATGTAACAGCCGGGTTGTTCCGGCAGCAAAGACAATTTATCCTGCAAATGTTTTGAAACCGCCATAACTCCTCTTTTCTTTTATTTCAACGTCACGATAGTCGCGCCCAGGCCGCCTTCGTTTGGGCCGGCCGATTCAAACGACTTCACGGTGTTGCGCTTGCGTAAATCGTCCCAAACGGCCTTTCGAAGCTTTCCCGTCCCCATGCCGTGAATGATGCGCACGCTAATCGCTTTGTGGACGATGGCCTGGTCCAAATACCGGTCCAGCGCGTTCAGCCCTTCCTCGACCCGCATGCCAATCAAGTTCAATTCCAGCGGAAACCGCTTCGTGACGCGCTCCAGCCTTGGCTTGGGCGCCGTTTTCGGCACGTTGGGACGCTTCATTTTCGTCAACACGTTCGTTTTGACGTTGACTTTCATTCCGTTGGTCAGCACCGTGGCTTGTTTTTTGCGAATCTCGAGAATTTCGCCATGGGCGTTCAGCGAATCAATGTGGACATAGTCGCCGACCGCAAACGTTTCTTTCGCGGCTTTTTCCTCTTTTTGTTCGGGCGCGAGATCGTTGATCGCGTGCAGCGACTCGATTTGTTCATGCACCTTGACTTCGGGATGGTTTTTCATTTTCGCCAAAATGGCTCTGGCTTCCTCGCGCTTCTCGTCCAGCATCGCCTCCAGCTCGTGTTCGTACTCCGCTTCCAGCGTTTCGCGCTTGCCGATCCATTTTTGTTTTTCGGCTTCCGCTTCTTTTTGAATGCGATGCGCGTTTTGAATGAGGACGTCGAAACGCTCTTGTTTTTTCATGACTTCCTTTTGCTCGATTTCCAGCCGCTCCAGCGCCTTTTGCGACTCCTTCATGTTTTCCTCTTTCAGCGTCCGGGCATGCGCGATGATCGCCGGCTCCAGCTGAAGCTGCGAAGCGATCGCGAACGCGAATGATCCGCCCGAAATGCCCGGCAAGTACCGGTACGTCGGCCGCAGCGTTTCCACGTCGAATTCCACGCTGGAAACAAGCGTGTGCAAATCGGCCTTGCCAAACTCCTTCACCTGATCGTAATGCGTCGACGTCACAATGGTCGACTGGCAGTCAATCAAATACGCTAAAATCGCGGAAGCCAGACTCGCGCCTTCCAGCGGATCGGTTCCATTGCCGATTTCATCCAGCAAAATAAACGTATGCTCGTTGGCCGCCTGGCAAATCCGGGCGATTTTGGACATATGGGACGAAAAAGTAGACAAGTTGTTTTCAATCGACTGGTCGTCACCGATGTCAAACCACATCGACGTGTACCACGGCAGCATCGCGTCGTGCGCCAAAACCGGAAAGCCGGCGTGCGCGAGCACGACAAACAAGCCGATCGTCTTTAGCGTGACGGTCTTTCCGCCCATATTCGGGCCTGAAATCATTAAGCAAAACTGGTCTTTTTGACTGGCGTACGTGTTGGCGACGACTTTTTGCTCGTCAATCAGTGGATGGCGGGCATGCGCGAAACGAAACGAATGATCCCGGGTTTGGAACTTTGGAACGCACCCGTCGTACCGGTTCGCCCATTTGGCGCGCGCCATCACGGTGTCTAAAAACGTCATCGTTTCCAAATCGCTTCCAAGCGCGAGCGCGCTGGCCGCCACTTGCGCGGTCAACTCCCGGCAGATCCGGCGTTTTTCCTCTTCGATTTCCAAGGCGAGCGACTGGATCTTGTTGTTGCGCACCACGAACTCGCGCGGTTCCACATACGTGGCCATCCCGCTTTGACTCGTGCCATGGATCATGCCGCCAAAGCTGTTTTTTTCCGGCGTCTTCGCCAGCACGCAAAGGCGGCCCTGGATCGTGGTCGTCGTCGTGTCCATGAGCCGCGTCGCGTGCTGCTTCGTATAGCCGCGGGCGAACACGCTTAAATCCGCTTTCGCCTGACGCAGCGCCTGCGTCCGGCCATACAGCGTCGGCGTGGCATCTTCCTTGATGTCGCCGCCCAGGTCAATCATCGCCTCGATTTTCTTTCGAAGCTTGTCGCAAGGATCCATGGTCGCCGCGTACTCGGCAAGCCTTGGCTCCCGCTCTTCCTCAAACGCCTGGACGGCCCGGCGGACGGCGGACAAGAAAAGCGCGATGGCGTTGAGCTCGCCAGGCAGTAAAACGATGGATTTCGATGCCGAGTCAAGAAATGGCTCGATATCCGTGACACCACCCATGGAAAGATCCTTCCCGAGCCGGACGTATTCCATTCCTTCCTGGACAAAGTCCAGCTGCTCCCGGGCGAGCTGGACGGTTTCGAGCGGCATGGCGTTTCGGATCATCGCCACGGAACGCGAAAACGCCGCATATCCGGCAATTTGCTCCAAAACGGCCGCGTAGTCGATGGACCGATCCATTTGTTTTTTAAACCCCGATCGCTTGTCGGACATATGTTTCTACCTCCTTGAAATATGGATACACGATCGAAGACTCTGGCTGGATCGTGCCAACTGAAAAAAAAGAAAGCGCGTAAAAAACGAGCGCGTAAACGATATAAATTCGCACCAGCCCCAGCAAAACGCCAAGGATCCGGTCAAAAAGCGAAAGGATCCCTTGCCGCCGCGGCAGAAGCAGCGCCTGCACCATCGCGAGCGCGAGACGAATCAAACAAAAAACAATAAAAGAAGCCTGAAAAGCAATCGTTCCACGAACGACAAAATATCCGGTGAGCGCCAGCGACAAAAGCAGGCAGATGACATCGCACAACGGCCGAATAAACCCTTTGCGCCACGCCCCGATCAAGACTGCCGCCCCAAACACAAGCAGCGCCAAATCAATTTCATGTATGGACATACATCCATTCTAATCATTTCATCATAGTCTGTAAAGTTTTCCGGGATAGTGTATACTATGGTCATGCCTTCTATCACAAAAACGATGACCAAAGCGCAAATCGAAGCGCTGCGCGAGCGAATCGAGCCCCAGGCTCTTTCCGTCACCCGCCCCCCGTATACTTACTTTCAAATGAAACTCCCGTCTTTGACCATTACCGCCTACCAATCCGGCAAGGTCGTTTACCAGGGACAGGATGTGTCGTTTCTGGAACCATCCGAATCCTCCCGCGACGAGGAAACCTTTCCGCAGGCGGGAAGCGACGAAGTCGGAACCGGCGACTATTTCGGCCCTGTCGTGGTGGCCGCCTGCATTGTCAGCGCCCAGGCCGCGCCACGTTTACGGGCGCTAGGCATTCAGGATTCCAAGCAAATGGACGACACCCGGATTCGCGCCATCGCGCCCGAGGTAAAATCGCTTTGCCCTTATTCGCTGATGATCGTCAGCAATCCGAAATACAACGCCATTCACGCGCGCCACAACATGAACGCCATCAAAAGCCTGCTGCACAATCAGGCGTACTTGAACTTAATGGACAAAGGCCACGAGCTTCCCGCCCTTTGCGTCGTGGATCAGTTCGCCAAGCCGGCGGTTTACTACCGCCACCTGGAAGGACAGCCGCGCGTGGTGCGCAACTTGACGTTCGAAACAAAAGCTGAAAACAAGTACCTCGCCGTCGCTTGCGCGAGCGTCCTTGCCCGCGCGGCTTTTTTGGACTATTTTGACAAAATGGCCGCGAAATACGATTTTCCTTTTGAAAAAGGCGCGGGACCGAAAGTTGATCAATGCGGGCGCCGCTTCGTGGAGCGCTATGGATTCGAAAAGCTTGGCGAAGTCGCGAAAATGCACTTTAAAAACACAGAAAAGATCAGGAGCTGACTTCCTGATCTTTTTTGACGGGTTCCACATTCACCTTTAAGGCGTACGGCAGCCGGACAAGCTCGACTTGCGCATCTTTGAACATTTTCTTGCTTGCGACGTTGTTGGGTGTGCCGTCGTACTTGTCGTCTTCGTACACGACTTTCGAGATTCCCGACTGGATGATCGCCTTGGCGCACTCGTTGCACGGAAACAGCGACACATACAGCGTGCATCCTTTTAAATTTTGGATGCTGTTGAGAATCGCGTTCAACTCGGCATGCACGACGTACGGATACTTCGTGTCCAAATATTCGCCTTCCCGCTCCCAGGAATACACGTCGTCGTCGCACCCCATCGGGAATCCGTTGTAACCTAGGCCGACGATCCGTTTTTCCGGATTGACGATGCAGGCGCCGACCCGCGTGTTTGGATCTTTGCTGCGTAACGCGCTCAAGTGGGCGACCGCCATGAAATACTGGTCCCAGCTCAACACATCGTCGCGTTTCATTCGATTTCCCCGCTTTCCAGCTTGTGGAGCACTTCTTTGAAAATAGGCGGCTCTTCGGCTTCGAACCGCATTTTTTCACCTGTACGTGGATGGATGAATTCCAATGCGTACGCGTGCAGCAGCTGTCCATCGGTTTTTAACGTTTTGCGCGGCCCGTATTTGGGATCGCCAACGATTGGATGGTCGATATACTGCATGTGGACGCGGATTTGATGCGTCCGGCCGGTTTCCAGCGTGCATTGGATGTAGGCGTAGTTTTTAAAGTTTTCGAGTACCTCGAAATGCGTGATGGCCTCTTTCGAGTTTTTCGCGGTCACCGTCATGTTTTGACGGTTGCGCTCGTCCCGTCCGATGGGCGCGTTCACCGTTCCAAACGTGTGGGAAAACGGATGATGGACAATGGCTTTGTATTGCCGGTGCGCCGTCTTGGAAGCGAGCTGTTCCGAAAGCGAGGCGTGCGCCAAGTCGTTTTTACAGACGACAAGCAAGCCGCTCGTATCTTTGTCGATGCGGTGCACGATGCCAGGACGCATGACGCCGTTGATCCCGCTTAAATCTTTGCAGTGGAACATCAGCGCGTTGACCAGCGTACCCGAATAATGGCCGGGCGCGGGATGCACCACCATGCCCCTTGGCTTGTTGATGACAAGAACGTCTTCGTCCTCGTACACGATATCCAGCGGAATATCCTCGGGTTTGACTTCGGTTTCTTCCATCGGGGCGCCCGAAACCGTAATTTGATCCCCGGCTTTTACTTTATAGGACGCTTTTTCCAAAACCCCGTTCACGCGTACGGCTTCGCCGTCAAGCAAATCACGCGCCCGTTTGCGGGAAATATCGAGCAATGAGCAAAGCGCCTTGTCCAGCCGCTCGTCCACGCCTTTTTCTTCCACTAAAATTGTTTGTTCTTCCATGATTTCTGCTCCTTATACTCATCGACAAGATAGACGATCACCAGCATCGCGAAGCCTACGCTAATGCAAATATCCGCGATATTGAACACGGGAAATCCCCAGCCGAAAAAATAAAAGCTGAAAAAATCCACGACATAGCCCAGCGCCATCCGGTCGATAAAGTTGCCGACGGCGCCCGCGAAAATGACAGTCAGGCAAAACTGGATCTTGCGATCCTTGGTGTGATAAAAATAATAGGCGATCGCCACCAGGGCGGCGATGGTCAAAACCGCGAAAAACGGTTTTCCATAGCCTTCGAAAATGCTGAAGCCCGCGCCCGTGTTTTGCACGTAGGTAATATAAAAAAAGTTCTTAATCACCTCAATCGACTCGTGCAGCTTCATGCGGCTCGCGATCGCGAATTTCGTGCACTGATCCAGCGCGACGAGCACGACAAGCAAAATGCCGGACGCGAGCGAAGCCTTTGTATGTTCCTTCATAAATTCCTCCTAAAATGGTTTGTTTTTCTGATGCAGGAACAACATCTTCACGAACAGCCACAGACTCATTCCAAACGCGATCAGAAATCCAAAAACGCCCAGCAGCGGAATGCCTAGCAGCTTTGGATGCATATTCGTCGTGCAAATGACGCTGGACCCCAGCAAAAGCGAGGCAATCAAAATACAAACGACGATTCGGTTGATCATTCGATCCAAATTGGCCAGCGGCACTTCGGATCCGAGTAAATTCAAATTGACTTTCAGCTGGCCCTTTTGAAGCGCCTCCATCAAGTGTTTCGCGTGAATCGGCAGCTCGATGGAATCCTCCCCGGCCTCCACCGCTTTGACGAGCATGGATTTCAGCTTCCGGTTCCAGTTGATATTCAGCAGTTCCATTTCATACGACGACAGCACTTGCATGATGTTCGTTTTTGGATCCAGCACGCGCATCGTTCCTTCAATCGTGATCAAGGAGCGCGCCAGCATGGAAATGCCTTTGGGCAGCATAATGGCGTATTGATGGCAAATGGCGAACATTTCCTGCACCATTTGCGGCAAATTGATGTCCGACAGCGACATATTGATGTACTTATTCATGAACCGGTCCATTTCCACGGTGAATTTGGCGTGGTCGATTTCCTTATTGGATGTTCCCAGCGTCAAAATCGTTTCGACAAGCAGCGCGCTGTCCCGGTTGACGAGCGAGCGGACGCCCTGCTTCATCAAGTCGCGGTCCCGGGGCGTGAGTTCTCCCATCATGCCGAAGTCGATCCAGACGATTTTTCCTTCGTCGATCCGCAAGTTGCCGGCGTGCGGATCCGCGTGGAAAAAGCCCACATCAATGATTTGGTTGACGTAGTTGTACGCCAGCTTTTCGCAAATCTCGGAACGCGCGTACCCTTCTTTATCCAACGTCACGATGTCGTCGATTTCAATGCCGCCAATGTACTCCATGACGAGAACGTGGCTTGTCGTATAGGCGTCGACAATCGTTGGTGCGCCAATGTATTGCACATCCGCGTACATTTCTTTAAACCGTTTGGCGCTGGCGGCTTCATGCCGAAAATCCATCTCCTGCTGGGCGGTTGTCCAAAACTCGTCTACGACCGTGTCCATGTCGACAATCGAAGTCAGCGTTTCCGACAAATTCAGGATTTTGACCGCTTTGCGAATGAGTTCGACGTCTTCCTCCATTTCCTTGTAAATCCCCGGCCTTTGGACTTTGATCACGACTTTTCGTCCGTCTTTCAGCGTCGCGGCGTGCACTTGCGCGATGGAAGCCGAGCCGAGCGGAACCTCGTCAATCGTTTCGAAAATCTCGCTTGGCGCCTGGCGGTACTGGGATTCCAGCACTTCCAAAATCGTTTCGTACGGAAGCGGCGTGACGCTGGAGCGCAGCTTTACGAGTTCCTCGCAATACCGTTGGGAAAATACGTCTTGCCGGGTGGACATGATTTGTCCGATTTTGACATACGTCGGCCCAAGATCCTCTAAAATCAGCCGAAGCTTCACCGGATCCATTCCCTTTTGGATGTGATGCTTGCGCAAAATGGAAACGATTTGCTTGAAGCGTTTCCAGCTCGACCCTTGGTTTTTGGACGAGCTCATTGTTCTTCATCCTTGATCGTTCGGTGGAGCGGCTGGTTGAGGGAGGATTCCTTTTCCAGCGCGATGCGCAGGATCCGTCCGGACGCGTCCACGAGCTCGCGCGTAATCGCGATTTGTTTTTTTAAAATGGTTTCTATCGTTGTTTTATTTCCTTTACACATGGACTTATTGTACCACTTCTTTCGCTTTTTTCGCCACCACAAACCTGTGTTTGCCTCCCATAGGAAAAAACCTCGATTCATCGAGGTTTAATCGGTAAATTTATCGTAAAATTCCATACTTTCCAGCACGGATGTGTCCGCGATTGGATTGTCGTCCAGACGAAGAGCCTCCAGCAGCTTCAAATCCTTGAGCGGCGACACGTCGGTGATGTAGTTGGCTTTCAAAGTCAGCGAGCGCAAGTACTTCAAGTCGGCCAGCGGCGTCAAATCGGTAATGGCGTTGTGGTCCAGACGCAAATACGATACGTATTCGAGATGCTTCAGCGGCTTCAAGTCGCGGATCACATTGTTGTAGAGGTCGATGATGCACAAATTCTCCAGGTCCTTCAATGGCGAGATGTCGTGCACGTCGTTGTTTTCCAGCGACAGGATCGCCAGATTTTTCATATCTTTCAAACACTCGATGTCGCGGACCTGATTGCGTCCAATGTTGAGTTCGACGATGTTTTTATCGTGCTTGAGCACTTCGATGTCCGTGATCCGGTTCGTGAACAAATCCAGGCTTTCCAGTTTGTGCGCGTCTTTGAGAAAGTCGATGTTCGTCAGCTGGCAAAACTCGGCTTTCAGGGTTTCCAGATTTTTCACGTTGTAAAACTTGTCGACGTCGTGCAAATCGTTTTTCGACACGTTCAGGGCGCATAGCTTCTTCATGTGGTTGAGCAGCGGCAAATCGTGGAATCCGGTTTGCTCCATGGACAGCTCCTCCATCTTTGGCAGGTTTTTCAAGAAATCAAAGCTGTCCGGCGTATTGTAGTTCATGTTCAGCTTGCGCAGCGAAGGGAACTGCTCGAGAATCGTATAGTCTTTTAAGTACGGACAATTCGACACATTGAGCTCCTTCAGGTCTTTCATCGCCAGCAGCGGGGAAATATCGCTCATTAAATTCGTCGCCAGATTCAAGCTTTCCAAATGGGACAAATACGTTAAATCGTCAATGTTGAAACGGCGCATTCCGGACATGTCCAGCTTTTTCAAGTCTTTCAGCGTTCCCAGCAAAGAATAGTTGAATGGTCCGTTTTCGGTGTTGATATTGAGCTGCTGCAGCTTTTTGCAGTGGATGATGTATTCGAGCGAGTCGATCTTGGCCCGTTTCAGGTCAAGCACTTCCAGGTGCAGCATTCCCGCGATGCTCGAAATATCCATCGTGTACAAATTATTTCTGGAAATGTTGAGTTTTTTCAGCTGGCGGAACCCGTGCAGCGCCTGAATGTCCCGCAGCTGGTTGCTCGACACGTCGAGCGTCAGCACGTTGCGAAGATCGCGTATCGGCTCAAGCGACTGAATCGAGTTTCCCGACGCATCCAGATATTCCAGGTTTTCCGCGTATTCCAAACCTTCCAGCGATTTGATTTCCATATCCGGAACTTCCAGATGAATGAGCCCGGTCATCATTTCGGGGGTGAGCTCTTCCGGTGTCGTTCGAAGATTGCGCGCCACGGCATCACGCAGGGCTTCATCTTTGATGAACATAAAAAATATACCTCCTGTATTGTTTGTTGCTTCTATTATAAAGCTTTTTTTTGGCGATTGCATTCTTATGTCATGCGATGTTGGTTTTTTCGAATTTATGCTATACTTTTCTTGTTATTAGCGTCTGATTGTGTTTTTCCACCTATAACATTTCTCCAACGATTTTTAAAATTTGTTTGACTCTATGTTATAGAAAACGTATAATTAACATAGGGATAGCCTTATCATCCAAAAAAGCAGTCGGTATTGTTGACGTGCCGCGCCTGCTTTGCGGACCGATCGAGGCACGTCCAGGGGGTTATACTATGAACACAGGTAAAGTAAAATGGTTTAATGCTGAAAAAGGGTATGGATTCATTACCGGCGAAGACGGAAAAGACATTTTCGTTCATTACTCTTCGATCAACGCGGATGGATACAAAACTCTCGAAGAAGGTCAGACCGTTACTTACGACGTGGTTGAAAGCAACCGCGGACAGCAGGCCAGCAAGGTCACTGTAGTTAGCACGACTGCGTAAGCGACGAACGATCAATATCAGCAGTCAACAGGCGCATGGATTCACTTCATGCGCTTTTTCTTATCAGAAGGAGAAGAGAACAAGGATGGAACGTTACAACAAAGTCAAAGACCACGTTTACGGCACGTATCACAAAATAAACAACGAGCTTTTACGCACCGCGGCTTTTCTGCATACGAACAGTGTCGACAACTGCATTACCCTGCTCGCCATATCCCGGAACCTGCCCGTCGAGCTGGCGAAGATCGCGGCGCTGCTGCACGATTTCGCCCAGTACGCCCAAAACTGCCCCCACAAAGACCACGCCCGGCTGTCTTCGCTGTACGCCCACCAGTATTTGGAGCAGTCCGGCTTGTTCAAGATGCGCGAAATCGACGAAATCGGCTATATGATCGGCCAGCATTCCTACAAAAACCATATTGACTCGCCGATGTGCGAGCTGCTCAAGGACGCCGACGTGCTCGCCCGTTTTCTGGAGGATCCCTACCAGACGTTTTCCGGCGCGAAAAAAGAGCGCCTGCTCAATGCATGCGCTGATTTAAACTAATTCATAAATTCATGAAACGTGACATAATGCAGTTCGACTTTCGGGTCGAGCTGCTTTTTGATTTGCGCGAACGCCTTTTCGAACCCTTCCGGATCAAACACGATCCAGTCGATGTAGGAAAAGCTTTTTCCCATCGCGCCGCCAATGACCTTGCCTAAATTGAGCTTGGACATCGAAGCGTCCAGCTGTTTGGAAAGTTCCTGCCGAAACAGCGCGTTGTCCTTTCCCGCGAAAGGATTGGCGTAATACATGTATCCGTACTCGCCTTCTTTGGCTTTCAAGTCGAGCAGGACGTCGTTTTTTTCGCCCAGCGTTTCTTCCACAAGCATCGGATGGGTGGTAAAGATGATTTTCATATCCTTGCGCAGCGCGTCGTGGGCAAAATCCTGATTAGGCTCGTAAATCGAGTAAATATCAAGAGGCGAGTCGTACTCTTTCCAATGGTCCTTTTCAACGGTTTGCGCGATCAAGTTGTAAAAATCGACGAGGTTGCAGAAGTTTTTCGAATCTTCCGGTGCCGTCAGCGGCTCCACGCGGTCAATGTACGCTTCGTAATCCGTCTGCCCAATCGCCAGCTCCAGCAAATACATGCTCATTTCTTTTGTGTACTCGTCGTTTTCAATGAGCTGGTAGCCCGGGCAGTACACCCGGGTGCTAAACGTTTGCGTTTCCGGATGGACTTCGTAAAACACCAGAAAATCGACGAGGGTGTACGTTTCGTCCTTGATTTGCACGGCCGCCTCGATCGCCTTTTGCGAGAGTGGCTGCAAAACCGCGTTAATGCGCCATGACGCTTTGACGTTGTCCGGCGCCATCATTTTGATGCGCTGGGCGATGTACTGGCTTGTTTTGTTGGGACCGGGGTCGATCGTCATCTCAAAGTCCTCGCTGACGTCCTCGACGAAAAAACTGCATCCGCTAATCGCGTTGACTTCCTCGTTCAGTCCTCCCACGATTTCATTGATCCGTTCATAATTTTTATCTTTGAGCGCCTGTTCGAGATTGGATTGCTCGTCTTCGAACCGCTCCCAGAATTTTCGAATATTTGTGATCACACTCATACTTGTTCTCCAGTTTCTTTTTTTGATTATCTCATGATTTTTCCCATTCGTCAGCTCATTCGATAGTTCTCGATTCCGTGACGATCACATCCATCGGTACATCGTAAAGACTGGGCTGATAATCGTAAACTTCCTGGTCGTCGAACGCGACACCGATTTTTAACCCCTCAAAGGTTTTTAAATACCGGTCGTAATATCCTTTTCCGTATCCAATGCGGTACTTTCCGTCGAAGGCGACCATCGGCACGACGATGACGTCGATTTGCGCGCTCAAAACGACAGCCTCGCTCTCTGGCTCCAAAACGCCAAACGCGCCCTTTTTGAAATGGACGGGCGGCAAAAACACCATCCTGGTCGCGCTTACCACTTTTGGCACAAAATCAATCCAGGGACCAAACACATTGGCTTCCCCTCGGATCGGCATATAGCCGGCGGTCTGTTTCCCTTTTAAAAAAGGCAACAGCCTTTCAACGATTGCCTTTTCTTTTTCTGCTCGATTCGCGACTTGAAGCCGCCTTTCGATGAGCGCTTTTCTATCCAATGGAGTCGCTCATATCCAGTTTGAGCAGCTGATTGAGTTCGACCGCGTACTCCATCGGCAGCTCTTTTGTGAATGGTTCCAAAAAGCCCATGACGATCATTTCTGTCGCTTTCGCCTTCGTCAAGCCTCGCGACATCAAATAAAACAACTGTTCTTCGGAAATGTTCGACACGGTCGCCTCGTGTTCGATTTGACTCGTTTTGGAGAACGATTTATTCAGCGGGATCGTATCCGAGCGGGACTGGTCGTCAAGAATCAGCGTGTCGCATTCCACTTTGCTTTTGGAGTACTCCGCGTTTTTGGCCTGGACGACCCAGCCGCGGTAGTTCACTTCCCCGCCGTTGCGCGCGACGGATTTCGAAATGATATTGCTTGAGGTGTGCGGCGCCAGATGAATCATCTTGGCCCCCGCGTCCTGCTGCTGTCCTTTGCCGGCGACCGCGATGGAGATGCACGTTCCTTTGGCGTACGGCTCGGCTAAAATACACGCCGGGTATTTCATGTTGATCAAACTGCCGATATTTCCATCAATCCATTCCATATGGGCGTTCTCGTACACTTTCGCCCGCTTCGTCACAAGGTTGATAATGTTGTTGGACCAGTTTTGCACGGTGGAATACCGGCATGTGGCGTTTTTGTGGACAAAGATTTCGACAACCGCCGCATGCAGCGAGTCTTTGGAGTACGTCGGCGCGGTGCACCCTTCCACGTAATGCACGTCGGCCCCTTCGTCGACGATGATGAGCGTCCGCTCGAACTGTCCCATTTGCATCGAGTTGATGCGGAAATACGATTGAAGCGGTTTATCGAGCTTTACGCCTTTAGGGACGTAAATAAACGAGCCGCCCGACCACACGGCCGTGTTGAGCGCGGCGTACTTGTTGTCGGAATACGGAACCAGCTTGCCAAAGTATTCTTTCACGAGCTCCGGATGCTCCCGAAGCGCGGAATCGGTATCCAGAAAGATGACGCCCTTTTCCTCGACTTCGGCCAGCATGTTGTGATAAACGACTTCGGATTCGTATTGGGTTGAAACGCCGGCCAGAAATTTTTGTTCCGCTTTCGGGATGCCGAGTCGTTCGAATGTGTCGCGAATCGTTTCCGGCACTTCATCCCACGATTTTTCCTGCTTGTCGCTTGGTTTGATGTAATACGTGTAGTCGTCAAAGTCGATGCCGGAAAGATCCGGTCCCCAGCTTGGGTTTTTTAATTCACGAAACGCGTGGTACGCTTTCAAACGGATGTCGAGCATCCACTGCGGTTCTTTTTTGATTTTCGAGATCTCGCGAATCGTTTCCTCTGTCAATCCTTTGTTGGTTTTGAAAACGGAAACGTCCCGATCGTGAAAACCGTACTCGTATTCGGAGGATCCGGGAATCTCTTTGTGATCAGCCATTGTTTTCCTCCTTTTTTTCTTCGTCGATGAGCGCCTGCAGCGCGTTCCAGCCAATCGTCGCGCACTTGATGCGGTTGGCTTGGCGGCCGACGTTTTGGAAAGCGACGGCCTCGTCGAGCAAGTCTTCGTCGTACTCTTTTTCATCGACCATCGCCATGTAGTTGTCGATGATTTTCTGGGCTTCTTCGATAGTTTTGTCCTTCACAAGATCGGACATGATGTCGGTCGCCGAAGTGGAGATCGCGCAGGCGACGCCGTCAAACGCGACGTCCTCGATCGTTCCATCTTTGAATTTGGCTTGCACGGTGATATCGTCGATACACGAGTCGCTCGCCATATGTTTGGATTTATATTGTGGATCCTCTACAAGCGGATGCTTGTTTCTCGGATATTGATAATGGTCCATAATGATATCCCGGAGCATCGCTCCGTCGATACTTGTTGCCATACCATTTCCTCCTTTCAATTAAAAGAATATATCAAGACACGTCTCGAAGGAGGCATCCTTCAAGGCTTCGACCAGTTTGTCGATGTCCTCGAATGTGTTGTAAAAATAGACGCTCGCCCGGCAGGTTCCCGGCACTTTGAGCACTTCGCCCAATAGCTTGGCGCAATGCTCGCCACTGCGCACCGCGATGCCGCGCGTGTTCAAAAAGCTGGCCACGTCTTGCGGAAAAATAAGCTTTCCCTGATCGTACACGTTGAATGTGATGATTCCGCTTTCCGCTTCGGCGTTGTAGACTTTCACTTTTTCCACATCTTTGATTTTTTCCAAAAAATGATGTTTGAGCGCCAGCTCGTAGCGGTGAATGTTTTCCTTGCCGAGCTCGTTGATGTATTTCATGGCGGCCGCCATGCCCAGCGCCCCCTCGATTGGCTGCGTTCCGCTCTCGTATTTGAGCGGCGTCTTTTTCAACGACACTTTTCCGCATTTGTTGAAGCGGGCGTTCGATTCCCCGCCAAAGAAAACCGGCGTCAGCTCTTCGAGCAAGTCGAATTTTCCATAGAGCACGCCAATGCCTGTCGGGCCGCACATTTTGTGGGCCGAGAAGCAGAAAAAGTCGACATCGAGATCTTGCACATCGACTGGCAAATGCGCGATGGATTGGGCGCCGTCCACGACGACTTTCACCCCGTGCTCGTGGGCGATTCGAACAATGTCCTTGATGGGCGCCTCGTATCCCAGAACGTTGGACACTTGCGCGAGCGCCACGACTTTCACCTTGTCGTGGAGCGCTTTTTTGAAGTTGTCCACAGTCACTCTTCCCTGCTCGTCCAGCGGAATGTATTCGACTTTGATGTTTTTCGATTTTCCGGCTTCGAGCCAAGGCAGCACGCTGGACGCGTGCTCCGCGACGGTCGACAACACGACGTCGTTTTCATGAAGCCAGGTGTTCGTAATCGTCATCGCTAAAATATTGAGGCTTTCCGTCGTGCCGGATGTAAAAACGATTTCCTCATCGCGGCGGGCGTGAATGAATTCTTTCGTGAGTTTTCGAGCGTTTTCGTAAGCAAAATCGACCTGGGCGCTCATTTCGTAATCCCCGCGATGGGCGTTGGCGCCTAAATATGTATAGTAGTTCACGACTGTGTCAATCATCGACTTCGGTTTAAGAGTCGTCGCGCTGTTATCCAAATACACAAGCGGATGATCGCACATCTTTCGCTTTAAAATCGGGAAATCTTCCCGGATTTCGTAAATTTTATCCTTGATGTCCATAGACGCCCACCTTTCTTTCCATGTCCTCGCGGACTTGCTCGCGCAGCGTTTCGTCTTCGATCTTGCGAATCGTCGGCATGAAATAGCCAACGCTCAACAAGCCGAGCGCCATTTCTTTGCTGAGGCCGCGCGACTGCAAGTAGTACAGCTGTGCTTCGTCGGGCTCGCCGATCGTGAGTGCGTGCGAGGCTTTGACTTCGTTTTCATCAATGAGAAGCAGCGGAATGACTTTGGCTGCATGGTCTTTGCCCAAAGTCAGCACCCGGGTTTCCTGATGGGACGCGGACTCCTTGGCTTTTTTTTCGATATTGCCATTGGCGACCATTTCGTATTTTGCGTGGTCGAACAAGACGGCGAAATTGTGCATGTGGCCGCTTGTGTAGGCCGCCTCGTGGCGAATTTCGATGTTGCCTTTTTTCATTCCGTCACGGACGAGCTGGGAGGTGGTGTTGTCGATCGAGGCGCCTTCCTGAAAAAGGCGGACATGCTCGTCGAACGTCACTTCCTGCTCTTCCAAATCGAGAAAGGAGAACTCGACGTGCGCGTTGGCGTGAATCAAGCCGCGCATGTCGATATGGAGCGGCGCTTTCGCCAGGTTGCGGATAAAAAGCTTTAAAGTCGAGCTTTCCATCACATCCAGTTCAAATCGAAGCGTCCCGCCTTCTACGACGTCGACCATCGACTCGCCTTTCGAGCGCGGCGAAACGACGATTTTGAAATCCTCTTTGATTTCAAGCCGGTCCTGGAAGACGTCTTCGTAAATCCGTTCCATCATATTTACCGGCTCCTTTTGGCGCCGCAGCTTCCCAACGAGATCGGTCTTTCTTTTTCTTTTTCATGATGCGCTTTGACGTGGTATTCCTGCTCGATCCAGTCGTACCCTTCGCGGTCGATGCGGTCGATGAGTTCCGTTCCGCCGGATACGACGATTCGGCCGTCGACCAGCACATGCGCGTGCGTAGGCTTCAAGTAGTCCAGGAACCGGGCGTAGTGGGAAACAATGATCATGCCCATGTCGGTTTCTTTCTGGCACTGGTCGATCGCGTCGGCCACGATGCGCAGCGCATCGACGTCAAGACCCGAGTCGATTTCATCGAGCATGGCGAGCGTTGGCTTGAGCAGCATCATCTGCACGATTTCGTTGCGCTTTTTCTCTCCGCCGGAGAAGCCGTCGTTGAGGAAGCGGTGCGCCAGATCCGGCTTCATATGAAGCTCTTTGATCGCGCGGTCCATTTCCTTGATAAATTTGAACAGGGAGATTGGCTTTTCACTGCGCGCGTTCATCGCGGTGCGCAGAAAGTCCGAGTTGGTCACGCCCGGGACTTCGCTTGGATACTGCATCCCCAAAAAGATACCAAGCCGGCTTCGTTCGTCAACCGGCATCGCAAGGACATCCTTGCCATCGTATGTGACCGTGCCTTCCGTCACGGTAAATTTCGGATTGCCCATGATCGCGGCCAGCAGCGTGCTTTTTCCGTTGCCGTTCGGCCCCATCAGAGCGTGTCGTTCGTTGGCATCAATTTCCAAATCGACGCCTTTTAATATTTCTTTCTCTTCCACTTTGACGTGTAGGTTTTTAATTACTAATTTCGGCATATCGATACCTCTTTTCATAGCTTCAATCATAGCAAACTTTACGGTAAATCTCAATGCTTACGATTTGGTGAGCAGATTGCTTTTTACGGGAAAATCTCATATAATTGTAGGGAAATTTTAACAAGGAGGTCTATATGTCAGACTTGATCAAAGACAACTGGTTTGTCATTCTGATCGCAGTGATTATCATCGCTTTTGTCGGATATTTTATTTTTGATTCCAATAAAGATAACGTATCCGCGAAAACGAGTGAGGGCAAAGATGTGCTTGCGACCCTGGCCGACACGGATATCACGGCGGATGCGCTGTATGACGACTACACACCGTTCGATGGCGATCTATTATATAATATGTATCGCAACGCGGTGGTCAAACAGAGCGTAAAAACGACGAAAGAAATGGAAGAGGAAGCGAAGAAACTCGAAAACACCATCCGTTCCCGCGTTTCCTCACAAAACAGCGACGTGTATCGGGACGCGATCGAAGCGGAACTCGCCTCGTATGGTTTTGACAGCTACGACAAGCTGTACGACTACTGCCTGATGACGGTGGAGCAAAAAGCGTTGAACAAGGACTATGTGGACGCCCATTTCGATACGCTGAAGGATTCGATGAAGGACGCGAAGTCCCGGATCGTCAGCCTGATCCAGCTGGAAGTGGCGGATCCATCCAATTTGACGGAAGCGGAAACAAAGAAGCGCGACAATATCGACAACGCCATTGAAACCGGAACGTTCGCCGATGCGGCCACGGCTTTCTCGGATGAAGCGGAAACGGCGGCGAAAGAAGGTTTGTTTGGATATTTGGATTCTTCAAGCAACGCCAGCTCGACAGGTCTGGATGCCAATTTGATTGCGAAAGCGCTAGAAATCAACGAAGGCGAGACGAGCGACTGGATCGAAGTGCAAAACCAGTCGACGGGAATCACTTCGCTGTACAAAGTGCACGTCGACACGACGGATCTGGATACGATTCATCAATCCAAAGACAGCGCGGTGCAGGATTCCTTCTTGTACGCCGTGCTGAACGCCACGCCAGGTCTGGAGGTCACCGTGCTTGAAAACGCGGCGAAAGATCTGGATATCCACTTTGAGGACAAAGCCGTTCAAACGAAGCTGGACAACTATATGAACCAGCTGAAAGGAGGAACGACGAATGAATAAAAAGATTCCTATGCTCGTACTGGGCTCCTTGCTGCTGGCCGGCTGCTCGGTTCATACGACTTCGATTCAGGACGCAGGCGAAAAGCTGATGACGATTGGCGACACGACGTACACGAAGGGCGACGAATACACGATGATCAAGCGCAGCAATGGTCCGGCGCTTGTGATTCAGCAGGCGCAGGAGATCATCTACAGCAAAGAAGTGCCAGCCAGCGACGAGCTGAAAAAAGAAGCGGAAAAACAATACGATGAAATCGCCAAAGCCAACCCGGACACCGAGACGCAGCTGAAAAATCTAGGATACGCCAGCAAGGACGAGTATATTGAAAAAGTGCTCCTGCCATCTGTGCAGGCGCAGGCTCTGATGGACAAGTACTTTGTCGACGATCAAGACACGATCGAGGCGCAATACAAACCAAGTTACGCTCAAATCGTCCAATGCGAAAACGAAGACGCGGCCAACAAAGCGCTACAAGCTTTGAAAGACGGCAAAACACCGCAGGAAGTCGCGCAACAGTACGCGGCGGAAACGACGTCCTACAAAGGGGACGAGGCTTTGGTCACGACCAACGACACGGCGCTGCCGACGCGGTTGATCAACGCGCTGGCGACCGCGAAAAATCCAGGCGTGATGGAAGAGGTTTACTCGTCGGATGACGAGAATCCAACGTTCTTCGTGGCGGTTTTGGATTCAAACGACTACGATGAGAACGTGGAACGAATCGCGGACACGCTCGGTTCGGATTCCTCCCTTTCCAAAGGCTGTCTCGTTTATTATTTAACGAAATACGATTTCGAAGTGCACGATCAAGATTTATTTGACTATTATAAAACCAACTCTCCGGAATATCTGGTCACCCGGCCTGACTTAACGGAAAAAGCGGACGAAACAGACTAACCCAAGAAAACTGTCGCCTTAGCGGCGGTTTTTTATTTGGCCAGTTTTTGGATCGGAAACGCGAAAAAATCCGAGTCGCCTCGGATCGTTTATTGCGCTTCTATTTTTTTGAGTTTGGCCCGGTACGAGATTTTTCGTTCCGTGTTCAGCTTGTCAAAACGAATGGTGTGGACGTTGTTCAACGGATCGGTGTCGACAATCGTTCCCGGACCGAATACGGCATGTTCGACGCGGTCCCCGGCTTTCCATGCGGGCTGGTCGATTTTGAATCGTAAAAACCGTTCGTGGATCTCGATGTACTGCCGGGCGTCTTCGATAAGCGTTTCGGACATCGGGGGCGTAAACGTCAAATACCGGGGATCTATGTCGAGAATAAAGCGGCTTGGGTATTTGGGCGACCCGTCAAAATTCCTTCCATTGGATTCGGTGAGAAAAAGGCTTTTTTTCGCTCTTGTCATGGCTACGAAGGCCAGCCGCCTTTCCTCTTCCATCGACTCGAGACTGTTGACTTTTTTCGTTGGAAACATGCCTTCGTTCATTCCTATTAAAAAGACATGCTCGAACTCCAGCCCTTTGGCGGTGTGGACGGTCATTAGTTTGACCGAGTTTTGTTTCATTTCCAAATCGGCGTTCGTAAACAAGGCGATGTGGGCTAAGTAGTGTTCCAAATCCGCCTCTTCCCCGCAGCTGATTTCATAATCCAAAATGGATTGCTTGAGTTCGGCGAGATTGTCGAGCCGCTCCTGGCTTCCTTCTGTTCGCAGCATCGTTTCATAGCCGCTTTGATCCAGCAGGCTGGTGAGCACTTCACTGACGGGCTGACCTGGATATTCTTTGGAAAATCGTTCGATCAACGCGATGAACGCCTTTCCTTTGGTGGCTTTGAAAAGGTCGTCGTCTACGCAAAGTTTGAGCGCTTCGTACAGACTGACATGGTTTTGTTCGGCGTAGTTTTTTAAAAATTTCATTCGTCGTTCGCCGATGTTCCGTTTGGGCGTATTCACGACGCGCAGAAAGGAAAGATCGTCTTTGTACACGATCATCCGCAAATAGGAAAGCGCGTCTTTGATTTCCATGCGGGCGTAAAACTGCACCCCGGAATAAATCGTGTATGGAAGCTCTTCCTTTAAAAACTCGTCTTCAATGGATCGGGTGATGTAGTGAGCGCGGTATAAAATGGCGATGTCGCGGTACTCGATTCCTTCCTGATGCAGGCTTTGAATCGTTTGCAGGATCCACCGGGCCTCCTCTTTTTCCGTTTTGGCTTCGTGGACTTGCACGGCTAGTCCATGCGGACATACAGGTACGAGTTCTTTGCGGATTCGTTGCTCGTTTTTTGCGATCAAGGAATTGGCGGCATTGAGTATTTCGGGTGTCGAGCGATAATTTTGCGGCATCATGATCGTTTTGACGTTGGGAAACTCCCGATCAAAATCCATCAAATATTGGATGCGGGCTCCCCTCCATGTGTAAATGGTCTGGTCGGGATCGCCGACGATGAACAAGTTTTGGTGGAATCCAGCTAAAACTTTCATGAGCCGGTATTGCAGATCGTCAATGTCCTGGAACTCGTCGATCATGATGTATTCGAGTTTTTCCTGCCACTTTCGTTTGATGTCTTCGTGGTTTTCGAAAATGTACAAAGTGAGCAGGATCAAGTCGTTGTAGTCGAGGCCAAAGCATTTCTTTTGCTGGTACAAATAGCCGTAAAAGATGATATCTTTCGGGGTATGGGCGCGTAAATACTTTTCTTTGAGCTGCTCGACGTTCATATGGATCAAGTCGAGGTAATACTCTGGTCTTTCTTTCAATTTCACGATTTCGATCATATCCCGCGCTTTGGAAAATGTCATGTGGCGCAGGGTGAGATTTCGTTCTTCGTATATCATGCGTAGCATTTCGTCGATATCGGCGTTGTCGAGCACGATGAAGTTTTTTGGATAGGACACAGCGTACGATTCTTCGAGCAGGATGGTGTTGCAAAAGCCGTGGAACGTCGAAATGAAGCCGGTGTCGTTGTCGCCGGTTAAGTTGTGAATGCGTTGGCGCATTTCGTTGGCGGATTTGTTGGTGAAGGTCACGCAGAGGATGTTGCCGGGCATAATGCCGATTTCATTGACGAGATAGGCGAACCGGTGCGAGAGCGCCCGGGTTTTTCCGGAACCGGCGCCGGCGATGACGCGGATGCAGCCTTCGGTGCTCGTGACGGCTTCGTATTGCTGGGGGTTGAGTGTGTCGAGGTAGTTTTCCATAGGTTTATTTTACCATAGGCGTTCAAGATTTCTGAACTTATTTTTGAAATCAAAAAGCGACGTGGCCGAATCAGCCTGACGTCGCTTTAAAAAAAATTATTTCACCTGGATTTGGTCGACTTGGATCGATTGATCGCTTTGCACGATCAGACCAATATCGGAAATGGATTGTCCCGCGTCGACTTTTCCATTGTAGTCGAGATTCGTGATTTGGATCGTTTGATCATCCATTCTTTGGATATCGCAGTTCTAATGGTCGCTGACTTGGACCGCTTCAGGAAATTGGACTGTGAATGTCCAGGACGTGATGGCGTCCGGAGAGGCGTTGTCAAGGGTTCCCTCAAGCTGGACAACGGGTTTATTTTTTTCAGTCCACGTATTGCTCGACTGAAAAGATAGAGTCGCTTTTCCTTGCGTGGAAGTCGATTGGATCGGTGAAATTTTTTTAACAGGTGTAGCCGCCTTGTTTTGGGCAAGAAGCCATTGTCCGGAGGGCGTTAAATCAGCGGTAGTCCAATCATCTAGGTTTGTACCCGGTTTCAATATGGACGACGATTCGTCTTTGTTGGACGCGTTCCATAAAATACGACCGGTATCGTACTTGTTCAACAACCGGATCCAGGTGTTCCCGCTTTCCTCGTCGATTGCGCCGTTGCCGCTGGCATCGCAAATTCCAAACTCGCTGACCACGATTGGAATCTCGTTTACGACTTGCTCGTACTTGGCGCGCAAGTCGTCTTTATGCGTGGCGGCGTAAAAATGAAGCGTATAGGCCACATTTTTAAAAGACAGCGGCGATTGGGCAGCCTGCTCAATATCCTGGGACCAGTTAGGAGTTCCAACCAGAATAAGAGTATCGGAATACTTGCGGATGACAGGAATGATTTCATTGGCGTATTCACTGACTTCCTGCCACGTTGTTGAACCATTGGGCTCGTTGCATATTTCAAAAATCACATTCGGGAGTTTGCCGTATTGTCTGGCCATCTTTTCAAAAAATCCTTTCGCCGAATCAAGATGCTCCAGCGGATTTTGATCGGATAAAATGTGCCAGTCGACAACGCAATACAGGTTGAGCGATTGGCAGAGCTTGATTCCTCGATCAATGAGGCTTTCCAGCTTTTGTGGATAGCCATCGGTGCAATACCCTCCGGATTCGGCTGTGTACATCGCGAGCCGGACTGTGTTTAAACCAAAATCGTTTTTAAAATTTGAAAAGCTTTTTTCATTCACGATTTCCGGGAACCAGGCAAGCCCGTGCGTCGATATCCCTTTGATCACGTACGGATTGCCGGATTCGTCGACCACGCGGTTGTTCGTCGTGGATAAGCACGAAATTCCCTTTTCTTTTTGTACCGGATCGGATTTTTTTTCGACTGCTGATTGTTTTGTTTGCGAGTCGGATCGTTTCGTTGTGTTTTGACATCCGCATAGGACACATAGCAATGCCAAAGCGATCATCGAACATTTTTTGAAAAAGTTTCGTTCCATGAATTTCATTCTCCTGTTTTTCTTCTATACTATATCAACTTCCTTCGGAATGTATAAAATAAAACTCGATGTGTACATTCCTACATATCGAGTCGTTTCGTTAATCCGCTTTTTGAATATGGTCTTGATAGTAGATCGAAAACCGTTTTAGCTCTTCTTCCAATTTGTCCGGCCCCATTTTCTCTGCCAACGTCGGCGTGGTACTGTACAAATCGGTTCCCAGCCCGACCCGGTCCCCTTCGTATTGCACCCCTAAAGCGGTCAATGTCGTTGGATAGAAGTCAAAGGCGGTCAATGTCCGATCTTCCTCGCTTTGTTTTTTTGCTGGCGAGTTGATAAGCGTATAGTATCCTTTGCGTTCGTAATCATTCCCTATGTGTTCATTGGCCCAACTATCATCCATTGTCAAATGATCCCCGGCAATTACGATAGTGGTGTTGTCGTAGAAGTCTTGTTTTTTAATCCATTTCACAAAATCACCAATTTGTTTTGAAGAACAACGAATCACATTCGAGTACTGATCCGGATACTCTTTAGGACAGTCTTTACATAAATACCCTCCGGTAAAATGAGTATCACACGTCAACATTGTAAAATTAAAAGGTTCATTTTGAGAAGCCAGTTCCAGAAGATCCTCCTTGGCGTATTCGAACAGCTTTTTATCCTCGTATCCCCACCAAACTCTATAGTCTTCAGGAAATTTCCCTTGTTCTTTCTCATAATAATAATCGTGAATTTCGTAATTTCCATGCTGCGTAAAAAACAAATCCCGTTGGGCAAAGCCTGCATCCGATCCCATCAAAAAGATTTGGTTATAACCTTCCTTTTCTAAAATCTCACCTAATGTATACGCGCCATCCATAAACTGAAATTCAATGGCTGTATTGTCCTGAGCAACTGGCGTCTTTAAATTAGCCCCTGATGTTGAAGCGATCAAAGAGGCTGCCGTCCAGCCATTGGATGGAATGATCGTATAGCCATTTCCACTTGTAAAAGTGTTTTTATTCGTAGCAAGCTTTGACAATTCTGGAATTAAACTTTCTTGGAAGGCTCCACCATGTTGCATATCGCCATAGCTCGTTTCCATAGATTCAAGATAAATATAAATCAAATTTCTTTTTTTCTCCGGGAAGACATACGTTAACTGCGCCGGATCTACATATTCATCTTCATAAAGTGTTGACGGATTTAAATAACCATCCATATACTCATAAAAGCCAATTTGCTTTGCGAATGAATCAAAGCCATCCCACATAATCGCCAATGAGCATAAAAGGAAAATAAACGTACAAATCCGACGCAAAATATTCTTTTTAAAATAAAACATGAGCGCGTTAAGGCAACCTAAAAAGACCGCTAGCGACAACGCGCAAAGAAGCGGCTGTTGAATGCAGGCTTCCCAGAACTCGTTCATTACCCCTTCCCCGGCCCCGTCAACCGAAGTATTTACAGTGAATAAAATTTGCTCGAATGGAATATTTCCGAATTTTTCAGGAACCCACTTGCAGGCTTCAAAAAACCCTAGCCCGATAAACACCCCTAAACAAATCAAAAGATTGACAAGTATAAATAAAACCCAACGGAGAACTTTCAATATTTTTTGTGTTTTTTTATTTTTTAATATTTCTTTCATATTTCCTACCAATTTGAAATTATAGCGAAAACAAATCGAAATTGCGAATTTTTTATAAATACTCGTCAGGTTTTATCTTCTCACGTAAAAATTATGAAAAGGCAGGTCGCTTTTAACCTGCCTTCAAATGAAAATCACTGGGAATCGGGCGCTCCCGGATCAATCGTTCCTCCTCCAGTTCCTGGATCAATCGTTCCTCCTCCGGTTCCTGGTTCAGTCGTTCCCCCTCCGGTTCCCGGTTCAATCGTTCCTCCTCCAGTTCCCGGGTCGGTCGTTCCTCCTCCGGTTCCCGGATCGGTCGTTTCTCCTCCGGTTCCTGGTTCGGTCGTTTCTCCTCCAGTTCCCGGATCAGTCGTTCCCCCTCCGGTTCCTGGTTCGGTCGTTCCTCCTCCGGTTCCTGGTTCGGTCGTTCCTCCTCCGGTTCCCGGATCGGTCGTTTCTCCTCCGGTTCCCGGATCGGTCATTTCTCCTCCGGTTCCCGGAGTCGTTGCCGGCTCGGAATACGAAGGAATCCAAATATAATCGGTATTGGAAAAACTCTCTTTATTCGCCTGATATTGTTGCGCAGTCGGAGCCTGTACGGGTTGTGTATTTTCCTTGAAATCCGATTCTTCCTTTTCATCTGTCGGGGTCGGGATTTTTCCTTCATCTCCACTTAGAATTACATCCTCATAAAATTTGGATTTATAGCTCATTTGCTGATCCAGCTCCTCATATCCCAAAATTTCAATCAAAGTTGGAATGTCGGAATAGAGCGATGTGCCAAGCCCTAAGCGATGGCCATCAATCTTTGCTCCCAGAGCCTCTAATATCGTTGGAAAAATATCCATGGTCGAATACGCTCTTGTTTTGTTTAAGGAATATTCAGGACCATTGATTACAGTAAAATATGTCCTTCGCGGGTAATCTTTGTCAATGGATTCGGGAACGAGTCCATCCATACTTAAATGATCTCCCGAAATCACGATTGTCGTGTCCTTGTAAAAATCCTGTTTTTGGCACCATTTGACAAATTCAGCAATTTTTCGGTCCGAACAATTAATTACGTTTTCATACTGCTCGTCGAAAGTATCTGGACAATCTTTGCATTTATAGCCGTTTTGGAAATGCGTATCCACCGTCAACATGGTAAAATTGAACGGCTCGGACTGCTTTGCCAAAGTGCTCAGTTCTTTTTCAGCATACTTGAATAAGTAATTGTCTTCATAGCCCCACCAGACATAGTAGTCTTTGTCGATGATCCCGTCGTCAATCGCGCTATAATAATCCAAAACTTTATAATCACCATGCTGCTGATAATAATTTTTTCTTCCCGCAAACGCGCCATCGGATCCGCACATAAAGTAGTTTTGATAGCCTTCTTCTTCTAAAATGTCACCTAGTCCCTTTACTGAAGGAAGAAATTTGGATTGCTCTTCAAAATTTCGATTGTAATCATTGTTGCCAATATTCAATGGAACACCCATCGACTGGGCCGCGATTCCGGCAATCGTCCACGTCGTATTGCCAGGCGTATACCCGCCATTTAACTGACTATCTTCTTGGCTTGTAAAATCAGTATTTTCCTGTGCGAGCGCTGTCAGTTCAGGAATCAAGTTTTGCTGGAATCCACCACCATTTTTCTTGTCTGTATACGTGGATTCCATCGACTCGCAAATAATGTAAATCAGATTTCTCTTTTTTTCAGGAAATTCAATGTTCGTTTTGCGGGCGTCCGCATAGTATTTATCATACAAATCGCTTTCCTTATTTAAACTTTCGTTATACTCTTTAATGCCCAAAGAATCATAAATTTTTACACCTAAAAACACATCAAAAAGCAATGTAAAACATGCGAGTCCAATCAATACCCTTTTTAAAATTTTCGTAAATTTCATTGGCTCGATCTTTGTTTGAATTTTCCCTTTTTTATCCATAAGATACAGCCAAATCATTCCCCCGAATACCAGAGTGCCTAAAAGAAGCAGCAGCCAGTTGTGTTCGAAAAAGCCTTTCACCGCATCCAAAACCGTATTTTCAGAACCAGACATACTGTTTTGCATGGTATATAAAATTTGAGCAAATCCCCCTACGCTCAATTTCGTTGACAAATAGTATTGAGCGTAACTTAAAATATTAAGAACAATAAATAGTAAATATATCGCAATAATCAGTGCGATCCACACGAAAACCCCTCCTCGCTGTATTGAGTTTATCGACAAAAAAGAAAATATACAAGAAAAAAAAAGAGAATCGGCATCTTACAATCCCGACTCTTGCTTTTTACACATTTTATAATTTCATTAGATGATTATACCAATAACGGGCATACACTTCCCGTTGCGGCTGATCATAATTATAAGGTCGCTCATAATTATAGATAAAAGCCTTTGCCAAATATTCCGGGGTCTGAGTAGAATGGGCAAATTCGTAAAAACTTAAATTAAACGCGTTCGTCGCATAATATTGAATATGGTTTTCCAATTCATAAATGATTCTGGCACATTGTCCAAATCCGCTGTTGATGGCGTATCCATTTCCTTCCAGCCAGTTGATTACATTCGTCGCCGGGGTCCACTGAACCAAACCAAATCCACAATTCAAGTTTCCTTCCTGACGGCTTTCCCATAATCCCGGGTTGATGTTGGATTCGCCTTGCATGTTTCCTAAAAGAGCGGCAACAGCGTTTCGAGTCCAGCCATAGCTTTTAAAGAAATTCCAAACCAGCTCGGCGTTGTTTTCCATTTGGGAAACCGTCAAATAATTGTTGGAACTGATCCATAAGGAATCATCATTATGCAGCGAGCTGAATGTAAACTGCTGCGCTTTGCTTCCATTCGACTCATAAATTTGAATATTACTTCCATTGACAGCCAACGCGGCTGTGATATCCAGAACAAACGAATCGTTTAAAGCGGATACGATGCGGTATGTGTTGTTTGTCCGCATAATGATCCATTTTTGATTCCAGGCGTTGGATTGCGCGCTTTGAAGCACATTATCGGCATTCCATCCTTTTCCATCGACTGCCATGAATTTCCCGGAACCGACATTTTTGATTGTCACATAGCCTTTTGCGTCGTTGACGATCACAAATTGCTGCGCCTTGCTCCGGTTATATTCATACAGTTGGATATTAGCGTTGTTCGCCGTGGATCCTCCCGCTATATCGAGAACCATATTCTCATTCAAGGCTGAGCGAATCACATATGCCCCATCCTCAATCACATTTAAATTTTTCTTCGCAATCGCATCCAGGCGCGTACGCAAATCCTCCGCTTTCTTCAAGATCCATTTTTCCGCCATCTGGGTCGCGTGAAGCTTTCCGATTTGCACGTTGTTGTCCGACTGGGTTATAGATCTTTCCGGATCCAGCGCCGAAATGATTTCGTAATTGCTACCATTTTTCCGGATGACCCATTTTTGAGCGCGCGTTCCATTGGACGCGTATTGTTGAAGATTGGAACCAATCGTCGTATTCGCCGCCTCCAAATCGAGAACTTTTCCCGATCCTATATTTTTAAATGTGACATAGCCTTTGCTGTCATGGCTCACTTCCCATACTTGCGAAGAAGCCTGGTAGTTTTTTTCAAGATCAACGTTCGCTAGATTATTGACCGATTGACCCTCTACACTTAAAACTTTACCGGTTTGCGAATTGACAATATAATACTGTCCATTTGCGACTAAGTTTTTGTTAAGCGCCGCCATCGCATCCATCGTTTGCTCTTTTGTGATGTATTTATTAAAAAACCAGCGTTGAGCGTTTGTATTGTTGGATTGATAAATCTGGATGTTGGATCCATTTTGAGGATTGGCGCCTGCCAAATCCAAAACATACGAACCATTTAGGGCTGACGCGATCATATACCCTACATCCATCTTCTTAATGATCCATTTCTGCGCTTTTGTATTGTTCGAATCGTATTGTTGCACATTGTTGCCATTGAAAGCTTGACCGGCGTTTACATCAAGCACCTTGTTGGATTGGATGTTTGTAAACGTATAATAGCCATCCGAACCCACATCGACCCGCCAGATTTGCGCGCCCGAATCGTTGTTTTCATAAATTTGCACATTGGCTCCGTTATAGGTTGCCCCGGCATTCACATCCAATACTTGACCGGTCGAAACAGCGGATGAAATCGTATAAACGCCGGAAGAAATCGCCGCATTTTCCCCGCCGGCTGCGCCAAAAGAGATCCCGCTTACATTCGAGACAGGCTCCTGTTCTTCCAATTCCGCTTCTTCTGCTCTTTCTTTTTCTTCGACCAGCTCGTTTACCGGTAATTCCTCCGCGACGGTTTTCACTTCCGGAACAGCGGAATCTTCTTTTGATTCATCCACATACACCGCCTCTGTCATTTCCAATTCATTCATAGGGGAAGTTTCGATTGAATTGGGGATGGATTCACTTTCGCATTCTTCCGCAAGAATGGCCTGCCCTGTTACGGCCAGACCAATCCCTACACCACTCAGGGCGGCAATATTTCTTAACTTGTTTTTTTTCACCATTTACGCTCTCCTATCTCTCTCTTAAACCCTCGTGCTATCAGTATACTATGAAAAAATATCCCGGAGCAATGCCATAGGCATATATTTCCAGGATATTTCGATTTTAAATTTTAATAAAATTCCAGCGTTGAGCGAGGGAGCCATTATCTTGGTAAATCTGAATATTTTGATTATTTACGGTATATCCCGCATTCAAATCCAGGACAAGAGACTGATTCAAAGCGGAAATGATCTTGACTCCATTTCCCGCTTTCTGAACGATCCATTTTGTCGCGTAACCGCTTTGACTCGTCTGCGCCACATTCATTCCACTTACCGCCTGATTTCCCATGATTCCTAAATATAAATTAGATCCTGCGTTGCGAATGCTCACATAGTGGTTTTGATCATGTTCAACGATCCATCGTTGCGCATTTGTATTATTGTCCGCATACAGTTGAACGTTGGCCCCTTTGGATTTAGAGCCTGCTGTGACATCCACATTATAAGATGGATCCTTACTTGAATGAATTTCGTATGTTCCGTTTTGGAGGCTGTCTTTATTTTCAAAAGCCAACTTATTTAACTTGTTTCTTGGATCTTCTACTTGCTCGAAAACCCACCTTTGTGCCAAAGTATTGTTCGACTGGTATAGCTGGATATTCGTCATGTCCCTCGTGCCTGCACCAGACAAATCGAGCACAAAGTTTTTATCCAACGCGGAAACGAGCTTGATTCCATTTCCCATTTGCACCGCAATCCACATTTGCGCTCTTGTTCCATTCCATCCATATTGCGAAACATTCGTTCCGTTGGCTTTCCGGGCCCCGGCTACATCTAGCACTTTACTCGAATTGATATTTTCAATTTTTAAATAACCGCCATTCACATGGGATAATTTAAAAATTTGCGCATTGGAATCGTTGTTGGTATAGATTTGAACATTGGTTCCGTTGCTTGTTCCCGCGCCCGCGATGTCTATGACTTTGTTTTTATTTAAACCTGTGGAAATTCTGTAATGACCATCTTTGAGCACATCCTTGTTTTTGCTGGCCAACGCATCTAGTTCTTTCAATGGTGCGATTAAGTCTTCTAAGCGCCATAATTGGGCTTTGGATCCGTTTCCAGTATAAAGCTGCAATTTGTTTCCATTTCTAAAAGAAGCCGCCGGCACATCCAAAACAAACTTGCTGTCCCAAGCTGTTGAAATCACATATCCGTTCGCCGTTGAACGAAGCATCCAGTAAGAAGACAAATCGTTTCTTAATTTTTGCTGCGTCACCGCCAGTCCGTCATGAACACTCCTCCAATCCGAAGCTGTAGTCAGGTACAACCCGGAATTGACATTTTGAATCGTGTAATATCCATTCGAATGTTTTTGGATCTTATATTGCTGCGCGGCCGTTCCATTGTTTCCATACAACTGAACCGTCACACCCGGATTTTTGCTTGCCGCGTTTATATCCAGCACTAGATTTTGGTTCCCCGCCGATTTAATAGTGTACGTAGAATCAGAAATCGCTTGATTCACAATATGGAAAGCTTTTTTAATCACGCCTTTATACATTCCTTTTCCAGTGACCGTGACCGTCGCCTGCCCAGGATTGACATTGTTGGCATATGACAAGAAATAGTCTTTTCCTTCGCTCAACTGAATATAGCGGCCATTTTGATAAAACCCCACAATCGGTTTCGTGGTGATTGCCTTTCCGGTATATGCCTGATCTCCAATCACGATGGTTCCATTGCTGGAAAAATTCGTGTTCAATGTCGGGATCGTTCCACGTCCAAGCGCAAAAACCGGACCGCCATCCTGGATGTCTTCCCACGCGCCGGACAAAACCGAGAACACCGAGGAAAGCGAGGCCTGTCCGCTTTGGTAAGAGTGGAGCGGATCATAAACCTGTGTGTTGCCTTGATTGTACCCTGTCAAATAAATTTCATGAGTAATGCCTACATATGGGCACCAGCGACTATACCCCACAGCGCTCGCGACGATTTTCCCTTCTTTTAACGCTTTTTCCGCCTCGGATCTTGTCAAATTATTTTGGTATGTCAATCCAAAGCGATTTGCGATATATCGCCAGGCTGACGACACGGTTCCATCCACGCCACCCGGATTGTAATAACCTGCCGCGTAAAGAATATTTCCCATATCCACCGGAGAATAGGAACTTCCCGTAAAATAATTCACGATTGCTGTCGCGGTCATGACAACGCAACCCGTCGAACTCATAGATTTTCCATTGTAAGTCAAATTTCCCCACCGACCATCTGTTTGATTGTAGTAAGGAACGTTATTGAGTGAAGTCGCGTAAATATTACCAGTCTGATCGGCCGTAAAACTCATATTTCCAACCTGATGTGTTCCTTTTAAAACCTTTCCCTGGCTGTCACAGTAAATATAGCGGTTATTATAGTACATGAATCCAGTCAGTGGATTGCCGTCGTTGTTGAATAAATGGGTATCTCCTCCAATGAGTACTTCCCCTTTAGAAATCTCATTATTCACGTAATATTTATTGCCCACCCAGCCATTTAAATTCGCTTTTGGCGCGTTTTGTCTGGACAGGGTCATCTTCATTGGCGCGGCTTCTTCTTTTACAGTTTCCAGCGTATCAAAACCTTTCTCCTGCGTTTCCTCTAATTTTACAGAAGAATCCAGATCTTTTTGATCTTCTTGTTCATTTTCGTTTTCTTCGTTATCCTGAATCGTTTGGAAATTTTCTTTTTTCTTATCTTCCTCGTTTCCTTGATTGACTTGGAAATCGCTTTGACTCAACGAAGAATCTATTTCCTCTTCCGATTCTTTTTTTGCGGAAAGCATCTCTTCTTCCGATTCAGCCGCTGGAGTCGACTCCCCATTCTCCTGAATCGCATTTCCCGACTCTTCGTTTTCAATCACTTCCGGAACGACATTATCCTCATTCGCAAAGATATTTTGATTTAATGCGGCCCAGCCTGAGCCAATCCCAAGCATTAAAGCCGATAAAATGATTTGGTGTTTCTTGTTCATATTTTCCTTTCTTGCTTTCCCTTTTTAAAAGAATCCATTCAGTTTATTTGATGAAGCAATAATTTGTGAAAGCTTTTGACGGATATATGGTCCCGGGCAACTTGTAGCGGCCACATCCCCATGGACGTTGATATTCTGCCCGTAAATCAGCTTGCCTAGATGATTTCTTGACGCAATGTCGGCGACCAGTCGAATCAATGAATTTAAAGTCGCATCGGTAATCTTGTATTCCGGCGCCAAAGTCCAGTCCGAGTTTTCAATCGTTACCGAATGTTTATTGCTTTCCCAGTTCGCGTTCGCCCAGGCCGTATCCTTTTCCGCGACATATTGACAGATTTCCCCGTTATAACCAATTCCGTAATGCGCCGAAGTCTCTCGGTTTGGATTTTGGAATACACCGCCGCACGATTCCGCTGTCGCTCTTCCATCCATATGGTGAATCGTTATGTTCGTGATCAAGCAGCCCTCTCTTCCTACCGTATAATTGTTCGTGTGAGCGGGAACCCACTTATATGCCAAATTGGAATTTGAAAATTGAGTGGATTGATCGGTCATATTTTGTTTCACCAGCTTGAATTTTTGCGCGTTCGTTCCATTGGACTGATAAATTTGCACATTTTGCCCGTTGGCTCCAATGCCACTCAATACATCAATCACAAACGCGGTATTCAAAGCCGACATAATTCTATATGTTCCGTCGCTATTCTTGCCAAAAATCCACTTTTCGTTCCACTGGTCCGCCAAATGATCGCTCAACTGCAAGTTCGAACCATTTCTCGCTCCACTCGCGACACCTAAATATTTTTTAGAGTGAACATTCATGATTGTGGAATACCCTAGCCCGTCTGTTACGATTTTGTATTTTTGGGCATTTGTCCCATTCGCGGAATACAATTGAACATTCGTTCCCACCTCGGTGACAGCGGCCGCGACATCGAGCACAAATTTTGAATTGATTCCGGATTGGATTTCATAAAAGCCATCCGAAATCGAACCTTTATTGCTGGCTGCGACCTGGTTTACCGTGTCCCTGGTCGATAAAGTTGACGCAAAGATCCACGCCTGCACCGCGTTCGTCCCTTTATTCAGCTCAATATCCACGTTCGATCCATTCGCGTTCAAACGGACACGCGAAGTAAGCGCCGAAACCAAATGATACGCCTCGCCATTTTTAACAGCAACCCACTTTTGCGCACGCGTTCCATTTCCCGCGTATTGCTGGACATTTGTGCCATTCGTCGACGAAGCGCCCGTCACATCCAATACTTTTCCTGAAGAAAGGTTGATCAAAGTAACGTATCCTTTTCCGTCATGTTGAACTTGCCATTTTTGAGAATCCTGATTCGCGCTGGATACAAGATTGACATTGGCGCCCGATGAGCTTTGATTGACATTCATGTACTTTCCGGTACCAACATTTCGAATCGTATAAGAACCATCTTTTAAAACGTTTTTATTTTGCGAAGCCAACTGATCAAGATATGCGATTTGATCAATGACTTTCCAGAATACCCAGCTTTGCGCTTTCGTGTTGTTGTTTTGATAAAGTTGAATGTTCGCGCCATTGCTGGTGTTGGCGCCCGCTAAATCGATCACATACGCGTTATTCAAAGCGGATACGATCTTGTATCCCGCATTGGTTTGCACGAGTTGCCATTTTTGAGCTTTCGTGCCATTCCCGGTATACTGCTGAATATTTGATCCATTGGCCACCTTCGCCCCCGTGACATCCAAATACTTTCCAGATCCGATATTTTGAATGGAGTAAAATCCATCGGCGTTATTGTATTCGAGTTTCCAAATTTGCGCGTTTGACTCGTTGTTATCGTAAATTTGCACATTTCCGCCGTTGTACTTCGCTCCCCCGGCTACATCTATGCTTTTATCCGGATTCAATGAACTGAAAATCTGATAATTTCCATTTTCAAGAATCGGACCACCCATCGCTCCAGTCTTTAAGTCGACCGTTGAGTTTTCTGAATCGTTATTTTCAGGCACTTCCCATAAAATGGATTCATCAACCCTGAAATCTTCCGTTTCTTGTTCAGGATCCGGCGACTCGTTCGATGGTTCAGCACTTTGGTCTTCCAAAGACGAAACAGTTTCAGCCGGCGTTTCCTTCTCGCTCTGATCTGGCACCTTGTCGCCTGGATCGCCTGCCATCTTTTCGCTTGCGATTTCAACAGAAGCATCCGATACAAGAACTGGATCTGTCTCCTCCTCGCATGCGTAGATTGCGGAGCCAGCCACCGTTATCATCCCAATCCCAAATCCACTGACAACCGCGAGTTTCCGAATTGTTTTTTTCTTATTATTCATAGGTTTTCCTTCCTCCTATACTTTCACAAATTTCCATTGCTGAGCTTTCGAACCATTGTTCGCGTAAAGCTGGATATTTCGTCCATTGACCGAGTGCGCGCCGGAAAGATCCAACACGTAATCTTTATGCATCGCCGAAACGATTTGAATCGCTCCGTTTAATTGCTGGAAAACCCACTTTTGCGCATACGACGTTCCGCTCGACTGAATGATATTTTCACCACTTTGCGCCTTGGCGTTCGCCACGCTCAAATACTTGCCAGAATTGATATTTTGGATTTGCGCGTACCCTTGCGCGTCGAATGAGACTTTCCAACGTTGCGCGTTGGTGTCGTTATCAGAGTAAAGCTGCACATTCGCGCCATTGCTTTTATTCGCTCCTGTCACATCCAGGTTATAATTTCCATTAACCATGGAATGAATTTCATATACTCCGGCAGCGACTAAACTTTTACTTTTCGCCGCCATGGAATTCAACGTCGCGCGTGGATCTTCCGCTTTCTGAAATGTCCATCGCTGCGCTTTCGTATTGTTGCTTGCGTAAATGCCAATGTTGTTGCCATCATAGGTTGCCGCGGCATTTAAATCCAGTACGAGATTTTGATCAAGCGCCGAAACAAGCTTGATTCCATCCGTCGTGCTGATGGCGATCCACAATTGCGCTTTGCTTCCATTCCATGCGTATTGCTGGACATTGGTTCCGCTTTTCCCGATTCCGGCATTGACATCTAGAACTTTTCCGGAAGCGACATTTGTGATCTTTAAAAAGTTATTGACGTGCGACACTTGGAAAATCTGCGCCTGCGTACCGTTTTTCGTATAGATTTGCACGTTCGCGCCATTCGCGCCGCTTGCGCCCGCCACATCGACGACTTTATTTCCATTGATTCGGGAGGCAATCGTGTAAAAACCATCCGCAATCGTTTTTACATTTGCCGCCGCAAGATCGTTGATGGATTGGGCTTTTTGATCCAAATTGTTTAAATTCCAAGCTTGCGCTTTCGTTCCGTTGCCAGCGTACAGTTGAATTTTGGAACCGTTTTTAAACACCGCGCTTTGCACATCCAGGACATAGTTCGAATCCCAGGCGGAAGAAATCACATATCCATTCGCTGTGGAGCGAATCATCCACAAGCTGGATTTATCATTTTTAAAGTTCTGCTGTGTGACACCCAATCCATTGTGTATCTTTCGCCAATCCGAAGAGGATGTTAAATACAAACCGGAATTTTTATTTCGAATCGTATAATATCCATTCGCTTGTTTTTCAATTTGAAATTGCTGGGCCATTGTGCCATTGCTCGTATAAATCTGAAGCGCTGCTCCCGTCGACTTCGATGCGGAAGGAATATCCAAAACAAGCGATCCATTTCCTTTGGAAGCTAAGGTATACGTCGCGTTGGCGATCGTGTTGTTGACGATATAAAAGCCTTTTGAAATCGCGCCCTTATACAAACCTTTTCCGGTCACGGTGACACTCGCCTGTCCGGCGTTGACGTTGTTTTTGAAAGAAACCGTGTAATCCTTTCCTTCCTTCAGCTCGATATACGCGCCATTTTGATACAATCCAACGACCGGTTTCGCCGTAATTTGTTTTCCTGTATAGGCCTGGTCGCCAATCACGACCGTTCCATAGCGGTTAAACGAGCTTTCGATTGTTTGAATGATTTTCTTTCCTAACGCGACAAACGGTCCGCCGGCCCGCGTATCCTCATCGTATGGCGATTGCGCGTTCATGACTTCCTGCAAAGTAAAATATCCCATTTGATCCGTATTGTATGGATCGTAAACCCGGACTTTTCCATCCTGATATCCTGTAAGATAAATTTGATGGCTGCTGTCCGGCGTGCACCAGCGGCTTTGCTTCACACGAACCGCCACGATATTTCCGCCAAGCAACGACTCTTTGATTCCATTGGCGTCCAGATTTCCCTTCCAAGTCAAATTGTATTTATTGGCTACCCATTGCCACATATCGTTGGTGGAACCTATCATTCCATTATTGAAATAACCGGCCTGGTACAACTGTTTTCCCATATCCACCGGAGAGTAATTCGTTTGATTGAAATAATTGACGATTGTCGTGGCGGTCATGACCGCGCAACCCGCGTTTCCAAGCGTGCTTGAACCAATAACGATATTTTTCCAGCGCGCGTCGTACTGGTTATAATACGGGATCTTGTCAAAATCGGATTTTATGATCTCCCCCGTGGAGGATGCGGTAAACTTCTGGTTTCCCACTTGGAAAGTTCCGGTTTTTACTTTTCCCAAAGACTCGCAATAATACGTTTTCTCTCCATATTGAATAAATCCATTCAAAGGATTTCCATCGTTATCAAATAAATGGAGGTCGTTTCCGATTTTTGTTTCTCCAATCGCCATGACATTGTTCACATAATACTTGTTGTTGTTCCAACCGTTTAGAGAGGCCGCTTTCAAAGCCGCCGGAGCTGGCGCGACTGCTTTTTTTGGAGCCGCTTGCATCGCCACGGTTTCCGTCTTCTGGACAACTGGAGTCTCTTCGATTTTCTCTACCGGCACGATTTCTTCTTTTTTTTCGAATTCATGATTTTGATTGGAATCCGTTATATCCAAATCAATCGAATCGTCCTGACCTTGATCCAGTTCCTTTCCTTCCTCTTCGTTTGGTACCGTTTGATCAATTTCTCCGTCGCTAAAATCATCCTCTGTAGTGATTTCATCCGCCGTTTCGTTTTCAGTAGCCAAGTCGGAAGCCCCCTCTTCTATACTTGGCATTGAAACGGGCTCCTCTTCCGTCGCGAAAACATCCTGATTCAACACAGCCCAACCACTGCTTAGCCCAATGAAAGCGGCAATTAAAAGTGAATAATCTTTTTTTCTCATCCTAATTTCCTCTTTGTAATCATATCCTTAATGATTCTATGGTATAACCTTTATACAAATATTTCAATAAAAAATATGTGATATTACAACGATTTATCGAAAATTATGGTATCATAATGTGTTTTATAAAGAAAAACTTAATTTTATTCCATAATAAAAAGGCGTCGATCAAAATGAATATTTCATTTTCTCAACACCTTTTTTCATCTATTCAATGACTTCGATGACCTTCAAATAACGATTCAACGCATCTTTCCAATCCGGAAGACGGGTAAAGCCATGTTTGTCCAATTCCGTTTGATTCATTCTCGAATTGTGCGGACGTTTCGCCTTGGCTGGAAACTGACTCGAATCCACCGGAGTCACTTCCACATCCATGCCGGCTTGCTTGAAGATTTCCTTGGCAAAGTCGTACCAGGAAATAAAGTCGCCCGAATTGGTGGCGTGGTATGTTCCATACTCTTCCGTTTCAATCATATCCACAACGAGTCGAGCCAAATCATACGTGTAGGTCGGCAATCCGATTTGATCGTTGACTACGCTGACGGCGCCGCGCTCTTTACCTAACCGCAACATCGTCTTAATGAAGTTGTTGCCGTTTTTGCCAAAGACCCAGGCAATGCGAATAATGAAGTGCTTTGGATTTTCGATAACGTACTTCTCCCCTTCGCCTTTCGTAATGCCGTACACATTCAAAGGCTCAAATTCATCGTATTCGTTCCAAGGCGTTTCCCCTTCTCCATTGAATACGTAATCGGTCGAGAAATACATAATTGGAATATCCAGCTCTTTGCATACGTCGTTGATGTATTTTGTTCCCAACGCGTTGACTGCCCGCACTTTTTCAAAGAGTTCCGGCTCTTCTCCCTTGTCGACAGCCGTCCACGCCGCGCAATGCACAACTGCGTCGTAGTTTCCGGCTTTGATAACTTGTTCCACTTGTTCCTTGTTGGTGACGTCCATTTCATCAATGTCCACACCAACCGCTTCGATTCCGCGCTTTTCGGCTTCATTGACGACGTCAAAGCCAAGTTGTCCCTTGACGCCTGTTACTAAAATTTTCATTATTCGTCCACTCTTCCTTTATTCACATACATTTCCTGGAAGTAGTTTTGATAGTCGCCGGAAATGATATTTTCCCACCATTCCTTGTTGTCCAAATACCATTGGATCGTTTGCGGGATTCCCGTGTCAAACGTGTATTTTGGCTTCCATCCAAGCTCGGTTTCCAGTTTCGTCGGGTCGATCGCGTAACGCATATCGTGGCCTTTCCGGTCCGACACGTAAGTAATCAGGCTTTCCGGTTTATTCAACGCTTTCAAAACCGTTTTTACAACTTCCAGATTTGTCCGTTCGTTGTGTCCGCCCACATTGTACACTTCCCCATCTTTTCCTTTTCGGATAATCAAGTCGATGGCGACGCAGTGGTCGTACACATGCAGCCAGTCCCGCACGTTTTCACCCGTTCCGTAAACCGGAATTTTCTCATCGTTCAACGCGCGAGAAATGATCAGCGGAATCAGTTTTTCCGGGAAATGGTACGGACCATAGTTGTTCGAGCAACGGGAAATCGTCACTGGAAGACCATATGTTCTATGGTAAGCCTGCACGAACAAATCAGCCGCCGCCTTGGCCGAAGAGTATGGCGAGCTCGTATGCAATGGCGTGCTCTCCGTAAAGAACAAGTCCGGGCGATCCAAAGGAAGGTCGCCATACACTTCATCGGTGGAAACCTGATGGTAGCGCTTGATGCCATATTTCACACAGGCGTCCAGCAAGGTTGTTGTTCCAATCACGTTTGTGCGGACAAAAATCTCCGGATCATCAATGGAGCGGTCTACGTGGCTTTCAGCCGCGAAGTTGACAACCACATCCGGTTTTTCTTTTTCAAACAAGTCGAAAATGAAATCCCGGTCCGCGATGTCTCCTTTAATAAACTTGTAGTTTGGCTTGTCTTCCACCGGTTTACAGGTTTCCAAATTACCGGCGTATGTCAACGCATCCAAATTGATGATTTCATCTTCCGGATACTTGTTGACCATATAATGTACGAAATTTCCGCCGATAAATCCGGCGCCACCAGTTACTAAAATTTTCATATAGTTTTCCTCCTTTTAAACCAAAAATATACATTTACCAAATTTGTAAAATAACTAAACGATAAGATTGCCGGTAACCCTATTGAATAAAAATTGAGAGTCAACGGTTGTATGCCAGCAACAAATAGAAAATCTGAAAACCACGCAATAGCGAACGCATAAGCAAAACTTATTCCAAGAAAAATAAGACAACCTAATCCTAAAAAAACATTTACTGTCCCTATCGACTTTTCCTTAATTTGCTTGACTAATATTATCAAAAACAAAATTATACCAAGCATTACAGAAATAAACAGAAGTGTATTTATAATCGAATATACCATAAATACTATATTTATGAACCCTATCACCACTCCGCTTATTTCTTTCTTTGAATAATCGGTTAAATAAGAGATATGAGTTAAATTTCTTCCTGCTTCTGCTATTTCTCGAGGCTCTACTTCAGCCACCGCTCCTGCTCCTGATTCATAACCATTTAACTGAACTGCCCCAATATACTCCTGAACTATCAAAGGATTCAAATTTAATATTTCTTGGATAGACTTTCCTCCGGCAGAAGATAGCAATTGAATTCTTGAATCTTTTTGAAGCTCTCCTTTATCAAATGCATCTTTTATTTCCTCATTCACTTTGTTAAATAGCGCGTCTACTTCTCTTTCATTTGTCCAGCGACCTGTATCATTCAATGCGGTTCGCAATACCCAAGTTAAAAAATCTCCTTGAATAGGATGCTTTTCAATATCTTGGCTATACCAAGGCGTATGGGTAATCGATTCGTATAAATCGGGCATCTTCTGTAAAGTAGGAGAAGCATTCCATGCTTTATCTACGGCATCCTTTGGTGCCCACACTACATTATTCCGATCAGTAGACTCAATTTTATAAATAAGAGATACAAATTCACCCAGATTTCCACCATTTCGAGTCTCAACTTCCGAAACGCCAAAATAATAATTGTTCACACATTTATATATTCCGGTTATCCCGATAAAAACAAAAATCGGTATCCAGATAGTTAAAAGAATCATGGTGAACCGTTTTCCTCTTCTATTTTTTACAAATTTTATGATTTCTATAATCGTATTTACTAAAATCGCAAAGAGTAGACACGCTAATATCCACAATCCATCTTCCTTAATATAATATGTAAAAGAAAATAGCACTCCAAATATAATGGAAATAATTATATCCAAATAACTTATTTTGCTTTTTATGTTTTTCCATGTAATTATAAGCAAATAAGAAAAAAGCATAATAACAAATGGAGCTATAATTGCATTTCGATATAATCGAGTTCCTTGCCATAATTCAAACGCAGTTGGAAAGAATAATATATACGCAAAGGATACCCACCCAATTATCTTATTTTTATCAGATATTCGATAAAAAACAGATCCGAAATACAGTGCCGTACAACACCATACACAACTTAAAACAAAAGTATATGAAAGTCCACTTACTTTTACAAAACTCAGAAATAAAGGATAACTCATTGTTTTTAATAAGGAATCAATATTCGGTTCAAAAAAATGGGACGGCAGATAGGCATATCGAATCAAAAGTTGATCATCATAAACTTGACTGGCATAAAATTGATTCCCAACTTTTTCTCCAAGCCAAACTCGAAATATTAATAACAAAACCAATAATACCCAAGGAATTAACTTCGAAATATCTATTTTTCTCATATTACTTTTCAAAATACCACTTTCGGGTAACGTAATTGAAGACCATAACGACCGCTGTCGCAAACAGCTTCACAATCAAATAGCTGATTTGTATTTTATCCACACCAAGCCACATGATCAGCTGGTTGATTCCCAATCCAATGATACTAAACGTCACAAAGAAAATAAGATTTTGGGTTTGCGTTTTTCCGTTGTCGACATTGAACACCCATTTTACACTCATTACATAGTTGAAGATGACGGAAACAGTAAATGAGATCAGCGAGGACCATAAGTAGTAGATACCTAGAACTTCGGTGCAAAAAACCATAAGTCCATAATCAATGATGAACGCCAAAACCCCGACAATGCCAAATCGAAAAATTTGTTCAATCAGCTTTTTCATTTTCTCTTTGTCCTTATATAGAACATTTCAAAAATCTGTCTATTTTTCTTTACAATAACTTCCAGGATCAGTCCGCTCATAAACAGCAACAACGCGATGATTAATAAAAAGCCTGCCACGATCAGTGTCGGGAATCTTGGAACCAATCCTGTCGCAAAGTATTCATTGAATACAGGAATGAACATGCAAATCGAGATAATCAAAAAGATCAAGGCAAACAGACCAAAAAAGGCCATGGGCTTGTATTCTTTAAACAGACGGGCGATCGTTCCCAATACTTTCGCGCCATCGCTATACGTGTTCAGCTTCGATTCGCTGCCTTCCGGACGATCGCGGTAATTGGTCGGCACCTCGACCATTCGAAGATTGTGCGCGGCTGCATGAATCGTCATTTCGGTTTCGATTTCAAAGCCTTTGGATAAAACCGGGAACGTTTTCACAAATGTGTAACTAAACGCCCGGCTTCCCGTCATAATATCGGTCACATGCACATCGAACAACGTATTGATCAATCCGCGAACCATTCGGTTTCCCGTATTATGGAAGAGCCGCTTATTTTCGGTAAAGTATGTACTGGACAACCGGTCCCCAATGACCATTTCCGCTTCTCCACGCAAAATCATATCCGCCATTTCCGGCACGGGCGGATTCGTGTCGTCCCCGTCGGCCATAATATAGCAATCGGCGTCGATGTCCTTAAACATCGCCCGAATAACATTTCCCTTTCCTTGAGAATACTCTTTTTTCACGATCGCGCCGGCTTTTCTGGCGATCTCTCCTGTTCCATCGGTAGAATTGTTGTCGTAGACATAAATGTCGGCTGTAGGAAATGCCTCTTTATAATCTTTGATTACTTTTTCTACCGTAAGTGCTTCGTTATAACAAGGAAGAAGCACTGCGATTTTTTTATTTTCATTCGTCATTTTAATACCTCGCCTTAATAAATCAACTCTATGATTTCCTCATTTGACGCATCATCCGTATACAATTTCCTGGTTGAAATCCCATTCGTGTTTAATAGTTCCTCAACAGAAGCTTGTGGATTTGATACTAAATATTTAACATTCCACTTTTTTAAATCTTCTACATTTAGATTTAATACAATCGAATCCGGTGTCGACTGCACATAAGAAGTTGGATCTCCCGTCAATACAATCAACATATGCAAATACCGGTTATAAAAATCTTCATTTTCTTGCGATGGATCTATCAGCTCCCATTTTTCCATATCAGGATAAAAATTAACTGCATTCAATACCTTTACTCCATTCGCCAAAAGCAATTCCTGAGTATGCAATGAATTCGTAGTTAACCAATAAGCTTCCGGATCTTCCTCACGAATTTCAATGGCTTTCGTTATCAAAGTATGATTCGAAATGGATTGCGCACCAATTACGATTGGATTAACAAACATTCCCGATAAAATAATCCAGCTTCCAAAAATGGGAAAAAATAATCTTCTAAATTTAGTAAACACCAAAAATGCGCTTCCCCCCAGCACAAGTGGAACAAAATAGTAAAACCACATCCCTGTTTTTTCTAGAAATGAAGCATCTAGATAATTTAAATAACCCTTCAAATACAACAAGGTATATATTAAAGCCGCTAAAAGCCCAAATTGCCAACGAACTTTTTTTCGGCTTTCCCAAATCGCCTCCATAGACCAAAAAGAAAATAAAAGTGCGGTAAATCCATATACTAATGTCATCCGGTTCATATACGAAAATAAAGTTATCTTCGCTAACCACTCCGGGAATCCAATGAGCATAAAGAGGATTTCAATAACCAATATCACAAATAAGCAATTTCCAATAATCATTCGTCGGGAATTTTCCGTTTTCTTATTGATATACCATAAATAAGGGTAATAAATCATAAATAAGATTCCAAAATGATTAAAACAGCTAATTTCACATTGATTCAACCTTGACGGCGCAACAAATGGATTCAATATCATCGTCGGATCCGTAAATAAGTTAGCCAAGAAATAGTCTCCCCCTACACTTATCCGCTTTCCGGGATATACCGTATTGTTTAACAATCCAATGGCGTCTTTCGCTTGAATAAGAAATTGTCCCAGCACAATTCCAGCGCCTAAAATCACCACTCCAACTCGAATAAAATCACTTTTCTTCCATACGAAGCTCTCTTTATTTTGTATTAAACAACATATCAACAAAGACAGCATGATCAATCCGGTTGGCACTTGCAATGAAGGAAAAATAGAGATGACAAATCCAATCAAAGAGCAGATTGACAAAATAGTAAATAAAATTTTTTGCCATCTTTTTTGTCCCATAAAGAAATAATATCCAACCACAAACAAGGTGCTGGCCCAAAAGAAAACCTGATACATGTGTGGAGCAAACCACCACTGCAAGGCCGGACTAAACACCAAACAGATAGAGGCAAAACAAGAAAGATATTTATTCCTAGTTAAAATATGAAATAGCTCATATCCAACAAGAAGGAATAAAATAATTCTTGAACACCAATACCATGAAAGTCCTATTTCATTTCCAAATAAAATATATCCCCATATATCTGGTTTTCCTAAGAGTGTAAGTCCTATAACAGGACTATTGTACCCGATAATCATGTTTTGGCCTGAAAGTGACATATAATTAGAATTTAATTTAAAATCATTATATGTTTGCGAAAAGAAATATGGCACCTGAACATTGAATTCGTCTCCGCGAATAGGCCGCCCCTTTCCAAATATTTCCGTCATAACGTTCGGATCTTCTTTTCCAAAAATCGTATCATAAACCCCGATAGAGGATCCATTGAGTTTCACACTAACGCAAATAATAAAAACGAGTAAAGCTATCACATATCGATATTTAATAATAAAATCTAAAACGGTTTTTATTTCTTTTTCAAACCAAATCCTTAAAGTATTAATTAAAATCAAAAACGGTCCAATGAATAAAATCAGTTTTGAATTTTCTAAATAGTTAAAGACAATATAGGTAATAATTAGTATTCCTAAATCTCCTAATATAACATCCAATTCCTTGCGATGTTTATATATAAGACTCATTAACTATTCACTCCATACACAAACCGATTATCCGATTCTTCCAATGCAGGGCCGTTCTCGTCTTTCTCACTCAACACAGGCTCCAAGCCTTCCAGCAACGTGCCCCAATCCACATTCACCGTTGGATCGTCGTAGCGCATGCCGCCTTCCGATTCCTTGTTGTACACATTGTCCACCTTGTAACGGAACTCGACATTTGGGGTCAATGTCAAAAAGCCATGCGCGAAACCTTGCGGAATAAAGAACTGGCGATGGTTGTCCTCGGAAAGCTCCACACTCACCCACTGGCCAAACGTCGGGCTTCCTTTTCGAATGTCGACAGCCACGTCAATGACCCGTCCTTTCGTGCACGATACAAGCTTCGATTGCGCGTAAGGTGGATTTTGCCAATGCAAACCGCGCAGCGTGCCTTCCTGCGCGCTAAAAGACATGTTGTCTTGTACAAATTCAACGTCGATTCCCATCTTCTCGTATTTTGGCTTGGAATACGTTTCTGTAAAATATCCGCGATGATCCCCAAACACGTCCGTGTCGATGATCAATACGCCGGGAATTTTCGTTTCTGTGACTTTCATCTTTTCTTCCTCCTACTTAATATACTTGCGATCCATGATTTTTTTCAAATACGCGCCATACTGGTTTTTCTTATAGATCTCGTACGTTTTTCGCAACTGATCCAAGTCGATCCAGCCATTGTCGTACGCGATTTCCTCCAGACACGCGATCTTTCGGTGCTGGTGCTCTTCCAGCGTCTTCACAAAGTTGGTGGCGTCCACAAGCGATTCATGCGTTCCCGTGTCGAGCCAGGTGAATCCATCCCCCAGCAGCGTTACGTTCAACTCGCCGTTGTTCAAATAAATCTTATTCAAATCGGTAATTTCCAGTTCGCCGCGCGCGCTTGGCTTTAGATTTTTCGCGTAGTCCACAACTTTGTTGTCGTAAAAATACAAACCCGTCACCGCGTAATTCGATTTTGGCTGTGCCGGTTTTTCCTCCAGGGAAACCGCCTTGCCGTTGTCGTCAAACTCCACGACGCCAAAACGTTCCGGGTCTTCAACATAGTAGCCAAACACTGTCGCGCCTTTCTCGTTTTCAGCCGCCGCGCGTAGCCGTTTCGCCAAACCATGCCCATTGAAAATATTATCGCCCAAAATCATCGCGACGCTGTCGTCCCCAATAAACTCCTCGCCCAAAATAAACGCCTGGGCCAGACCATCCGGCGAAGGCTGCACCTTGTAGGAAAGATTGACGCCAAACTGGTGTCCGTCCCCTAACAGCTCTTCAAAGCGCGGCGTGTCCTCCGGTGTGGAGATGATCAAAATATCTTTGATACCAGCCTGCATTAAAATCGACATCGGGTAGTAAATCATCGGTTTATCGTAAATCGGAAGCAACTGTTTACTCGTCACTTTCGTCAAAGGATATAAGCGTGTTCCGGAACCTCCGGCCAAAATAATACCTTTCATCGTAAGATCTCCTTTTATTCAAGTATAAATATAAACCCTTACGTAACGTAAGGGTCAACTTATTCTATTCATTTTATTGATTTTTTATTTTGCGCGATAAACAAACAGGCCTCTTTTGTCACTGTGATTGAACCTTGATTTTCGATTTTTGTTCTCACAAATTCATAAAACTCATGCAGTCTTCCACTCAAAATCTCGTTTTGATTCCCATGACAGCTCACGATATAGTCAACGACTGGTTTTGCCTGATCAATAACCAATGTGTCGGTGTAATCAAAGCGCTCCACATCGTCAAAATAGCGAGATAAGATCTCTTTCCCGTTTTCCTTTCCAAACTGTTCCGGAAGAAACGTTGTCGACAAACGAATCCGGGAATCGACCTCCTGCGCCAGCTCGTTGATTTCCTTCATATGGCTCTTTCCGTATGTGCTGGCATAAAAAACGCCACTTTTTTTTAAAACTCTTGTGATTTCAGAAAGACCTAGGGGAAGATCGGATAAATAAAATAAAAGATGATTGGCGACCACCGCGTCGAAAAAATCCTTTTTAAACGGAATGTTTTGCGCATCCATTTGCATAAACGAGTACTCGTCGCTTAACCGCGACTTCGCGTCTTCCAGCATCCCTTCCGAAAGATCCGAAAGAAAAATTTCCCGATTTCGAAGATCCACCGCGTTTCCGATCCACAAGTCCCCGTTTCCGCATCCAAGTTCCAGAAGGCGGTTGATTTTTGAAAAGTCGATTTTCTGTCGCAGCCAGGAAAACCACTCAACAGGATTGGTCGAATATAAATGATGAAGCTGGATTCGCACCCGCAAATTTGTCGCGTTTCGATACTGTTCCACGATTTCTTCATCGCTTGATAAAAGATTTAATAAGTCGACCGTTTTTTTTAAGGACATGCCTTCATCCGCCACAATTTCAATGGCTTTTTTCAAAGTTTCTTTCAAAGAGGAAAAATATCGAATTTTTTGGTCGACCAAATTCACTTGCATTCGAAGCGTGTCAACCCATCCTTCGTCATTTTCCACCAGCATAATCGTAATCTCTTCCAAAGGAAACCCGAGCTTTTTAAGTAATATGATTTTTTGAAGGCGGAACAAATCGTCCTTCGAATAATTTCTATATCCATTTTTCTTGATTTTAGAAGGTTTCAATAACCCAATCTTATCGTAATAGCGCAAGGTCCGCTCGCTTACATTGGCTAGTTTCGCGAATTGTCCCGTGGTGAAGTATTCCATTTATTTTCCCTTTCCGAGCGCAAACACCAAATCATAAAGCCTTGCCTTCCATGGCTTTAGTTTTTTATAGTTCGGATCCCCGTTTTGAAGCAGCAGTTTCCAAAACTGCTTTTTTTCTAAGTACGCGCAATGATCTTTACAAAAATCACGCATTCCTACGTATTCTTTATGCGACTGAAAAAACTCAGGCGCGATTTGTTCCAAAGCGGTCAGCGACTCCACTCTTTCCTTCGCGAACTGGCAGCGGACCTTCAAATCGTTCATCCGGTTCCATTTCGCCCTCGCGCCTTTTTCCACTTCGCCAGCCATTCCAATCGTATTTTGCGCGTGAATGCGATACGCAAACAACGGATGGTCGTAATACACCATTCCGTTTTCTTTGGCCGCCAGCATATTGATCAGCCAGTCATGCGGAATCAAATCGGTAAAATGGTCCAAAAACAGTTTTCGGATTTTTTTTGTCATCACTAGCGCGCACCCTTGAAAATAATTATGATACGCGAATTCCTCCAGCGTCATCGGCGTAAGCGAGTCTTTTTCAACCTTCTTCAATAAAAAGTTATGATTCGAACGATTCGGATCTTCCTCGATCCGCAATGGATTTCCTTCCTGGTCAATCAAGTCAAAGCTGGAAGCGAGAACTTGAATATCCGCGTTGCCTTCCATGATTTTCATCATGGCTTCCACTTTCCCTTCATGCCATACATCGTCCTGATCGCTCAAGAAAATGTAGTCGCCGTTCGCCAGCGCAATCGCTTTTTCAAAATTGCGCTTATATCCTAAATTATTCGTATTCACATATACTTTGATATTCCAGTCCGGATGCTCTTGTTTGACATGGAGAATCATTGGAATCGTCTGATCTTGCGAATGGTCATCCACGACGATCAGCTCGTCCACGGGCCGGCTTTGATGAAAAATCGAATGAATTTGCTCCAACACAAACATCTCGCCATTGTACGTCGTCATCGCGACTGAAATCATAGTATCCCTCTTTTCCACAGCGCTTTCAATAAATGGACCCGCCACGCCAGCATTTGTAACACGGAAGCGTGATCCATACTCGATTCGTTTTCCTGATGGCGTCGATACGAAAGAAGCGGCCGATCCAAAATCTTGACCTTTCCTTTTTTTAACGCGACAAGTCCAATCCATTGATCGTGCATCGGCAAATCGTCGGGAAAAGGCAAAATCTCTTTTTTCAACCGCTTTCGAAACGCCATACAGCATCCCATAAACGAGTTTTTTAAAATATTTTTCCTGAAACTCGCCGTCGGGGGATGGATCTGGAAAAAAGAAGGATGAAGGACATGAAGCGAAGCGTCCGTCACTTCGCAATCATGCAGGACCAAATCGGCATCCTGCATTGCCGCGCAAACATGCTCTACTTTTTTAGGATCCCACAAGTCGTCTTGGTCACATAGAAAAACGATGTCGTTTTTCGTTTGCCGAATCGCGTTTTCAAAGTTTTTAATCAATCCTTTTCCCGGACCGGAAATCCATCGAATTCTCTGGTCGCCAAACGCCTCGATGCGCTCAATCGTACGATCGTTTGAAGGATCCACGGAAATCACGATCTCATCCTCGGGTCCAAGCTGTGAAAGAATGGACTGGATTTGCGCCTGAATATATTTTTCCCCGTTATACGCCGCCATCGCGACCGAAACGCTTTCTTTTACTGAAGCCATATGTTCCAATCTTTCGTATGCCGGAAAATACTCGCTTTGTGGCGCAAAATGACATACTCGCAATACAGCCGTTCCTTAAACGAGCCCTTATAAAATTCATGAATGTCTCTTTTAAACACATGAAAACGTTTCAAGGCTTTTTTTCCATCGGTTTCATACGCGGAAAACGTTTGCTGGAGCAAGGTGTCTAAAATTTGGATTCGCGCGTTTCTTTTTCGCATCGAGCGAATAAAATCATGATCCACATGATCCAAAAACAAGTCCTCGTTGTACCGGTAATCTGAAAATAAAGACAAACGAATGACCATACCGCTATTAATGCCGCAAATTTCTTCATTGGAAAGTTTCCATGGCTCTTTGGCGCGATGCAAATACACATCTTGCATCAGCGAAGGGGACAAATACCCTTGCTCCGGATGCCCGTCCGTAATCAACGGCAAATAAATATCCGCGTTGTTTTCCCGGATCGCTTTTCGAACGCAGGAAAAATAGTCATCGGGAATCGTCGTGTCGTCGTCAAACAACATCACGAAACCTTCCATGACCGGATTTTCCTCCTGAATGAAATCCAGCGCCCGGTTGTACGCTTTGGAAAGCCCGCGATTGCCATGCATGGACAAATAGACGTTTCCGTCGTTTTGCACTTTCTTCTGGTCAATCGTCGGCTTTGTGCTATTGTCGCAAACAATCGTAACGATATCCTTCTGCCGGGTCAACGCCTGATACGAAGGCGAAGTTTCCAATGGTTTATTGTAATCGACTAAAATCGCATATATGGGAATCATATTGTCACTTTCACACTCCTGTCCCTGTCACAATCCTGTGCTTTTTAATGTATTCGCAAACGAGCCGCCCCGAAAGAACTCCTGATAAACCTTGCGGCAGTTTTCCCGCTGTTCGAACTGCTCGGACAATGGCGTGCTACAAACCCGCTGCGCCACCGCGTCCAAGTTTTCGCGGTCGATGTTGAAGCCGATTTGAAACTCTTCCACCAGCCGCGCGGTATCGGCTGGAATCGTATTGATAATCGGCACCCCGCCACACCAGTAGTCGAGCGATTTCATCGTCAATCCCACCACAACGCTTTCTTTCATAATGTTGAGGGCGTAATTGCATTGATCGAAAATAGCTTGTTTCTTTTCCTGTTCAAACACCTTTTTATGGTCGATCACAGGCACATGCGCTTCCTCCAGTTTCTGCACCAGCACCGCTTTGGATTCGCCCTCGCCGATAATATGCAAAAAGGAAGGCTTGTATTGGTTGCAATGGGTCAGGAAATCCACAATAAAATCAATGTCGATAATGTTGTTAATGGAACCCAAATACACAAAATGGACTTCCTCTTCGCTAATCAAATCCGCAAACGAGCATGGCAGCTCCGGACGCGCCCAATACAGCGTTTTAAATTTCTGATTGTCCTTTTGTCCAAGCACATCCTGGTACAAGGCACATTCTGTAAAAACCTGATCGGCCGCGGGTAAATACTTGTCGCGCAGCTTTCGCCAATACTGAAAGGGCGGAAGGGATAAATATTTCTCAATCGGCATCGCTTCCGGCCACAAGTCGATCACGTCAAAATACAATTTGACTTCCGGATGCTCCCGCTTGTACTGCGCCATCATTTTCGCCAGCGAATTGGCGGGAACCAGACAATAAATCACGTCCGGGCGGATTTCCTCCAGCTTTTTTTTCATATTCCGCGCCAGCATATAGTGCGAAAACAGCCTTTGGATCGAAAGGTTTTTCGAGTAAGGAAACGCATGGACTAAATGATCGGCGCCGGATAAATATTTCATCGACTGCTTGTTGCGGTGGGAAAAATCGGAAGTCACCACACACACTTCGTCTTGTTTTTGCTCAAAATACGTCCGAAGCATGCGGACTCGATCAAAATAAGTGTCAAACGCGCAGACAATCGCGACTTTACTCATGGTTTCCTCCTTTCTGTTTTTTCAATCGACGATTCAAAATCGACGATTTGGTACGGGAACGAATACCGGGACAGCGCGGGATCAATCACAAGCGATCCGAACACTTTTTGAAAAAGGGTCTTTTTGCGATTCATCGCGATCCATCCGTTCATCCCTTTGATCCATACGATTGGATGCTTATGAACGCGGGCGATTTGCCGGACAATATCCGTGGTGGAAACGATTTTTTCGTTTTGAGGCAAAAAAATTCCCTCCGCGTTTGTATCCACGATGCCTTGCAAACACGCGCAGAAATTATCGACAAACAATACGCTTCGCTCATTATAGATGTTTGGAAAGAGCGGTGTCACGCAAGAAAACCGGGAAAGCTTTTGATAGTTTCCTTTCGATCCCGGGCCATAAATCATGGGCGGGCGCACAATGGCGACACGGAAGTTTGGATCCGCCAAGGGAGTGATTCCCTCTTCCGCTTGTTTCTTGCTGTCGCCATAAAAATTATCCGGCTCGAGCGGCGTTTCTTTTTTGATAAGCGTGTGATGGCTTCCATACACAAGAACGGAAGACATAAAAATAAATTGACGGCAACCATCCGCTTTGGCTTTTTTGGCCACCTCAATCGCCAAATCGCGGTTGACGGCGTAGTAAAGCGCTTCTTCGTCCTTTTTCGGATTGGAATGCGCCAGTCCGGCCATATGCACGACCACATCGTATCCGGAAAACGAATTTTGCTTCCACTGCCCGCGCACGCGAATCAAATCCACTTGGTATCCTTCTTTTTGCTCTAAAAAAGCTTTGCATTGATTGGCCAAATACGAATGGCTGCCTGTAATTAAAATCCGCTTCATGATCGTTTTCCTTCCTGCACGCCATCGTGACGAAGCACAGAAAAAATCGTAGCGAAAAAGATCCGGGTATCCTCTCCAAATGTAATATGGCTCGCGTATTTCCCATCCAGGCCGGCTTTCACTTCGATTTCAAGCTCGTCCCGACCGGAAATTTGTGCCAGCCCGGTTAATCCGGGACGAATTCGCGAAGAACCATTTTCATCGCGCAAGGCGATCAAATCAAATTGATTCCACAAGGCGGGGCGAGGACCGACGATGGCCATGTCTCCGGAACAAATATTGAACAGCTGCGGCAGCTCGTCCAGGCTCGTCTTGCGCAAAAAGCGGCCAACCGGTGTAATAAACTGGTCTGGATTTTCCAGCAAGTGCGTCGGCATATCGGTTGGCGTGTCGGTTCGCATCGTTCGAAATTTATAAATCATAAAATGGGTATCGTCTTTTCCAACCCGTTTTTGGCGAAAAAAGACCGGCCCTTTGGAAGTGCATTTAATAAGAATGGATAAAAGGATCAACACGGGCGAGAGCACGACAATTCCCAATACGCTCAACGCAAAGTCAATCACTCGTTTCAAACAGTTTTGATACATACGATTCCTTTCTGAATTCCCGTCTATTCTATCATAGTTCGCCAAAAAGAAAAAAGCCCATTCCTAGGAATGCGCGTTTTTCACATAGATGACGATAAAATTTAGATTTTATAAGAAACAAAGTCCCTTTTTCCAAAGAACGTTACTGCCCGCGTTTCGACATCGTTTGCGGATCGTCTTTAATCAGTGTTAGAAGCTTGGCCTTGATGAGCGCGGTATCATCCGTTTTTGAAATCGTTTCATACAACTCGTCCAGTTTTCGATCCATTTCCTCTTGCGTGATTTGAATCGGTTCATGAACGAAGATCAGCCGGTTATCGGTTCGATGGCATTTTTCAATTTCAAGCGCGAGCTCTTCGAACATTTTTTCGCCAGGCCGCAGCCCGACTTCCTTGATTTCGATTTCCTCGTATGGCTTGTAGCCGGCCAGATGAATCATCTTTTCCGCCAGTTCCAGGATTTTCACCGGCTTGCCCATATCCAGTACAAAGATCTCGCTTTGATTGGCGTAGTAACCCGCTTGCAGAACAAGCTGCGCCGCCTCGGGAATCGTCATAAAATAGCGCTGAATGTTGTAGTCCGTCACCGTGACCGGACCTCCCTGCCGAATTTGCTCTTTAAAAATCGGAATCACGGAGCCGCTGGAGCCAAGCACGTTTCCAAAGCGAACCGCCGCCATTTTAATTGGCGAATCTTTGACATTTCTGGACTGCATGACGAGCTCTGTCATCCGTTTGGTCGCGCCCATCACATTGGTTGGGTTGACCGCCTTATCTGTGGAAATCATGATAAAGCGCTTGACATCGTAGGCGATGCAGGCGTCAATCACGTTTTTCGTGCCAAACACGTTGTTGCGAATCGCTTCCATTGGCCGGTCTTCCATTAGCGGCACGTGTTTATGGGCAGCGGCATGATAAACGACATCCGGTTTGTAATCCCGCATAAACTTAAACATCTCTTCCCGTTCCCGTATGGAAATAATGAGGGAAACGAGTTCCACATTTTGGGATATCTCGCCAGCTCTCGCTTTCCGCATGAATTCCTGTTTCAGCATATAAAGCGTGTTTTCATTGATATCAATCATAATCAGCCGTTTGGGCGCGAAGCGGATGATCTGGCGGCAAAGCTCCGATCCAATCGACCCGCCCGCTCCGGTGACACAAACGACTTGGTCGTTTAAATAGGCGCCAATTTCCTCCGTTTTCAAATCCACGGTATGCCGGTTGAGCAGATCCTCAATTTGGATCTCGTCGACATGAATTCCCTCGTGTTCGTTTTCGAGAGAAAAGCGCATGATTTTCGTGATACAAGAAGTATTGGCGCAAAGCTCGATGATCCGCTGTTTGTTTTGCTCATCGATTCGACTGATCGCGATAAACAGGCGGGTCACGCCGTTTTCCTTGGCGATGCGGTCGACTTCGTCAATCGTTCCCAGCACTTTTTTACCGCCGACCAGCGTCCCTTTGGGCTTGTAGTCATCCAAATATCCCACCACATTGTAAGGATATTGCGTACCGCGATAAATCTCGTTCACCATCATATAGCCGCCGTTTCCGGCGCCAATCACGAGCGCTTTTTCCGAGCGGTCCACATTCATCATATATTGGTGGAACTCCCGATAAAGCAGTCGAATCGCCAACTGGATAATGTACGCTAAAATCTCGGAAATAATAATCAGGGATGGATGGAACAAGTGCATAGTTTGGGTGAAAATAAGCATGATCACCATACAGACAAGCGAACTCAATCCAATTCGAATCACGTCTTGCGGCCCTGTATACGTCCAAAGCGTCTTCGGGGTGGAAAAAAGCATCCCAACGCCAAGATGGAGAACGAGCACGAAAATCATGCCGTAAATAATGAGATGCGTAATATGCAGCAGTCTTCCGTCCAGAAAGAAATTGTTGTCCATGAAGAACGTGAACACATAACTGCTAAAAACAATGACTAAATCCAGCAACATAATGATCGCGTTGCGGTATTTTTGGTAAAGTTTCGTTTGATAAATCGTATCCATACCTTTCATTATACACATTCAAAGCCGTTTTAAAAATCAAATTATAAGAAACGGCGGCTTATTGTCCTTCCTCGCCCGCCTCTCCGGCTTTGAACGCTTCTAAAAACTTTTGGGCCGCTTTGGAAAACGCCTGGTATTTTTTCCATACGAGAAACAAGGGGGCTTCCAGCTTTGGCTCAAAAGGAATAAAAACGAGGTCTTCGTGAGATTGCTGGAGTCCATCAATCGATAGCGCGTATCCCAGTTTTTGTTCTACCATAAAACCGGCATTGTAAAATAAATTGTACGTAGCCACGATATTCAAATCTTTTTTCTCTTTGCCCAGCCAGTCATGCAAAATTTGTTCCCGCATTCCTTGTCGGGAAGTGATAAGCGGCAATTCACAAACTTGTTCTTTGGTGATATACGGCAAAGAAGCCAACGGATCGTCTTTCCGGCAAATCAATCCCCAAATATTTTTATAGCGCAGCGGATACGTTTCCATTTTCGAAAAATCCAGCTTCCCGACAAACAAACCAAAATCGTACAACCCTTTCTCCACCGATTCCCGAATATCAAGTCCGTTCCCTGAATGAATATGAAAATGAATATCGGGATATTCGTCGTGTACCTTTTTCATTGTCGCAATTAATTCTTTCATCCCTGTCGTTTCTCCGCATCCAATGTGGATATCCCCTTTTAAATCATAATCTTGAACTTCTAAATCAACGAGCATTTTATCCGTCAAGTCCACGATTTCCTGGGCGCGTTTTCGAAAATACATTCCATCTTCGGTCAGCGTAATTTTGCGGTTTCCACGAATAAACAGCGTTTTTCCCAATTCCATTTCCAGCTCTTTCATTTGTTTGGATAAAGAAGGCTGGGAAATATGGATCAAATTGGCCGCTTTCGTTAAATTTTCCTCTTGCGCGATGGCTAAAAAATAGCGCATAACCCGAATGTCCATTCTTCTCTTTCTCCTTCTATTCTTTTTAGCTATATTCCATCATAAACAACAAGTATTCGCAATCCTGAAGTAACTTCCATATACTTGTTCATGGAGGGGTTGCAATATGCGGGAGCAATATATCAAGGATTGTCTAAAAGACGGTGGCTGTAGCGAGGAGGAGATCAATGCGTGTCTGTGCGACCGCAACAGGCAGCGCCGCATCGCTTCGATGCGGGCCAAACAGCTTGAAATCGTCCATCAGGAGCAGGCGAAACTGGCTTGTATTGATCATTTATGCCACGAACTGCGAAAGGAGAAACAACATGGAAATTATAAAAAATAAAAACTTTGACGAGGAGCGTTCGCTCTATCATATCATGAACGCGAAAATTGAAAACTGTACCTTTGCCGGGCCAGCCGACGGCGAGTCCGTTTTAAAAGAAGCAAGAAATATCGAAGTGGTCGACAGCCGCTTTTCTCTCCGTTATCCTTTATGGCATGTGGATGGCTTTGTATTGAGTCATTCCACACTGGATGAGAAGACCCGCGCGCCGATTTGGTACGCGAAAAACGGAAGTATCGTGGACTCTTCCATTCACAGCATCAAAGGGGTTCGGGAATGCGACCACATCACGATTCGAAACTGTGACATTGCGTCCAATGAATTTGGGTGGAAAAGCCATCATATCGAGATGAAAGATTCAACGATCGCAAGTGAGTATATCTTTTTGGACAGTACTGACGTTTCTTTGGAAAACGTGCAAATGAAAGGAAAATACTCTTTTCAATATATGGAAAACCTCACGATTGAAAACTGTATTCTGGATACGAAAGACGCCTTCTGGCATTCAAAAAACGTCACGGTGCGCAACAGCGTTGTGAAAGGCGAGTATTTGGCCTGGTTCTCCGATGGTCTGACGCTTGACCACTGCAAGATCATGGGAACCCAGCCTTTGTGCTATTGTAAAAATCTGACACTCATCGACTGTGAAATGATCGACACGGATCTTGCGTTTGAATATTCAGACGTTTTGGCGACTGTTGTTTCTTCTATTGATTCAATAAAGAACCCTCGTTCGGGAAAAATCGTCGCGAAATCAATCGGAGAGATCATTCGCGAAGGATCCATTATGAAAGATACGTGCGAAATCGTAACAGAGTGATTGTTCTCTAAAAAAAGCATCGCCGGCGCGAAAGCCAAAGCGATGCTTTTATTCTTTATAAGTCCGATTTGAAATAATATACCTTGGCCTATGTTTTGTTTCAAGATAGGTTTTTCCTACATATTCCCCGATCACACCCAAAGATATTAGTTGAATTCCTCCAAGCAAGCACGTCACAATGATAGAGCTTGTCCAGCCGGACACCACCGTACCGTGAATCAAAGAAATCAGCGCGTAAACAATCAATAAAAAGCTGATGATTGAAAATGCGATGCCTATTCCGGTAACAATTCGAATCGGCTTAATGCTTAAACTTGTGATTCCATCAAAGGCAAGCGCGAGCATCTTTTTTAAAGGATAATGACTTTCCCCCTTCAATCTCTCGTGCCTTTCATAATAAACGCTTGTACTGTTAAATCCAACCAACGGAAACATCCCTCTTAAAAAAAGATTCACTTCGTTAAAATTCGAAAATTCTTCCAGAACTTTTGCGGACACCAAGCGATAATCCGCATGATTGTACACCACTTCTCCTCCGAGTTTATTCATTAGCTTATAAAAACCTTCCGCTGTTGTTCGTTTAAAAAAAGTATCTGTGTCTCTTTTTGAACGCACCCCGTATACGATATCGGCTCCTTTGTGATAGGCTTCCACCATCTCGTCCATGGCGTTTAAATCGTCTTGCCCGTCACAATCAATCGAAATGGTGATATCGCATAAATCTTTTGCTTCCATCAGTCCGGCCAGCAACGCATTTTGATGGCCCCGATTCCGGCTTAATGAAATCCCCTCAATCTTTTCTTCCTGATTCGCAAATTCTTGAATCAAATTCCATGTTGAGTCCCGGCTTCCATCATTGACAAACAAAATACGGCTTTGTTCGCTTACCTTCCTCCTTGCGATCAGGTGATTTAATTTGTTTAAAAACATAGGCTTTGTGACAGGTAGCACTTCTTGTTCGTTATAACATGGAATCACGATGTATAAAACTGGCTTATCCATTTTCTTCTCCTTTATTAAAAACCCTCGTCTGGAGCGGAAGATCCTTTTTCCCATATAAATTGTAGTGAAGAACCCCTTCTCCACGATTATAATTTTGCGAAGCAATCAAACGATACTTTTCAAATGGAAGATCGGAGTCATACGAAATAAAAAAATCCACTTCTCCATTTTCTAAAATCTGCTTTTGTTCTTCAATCATTTCCGGAAGAGGAACATTGAATTTGCAATAAAACCGATTGGTCGGCGAAATATCCGCGTATAAATTGAAACCGCTATCCAGCATTTTATAATTCAACAAAGTTGGATTTTCAATTTGGTTCATAATTTTGGCAAATTGATATTGTGGATATTCCTCTGCTGGTTGATTGATATACGCCGTGTTGCGGCTTGTCAAAAACATAAATCCCACGCATCCACACAAAGTCAGACCTGTCAAAATAAACGGGTTCAAAGGCTCCGTCCATTTTCGAACGATAGAGTACCCATAAACAAGACCCGGAAACATAAACAGCCCTAAACAAGAATAATAATACGGATAATACCGTCCGCCGATGTAAGTAGAGAAAATTAATCCTAGAAAACAACACAAATATCCTAGAAATTCTCTGAGAGAAGTTTGAAAATACATCCAGACAAAGCTGAAAAATATAAGAAGGCTCAGCCAAAAATTTTGAGTCACATTCATTTTCAAAGCGCGGAGGACAGTCATGAAAAACATTTGATCCGCTGCTTTTGTCGTATATAGAAAAATATTGTCATAGAAATAAACTTCCCATAAATAGCGCAGGGCGTGGTTCCATACAAAGTAGACGAGCACCGGCAAAGAAATCATAAAAACGCCGAAAGCAATCCAGCCAATGGATCGCAAAATTTCCTTCCATTTCTTTCGTTTCACCATAAGCACGAATGGAACGATGTACCACCCTAAATAAAAGCCAAGCATTGTGTATTTTACCCATAAAATAAAACCAGATGTCATTCCAATCGCGAAATATTCTTGTTTCGAAGGCAGGCTGTTTTCTTTTAAACAATTTAGAAGAATGTACATGCCGTAAATCAAAAAAGGCGAGCACAATTCTTCCGCGTTGTCACCGTACCAAAAGCAATAGGAAGCGACATAAATCGCAAAGCCGATCGGGATTCCAATCAAGGATATCCAGTCATTTTTAACATACAATCGAATGATTTTCCTTCCAATCATGAGAAAAATCCAGTTTACGACAACTTCAATCCAAAATACCCCTACCATAGAGGTGGAAGAAATTAAAGAAGCGATCCCATGAAGAAGGAAGATATAGGGTCCTTTTTGCTCGAAAATGTCTTTGTATAAAACATTTCCCTGCATGACGCTTTTTCCCACGCTAAAAAAGATATTGGGATCGGAAGAATCGTTGATTGTGTACAGCCAGGAGCTTCTAGAACACAAAGCGGTAAACAGAAACGCAACCACCAATAAAAAAACAGAGAGAAATCCCTTTCGAAATGTAAAGACGCGGATATTTATTTTTTTTGCGCATTCGCTGATACAGACAAAAATGCTAAAAGAACTCAGCAGCAAAACGAAAAAAGCGAAATGATGGATCGAAGTCATTTTCTGGCCATAAAAAACTTCATAAAGGACTATTAAAACGCTTCCTGTCCATAGCGAATTCACAATCAGTTCTCTAGGATGCAAAGAAAGCCGGATTTTCCATCGCCTTCTGTAAACCGTATAGTAAATAAAGTAAAGAGCCATAAGAAAGTCCAAGAAAATCACGACCGGTTTGAATGGAAGAATCCATAGTAATAGACAAAACAGACTAAATGAGAAGATAAAATTGTATTTATAATCTATCTTATTTGACAGCATCAAAAAAACTCCCTTCCAACATATCGTCTTTATCATTAAAAATATTATATTCAAAAGAAAGGCATCGTTCAATTTTTGAAGCGATGCCTTGGGTTTATTCCACTGTTTCTTCCGGAACTGTCATATCCTCTTCTGGCGTTGACTCTGTCATATCATTTTCTGACGAGTCCTCTGTAAACGAGTCATAGGTTTCCGTTTGCTGATACGGGTCATAATACAAAGATGGATCCACATACTCGTCCGAATATCCGCTCTCGTATCCACTATCCGCTCCATTGCTTGTTCCACTTGTAAAATCGGATACCGGCGTTTCAATCGAGTCCGCCGATTCGCCTTTGAGTACCGCTTCGATTTTATCGTGCGCCAAAGTGACAGAATATGGATCCACGATGGTTACATACGCGGTTTGTCCAAGCTCTGGTGAAAGCAGCTGCGCGCCCTCGCCCGTCAGCTGATAGCTTTCAAATTTCCATTGCGGATTTTCCTGAATTTGATATTTGATCAACGTTGTGATTTCATCTTTTGACAACGTCGTATCGAACGCTCCCTGGAAAGCATCCAGCAAGCTGGAATAGTTGACAATGATTTCCGGCGAAGTGGCTTTCGCGAAAATCGCTTTCAACACGGTTTGCTGGTTGCGCACCCGCTGGTTGTCTCCATCCACATACGCGTAGCGCTCTCTGGCAAACGCCAGCGCTCTCTCGCCTTGCAAATGGTTCATCCCTTCATGAACGCCTTCTAGCGTATGGTTGGCGTAGAACGTTTCCACAGCCATTCCTTCGGGAATTTCCACATCAATCCCGCCAATCGCGTCGACGATTTCCATGACACTCGAGAAATTGGCGCGGAACGTATAGTTGATCGTAATTCCCAGCAAATTCTCCACTGTCTTTTTCGTCGTGTTGATTCCGTGCAATCCGGTATGCGTGATTTTGTCATTCGCTCCCGCGATGCAGGCATCTTGTTCGTCGCAAACAAATTCAACATAAGAATCCCGCGGAATACTCGTCAACAAGACGGTTTTCGTTTCCGGGTTGACCGAAACAACCATATTCACGTCTGAGCGCGAGAGTTCGCCTACATCGCCGTACGTATCGTTTCCAGAAATCAAAATATTAAACGAGTTTTTCGTAATTTCCGGTACCGCCATCGCCTCGTTGTCCACTTTTGTGTAATAAACAACCTCGTCGATGCTCCTTACTTCGTTGTTGAAGTTGGCATAAGGCTCGTATTCCAAAACATTGGTTCGATAGCTGTCATTCAAAATAATGGCTTGTACTTCCCCGTTGTAAAGAGCTTCTACCTCTTTTTCCACGCTGTCATAGTTCAAAATTTCAAAAGGAAGAAGCGACTCGGTGTCTACTCCAAATTGATCTTCCTGTAAATGAGTAATCATTTTTGTGGTTCCTAGCGAATCTATTGATGTTAATTTCCCGACCTTTTTTTGGTTCAGGTCTTGAACATTTTGAATTTCACTTTCATTTTTTACCAATAAAGCCACTGTGTTTTTTACTTCTTTTGGCTGCGTTGTTACAACAGCCAAAGTATTGTGGGTTTTATAAAGATAAAAATTACCAACCGAAAAAACAATTAGCATTGCGATATTTAAAACAGAAAGGACGATTCGTGCCCAATTTAAATGCTGATAGTAATTCCACAAAGCAAGCAAAATCAAGACAATCAATCCGATCACGACACAAATTGGAATCAACAAGTTGTTTGGAAGCACTTGAAGATTTTGAATTTGGTAAATAAAAAAACCAACAAGTCCAAGTACCATGATTGAAAAAATAATCACAAAAGCTCTATAATTCTTTAAACTTTTTTTTGATTTTATATCCATATAAAATTCCTTTCCTAGGATTAAAGATTCTTATAATTCCTCCTCATTTTTCTTTTTTTCCGCTTCAATCTCTTCCAATGATTTAAGAGTATAACTTTCCTTTATCAGAGATAAATTCGGATTATAAAATGGATCCCCGGCTTTAATAATATCTTTCCAACGATCTAACATAGTCATTACTTCTCCATTGAATCTTTTTATTTTTTCAGGGGTATCTTCCATCCCTCTTGATTTTGATTCATAATGATAAAACACAGCATGAGGATCGTATACGATTAAATAACCAGCCTTGCGTATTTTTAAGCAAAGATCAACATCATTAAATGCTACTTTTAACCCTTCATATAATCCGCCTACTTCCTCAAATACAGATTTTTTTATCATCATACACGCTGCAGTAACTGCACTTACATCCTGCATTGCGAAAATACGATTAAAATAACCTCCTTCTTCTTTTGGAACATTTAAAAAAGAATGACCTGCAATTCCTCCTAATCCGATAATGACTCCGGCATGCTGAATTGTATTGTCTTCATAATATAATCTTGCTCCTACCGCACCCACTTCCGGTCGCTGACAAACCCCAAGCATATCTTTAATGCTGTTAGGAGCAATCATTTCTGTGTCGTTATTCAGTAATAAAATATATTCGCCTTTTGCAAAAGTTACCCCAAAATTGTTGATTGCTGAATAATTAAATTCTTCTTTCCAAAAAATAACTTTTATATTTTCGTATTTTTTTTGAATCTCTTTATAATATTCAAAAGTTTGTGCTTCTATACTATTGTTTTCCACAATAATAAACTCTACATTACAATAAGTAGAATTTAATTGAATCGATTCAATTGCACGAGATAAATCTTCAATATGATCTTTATTAGGAATGATAATAGATATCAAAGGATTTCCTTGTACTTGATAATATACATCATACATTCCTAAATTTTTACTCATTTTTACTTCTGCATCAATGCTCAATCTTTTTAAATGATTTTCAATTGCTCTTTTTCCTGCTTCAAATGCATATAATTTACTTTCTGGGTTTGCCGCAGTTGATGCAGAATGCATTCTCCAATGATAAAGTATCATTGGAATGTGAGCGATTTGATCTGCATTTAATTGTTCTACAATACGCAATACAAAATCATAGTCCTGCGCTCCATCAAATTCTTTATTAAAATTGCCAATTTTATCAATTAATGATTTTTTTACTACCAAAAAATGGCAAATGTAGTTTACCGATCGAAGAAGATCTAGACTAAAATACGGTTTAAAATGTGGTTGAATTAAATTTCCAGATTCTGTTTCTAGCTTATCCTCATCTGAATATACCATTTCAATTTTTCTATTCTGCAAAGTTTTTACAATTTCATATAGTGCATTAGGAGTGAGTAAATCATCATGGTCAAAGAATCCAACATAATCTCCAGTTACCAACTCTAATGCTGAATTCATATTATTCGCAATTCCATAATTTTTATCAAGTTTTCTAAATTTAATTCGATTATCGTTATTGTTTTTTTCAAGCCATTCTTTTACTTCTCTTGTAGTACTCCCATCCGCAATACATAATTCCCAATTTGAATATGTCTGAGACAATACCGACTCAATCATTTCCTTTAAATATTTTTTTGGAGTATTGAATGTAGCAACAATTAAACTTATTTTTGGTAAATATTCAAATGATTGTTTTTTCTGACTTTCAAGTACCCTTTGATTAGGAGACATAAATTTAAACCAATCATCATATGTAAATATAGATTGATTTTGTGGTCCAATCTTTACTCGATGAATAAATTTACGAACTCCATTTTTATGCAAATACCGTAGAGCATTTTTCATTCTTTCTGGATTTACAGATTTCAAATAAGCTTTTGTCAATTTTTCAAAAGATAGAGTTGGTTCTGCAGGGATAATAAGTTCATTATCTTTTAAAATAAATCTTAAATAATACGGGTACTCCTCAGCCGATGAGAAAGTCAAACGAAATCCAATTTTTTCATTTTCTAAATTTAACCTATATATTTTAACTACATCTTTACGTATAATAAATTCAATTTTTGACTCAATTAGGTTTTTATTATAGTCTAACACTTCTATTTTTATATTTTCATTTTCTTTTTCCGAAAACACATAACCTGTAACAAAACAATAGTTATCTTTTTTCTCGAATTTATCTATTGAATAATGAAAAACTGTATTTTCTTCATGTTTTTTTAATTGAGAAGATTTTAAAGTAAGAATAGAATCTTTCTCCTGCCCATGTTGCGCAATCAAATCGAAGCTTCTTAAATCTAAATCTTTAGGGAGCTGGATTTTTATAAAAAAGCCATATTCATTTCTTTCAGAATCTAAGCCAAATTGCACACTTACATCAGGTCGGTCAACTTTCAAAATTTCGGCTGCCACTACTTTATCATTACACTTTCCATAAAGTGATACTTCTTCTCCTCCATTAAAATAGCACCATCCTGAGACATGAATACATTTTTCTATTGAATTATTATAAAATTTAAATGAATCTATATACCAATTAAAATTCTTTTTCTTCATGAAAACTCCTTTTACAACTGCTCTGCAAATCCTTTTTCCAGTCTTCTAAATATCCAGTATCCTAGAACAAGAAGTCCTAACGAAAGAACAAACACCAAGCCTAAATTTTCCCAATTTATTCCTCTATGATACATAAACACATCCCGATACGCATTAATAATAACTGTCATGGGATTCCATTCAATTAGTTTATACAATACCCCAGCAGAATTAAACTGTTTCAACTGATAAATAATTGGTGTTCCATACATTAACATATTCAAAATAAATTGAACAATATTTTCCACATCCTGTACATAGACATTGATGGCGCTAAGTATAAAGACAATTCCTAGTGCTAAAGTAGCTTCTACAATCGCAATAACAGGAACTAACACGATATGATAAGAAATTCCGACTCCTGAACCTAACAGAAAGACTAAAATAATTAGACAGGAAATAAAAAAATTGACTAATCCACTCGTAACCATGGAAATAGGCAATATCTCCCGTGGAAAATAAACTTTTTTAATAATTCCCGCATTTGTCTTAATACAAGTTGTCCCCTGGGAAACAACTGTCATAAAGAATGTCCAAGGGATTAATCCTGTTATTAGATAGATAAGATAATTTTCGCCATTCATCGCTCCTCTTCCCATCAAATATGGAAAGACAATCCAATACACCACCACTTGTAAAAGCGGATTAATAAAAGACCAAAGAATCCCTAAAAAAGACCCTTTATATTTACCACGAATATCTTTCTTAATATTTGTTTTTAGCAATTCGCGATAAGCATATAACTGTTTAAATAATTTCAACCTGATCCCCTCCTACTCAATAGTAAATTCGATTTCCTTTTCGTCTATGATTTTCTCATTTTTATCAGCTAATCGAATCTGAAGATGATGTACTCCATCCTGAATATCTTCAAAAGGAATCGTAAACTCCCATCCAATTTGATCTTTTTCCAAAAAACCGGCATATTCTTCCGCATAAGCATTATAAACATCTGGCCTAGGAGTCCGCCTTACATTTTTGACATGCTGCGCATCCAAATATATTTCGAGTTCTATATCATAGCCGTTGCTAATACTCCACCCCCGAAAAGCGAGTTCTCCACCCGTTCGATAAATAGTCGCAAAGCCTTTAGGAGTATCAATAAATATTACACCTTTTACTTTATGCGTTCCTTCTTTAATAGCTCTTAAAACCTTATCGTGATGATCCTTCTCCACCTGCTTCAAATACTCGTCAATCACATACGTCGGATCGCCATCCAGCTTAAACTCGCCCTTGTAAATCCAAATCGCGCGGTCGCACAATTTTTTCACAACATCCAGACTATGCGTAACAATCACGATTGTTTTATCGCTGTTTTTTAACTCCTCCAGCTTGTCAAAACATTTATCTTGAAAATGCTGATCACCAACCGCCAAAATCTCGTCAATCAACAAAATTTCCGCATCTACGTTGATCGCGACCGAAAAAGCGAGCCGCATATACATTCCTGACGAATACGTTCGAATCGGATTGTCGATGTTTTCACCCAATTCGGAAAATTCAATGATCTGGTCGATGCGCTGGTCAATTTCCTGATGCGTGAGTCCGAAAATCGACGCGTTGAAATAAATGTTTTCACGACCTGTAAAATCCGGATGGAAACCCGCTCCCAGTTCCAAAAGCGAGGTTAGTTTTCCATCGGTTTCGATTGTGCCTTGATTTGGATAAATAATTTTTGTCATCAACTTTAATAAAGTCGATTTGCCGCTTCCATTCGTTCCAATCAAAGCGACCGTCTCTCCTTTTTTTATATCCAGGCTAATATCTTTCAATACTTCTTTAATTTCATAATTTCCACTCTTCCAAAATATGAGCCGCTCCTTCAAAGTATTCGCCCGATCGTATTCAACTTTGAAGTGCTTCGACATCTTCCGCACTTCAATCGCGTTTTCCTGGTTCATACATCACCTCGTCATAATTTCTTTCATCTTTCTATTATAAAACAAAAGAGTGCCCTATGGACACTCCCAATTTATTCATCTTCCATTGCCCAGTTCGGATTGTAGTAGTCAGCCATGTTGTCCGCTTCCACATTGTCGTTGACCGGCTGCTCATAAGACGAATCTCCATACACGTCCTCCGGTTCCATTAAATCGTCAGACCGGTAAGGCGTATACGCGTCGGCATCCGGATCCGGCGCGTATGGATCGACATTCAAATCGTTCTCTTCGTCCGTGATTTCCTCTTCGTCGTCATTGGTCTGCATCGAACCGGCCGGCGCCGTTTCGCCCGTGTCCTCCACAGTATCGGCCGAGTCGCCTTTTAGCACCGCTTGCAGCTTCTCGCGGGCCACCTCTAAAGAATACTCGTCCGGAATCGTGACATACGCCGCCGTTCCCAGCTCCGCGCAATACTCCGTCGAACCCTCGCCCCGCAATGAGTAGCTTTCAAATTTCCAGTGCGGATTCATCGTCAGCTGGTAGCGCATCAAATCCTTGATTTGACTCGAAGGCATATCAGTCTCGAAAGCGCCGCCCACCGCATCCACAAACCTGCCGTAGTTCAGCAAAATCGTCGGGCTCGTAATCTTATCCAAAATCGCGCGCAACACGATTTGCTGGTTGCGCACCCGCTGGTTGTCCCCATCCAAATAGGCGTGGCGTTCTCTGGCAAAAGCAAGCGCCCGCTCTCCCTCCAAATGGTTCCTTCCTTCTTTTACGCCTTCCAGCGTTTCATTGGCGTAAAACGTTTTGACAGCCAATCCTTTTTCAACGTCGATATCAATTCCATTGAGCGCGTCAACCAAATTAACCAGTGAAGAAAAATTGACCCGAACCGTGTAATTGATATTGATTCCCAGCGCTTTTTCCAGCGTCGCTTCCGTCGTCTCGATTCCATGAAGCCCCGTATGCGTCAGCTTATCCATTTCGCCTTCCGCGCATCCCATCGCGCTTGGGCAAGCCATCTCCAAATAGTAATCCCGCGGAATACTCGTCATTAAAACGACACCGCTTTTCGGATTCACCGTCACGAGCATGTTCACGTCGCTGCGCGAGTTTTCTCCTAGCGAACCGTACGTGTCGTTTCCGCTAATCAGGACGGTAAACGGCTCTTTCGTCACATTGACCTGATCTTGCGAATCCGCTTTGATTTCCGGCTTCGGCGTATAGTAAACCTCTTGATAAATCGTTTTGGTTTCTGTCGTTACGAAGGTGTACGGCTCCACATCGTGCACGATTCCCAGAAAGCCATCGTTCATGATCATCGCGTCGATCTCTCCGTTGTACAGCGCCGCCGTCATATCGACCATTGAAGGATACTCGCTTTCATTGACCGTTACACCTGCCTTTTGAAGAGCGGTTTCAATCAACCGGGTTCCTTGCGCGTCCTGCGCCGGGCATATGCCCACCGTTTTTCCTTTCAATTCCTGAATATCCTGAATGGAAGAACCGGCCATGACGCGAATCGTCGCCGTGTTGGCTGTCTTATCCGCCAAATCGTCAATTTTCGCGAACATTTCATCCGTCTTGTAAATGTAGTAGTTTCCCGCGCCATACGCAATCGTGAAAATCAAAACCAGAACGGTGATGAAAAAGCGCATTCCCGTCTTCCAGGCCTTAAAATACGTCAGCAAAAACAACAGGAGCGCAATCACGACTACGACTCCAATCACAGGGAGCAAATACGATACCGGGAGAATATTCAATTTGTAAATCTGGAAAGAAAGCAGCAGCGAAAACACCACCAAAAAAGGCGCCAGTAGTTTCGCGAACAGCCCTTTCCGTAATTTTCGTTTCTTTTTCATAAGTACGGTTCCCTTCAGCTTCAAAATTTTATCATAAGTTTGGAAGTGTTCCCTTTATTTTTTATAATTTCACATATTGTTTTTTGAAAGCACAGAAAAAGAACGAGAGGCACCTCCCGTTCCTCAGATTTTCACTCACTTCATGGATCGCGTTTTCCATACCGCGCATTCATTCGGTCGATGGATTGATTGATATCTTCGGCCAAGACGGAAATCACATCGGTTTCTTCATCTGTAAACAAATTAAAATAGTATCGTTTCCATTTTTTCGTCTTCGTATCGAAGACGACCAGTGTATCGGGAATGGAGGAAAACACGCAGTTCTCAATCGCGAGCTCATTTTGGAACACGAGCCCGGTTCGTTGATTTCTCTGGATTTCCTTTTCCTTTCCGGAAACGATGCCGGATCCGATATTTCGCTCCTGAAAAAAGTCGCGCAGCGCCTTTGTTTCCAGCAGCTCCTCACCGAATAAAGCGATTTTCATTTGGTTTAGCGATTAAAGAAGAAATTCGGGATTTGATCGTCCTGATTCGTTTCCTCGACGGCTGTCGTCACCACCCCCGGATTGACCGGCGTTTGGATAGCAGGCTGTGTGAACAGCGCCTGCGAGGACTGAGCCAGTTGAACTTGCGGATTTTCGCTTCTTTTCTTTCTTGTTTTTTGTGTCTGCTCTTCAAAGCCGGTCGCAATCACCGTCACGATGACCGCGTCGCCCAGCTGCTCGTTAATGGCGATACCGAAAATGCAGTCCACATCGCCGCCAGCGGCATCCTGAATGACCGCCACCGCGTTTTGCGCGTCGTACAGCGAAACTTTGTCGCCGCCTGTAATGTTGATGATCGCGCTCTTCGCTCCGCTGATATTAGCTTCCAGCAAAGGCGACTGAATGGCTTTTTCCGCAGCGACAACCGCTTTGTCTTCGCCTTCAGCCATACCGATTCCAATCAGCGCGCGTCCCTGGTTTTGCATCACGCTGCGAACATCGGCAAAGTCAAGGTTGATTAACGCAGGAACCGCGATCAAATCGGAAATCGTCTGCACGCCTTGACGCAATACATTGTCCGCCGCCTGGAACGCTTCCTCGATTGGCTTTCTTCCAATTACTTCCAGAAGATTGTCGTTGGATACGATAATTAAAGAATCCACATACTTTTTCAGTTCGTCGATTCCTTCCGCCGCGTTGTTGGCCCGGCGGCGTCCCTCGAACGTGAACGGACGGGTAACGACGCCAACCGTCAACGCGCCTTCCTCTTTGGCCACTTTCGCCACGAGAGGAGCCGCGCCGGTTCCGGTTCCGCCGCCCATTCCGGCTGTGATGAACACCATGTCGGCGCCATTCACCGCGTCGCGCAGCTCGCTTTCCGATTCCTCTGCCGCCTTGCGTCCGTATTCAGGATTTCCTCCGGCACCCAAGCCTTTGGTCGTTTCTTTTCCCAAAACGATTTTATTGTCCGTCGGTGAGTTTTTCATCACCTGAACATCCGTATTGCAGATGTAAAATTCCACTCCTTTGACACCGTCCGCGACCATGCGGTTTACCGCATTGCTTCCGCCGCCGCCGACGCCAAATACTTTAATATTCGCTACTTGATTGAATTCTGGCATATTTTCCGGTTCCTCCTGTTTTAATCCTTATCCGCTAATATAACGCTTTTCATCTTCTTCGTGAAGCCCCCATCGCCATCTTTCGATTTCTGATTGATGGAGTCGATGCTCGCTTCCAGTTCGTTGTTGTTGACAGAGATCCTTTCGTCATTGCGGATCCTGTTCGTATCCTGCCACACAAAGGCGGCACCCAGATCGGCCACGAACGAGCCGTCTCTTGCGCCAATCGTTGAAGTTTCATAAACGATCGTTTCCGCGCAAAACGAATCCGCCAACTCTTTCAAAACAGCGATGTTGCTGCCTTTTCCCGTCATGACGAATCGCGTTTTCCCATTGCGCACAATCGGCTCGCAAGCGGTGTTGATTTCCGTGATATACTCTTTCAAGCGGGGAAGCGTCACTTTCGCCAATTCCTCGGCGCTGATCTCGACGCGGTCGTCTTCCTTTTGCTCGATATAGACGATGACGTCGCTGTTTTCCTCTTCCCGGCTTGAAAATATATTTTGCAGAAGCCGATAGCCAATCTCGTCGGAGAGATTGTACTTTTCCTTTAATGGTTCAATGATCCAGTTGAAGCCTTTGTCGATCTGGGCGACCGACATCAGCTTTTCATTCATAAACAAACCAAGTGAAGTGTGCTGCGCCTCGATCGAAAGCTGAACGATCGCCCGGTCCTCGCTTTGCTGCAAGGCTGCGGTTTCCTGTCCACTCGCGTAGACGTCAAGACACAAGTCGAGAATTTCCAGATTTGCCAGTTCAATGCACTTTGCAAATTCATAAATCGTCTGCTTGTCGCCATACAGCAAGTCGACGTTCATATAAAAATCGGTGCATTCTTCGCCTTTCGGCATCTTTTTCGATTCATTTCCATTTACGATATATGTAATTCGATTCGGATTCACATACTCGACATCGTCGCCCATCCTTTTCTGGATCGCCTTTTGATATCCCTGCTGAATATGAAACTGCCGGATCGTTTTGGTTCCGTCCTCAATCTGCACATGGACTTTTTGAGAATTTCTTTTCACATTGATTGATGGAATGATCAAAATAACCCGTTCGATACGATATCCAAGGGCCGCTTGCGCGCTCTTGGTCGCTTCGCGAACCGCTGTCACGACCATGGATTCATCGAGGATCTTTCCATTCTGAATGCCCGAACAAGCAACGCGCTCGACTCTCAGAACATTCGATCTCGATTCAAAGATCTCCATGACGACGAGCCGGACTTCCTGATCAGCAAGCTCAATCGCTGCATAAACTTTTTTACTCATTCGACATCTCCTTCATGCACTTCGCGTCTATTATAACCTATTCGCTTCCGTTTTTTAAGGCGATTTTTTCAATTCCTTTTATATCGTAACAAATTCTTTGAAAAATAGGTGCCCGCTTGCCTATTCAAGTGTCACCTGCACATCGGAATTCGTGTCGATCTGCGTGCCCGCCGGAATGTTTTGCGCCACCACTTTTCCATAACCCGATGTCTGGATCCCGATTCCGGTCAGCTGCCAAAACGCCGTGATGTCCTTGCGTGTCCATCCCGTCATATCCGGCATCGTGATCGTATTGCCATTCGTCAGCAGGAACACGCGGTCGTACGAGTACACCGTCTGCCCCTCTTTCGCGAACTGGTCGATGACCGTGTTTCCATCGCCAATCATGACGAGTTTCACGTTTTTGTCTTTCATCTTTTCGTTGGCGTACTCAATCGAGTGGTTGATGAGCGCCGGCATCGTATACGTCGCCCACGTGTCCCCTTCCTGCGGGGCCGAAGCCTGCGCCGTCCCGTTGACCGCGTTGGCGATCAGCGCCGCCTGCATAATCGTTTTAAACGGCTCGGCCGAATAGCCTAAATAATTGGTCGACTGCATGCCCCAGTACACCATGATTTTCGGGTCGTTTCCTGGCGCCGCCGCCATGACCGAAGACGTATAGTTGTTTTCGTCGTACTTGTGCGTTTCTTCATTGAAAATCTCGCCCGTTCCGGTTTTGGCGATTATGTCCACCCCGTCGATTTTAAAGCGGTCACCAGTCGCGCCATCCGCCATGACGCCCGCCATCAGCTCCCGGACCTTCGCCGCCGTTTCCGCGGAAATCGGTTCCGAAACCACTTCCGGCTCGAATTTTTCCACGATCTGGTTCGTGTGCGGATTCATGATTTCCTCCACGACGTAAGGCTTCATCATCTTTCCATCGTTGAAAATCGCCGAATAAGCCTGCACGAGCTGCAAAATCGTCAAAGCTGAAGCCTGTCCGAATCCGGTTGATAAATAATCGGAAGCCGACGTAATGTTCTTTACCCCGGTTGTTTCCGGCACGAACGGAATGTCGACATACTGGTAAAATCCAAATTTATCCAGGTAATTGCTGAACTGGTCGTAATTCACGTAATTGGCGAGCAGCTCGCAAATCGCGATGTTGGACGAGAACGCAAGACCTTGCTCGAACGTGATCACGCCAAAGTTTTCTCCCAGCGCGTCGTTGATAACCGGATACCCCGTATCGGTTCCGTTGGCGACCCGGATAATTTTCCCGGCTCCGTCCTGCGTAAACGTAAAGGATCCCGCCGTATACGATTTTCCTGCCGGATACACCCCGGTGTCGATGGCGGTCGCGTACACAAACGGCTTCATGACCGATCCGGGTTCAAGGTTCATCTCGGTCATATCGTTCATATAGTTGGAAATTTCCTTTGGATTGTTTTGGTCAAACGTTGGGTAGTTTCCCCAGGCCAGGATCTTTCCCGTTTCGACTTCCACAACGATGGCCCACGCCTTGGTGGCGTTGTTGGCTTTGATCGTTTCTTGAAGCTGCGCCTCGACGATCGACTGCAAATTGCTGTCAATCGTCAAAATAACGTCGTCGCCGTCAATCGCTTCCTTGTAGACGTTCAACGTGCCCGGAAGCAAGCTTCCGTCCACCATTTGCTGATACTGGATCTTTCCGTCTTCGCCAGACAAGTACTCGTCAAGCGTTTGTTCCAGTCCCATTTTCCCCGCGATTTTCTGCTCATCTTCATCAAACGCGGCAAACCCGACCAAACTGGACGCGATGGGAGAGGACGGATATTCCCGTTTGGTAGCTTCGACGAATCCAATGCCTGGAATATTCGCCTTCCGGATTTTTTCCATGACTTCCTTATCCAATCGTTTCGTGCCTGTTCCAAGCTCAGTTTGATTGAGCTCGTTTTGAATGGCTTTTTTCAAAATCGAACTCACTTGTTTTTCATCAATGTCCGGCAGCAGCTTTTTCAAGGCTTTGGCCGTTTTCGAAGGATTGGACACGTAATCCGGATCGCCGTTTTCATCGACGAGCGAATCGTCCAAATACGCCACGACCGTGTAGGCGGCGATTTCCTGGGCGATGATGTTTCCGTTTCGATCATAAATCTTTCCTCGCCCGGCTTCGACGGTCGTGTTGACAATCGAGCTTCGGATTTGAGAATTCAGAACATCCTGCTGGGACCAAATATGGCGATGCGTCGCCATTGTGTATATAATATTCGCGATCATGACGGTCGAGACGAGCAGCATCACGACCAGAAACGCGCGGATTTTTTGATTGGTTTGTTTGACGCTCATATCTTTCTTTCTCCTTCTCTATCGTCGCTGGCGCAGCCTTTCCGTTTGAAAGGCCTTCATTTCGTTTTCCAGTATAGCATACAAGCCCGCGATTTCGCTTCCTCCGATTGGAATTCCCGGACTCAAAATAAAAACCGCGCATGGCGGTCTTATTACTCATTGTCCCCAATGATATAAATGTTGTTCTGGTTATCCTGCACTTGATTTTCCAGCATACCCAGCATTTGTTTTTTGTCCTGCATTGTCCGAACCGTCGCCTGCAGTTCTTCGACTTCGTTTTGTTTTGCGATATTCTCAGCCGCGATTTGCTGCTCCGTGTTCGACAGCGTGATATTATAAGCGCTGACGCAGACCTTTGTGACAAAATAGAAAGCCAGCGACACAACGAAGACGATGATTGAAACTCGCTCGAATGTCCAGCGGATCCTTCTCTTTTTCCTATTCTTTTTTTTACTCGTCTTCATTGCGTTCGATTCCCCTTAGCTTTGCGCTATGAGAGCGCGGATTGATTGTAAGTTCTTCAACAGAAGCCGTGACCGGCTTGCGATTCAATAAACGATATTCTAATTTTTCTACCCCGATTTGTGGAATCCTTTTATCCACTTTTTTTGCGACGGCTACCGAACGAAAAGCGTTTTTCACGATTCGATCCTCCAGGGAGTGAAACGTGATCACAACCATTCTGCCGCGCGGTGCCAACCGTTTCAACCCCTCAATCAAAACGGTTTTTAATTGCGCGAGCTCGTGATTGACCTCGATTCGAATAGCCTGAAATACACGTTTGGCCGGATGCCCTTTTTTTCGAAGCACGGCGTTGGGAAGCGCTCGTTTGATCACTTCCACCAGTTGAAATGTCGTTTCAATCGGCGCCTTTTCCCGTTCCATGACGATCTGTTTCGCTATTTTATAGGAAAACGGCTCTTCGCCATAGGTTGAAAACACTTCGGTCAACGCCTCCAATGGGTATGTATTCACGACTTCGTAAGCGGTGAGCGGCGCTTCCTGATCCATTCGCATGTCCAGTCTGGCGTCTTCACGATAACTGAATCCTCGTTTTCCATCGTCGAATTGCGGCGACGAGACACCAAGATCCATTAAAATTCCATCTACTTGTTTTATATGGTACGCATCCAAAACCGATCCGAGTTTTTCAAACGGCGCGTGCACGCACGTGAAGTTCGTTCCGATTTTTTCCAGACGCGGCCGGCTTTCCTCGATTGCCTGCCTGTCCATGTCGAAGCAATACAAATGTCCTTCGGGACACCGTTTCAGGATCTCGCTGCTGTGACCGCCGCGCCCCAACGTGCAATCGACATAAATACCATTTTTTTTCACATCGAGCATCTCGATGGCTTCATTCAACAATACGCTTACATGTTCCATAAATTACAATTCCATAAAATCCGAAAGGCTCTCAGCGATTTCCTCGAAGCTTCCTTCCTCTTCTTCTTCCATGCGTTCCCATTTGTGCTTCGCCCAAATCTCGATGTGATTGGCGACGCCGACGATCATACATTCCTTTTCCAGCTCAGCAAGCGAAACCAAATTGGCCGGGATCAAGATCCGTCCCTGTCCATCCAGGTCGCATTCCGACGCTTTCGAAAGCATCAGGCGCTGATATTTCCGGGCATCTTTTTTTGTTGTGGGTAACATTGAAAGTTTTTCGTACACGATTTGCCATTGGTCCAGCGTGTACACATACAAGCAGCCATCCAGTCCACGGTTCACGACAACCCGCTCGCCAAGCTCCTCGCGAAACTTAGCTGGCATGATCAATCGCCCCTTACGATCGATGTTGTGCGCAAATTCTCCCATGAACACGTGCCATCACCCCACTCTCTGACACTTTTTACCACTTTGTACCACTATAATACATCAATAAGAATCTTTCATCAAACTATTTTGAAAAAACTTTACACGATGAAAGAAAATGTAATCTTGCCCCATAAAAAAAGCCAAAATCGAGTCATATGGCTTGAATTTCACAAGGGATTCTGTTTCGGTTTGCTTCGAAAAAAAACGCGAAAGCCGATAGAAAAACAACGCCTCGCGTATCAATTTCATGTATAATATTTTCGGACAGAAAGGAAACCAAATTCATGATGAATGCTCTACTTTTTTTATTGGGCCTATGTCCGATCCTGTGGCTGATCGTGGCATTGACCTTGCTGAAGTGGCCGACCTGGAAAGCGGCTTGCGGCTCGATGATTGTCGCGTTCGCGCTCGCCATGCTCGTCTGGAAACTGCCGCTTATGGAAACGTTGACCGCAGGACTTGAAGGAATTCTCATGGCCTTGTGGCCTATCGTCGTTGTCATCATCGCCGCCGTATTCACCTATAATTTAACGGTACGAACCGGCGCGATGGAAACCATCAAGCAAATGATGACTTCCGTCACCAGCGACAAGCGTCTTCTCGTTTTGCTCGTCGCGTGGTGCTTCGGCGGTTTTATGGAAGGAATGGCGGGGTTTGGAACCGCGATCGCGATTCCGGCCAGTATGCTCGTCGGACTTGGCTTCCCGGCTTTATTTTCCTGCCTGGTGTGCCTGCTTGCCAACGGGGTGCCGACACCATTTGGAAGTATCGGGATTCCAACCGTCACCTTGGCCAATCTGGTTGGGTTGGAAAACGCTCCGCTCTCGTTTACGGAAACGCTCCAGCTCACCCCATTCATGATTCTCGTTCCGTTTCTCATCGTTATCGTCACTGGAAAAGGACTTAAGGCGCTAAAAGGGATTTGGCCCATCGTTTTGATGTCGGGCTTGTCCTTTGTCCTTCCGCAAATGGCCGTCGCCTACTTTGTCGGCGCGGAACTTGCCGTCGTCGTAGGCTCCGTCTGCTCGATTGCCGTCACCGTTTTGCTTTCGATCAAGGTAAAACCGGCGCCGGAATACAAAATGGAGCTGGAAAAAGGAAAACCGCTGACTTTGAAGAAGGCGCTGCAAGCCTGGTCGCCGTTTATTTGCATTTTTGTGCTTTTGCTGGCGACAAGCAAACTGCTCCCGCCAATCAACAACTATTTGGAACAGTTTTCTTCGACCGTCTACGTGTATAGCGGCGAAAATCCAAACGCTTTAAAATTCACCTGGGTCAACACGGCGGGCGTCTGGATCTTCTTATCCGGCATCATTGGCGGTTTGATTCAAAAAGCGAACTGGAACACCTTCCGTTCCGTCTTTGTCGACACCCTCAAGCAAATGATGCCAACGATTCTAACAATGTGTTTTGTGCTCGCGTGCGCGAAAATCATGGGCTACGCGGGAATGATCACGTCCATTTCCGCCTTCGCGATCATGGTCACCGGATCGTTCTATCCGTTTTTCGCGCCATGGCTTGGCGCGCTGGGAACCTTCGTCACAGGTTCGGGAACGAGTTCGGGCGTGCTCTTTGGCGCGGTGCAAATGAACGCGTCCGAGGCGCTCCATCTGGATCCGTATTGGATCGTTTCGCTCAACTCGCTTGGTGTCGCGGCCGGCAAAATGCTTTCCCCGCAAAGCATCGCGATCGCGCTGGGCGCCGTGGATGGAAACGGACAGGACTCGAAACTTCTTTCTATGATCCTGCCGTATGGAGCCGCTTTCCTGCTGCTCATGTCCATGTTCGCTTATATCGGCACGATGTTTCTCGCTTAACTTTTCCCATCGCGCCCAAGGCTCGTTTCGACGGGCCTTTTTTCTTTTTGAAGCTGAAAAAAACCGCTTTCGCGGCTCTTTTCACAAATAAATATTATGAATGCGGTCAATCAGCTTTTGTAGCTTGCGGGTGCTGACGATTTCGTAATCCATGGAGTGCTCCTGCGGATATATGGAAAAATCGACCCGGCCAAGCTTTGTCGTTGGATCAAACCGGTACGACCGGCAGGAAGAATGGATTTGCCGCACCCCTGTGTAGCGTAAAAAAGGCTCAATGTTTTGATCGTTGATTCCCCCGCCCGGCAAAATCTCGATTTTTGTTCCGTAGCGTTTTTGAAGCTGGCGAATCAGCTCCATGCCTTGAATGGCGGTTTCTTCCATTCCCGAGGTGAGCAAGCGGTCCACGCCGCACTCGATCAACGTTTCGATGGATTGATAGGGATCAATGCTGACATCATACGCCCTATGGAAAACAGCGGTTTTTCCATAGGCGTGAATCAGGTCGACCATCTTTTTCACTTCCTCTTTTTGAATGGTTCCATTGGCTTCCAGCATGCCAAAAGCGATGCCGTCGGCGCCGGCTTCCAGCAGCGCCCTGGCCTCCTCAAACATGATTTCGAGTTCTGGTGTGTCGTAGCAAAATCCGCTTCCACGCGGACGCACCATGCAGATTACTTCTAGTTTTGTGTGGGTTTTTACTTTTCTGAGCGTGGCGGCCGTACATGTCAATCCCCCCAGCGCCATCGCGGAATTCAACTCCACGCGTTTGATTCCTGCCGCATCCGCTGTCAGACAATCTTCAAATCCCCCAGCACAAACTTCGATCAATGTGGATTTCATACTTTAATTATACCATCGTCAAAAGCAATCCGCCACGTAAATTTGAAAGCGCTTTCCTTGCTGAAAATTCAGTCTTTATTTTGTATAATGGGAAAAAGGAAAGGATGAAAATCATGAATGTGTATTTGGATATGTTTGTGACGTTCGCCAAAATCGGCGCGTTCACATTTGGCGGCGGCTACGCCATGCTGCCCATGCTACAAAGCGAAGTCGTCGAGAAAAAAAGATGGGCCACCGATGACGAGCTGTTGGATTATTTCGCGGTCGGGCAATGTACGCCTGGCGTCATCGCCGTCAACACGGCCAGCTTTATCGGCTACTATAAAAAAGGAATTCCGGGAGCGATCGTGGCGACGGCCGGCGTCATCGCGCCAAGCCTCGTCATCATTTTGCTCATCGCCTCTTTGCTGACAAATTTTGCGGAGTACCCGATCGTTCAGCACGCGTTATCGGGCATCCGGATCGCGGTTTGCGTTTTGATTTTCCAGGCCGTCATCAAAATGTTTCGTTCCGGCGTGAAAGACGGGTTTGGGATCCTCGTGTTTGGCGCGGCGCTCGTATGCTCTTATTTTTCCGTGCTGCCAACGATTGTGATCGTTTTGATGGCTGGCGTTTGCGGGGTGCTCATGCAGCTTTGGAATATGCGGAAGGCGGTGAAAAAATGAATTTTTCTTTGCTTTGGACATTGTTCATCGAGTTTTTCAAAACCGGTTTGTTCGCGTTGGGCGGCGGGCTTGCCACGATTCCGTTTTTATACGAAATGATGGATACGTATCATTGGTTCACGACAAACGATTTAATGAATATGATTGCCGTTTCCGAATCAACACCGGGCGCGATGGGCGTCAACATGGCGACGTATGTCGGCTATCAGGCGATGGGAAACAGCTTGATTGGCGGTATTGTCACGACGATTGGTCTGGTGACGCCGAGCGTGATCGTCATTTGCGTGGTGGCCAAATTTTTAAAGGCGTTTAAGGAAAGCCACTGGGTGCAGGATTTTTTTTATGGCTTGCGTCCTGCGGTGACCGCGATGATCGCGACGGCGGGTCTTGGCGTGTTCGTGGCGATGGTTTTCCCGAATCAAGATTTGTCTTTTGGGTCGCTTTCGATTTCATGGATCCACCTTGGGTTCTTCGCGCTCCTTTTTCTTGGTACGACGTTTTATAAAAAGATGCACCCCATTGTCATGATTGTTTTGTGCGCGTGCATCGGCATTCTCTTTTCCCTTTAAAAAAGAAGCCAGCTTGGCTTCTTTTGCTTTTATGTTCTCTCAGCGCGCGAGTTTTCCATTCCAGTCTTCGATACCACCGATATTTTCAACGTGATAGCCGCGCTCCTTCAAAATCGTCTGCGCCAGCTGCGCCCGGCGTCCGCTCAAACAATACAATTCGTATTGTCGATCGGGATCCAGCCGAACTTTTGAACACTCGTTCAGCGGAATGTTGATCGCGCCGGGAATGTGGCCGCTATCGTACTCTTCCGGCGTCCGTACGTCAATGATCGTGTCGTCTCTTAATTTTGCTTCTTCGACGAGATGGTCGATATCCATGTCGGTTCCTTCTTTCCTTACAGGGTCATGTTCTGTTTTTCAAACAATTCGTACGCCTCTTCTAGCGTAATATGGAATTTTGATAAGCGAGCCACTTGTTCGTTGGCTCCATGCTCGCTTTCGCCAGGAAGCTGATAATCGGTAAAAATCAAATCCTGGCTGTTGACTCCATAATATACAGCACATTCCGCTTCCGGTCCTAAACGATTCATATCGTTTTCCAGATCGCCTAAAATAGATTCTGACGGATAGTCAATCGTTGGTTCGGCGTTTAGCTGCCCTAGGACGATATTCCAAACTTCTTTCGTCGCTTCCCCGTCTTTCAGCAGCCGTTCCACTGTTTCTTTGGATAGTCCGGTTTGCTCACAAAGATCGGATTTTGTCATTCCGTTTTCTTTCAAGATTTGTTCAACCCACTTGCCTGTTCTTTGTTGTGCCATACACAATCCTCCCTAGCAAATCATAGCAAAAAATCCCCTCGACCCGCTATTTTGATGCTTGAATCCCTCTCAAAATCAGGTACAATTAAATAGAAGGAAAACAAGATTAGAAAGAAGGTATTTGAATATGGTTATTGTATTATCGACACCCCTTGTCAAGATGTTGAAGAAGACAGCTCTCTCCGTTCCAAACGTGTACGAGATCAAAACAGTGAAACAAAACTGCTTCCTCTACGTAAACAACGACGAGAGCCAGGCGGACAACATCGCGCTCATTAAAGGTGCCATCAAGAAAAAACACGGCGATGGATTCGTCTACAAAGTGTATGGCGTGTTCAACGGTAAAGTGGATCTCTCCCAAAACAAAACGGACGAGGAAAAAATGAAGGACGACTACTTCACAAAAGGTAAAAAAGACATTACCGACGAGGAAGTGGCGGAGTTCAAAGCGAAAAACAATTTGTAAAAAATGAGGGCGACGAACATCGCCCTTCATTTTATAAAATTTCTTTCAAATCATTTACGATTTCTATATCCGCGGGAAGCCAGTCTACCGTATCCAGTTCGTTTTTTAAAAGCCATCGAGCCCCCTCATGTTCCACAAGTACGATCTTTCCAGATTGGATCGTGCATAAAAAACAATCCATATGCAAAATAAATGCAGGATATTCATAATCGACTCGCTGAAAAAAGCGATCAATAGAAATCTCAATTTTTAATTCCTCTTGAATTTCTCGGATAAGGGCTTGTTCCTTTGTTTCGCCGGATTCAACCTTTCCTCCTGGAAATTCCCAACCACCTTCAAATTCTCCATACCCGCGTTGCGTCGCTAAGATTCGATTGTCTTTTACGATGATTGCCGCAACGACTTCGATTTCTTTTTTCATTTTCTTACCTCGTCAAATAATCGTATATATCTTGGCGTACCGGCGTTTCCAATTCGTACTCGATTTCCACCGCGTTTTCTTTACCTACTTGGATTTCTTCCGTTTGCCCAGTCGCAAAGATTTTCCCCAAATAATAAAACTCTTTGGATTGCTTGTCATCTTTATTTTTACGAACAAACAAATACATTTCAATACCTAGCTCTTTGGCTTGAAGCGCTTTCTGTACATCTTCACTTTCAAGTGTCCGTTTCGATTTTGAAATCGCCCGAAGAATCGTTGGAGAGAGGAAGCGATCCTCATATTTGATGGTATCCGCAATGGATTCATCTTTTTGATAGTTAATAAAAACAGGATATGTTTTTGTCTTAGAATCATATTTATAGCCACCAATGTTTAAAGCAACTTCGCCTTTTTCCCAGTCCAATAAACGACATACATCTTCATACGTATACTTCTCATACAGCACAAATGGAGAATGGTCCACATGACTTGAAAATTGATCTTTATATCGCTGAATGCCAAACTTTACGACTTCTTTTAAGCTGGATACAAAATACTCATTTTGTAAAAAATCAGAAAATCTTTCACTGATTTCATAGTCTCCATTTTTTTCTTGAATCAAAATACAATTTGCATACGTCGCCTTCCCGGTTCCAGACGCAAACTGATTCGTGAATAAATTGATCAAGTTTGTTTTTGTATACGGTCCAACCTGGATCGCGTATTCCTTTTCCAAACGTTCCTCCAGTTTTGAAAAGATTCGCTTTTCCTTGTTCAACAAGATTTCTATCAACAACAATTCATGGATCCGCTTTCCAGACGCAAATTTTTTAGAAACATATTCCAAATTTTTCAATTCTAGTTTGGATAGCCTGGGAAGATGCGTTTTTTCATACTTCATTAAAAAAGCTGGATAAGATCCACTATAATCAATGATTTTCAATGGATCAATGGATCCAAATTCATCAAATTCAATAAGCGTTGGTGTGCGTCCTAACTTCCATCGAAGCTGCTGATAACTTTCTTTCAATAATTTGAGCGTCTGCAAATTTGCTTGATCAATAGAACGAAAGATTTTTTCTCGCGCCACTTCATCAAAATGGATCGTCGAACAGCCTGGAATCATTCGTTCGCCTTCCATCACAAAGCGGCGCAGCGTATCTTTATTGTATGTGCGATCCGAAGAAAGAGCGACAGGTATCATATAGTTTGTCTGGTAATTGCCGATAAAGTCTAAAATAACGACAAATTCTTTTTCAAGATCTTTCCGCAATCCCCGGCCAATTTGTTGGACATAAATAATGGGACTTTGTGTTGGACGCAGCAAGATCACTTGGTTGACACTCGGAATGTCGATCCCCTCATTAAAAATTTCCACCGTGAAGATATAATCTAACCGGCCTTCGGATCCTGGCTGACTCAATCGCGCAATACATTTTTCTCGATATTCTTGCGAATCTCCCCCAGTCAAGCACACCGTATGAAACCCTCTTTTATTAAACTCATGGGAAAGTAATCGCGCTTCTTCAATACGGCTGACGAATACCAATCCTTTGACACGCTCGCCACTGTAACCATAAAATTTTGCCTGTTCAATGATGTGCGCTACGCGCTGGTTTAAATTGATTCTGCGAAATTCTTCAAAATCGTATTGCTCCTCTTCAACCGAAAGATCCTGAATGCCAAAATAATGAAAAGGACAAAGCAAATCAGCTTCTAATGCTTGGTTAAGACGAATTTCATAGGCTATGTTATGATCAAACAACGCATAAATATCAAAATTATCACTTCTTTCTGGCGTTGCACTCATACCTAACCAAAGTTTCGGTTGAAAATATGAAAATATTTTTTGATAACTCATGGCTCCAGCGCGATGCACTTCATCAATAATGATCGCATCAAACTGCTCAGGATCAAATTGGGTGCGATTCTCCTCTTTTGCCATCATTTGCATGGTTGTAAAAAGATAATCCGCATTTTCCTTTTCTTTCGATGTATAAAGGCCCATTGTCCTTTTGTTGCCAAACACGAGTCGAAAACTACGCTGGGCTTGTTTCGCAATCAACTCGCGATGCACAATAAAAAGAACTTTTTTATAGCCGAGTGCTCTCATCGCAAATGCGGAAGCATATGTTTTTCCAGTTCCTGTAGCAGAAATCAGCAATGCTCGCTTCTTTCCTTTATTTACTAAATGATGAAGATGAGAAATAAATTTTTTTTGCATCGCATTGGGATTCAATTCCTGCGTGATTTCAATGGCTTCTTGATCTGCCTTCCACACTTTTTGAATTGCTTTTGTTTCTTTATATCGTTTTTCGTAACCTACTTTGATTTCGGAATAGGGGCGCGTTCTCGGATCATTCCAAAGTGTGTCGAAAGTCTGGATCATCTGCACTGAAAGCTCGCCTTCCGGCTTAGAAACGACGCGGACATTCCATTCTTGATTGGTCGTCAGTGCCATCTGCGTCATATTCGAAGAGCCAATAATGATTCGTATCGTATCTTTATGAAAAAATAAATAGCCTTTTGTATGGAATCCTGGCTTTCCCGGTTCAACTTGAGCCATTTTTACTTGAATATTTTTAAATTGGCTAAGTTTTTCCAACGCCTTTGGTTCAGAAAACGTCAAATAGTCCGTCGTTAAAATCTTTCCTGGAATATTGTTTTGTTCAAGCATCTTTAACACTGGAAGCAAAGGAACGATGCCACTCATCGTAATAAACGCGATACTCCATAAAAAAGCGTCGCAGCCACGCAACTCCTCCTCAATGGAAGAAAGCACCTTTTTTCCTTCCAAATAATCGTTTTTTAAGAATTGTGGCCGATCTCTCGGGTCGGACGGGTTGGTCCTGTCTAAAAGCGCAGTTTCCACTCCTGCGTGAAGCCGGGATGTCAAATCTTCCATGATTTTCCCCTCTTTCTCTTAAGAGCAGCCTACCATACTTTATCGAATAGATCAAAAAAACGCGCATCGCTGCGCGCTATTCTCCAAGCCGGATCATTTCATCCAGGCTGTGTTTTGCTTTTTTGATCGTGTCCTCGTCCAAAACGATTTCCTCACCCGCTTTGCCAAGCAACGTGTTGTAAATATCCATCAATGTTGTCGCTTTCATATCCAAGCATATTAAATGGCAAATATATTGATTTTATTTCTGGAAATTCTTTTTTATCGCCCCTTCTATTTCTTCTCGCGAGCGGAAATCTAACGGGAATATACTATTCACTTCATATTTTAGTGGCGGTATTTGAATTCCCCCTACCGCATCATACTCATAAAAAGACAAATTAGTTATCTCTATTCCTTTTCCTACCTGATCTGCCGGCAAATCCTGATACAAAATGAAGCCTACAGGAAAAAAACTAATTTCAGAACAGAAAATTGGATTACCAGGGTTATCTATAGAAACATTTATACTCAAAGGGCATAATCTGGAATAATTTCCATCTCTAAAGTACATAAATAATCTATACTTTTTCCAATCAAAACTTCCATTCTCCCTCTCTAAAATATAATTCCGAATTTGCTCATCTTCTGTTAAATGTTCATTTAATACGCAAAACATAGTAATAATTTGCTTAAATACAGCTAAATAATGTACATTTTCAATAGTAAAGGAACCAACCTCCGGCCATTCATCTCTGTATTCACTTACAATTCCGCCAAGAGCTTTTACAAAATCTCCAAAGTATTTTGCGTACCATGATCCGGTCAAATTGTTACATTCTTTACATAAATAATAACCCCCCATCCCTCTCTGTTTTATCTTTCCTTTCATTTTATCGATTTCCCAGGGCATATAATTTACATTATTATCTTTATGCATTTCAAATAAATTCAAAGTTTTAACCGGATATCCATTATACGCATTCTTAGGTGGTATGTGCTCATAAGTTAATTTTCCCTCTTTCTGGCATAAACGACATTTTCCTGTTTTTTTCATTTGTTACCTCTTTGTCTTTATATTTTACTATATTCTGTCTCAAAATGACCTTTTATAATCATATTTTCACTAAACTTTTCGATATAAACAACCAAATAATACTGAATTTTTAGGGGTGCTCGTTTACATTTATCTCAGCAGGATATCATAGACACTCACCTCTTCGTTGCTATGATGTACTCTAATTTCCTGTTTTCCCTTTCAAACAGTTATTACAACCGCTTACGAGTTCTTTCTACCAAATAGATCAAAAAAACGCGCATCGCTGCGCGCTATTCTCCAAGCCGGATCATCTCGTCCAGGCTATGTTTCGCTTTTTTGATCGTGTCCTCGTCCAAAACGATTTCCTCACCCGCTTTACCAAGCAACGTGTTGTAAATGTCCATCAACGTCGTCGCTTTCATGTCCGTGCACATTAAGCGGTTGGACAAAGCGTAAAACTTTTTGTCCGGGCATTCAAACTGCAAATGCTCCACGATACTCGTTTCCGTTCCGATAATAAACGACTCGTTTTTAGAATTCCTGGCAAACGCCATGATGCCCGTCGTCGAGCCAACATAATCCGCTTGTTCTACGACTTCTTTTGGACACTCCGGATGCACCAGCAACAACGCGTCCGGATGAAGCGCTTTCGCTTTTTCCACATCCGCTTTCGTCATGGAAAAATGGTGAGGGCATCCGCCTTGAATGCATTTAAACGTCTTGTCGGGAATTTGGGCGGCGACAAACGAGCCCAGATTGGGATCCGGAATAAAAAGAATTTTGTCATTCTTTATTTTTCGGCACACTTCCACCGCGCAAGACGATGTGACACACGCGTCAGCGAGCGTTTTTAACTCCGCGGTCGTATTTACATACGCCACGACGCTGTAATCTGGATTTTCCGCTTTGATTTTTTCCAGCTCCGCGCTTGTCAGCTGCTCCGCCATCGGGCATCCAGCTGTCGGATTGGGCAAATACACATGTTTATCCGGGCAAAGGATCTTACACGTTTCCGCCATAAATCGAACGCCGCACATGAGGATGTTTTCATTCGAGTCGGTTTGCGCCTTTTGCGCCAAGCCAAATGAATCTCCCACATAATTCGCGATTTCTAAAACATCCTGCCCTTGATAGGCGTGGACTAAAATCGTCGTGCCCGTTTCCTTTTTCAATCGTTGGATTTCTTCTTTGATTTCCTGTACTGTCATGCTTCCTCCATCCCGCTTTCTTCTTTTTCCCATGGGCTTAACGGCGCCAGCAGGCCGGCCTCCATGAGTTTTTGCTCAATCAGTTTGAGTCGCTGTTCGTTGTCCGCCTCGACCAAATGATAGTGGTAGCCGCTTGTCACCTCGCCAAGATACTTGGATTTGCTGCCCTGGAACGCCTCCATAAAGTCCCGCGCGTCCTGCCGGCTGCGAATGTCGAGATCCACGCTGATTCGTCCATACACCCGATGCGAAATGCTAACGTTTTTTACCTTTCCGCCATGGTCGACGATCAAAAACAGCTCCTGCTCGGTTTGATCCGATTCATGATACATTTTAAATTCCTTTTGAAAGGCGTGTCCCTGATCCTTGATCATAACATAACCTTTCGGCGTCGAGGCGATGCCGGACGTATACGCGCGAATGACGGTCAGGTCCTGCACGATGGCTTGCCTCGATACGTTGAATCGGGACGCTAGCGACTTCGCGGGCACCGGCACCTCGCTTTTTTTCAAGATCTCAATGATCGCGTCCCGCCTTTCTTTCGTCTTCATCCTTCCGCCCCTTCGATTGGATGCAGATTTTTCAATGAAAGATCCAGGATGCCGGCGCTATACACGATGGCTCCGCTCGAAATGAAATCCACGCCCAAATCTTTTAAGGCGCCAATCCGCTCCCTGGTGACGTTGCCGGAAATTTCCGTCTGCGCCCGTCCCGCAATGCGTTCCACCGCTTTTTTCATCGTCGCGTGGTCCATATTGTCGAGCATAATGATATCGGCGCGGGCGTCGAGGGCTTCCTGGACTTGTTCGAGCGTCTCGCATTCGATTTCGATTTTTCGGACGAAGGGCGCGTAATTTCTAGCCATTTCAATGGCTTTCGTAATCGAGCCCGCCGCGGAAATATGATTGTCTTTCAGCAGGACGCCATCGGAAAGGTTGTAGCGATGATTTGTGCCGCCACCGACCTTCACCGCGTATTTTTCAAACAAACGATTGTTTGGCGTTGTTTTCCGCGTATCCAAAAGGGTGATCGCCGTGTCTTGAAGCTGCTCGACCACTTCGTGAGTGGCGGTCGCGACACCACTCATTCGTTGTAAATAATTGAGCGCGGTTCGCTCACCCGTCAAAATCGTGCGAATATCGCCGATGACCTTTCCTAAAAGCTGGCCATTGTGCACCTTTTGTCCTTCCTCGCAAAAAAAGATGACATCGCTTTGCTCGTCCAAAAGAGTGAAAACCCGTTTAAACACGTCGAGCCCGCAAATCATTCCATCCTGCTTGCAGATCAGTTCCGCCTCGCCAAGTCTTTTTTCCGGCATGATCGCGTTCGTACTCACATCCTCGCTCGTCACATCTTCTTGCAGGGCCGATAAAATATAAGGATCGGCATTGAGTTTCATTACTACGTCATTCATGGTTTTTTCTCTCCTTTTCAATTTCTCGCAAAACATGACGACGATACTGCGCCATCGTTTTCTCTACATCACGATACCCGCTCATGTCCACATCATAGTCTTTGGCTTGTGGGACTTCATGCTGGCTAAACGTGATGTCATCAGCCGCCCGGCGCGCGAAGACAAGCGATTCCAGCAAAGAGTTGCTGGCCAGACGATTGGCGCCATGCACCTTGTTGCAGCTCGTTTCCCCGCACGCGTAAAGCCTTGGCATGCTGGTCCGGCCGGCCAGGTCGATTTTGATGCCACCCATAAAATAGTGCTGCGCCGGAACGACCGGAACCGGTTCTTCGAACACGTTGTATCCTTCTTCCAAGCATTTGGAGCAAATGTGGGGGAAATGGCTTTGGAGCGTCTCTTTTCCGATTGGCCGCAAATCTTCATACACATACGCGGAGCCGTCTTTTTTCATTTGTTCCTGAATGGCTCTGGATACGATGTCCCGCGGCTGGAGCTCGTTGGTGAAACGCCGGCCGTGGATGTCATACAGCAGGGCGCCTTCCCCGCGCAGCGACTCCGAAAGCAAAAACCGTCTTCCCTTTTGTTTCGAATAAAGCGTCGTGGGATGGATTTGAATGTAGTCGATGTTTTCCAGCTCGATGCCGTGCTTTAGACAAATGCCCAACGCGTCGCCGGTCAAACTGGCGAAATTAGTTGAATTTTCATACAGCCCGCCGATGCCCCCGCAAGCGAACACGATATCGTCGCCAAAGATCGGAATGATCGTTTTCGCTTGATCTTGCGCGACGATTCCAACGGCTTTCTCGTTTTGGATAAGAAGATCGACCATCATCGTATGGTCAAAGAGTTCGATGTTGGGCCGGCGCAAAACCGCTTCGAGCAGTTTGGATGTAATTTCCCTTCCGGTTTCATCTTCATGAAAGAGAATGCGTGGCTTGGAGTGCGCGCCTTCCTTGGTGAAGCGCAAATTTCCATCCGCATCTTTTTCAAACTCGACGCCATACCCGATCAGATCTTTGATGATCGTGTTGCTGGAGCGAATCATCAAATCCACGCTTTTGGGGTCGTTTTCATAGTGGCCGGCTTTGAGGGTGTCCTCAAAATAGGACTCGTAGTCCTCTTCGCCGCGCAGCATGCAAATGCCTCCCTGCGCCAAGTAGGAATCGGATTGTTCCAACCCTTCTTTGCAGAGCATCCCTATTTTTTTCGATTGTGGAAGATGAAGCGCGCAATACAATCCGGCCGCGCCGCATCCTACAATGACTACATCGTACCGTTTCATTCTTTTTTCCTCTGTCGTTGTGAGACTTCCTTTTCCCGCCTATTATAGCACGGTGATAGCGATTGTCAATCATCGACAATTTAGGTGTCATGACACTTAGGAGGGCGTAAAAAAAGGGAGAGACTTACTCTCTCGATTCAACGACGACGTGGATTGTGTCACCTTCTCCCTTTTCCAGACGGGTCCGTATCGACTTTAAAAGTCCAATGATGTAGACAATGTCGCCTTTCTCGTCTTTGATTCCCATATTGACGAGGCTGCCATCGTAGGGAACGCCGTCAAAGGTCGCGTGCACTTTGACACGGCCTTTACCAAATTCCTCCCGAATATTCCACGGAAACGCGACGTAGGCGCCGCCGCGCTCGTTTTCATGGATAGTTGTATCGTATTCATATCGTTTCGTGTTCATGATTCCAGTTCCTTTCCAGCCACATGGCGACGCCATCTTCCTCGTTGGATGGCACGATGCCCGTGGCGATTTGTTTTAGGGGCGCGACGGCGTTTTGCACGGCGTAGCTTTCATCGGCTTTTTCAAATAAATCGAGATCGTTCATTCCATCGCCGAAGACGACAAGTCGATCGCACCCTAGTTTCTCTTTGAGCTTTGTTGCCGCGTTGGATTTGGACGCTGCTTGAGGCATGATTTCCAGCCACGGATCGTTGGTGTAAAGATCGGTTTGAAATACACAATGAAACCGGTCGCGGTAACGGGCGTACATGGGCTTGAGTTTTTCCTCCTGACCAATGCAGGTCAAATAGAAAATCTTGCCTTGCTTGAGTTGTTCAAGACTGGAGACGGCGCGTGAGCGAACATCCCCTTTCCGGGTGGCGAGAAACCGGTTCATTTCGGGCGTGCATCGTAGGGGAAGAAAGGAAAATTTTTCCTGTCCGTCGATGAGCGCGTAGACAATGGGCACGATGTCGTGCGCAATCAAATCTTCGAGAATCTCGGCGCCTTCCTTGCCAAAGGTGTTGGCCAGCAAAATTTTCCCGGTCGCGTTGTCGACGATGAACGCGCCGTTGTAGACGATGAGCGGGATGGGCGCATCGAGTCCGCGGTTGCTTTTTTGGCCGTATGCCATGACCTGGCGGTAGCGTAGGAAAAAAGCATGCCGTCCTGGACGCATTGGTTGATGATGGCGTTCGTGTGGTCGGATGTGCGCTCGTTTTGGCGCAGCAATGTGCCATCCAAATCGGAAACGTACAAAGTTTTCAATTTACTTTGCCTCCTCTTTTTTGAACGCCACCGTCTTATTTTTCATGGAAATCTTTTGGACTTGGAATCCATATGCCGGCAATTCCTTTTTGAAGGTTAGAAACGAATGGTCCAGGGGAAACCCGAGGATTTTCCCGATTTCATCAAATTCCAGTACAAAATCGGGTGTTTCACGTTCCTGGATCCAGTGCCACAATGGATCGTATTTGCTCATGTTGATTCCTTCTTTCTTTGTTCTACTTTTTCAACTTATACTGTCGATTTCTATATGTGCCGACAATTTCTATTTTTTCAAAGTCGACCAGTTCTTTTAATATCTTTCTCGTTCGGCTTATTTTCACATGCAATACATCGCAAAAGAATACGGCTGGATATTCTTTTCCTGGAACCATGGAGGCAAGAACGGCGTCATATTGGCCCAGTTTTTTCTCACTGGGTTTTACCGCCACTTTTTTACCACCACATTTTACCGCCACTTTTCGATCATACCTACTTTTTCCGATTTTCCTTCCCGGGTTTTAATGGTATAACGGTTGCCCAATTACACCATAACAATCATCTAAAGATTATAATGCTTCGTATCCCGAGTCACCTGACGTGAACTTTCGGTTTGAACTATCCGGAATTTCCGAATAGCTGGATTTTTCAATTTTTCTTTCGAAGAATTGATATTCATCCTCTACGATTAAGACTTTGAAGGGGGGAATTCTTTATGATTGGATTCTCCGTTTTCTAAACCGTACTCTAATCGCAATGATTATTCCAATAAATATTGGGTAGCGCTATCGCTCCCACGATCAGCGGCCGTTATTCAGAATTTTCAGATTACTGAATCCTCCTGTAATCCGCTATCTATAGAATATCTTGTTCAAATTATTCGTCTCCTTTTTTCATTTTATCAAAATCTTATAGTCTTTAAGTTGAAAATCTGTTTTTCGTTGCAAAAAACATCTCACATGGCTGCAAGATGTTGAATAAATGTTTATTTTTGTTTTGGAAGAATCCAGCACGTGTTCTCCTGCACCTTCTTCATTTCCGCTTCGCCTTTTAAAACCTTGATCAAGTTGAAGGCGAAATCAAACGCGCCGCCAACAGAAATTCCCGTCACGAGGTTTCCGTCAATTACCGAATGGACATTTTCATACGTCCCGCCAAAATCACCATTTAAACCCGGCACACAAGTATACTTTTTGCCTTGATAAAGTCCAAGCATTCCCGGAATGGAAGCGGACGCGCAAATCGCGCCAAGAACTTTTTGTGGATTTTGCGCAAACGCTTTCACCTGCTCTAAAACTTCTGGCGTATTTAAGAAGACTTGATACGCCGCACCGCCTGGCAAAACCAGCGTATCATTCGCCGAAAAATCGTATCCCTTTAAATTTTTTAAATTCGCGAAGACCATGCCATTCGCTCCAATCGCGGTGGATTTGTTTTGGGCGCTGACAAGATCCACATTCAAACCGGCTTCCCACATTAAATCAAATGGAACCGTCGCTTCGATTTCCTCTACACCATCGGCCATCATCATAACTACTTTATTATTCATATCGTTCACCTCTGGAATCATTGTAGTTTATAGTGAACGCTTTGGATATGCAGACGCTACTCGAATCTCAAAAAAAAATTAGAAGTGGAACCGAATTTAAATTTAGATTTATATTAAAACAGAATTTTTGGATTACTTTCTTTTCTTAAAGAGGTTTATTTTGTCATTATTCTAATTCTTTTTCTATTTCTTCAATAGAAGGCAAACTGCTCTGCCTATGACATCCGGTCAATGACTTTTGTATCCCAACATTCGATTTAAAGTTTGAAAAGCAGCACAACCGTCTCCACATGGAACGATACATCCTGATTGATGCCACAATATCGTAACATTTCTCCCGATTTTGAGTCGATTTTCGATAGTTTGCGGAAACATATCAATAATTCCATGTTGCTACTATAATATAGGAGCAGACGGAATCTCTACTGTCTCAACCTTTGATGGGTCATTTAGGAAATAGGTCATCATAGAAATGTTTCCGCTTTGAAGCCATCGTCTCAACTCGAAGTCAGCACATCATTTCTTTGCGTTTTCTTCCAGTTCCAGCATATACCTATCGAAATCAGACATGAACAGCCTGTCTTGAATGATACGATACTTTTCAAATTCTGTTTCAGCATGAAGCTTTGCGATTTCAGCTGACACCTTACCTGCATCCTGTAAAATGCCATAATCAGCTTTTTGTCCTATGTTTGAATATAGTGCGATTTCATTCCCTCTTCGTGCATGATGGAATACACATATTTTTTGAGAAGTATTGATTCCTTGATGGTTGAGCAAACCGGACCGAGACGACCTTTTGACCTTGATCTAAGGGTGAATGGATACTGCGATGTTTTGCAGCATAAAAAGTTTTGCAAGAAGTGTGTCATGAAGCACAAAACTCTTTGACACTCATGCCACTGTTGCTTTGCTCGTCGAAAATAACGCTCCATTCTTCATTGGAGCAATGATTAAGCATAAAATAAAGCCTCCTTGTAATCAATAAACAGTTAACTGAGCTATTCGTATTAATTATCAGAGAAAACTTTTTATTTTGGAATATGAGTAGAATTTGGTGCTTACCTTAGTATACAGGAATTATTCCGCTAACTTTATCTTGAAAGAAAAGAGCTGTTTCGATTTCTTTTCTAAATTGCATCCTTCTCTTTTCTAGTTTTTTCTCGTCATTTAGTGCTACTTTCAAAAATTTGATAGCGTAATCTCTTGTTTTTGGTAATGAATCTCCTCCCTCGATAATATCTGCAACAAAAACAATGCCATTTCCACCGTTTCCAATTTTTTTCTTAATGAGATATATCCCATATTTTCTTATTACCTTCGAACCTATTCTGGAAGAAATACTAGTACCAGCCATTTTCAGCATCCTTCCTTTCTCTTTCAGAATCTTTCTTATAGGTTTCATACAATCCATAAAAAATCTTTGCTGTTTTAGGATAAGATGATTCTAAATACTGAGCATTCTCTTTAAACTCCTTCGCCATCCTAAGTTCTTCTTTTCCTGCTGAAGGACTGAATACGCCACGACGATTATATACGGCTACCTGATACGCTCTGTTCATTTTTTCATCGCCATATTTCTCAATCATTTTTCTGACCGCTTCACATGGTTCATGACCGTCAGTACCGACCGGCGAAAAAGAAAACAAACGTCCAAGCGTTGTCTCAAACAAGCTTTCTTGATGATTCTCAAGCAATAATTGTCTATATTTTTCTATCCATTGTTCTAGCTGTTCTTCTGACACTTCTCCATTACTTTCTGTCGGACAAAATCGAGCCTTCTCATAGATTGTATACATATTGTGAATGTATGCCTGATCTTTTGAATGATTTTCCACTGTGCTATGATCCTTTTTAAATACCACTTCTACCAGTTGTGCAAATAATTCCGAAGACTGCTTGATTATATGACAAAAGCATTTCATATTCTTCCAATCCAAAAAATTCATAAATATAATCTCAAGATGAGCGATTCTGATACATTTTTGCGGATCATTGATATACGCCTCTTGAATTACACCTATAAGCTGTTTAACATGATAGCTTGTCAACTGATTTCCTTCTGAATGTGGCATACTCTCAATATCTTCAAAACACTCAAAGATCTGTTCCGCTGACAAAGGATTTCGATAGTGAATTAAATGAACTTGATCCAGATAAACAGCAAGAGTAGCATACTTTTTACATTCTGCTAATGCCCAAAACTTACTGTGGTCATCACAATAAAAGCATTTTTTCCAAAACTCTTTTTTTATCTCTTCAGAGGCGAATGTAACAAGCGGAATTTCTTTGGTTATTTGCCCTTCTATCTTATATACTTCCGCCAAAATTTCCGTCGAACAACTATTATTTGACAAATCCTCAATAATTGTATCACAGAGTTTAACATCACTGCTTCCTATATTTCTTAAATAATCAATTGCGATTGTGCCTGATACTTGAACTGCTAATAGTTTTTTAAACGTTGCAAAATCCCATTTACCATCATTCCAATATTTAGCTAAATAATATCCTAAAGTAGAAAATGATTCTTGGGCGCAAACCTTTGCCAATACGGTTAAATCATAGCCATATGATTGGAATTCTACTAATTTATCTCGAATCAACTCTTGTGTGGCTGATTCGTTATCATCGCTTTCCCCTCTTTGTTTATAAGGAATAGGATGAAGAAGTGGATAATCATGATTGTTTATGAATAAATAGCTATATTCATATTCTATAGTTTTAATATTAATTTTATCGAGAAGTTTTTCGTATTCAGCAATTATTTCTTCTGGCATTGACCAATCCGAAGATGAAAAATATCTATCTTTATAGATGAGATGTCTAATCTTATTTTTAATCCGCATTACTTCTTCATCAGACATTTGGCTGAGTTCATACAAAAGTTGCTCAAAAACATTCTTTCTTAATTCTTGAGGCAATTCGTCTGTTAAATCAATCATTTTCTTCCAACGATCTACCGAAAAATTCATGTGCTTTATAAGAAGCTCAAAATAGCCTAAATGTGCCTTTCTCATTTCGGCTATAGTAGCTGGCTGTGCTTTTTCATACTCCCGATATTTTGGTGGTGATAACTCACCAACCATACTTCTTCTACTATTATTGATTACCGAATACAAGTATTCCCATATATTGTTATAATCAATGTCAAAAGCAATTTCGGCCGCTGCTAATTTTTCCTTTGCAGTCCGAAGAGAAGAAAAATTCATCCATATACAAAATATTTTTGAGAAAATGTCTTTAGGAGAATTTGATTTGTATTCAAAATAGCAAGCATCTAATTTCAAAAGCCATCTAAACGCCCGCCAAAAATACTCTCTTTGACAAAGAAACTGTTCAATTCCCCATAGAACATCAATATACGCATTTCTTCCGAAAAAGAAATCACTTGATTGATTTTGAAACAGGCATAGAAGTCCTGTATCTTCATTCAATTCGTTTTCAAGCCTTTCCAATGTGGCTTCTGGAGATATTTCACAGAGTTCTCTCCAAAATTTAGAGATATAAATCCACTGTTTTTCTGTTTTTACACAATCTAATACTTTTGAGGTCCATCTGTTTAAAGTTAATTGCGTTTCTTCATCATTCTGATATGCGCTTTTGATGAGCAATGTTTTCAACATACCTTTTCGCATTGTTTCAGACCAGAATAACTTTTCGTCTTTAAACTGTGCTATCAATCTTTCATGGCTATCATAAGTAAAAAGATTCTCTGATTCATTAATCACTTCATATGCAGCCGTGACAAATGATTGCCAAATCTTTTCGTTAGTCAGAACATTAAGATAACTCCATATATTTTCCGCGCTTGCCAAATAGTATGAAATAGATCCATTACGCTTTATCATGTATAGGAGAGGATCTTCTCCTTTCGCATATGGAAGAACCTCTTCTAGGAATCTATCATATGAATTACCATACAAAGATTCAATGATTAATTTATCACCTTCGATTTCTTCCCAACTTCCAATGAGGAGACATGTCTTTTTCGCTCTATCACTAACACGTTTCATCCAAGAAGGTATTTTTAAATATTCCCCTCTAAACAGTTGTTTTTTCATCTGTGCATATAGGCCATGCGTATCTGCTAAAAGAGCATAGGCTTTATCATACTCCATTCCCGCTTCTTTTAAACATCTTGATAACGTGTCCCGCGTTCTTGGGCGTAACTCTAAAACTTTCTTGTTAAATACTGGAGTATTCTCATCTATCACAAAAATATTAGTGTTATTCTCAATCGCTACAATTTCTTCTGCATAGAACCAAGGAATGTACACATTCCCTTCATTTTCCAATACATGAAGTTTATTCCATGACTCTATATTTTTAACAATGTAAATAGGGCGTTTGTCATTAAATCTCCACAATTCATTAAGGACACAGTAAATAGTTTCTTCTCTGCTACGCCCCCTCACAAAGACTAATTCTTCATATCTCTGATCTTCAAATTCATCTTGAAAACGCTCATCATCAACTATAAAAAATTCTATTCCAATGGATGGATTTTGAGTTTTTCTTCTAAGTTCGATATCCATTTTTCCAGAAGATGCTATTGCTACTTGCTCACGATTGTAAATTGCGAGCTCATTCGACATCTTATCGATCCGATTTTGTAATTCCAGAAAACTTCTTTCCTGCTCTTCTTTCCATTCCTGTAGGAAATAATGTTCATATTTATCAGGAGCGATTGTTTTTAGCTGTTCAAGTACTGCATAAATTATTCTTATTGTGTAAGTTTCAGCAACTTCATAAGGAATTTCATAATTATTCATCAGTTTCATAAGAGAATTATACAGTTTATGTTTCAATTCATATCCTTCGTCAGATTTTAATTCCTTCGCTATCTGAGTTAAATTTTCTCTCGACAATACAAGTTCTAAATCCTCGAAAAACGAATTCTCTTCCTGTTCATTTTTAATAAAGAATTCCCCTGTACCAACAATTAATTTCTTCCATGCATGTGATTCTCTAAATTTTTTTACCGCACTCTCTCCAACTGAAGTCAGAACATTCTGCACCTCGGTAGAGCCAAGCGATACAATAGCATCTAGTAGTAGTTCAATCATATTCAAATCACTCCTTAACCGGCGCAAAAAAACTATGCCACCACTCTATAAATCATGTACACCTACTCATAAGAAGATCCAAAAGTAATTTCTATTTTTTTTCTTTATCTATTTACTTCTATTTTTCTTTTTCTATTTTCGGCAAATTATTTAAACTCACATTTTCCAATGTCTGCAACTGTTGTACCGCCAACTGTCGAAGTAATTCCATTCTTTCTTTCTGTTTCTTCCCCTGATTAATCAAAACAGCATTATAACTTTCCAAATTTGCAAGTACCAGTAATTGATTCAGAGTTGCCATATCTCTCATATTTCCCTTATCTCCAGAGAGTAATGATTTGTGCTATAGCTTTTTCCATCAGCGGCAGTTATCCGAAATTTTCGGATAACTGGATCTTCCTGCAATTCACTATCACTAAATATTTTTTTGACATGATAGTTTATAGTCCGAACATTCACATCATATAGTGCAGCCATCATCTTCTGTGTCAGCCATATATTCTCATTTTCATAACGCATTTCAAGGCTGTCCTGTTGGTCGCCAACAGAGGCAACATAGGTTAAATATTCCGCTGCACTAGAACGGATGGTTACTTCGTTTTTTTTCTTTTTCAAACAAGAGACCTCCTTTTTGTTACTTCTCTTCTAAAAAAAACTGAAAGAACTAGATCCTCTATAAAACACTGTATTTGCTGAACAGACGTAAAAAGAATTGTTTTAAATCATTCAACACCTCTTCTGGTACGCTAACTCACCAAGTGATTCTGTATAGATGTTGTCGTTAGAGCAATGCTCCATCAGCTTATAATCATGTTTTTCATCATTTAAGATGGCATTGATGCTCTAACGAAGAAGCAATAAGGCCCTGCCCGATGCTATTTCACCAATGTTTAAAATCATCTTGGTCAGAATACTCTTCAGTAAACCATTCATAATGGTCTGTAATACATAGTGTTTTCCCGGTTTTTTTCTAAGAAATCATTAAATGATTCTTCTAAAGTATAACAATTAAGCGCATCTATCTGTTTTAGAACAGCATCTTTCTTTGCAGCATTACCATCATCATAATAAAATTCCCAATCATATATTTCAAAAAATGCTTCTTTATGCTCTTCTTGGTTTTGATAAAGCTATATCCTAGTTTTCCAAATTTATTTCTTAGCAACGCGTAAATCATGTCAACAAACTGCAGTCTTACTTTAGCACATGAATCGCAAATAGAAGAATACTTAAAATTGATGGTATACAGATGTGGTTTCCAAAATACGGAATTTCTGTTTTCTCCATCACCAGTACTTCCGTTTTTACTTACATAAATTCCATTGAATTTTTTATCAGACTCTTTAAGTGTTTCTACTTGCGTTTCCCAAGCTTTCATATAAACACGTGGTACAAAATACTGCTTTTTAGTTGGCATACAAAACTCCGCCTTCTATAACATCTAATCCACTGCTTAAACCCTACGACCGTTTTTACAGTAGATATGTTTCAATATAAGAAATACGGACTCTCCTGAGCTACCTACTAATCTCAAAAAAGCCCGTAAACACGCTACTTTTCGCTATTTATTTCTCTTTCCTAGACATCAAAACTACCGTCTCCACATGCGGCGTCTGGGAAAACATATCCACCGGCTGCACCTTCACGATGCGATACGCCTTCAAATCCGCGATATCCTTCGCCAGCGTGCTCGGATTGCACGACACATACAAGATCGTTTCGATCTTCGACTCCCGGATTGCTTCCCGCATTTGCGCATTCAAACCCGAACGCGGCGGATCCACGATCAACGTATCCACCGGCATCGTCTGCCCGATCTTCTTCAATTCAACGCCCGCGTCGCCGCACACAAACCGTACATTTTCGATTCCGTTTTGCTTTGCGTTTTCCTGCGCGTTGACGACCGCGTCCGCAATCGACTCGATCCCGACGACTTCCTTCGCCTTGCCACTCACGAGCAGTGCCATCGCGCCAATGCCACAATACGCCTCCACGATCCCCTTCGATTTCGGCGTCCATTCCCTCACCACTTCATAAAGCCGTTGCGCCTGCTTCGTATTCAACTGAAAAAAAGAACGCGGCAACAAATGCAGCTTCAAGCCGCAAACCTGCACCTCGATTTTTTCCTCGCCAGCCAAATGGATCATCGTTTTACCGAAAACATCCACCTCGTTTTCATCCCGCGACTTCACGCTTTGCCACAAAGAAACGACCCCTTCGATGGCCATGATGCCTTGTACGACTTCCGGTTCGATTTCCTGCGCACCCGTCACCAAAACGACCTGGATCTTGCCATCAAACGATTTCATAACCAGCGTGCGATACCCCGCATCGTCCCGCTTCGAAAACGCTTTGGCATGATGTTCGTTCAGCACCTTCAAAATGTCGACACGCACCCGCTCCAGTTCCTTTTCATGAACGAGACACCGCTCCATCTTCACGACATGCGTCGAATCCTTCTCGTACAAGCCGATCCCCAGTTTTCCATCGTCATTGAAAAACCGCAGCTTGCACGCGTTCCGGTACGCCAGCACGTCCGGATTTTTCAAAACCGGTAAAATCGGTCCCGTATACCCCGCATATTTCTTCAGCGCCTCCTTCAGGCTCGCCTCTTTCATCCGCACCTGTCCCTTATAGTCGACATGCATCAACGGACAGCCGCCGCATTCCTTCCAAATGCCGCACATCGGCTTGCGACGCCGCGGCGAAGCCTCCAGCACCTTTTTTGTTTCCGCCAAAAGATACCGATCCCGGTCTTCCACGACTTCGGCATCCACCACTTCATCCGGAAGGGCACCCATCACAAATACCGGCTTCTTTTTATAGTACGCGATACCTTCCCCGTTGATTCCCCACTTTTTAATTTTTAATTTCATAGGCTCTTCTTTCTAAATGTCTTCATCAAAAACGAAAAGGTGACTTCCAGTTCCTTGAGCGCCCGCACGCGCTCCATCCCTTCCTTCGGGCTCTTGTACCGGTACGGCGTCATCTCGAACAAATCCCACACGTCGTCCACCCGTTTTTTATCACTCACCACACTCGCGTCCACGAGAACAAGGTTTCCCACATCCTCGCGCTCTTCCTTGTTTTCATACACCTTCTCGTACAGCTGTTCCTTCAGCTCGATCAAGTGCTTCTTCGCCGGACTGACCGTAATCAAAAAGCCACCCGGTTTGAGCACCCGCTCAATTTCCTTCCACGGCAGCGGTGTGAAAATACTTACGACGCCGTCCAGCGAGCCATTCGCAAACGGCAAGTCGTAAATCGTGTCCACGATATATTGCGTTGATTTGTCGTGAGCCGCCGCGTACACGATCGCCTCCTTCGACAAGTCGATGCCATATTTTTCCGGCGCAGCGAACGCCATCGTGTAATATCCCTGCCCGCAGCCGATATCGACAAGCGAATGCGGATGGAGCGATTCGATTTGCGCCGCCACCTGTTTTCTTAAAAAGTCGTAATACCCTTTTTCAAGAAAGTTTGTTCGCGCCTGCACCATCGCCTTGTTGTCACCCGTCTCCTTTTGCTTTCTCGACAAATTCACATAGCCTTGCTTCGCGATATCAAACCGGTGTCCGTTTTCACAACAAAAACTCTTTCCTTCTTTGTTTAGTTTTTTCCCACATACACTACAATTCATGTTCCCATTTTACACGTTTCCGTGCCATAAAAAAAGAATGAGAACCGAATCCCATTCCTATTCTTGATGAGCCGTGATAAATTGCTCCATAAATGTCTTAAAAGCCTGAGCCTGGCTGATTCCGGCACGTTCACAAGCCTGAATAAACTGTTCATTCAACTCTCTGGAAATCTTGATCGACTTGGTGATAATGCCTTTTTTCGCTCGATATTTCTCGGTGGCTTTCGTCTGTGCTTTTGCCATAACCTTCTCCTTCGGTATCAATTATACAAAAGAAGATTAAAAACGAAACACCTTCCGTGTCACTTTTCAAGAAAAAAAGTGTCCTCGCAGACACTTTTAAAACAAATCCTCGTCCTGTTCCTCTTCGTTGGAAACACCCGGATGGATCCAGTAGGACTTCACATCGTCCACGCACCAGTCCACCATTTTTTCCCAGTCAAACCGGGATTCATAGCGTTCGCACTTTTCAATCCGCGGTTTCGTCACCGGGTTTTTCGGCGTGAAGATCGTACAGCAATCCTCAAACGGCAAAATCGACGTCTCGTACGTGTTGATCTTTTTGGAAATGTCGATGATCTCGACTTTATCCATACAAACGACCGGACGAATCAGCGGCATCGTCGTCACCGCGTTGATCGCCTGCATTGACTCGAGCGTCTGCGAAGCCACCTGGCCAATCGACTCGCCCGTCGCAATCGCCTGGCAATGGCGTTTTTGGGCCAGCTTCGTCGCGATGCGCATCATCATGCGGCGCATCAGCGTAATCGCGTAGCTCTCGTCGGCGTTTTGGTAAATCGCCAGCTGCAAATCCGTAAACGGCACGACATGCACGAGAATCTCGCCCTGATACGGACTGATCAGCTCCGCCAGCGCCATCACTTTGTCCTGCGCGTTTTGTGACGTGTACGGCGGCGCCGCGAAGTGGACGCATTCAATATGCACGCCACGCTTCATCATCAAGTAGCTGGCCACCGGCGAGTCGATCCCGCCCGAAAGCAGCACCATTGCCTTGCCGCCTACGCCCACCGGATAGCCACCCGCGCCCGGAATCTTATCCGTCATGATGTACGCCGCGTCGCTATGGACCTCGACCACGATCTTGACATCCGGCGTTCGGACATCGACTTTCCAGTCGCTGTTTTTCAAAATGGCCGTCGCGACGATCCGGTTGATTTGATCGGAAATGACCGGAAAGTTTTTGTCGCTGCGGCGGGCCGCCACTTTAAACGTCTTTTTCTCGGACAAATCCAAAGATTCCATGCACGCCTGGACGATCGCGTCCATATCCGGCTCGGTCTTGACCGCCAGGGAAAACGACGAGATTCCAAACACTTTCGCCAAGGTTTCGCTGACCGCTTCCGGATTTTCGTCATGCAAATAAATATACATCCGGTCATGCTGCTTCTCAAACTCCAATCCAGGATAGGCTTTCAAAGCGAGCTTCACGTTTGCTAAAAGCTGTTTAATAAAACTGTTACGGTTTTTTCCCTTTAACGACAATTCGCCGTAACGAATCAAAATGTGGTCATAACGATAAGCCATAATTTTCCACGATCTCCTTCATTGCCTGCATAAACTGCTTCGCCTCCTCCAGCGTGTTGTCTTTTGAAAAAGACAGTCGAATCGCGTGGGAAGCGTCTTTTTTCGAATGATTCAAAGCCAAAATCACTTCGCTGGCTTGAGACGAGCGCGAATCGCACGTGCTCTTCGCCGAAACGCAAATTCCTTTTTCATCCAGCGCGTTCAATAAAACCTCGCTGGTGATTTGATCAAAGCTGACATTTAAAATGTACGGCAGCGCGTCTTCTGGCGACAAAACATGGCCGCCCGGAAACGACTCGACCCACGTCTTGAGCGTGTCTCGAATCGTCTTCACATGGTCGTACGTCTTTTCTTGTTCCTCCAGCGCCAAGCGGATCGTTTTCGCCAGCGCGATGTTGGCCGGCGCGTTTTCCGTGCCGCCCCGCAGTCCCTGCTCCTGCTGGCCGCCAAACACAAGCGGCTGCAGCTGGATCCGATTTTTCTTCATCAGCAGCGCCGATCCTTTGACCCCATGAATTTTATGCGCCGAAATCGTCGCCATGTCCAGCTTTTGAAACGGAATGTCGATTTTGCCAAAACTCTGCACGCAATCGCTATGGAAAACGCACGTCGGATGCGTATGGACGACATCCGCGATTGCTTCGATCGGATTGATCGAGCCAATTTCGTTGTTGACATGCATCAGCGAAACAAGCAGCGTGTCCTTGCGCAAATGGTCTTTGACCGCCTGCGCGCTCACGATTCCTCGCTCGTTGATTGGAAGCCGCTCGACATCAAAGCCAATCGACTCCAAAAAGTCCATCGCGTGCCGGGTGCTTGAATGCTCCACGTTGCTCGTTAAAATATGGTTGCCGCGCTGCCGGTTCGCCAAAGCGTAGCCGACGATGGCCAGCGAGTTGGATTCGCTGGCGCAGCTCGTAAACACGATTTCCGAATCGTCAACGCCCAGAGAACGGGCAATGTGCGCCCTCGCCTGTTCTAGCTGCCGCTTCGTTTTGCGTCCGGGTGAATGCATTGAGTCGGCATTCGCAAAACTTTCCTCGACAAGCTTCTTATAAACACGAGCAACCTCCGGGCGAACGGAGGTTGTCGATGCGTTATCAAAATAAATCATACGCTACACTTGATTCATGACCGCCGGATCTTTTTTCGCGATCAGCTTCTCATAAATGCCCGGATGCATATTCTCGATCGCCTGGATCGCGATCTTCAGCGCGTGGGTATACTCCCCGTTCTGGAAGCATACTTCCGCATGCGTCAGCTCGGAATCCATTGCCGGATACGTGGAGCGGAACCGATTGCCAAAAACAATCGCGTTTTCCACCATAATCGCCACGCCAACCAGATTGTTGGCGTTGTTGTAAAGCTTATACACAAAATCAATAGCGTCCTGCAAATCCGCGTTTAGCGTCTGCACATCCAATGGCGAATGATCCAAAACGACACGAACCCGCTGAATCAGCCGCTCGCCTTCCTTGAGGTCGTCCGCGAACTGCGTCGACATGCTCGGCAAATTGCGTGAAATCGTATTGAGGCGGACCTCATTCAAAATAAGCTGCAATTTGACAAGCTGCTTCTTGGCCCGCGACTCATCCGAGCTGGCGCCAACCAGCATTCGCTTCATGTCGTTGACTTGCAGGTGGAACGTGTCCACGTCTTGCGCGAATTCCCGATACACCTGCACGACCTCGACGCTTGGCGTCGCGTCGCGCGACAAGGCTTCCTCCACGATTTTGCGGCGATCCTGCAAATCGGCCAGCTGGGATTTAGCCAAAGTGAAGCGGTGCGTCCAGTCTTCCAGGCCGAACCGGTCTTTGATGTTGGCGTACAGCGTCACGATTTCATCGAGCGCTTCTTCCTCCTCGTCCACTTTTTCAAATGTGGCGAGCAAGTCTCCGTGAATCTCGTCGTACGCTTTTTTCTCCTTCATGACGTCGTCCTGCAATTCCAAAATCGCGTCGCCGATATCCGTCAGCATCGTGTCCGCTTTTTCCAGATTGCCGACATCGAGCGCGTTGGTCGCCTCGACCAGCGCCTTTTCGATGGTGTCCGTCTTTTCATCCGTGTTTAAATAACGAATGTCGATCTGGTTGTCTTTCAGCATCTGGATGTTGCTAAGAACCTCGTCCAGAGCCCGCGGCAAAATGTTTTTCGCCTTTTCGTACAAACCGGGATACGCCGCAATTTGCGAAGAAACGACATCCACGCGCGAAGCGATCTTGTCGACTTCCTCTTTCGCCTTGTTGAACTCGGACGCGAACATCCACTCCTCGAAGCTCGAGAACTCGTTTTCGATGTCCCCGATTTCGGAATCAATGTAGTTGCTTGCCGAGTAAAACGAAGCGCGGTTGTCCTGGTACACCTTCTTGACATTGCGGAACCGCTCTTTCAAAGAGTTGGATTTTTCCCGGACTTCCGTTTCGCGGGCCAAAATATGGTCCAGCGACTGGTTGACGATCCGGATCCGCTCTTTCGTGTCGTCCAGCATCGTTTCCAGCTCGTCCATGGAACGGGTCGCTTTGCGAATGCGATGCGCCGCGATAAAATCGTCGGCATCGGTGAACAATTCGTCACAAGAAGCAACACTTTTCTGGCAGATCTCGTATTTTGGCGTCAGATTTTTGATCCGTTCCATAATATCGTCATTGGCTTTCGCGAACGCGTTGGCCTTGTTGAATTTGTATGCGAGTGCGTTGTTCCGAATTTCATTGACCTCGATTTCCAGCTCAGCAAGCCGTTTCGCCGCTTTACGGCGCTTCATCATCCGCATAATGATCCAAATGAGGATCAGCAGCAGCACCGCGATTGCGACATAGATCATCAATTCCGTGGAAAGATGGGCGCTGATATAAGAATAGGCCGATCGAAAGAAATTCATGACAGTCTCCATGTTGTTACCTCCTTGCATACTGCTCATATTGTAACACAACGAACCTTTTCTACGCCATACCCAACCGTGGTCAACTTCGGCTTGTACAAAAGAAACGGAAAGCGAAATAAGAAACTTCGCTTGATTTCATCTGGAAGGTTTGCTATAGTGAGATAGCATGACTAAGCAGCATACAAAGTCGAAGGACCGGCGTTGCGGGCGCATAGCGATACGAGTAAGCTAAAAGCTGATAGTAGAAAGTATCTTCCGCAACACCCCTTTCGAAGATTTGTATCTTGTTGTTTTATGCAAACAATAGGAGGAAAAAACATGTCAAGAAACACAGGAAGCACTTGGAAAAAGTCCCGTCGTCTCGGTTTCTCCATCCTGGGAACAGGACAGGAACTGGCACGTCGTAATTACGCCCCAGGACAGCACGGAAAAAGCCGTCGTCCGAAACTGACGAACTACGGTATTCAGTTGCAGGAAAAACAAAGAATCCGCAACACGTACCAGTTGACAGAAAAACAATTCTTCAACACATACCAGAAGGCAAGCCGTAAAGCCGGCGCAACAGGCGAAAATTTCCTGATCATGCTTGAGTCCCGTCTTGACAACCTGGTATACCGCCTCGGTTTCGCGAATACGCGCCGTGGTGCCCGCCAGCTTGTTAACCACGGACAAATCATGGTTGACGGCAAAAAAGTCGACATCCCTAGCTACCAGGTAAAACCTGGTCAGGTCATCGAAGTTCGCGAACGCGCGAAAAACCAGAAGAGCATCGTGGAAGCGCTCGAAGCCGCTGTTGCCACAGTGGATTTCGTGGAAGTGGACAAAGACAAAAAAGTCGGAAAATACGTTCGTTACCCAGAACGTAGCGAACTGTTCACGAGCGAGCCAATCAACGAGCTGCTCGTTGTCGAGTTCTACAACCGGTAATGCATGGCCGAAAAGTCCGTTCACGCGGGCTTTTTTTGTGCTATATTGAAAGCATGTTTAGCTCGATTTACCTTGTCGGCAAAGAATGTCTGCACGCCCGCGAACTCCAATACGGCTTTCGCCTCGTCGCCATCAAGCCCAAAACCCCGATTCAGAAAACGGCCTCCACTTCTTTTTTATGGATGGCCGCGCTTTGGTTTGTCTTGTTCGCGCTCTGGATCAGCGGCCTTGTGCTCCCCTTCGTCTTTTTCGACGACGCCTTGCACCGCATCGGGATCCCCATCACGATGACGCTCTCCTACGCCGCGCTCGTCCTTTGCGTCAAGTACACGATTGGCCGGCCCTGGAAAGCGTACTTGCGCGCCAACGATCCTCTTCTGCCAGCAAAAAACCGAAAGCCGCGGACATGAATCCGATTGCTTTCGGTTTTTTTTGTTTTTCTATTTTATTCGACCGGATTCACAATCGCCATCAAGCCAAAGTGATCCGAAATAACCGGCTCGTTGATGCCGTTGAACACGGTCCGGCAAGAAGCCACCGCGACAGGCCGGCTGGAAAAGAGGTGGTCGATCCGCATTTTTTTCGGATGATCCCCTTCGCGCCAGCCGTCGATTTCCTGGACGACCGTCATTCCGTCGTCCTTCGCTTGCGCCTCTTCATACAAGTCGAAGAATCCCGACGCCCGGACAAGGTCATACCCCTCGCCGCGCACTTGCGCGTCCGCGTTGAAATCGCCTAGAACATATACCGGCTCATTTTGCGGCAGCGCCTTTGCGAGCTTTTTCCACTGGCCCGCGAACGGTTCCAGCGCGTCGTTCCACCAACCCATATGAACATTGACAAACCAGCCATCCTCGGTTTTCACTTCCAGAGAGCGGCGCGTCCTAAAATCGTCGTAGTCGTCTTGTTGCGAAAGCAACGTCGAGCGAACTTCCAAAATTTTCTTCTTCGTAAAGAACGCCAGCCCCTCGTCATAGCGCGAATACCCTGTTTTGACCGGCAGCCAAACCATCTCGTAGCGAAGGCCTTGCTGCTTCATCAGCTGATGCAGCATGTACGCGTGGTTGTCTTCCCGAAAGGGAACGCCCGGACGGGCGCTTGGCTCTTGCATATCGTCCGCCGCGAACGTTTGATTGACTTCCTGCAACGCGATCACATCCGGATCCAGGGCCGCGATCGCTTTCACGAACTCCACTTGCTTGACGCGCATCGCCTTCTCTTCGAGCGAATGCGTATTCAACGTGAGCAGTTTCATATTATCCCTCCAAAAGCAAATCGTTGATATCCGACTTCAGAACATCGGCTTTTGGTCCGTATACGGCCTGGATCCCGTTTCCTTTTTTCACAAGACCCATCGCGCCTTCTTTTTTCCACTCGCTTACATCCGCGACTTTTTCCGGATCCTTCACCGTGACCCGCAGACGCGTCATGCAGGCGTCCACCAGCTCGATGTTGTCAAAGCCGCCCAGCAACTCGATAATACGCACTGGCTGCGAAGCCGGATCGAGCGCCGTCGTCGATTTCGAAGCCGTCTGCTCGCCGCCTTCTTCCGCGCTCTGGTAGTTGCCGTTGCGTCCTGGCGTCGCGTAGTTGAATTTTTTGATCATCCAGTTCGAAACAAGATAACCGATTCCCAGGAACGCCACGCAGGCGATCAGGAAGTTGATGATGTCCGCGCCCAGACCGGCTTGCATCGACATCGGCACCCGTGTCAAAAACTCAAGATTTCCAAACGAGTGCAAACGCAGATCGACGACACCTGCCAGCGCGAACGCCAATCCTTGCAGCACCGCGTACACGATATACATCGGAATCGCGCAGAACATGAACATGAACTCCAGCGGTTCAGTCACGCCGGTCAGGAACACGGCGAGCACGATCGAAATGAACATCGAACGATATTGTTTTCTCTTGTCCGCGTCCACGTTGCGGTACATCGCCAGCGCGAAGCCCATCAGCAGACCTGTCGCGCCAATCATCTGTCCCACCTTGAAGCGGGCCGGCGTCACGTTGGCAAGCAAGTCGTTGTACGCCGCGAAATTGCCGGCATCTTTAAAGTTGATCAAATCCGTCACCCAGGCCAGCCATAGCGGATCCTGGCCGAAAACCTGTGTCCCCGCGGCCGCGCCGGTCATGATCGTGTACGTGCCGCCAAACGACGTGTAGTTCATCGGGATCGTGAGCATGTGGTGCAAGCCAAACGGCAATAGCAGACGCTCGAGCGTTCCGTAAATGAATGGAGCCAAAATCGGCGACGTCGTCGAAGAACCGGCGATCCACACGCCAAACGAGTTGATTCCCAGCTGCACAAACGGCCATACGACCGCCAGCACGAGGCTGACCACGATCGACCACGCGATCACGACAAGCGGAACGAACCGTTTTCCGTTAAAGAACGAGAGGGCTTCCGGAAGTTTACGGAAATTATAGTACTTGTTGTAAATGATGCCACCCATGAAACCGGCGATCATGCCGACAAACACACCCATGTTCAACGCCGGCGCGCCAAGCACCGACACGAAGTAGCCATCGACCGGCATCGGCTGTCCAAACAGCGTGTGCGTCATCGCTGCCGGATCGGCCAGCATCGCGTTGGTCACCCCGAAAATCTGTCCGGTGATGTTGTTGACAAGCACAAACGCGATCGCCGCCGCGAACGCGCCACCCGCGCGCTCCTTCGCCCACGATCCACCAATCGCGATCGCGAACAGCAGGTTCAAGTTGTTGATGACAGCCCAGCCGATGTTTTCCACGACGCTGCCAATCGTCGACAGCATCGCGATATCGCCCGCGCTCATGCCAATGAGCTTTCCAAGCGAGATCATCAAGCCGGCTGCCGGCATAACGGCGATCACAACCATGAGCACTTTTCCAAATTTTTGCAGGAAGTCGAAGTTGATTCCCATTTTCTTCTTTTCCGTCATGAGCTTCTTGCCGGCTTTCACTTTGCCTTTGGCAAACGACAGCGTCTTATCCTGCGCCCCTTTGCACACGATGACCGGCGTGATCGGATTGATGTTTTTCTTCTTCAGCAAATCCAAATCCACGACCGCTACCAGCTCGCCTTTTTTCACTTTTTGTCCGGCTTTCACTTTCACATCGAAGCCTTCCCCGTTCAAGCCAACCGTTTCCAGACCGACATGCACGAGGATTTCCTCGCCGTTTTTCCCTTTGAATCCAAAGGCGTGCTTTGTCGGCGCGACCATCGTGATCTCTCCATCCACCGGGCTGACGATTTCTCCGTTTTCCGGTACGATGGCGATGCCTTCTCCCATCATCTTTTGAGAGAAGATTGGATCCGGGACTTGCTCAAGCGCAACCGTCTGTCCGGATACCGGCGCGTAAATAATGAGTTTTTGTGCTTTCATTTTTTCTCCCTTTCTTGCAATTTTTATGCACTAATTTCACTTTCATTGTATATAAATTGCATAAAATTGCAAGATGTAATTCATAAAAATTTCAAAGAAATCCGAATGTAAGCGGATTCCGCAACAAAGATGCGTTCTTTTTGCATAGAAATTCGTTAAAATGCAAAAAATCAGGCATTTTCCGCTTTTCATTCATGCAAATTTCGGCTATTCTTAAAAGCAGAAAGAAAGGAAGGCTTTATATGGCAGTAACGATTAAAGAAGTGGCCGCGCTGGCTGGTGTGTCCCCGTCCACCGTCTCAAGAACATGCAACAACTCACCTCTGATTTCAAAAAAGACGCAGGAACGGGTACGCAAAGCGATGGAGGAGCTCGGCTACGAGCCTGTGGGTGGCGAAAATCCCGCCGAAAGCGGAAAATCCCTGGGAGCCATTGGCATTGTGTTGCCTTCCTATCAACAGGAAAACTTTGAAAACCCGTTTTATCTCGACGTCATCCGGGGCATTTCCAAAACATGCAACCATTTGCAGTACGCGACTTGCGTGCTCAGCGGAAAAAACGAAAGCGAGCTGCTGGAATCCATCGATCTGTTACGCAAGTCTTCCAGCAAGATCACGTTCATTTTGCTGTATTCCCAGGAAAACGATCCCATCGCCGAGTATTTGTACGACGAAGGCTTGCGCTATGTTATGATTGGCGCTCCTTTGCAGCACGACACCGAAACCATCAGCGTCGACAACGACAACTTCTCGGCCGCCTACGACGCGTGCAAGTACTTGATCGAGCACGGGCACAAGCAAATCGGCTACATCGGTCTGGATTCCAGCCTCGCCTTTTCCGCCCGCCGCAAACAAGGCTATCAAATGGCGCTCCTTGAGCACGACCTCGCGCTGACGGCCGGACACTGCATGGAGTTCGATCCCACCGACGAGCAAAAAGTGCAAGCCCTTCAAGATATGCTCACGCAAAAAAACCGGCCCACCGCTCTGCTTGTCGTCGACGATTTGCTGGCGCTAGCCATCAACCAGCTCTGCCGCCAATTCGGACTCCATGTGCCGGAAGACATTTCTATCGTCTCCTTCAACAATTCCGTTTTCGCGAAGCTGTCGATTCCCAGCCTCACCTCGGTCGACATCCACGCGCGCCAGCTTGGTATCGAAGCCGCGCTGCAAGCGATCAATCATTTGGAAACGCCCGATTTGACACCTTCCAAAGTCATCGTACCGTACTCGCTCGTGGAACGAGACAGTGTAAAAACGCTTTAATCCAAAGCCGGCGCCGGTTCTCCCGGCGTTTTTTTCTGTCCATATTGTCAGGAAAAACCCGACGGAATCTGCTACGATAAAGACATGAAATGGAAAATTTTGATTATCGAGGACGATTTTTTGCTTTCCGGGCAAATCGCCGCCTCGTTGCAGCAAACGTACGAAGTTCGCTGCCTCCATCGTTTTGATCACGTCTTATCCGAGGTGGGTACCTACGAACCCGATCTCGTCCTGCTGGATATCAACCTTCCCGTCCACGACGGGTTTTACTGGTGCGAGCGGATCCGCTCAGTTTCCCACCTTCCGATCGTATTCATTACCTCGCGGGCGGAAACGGCTGACACCGTCAAAGCCATCCGGCTTGGCGGCGACGACTACATCGTCAAACCGTTTCGCCTCGAGCTGCTGGAAGCCAAGATCCAGGCCGCCCTTCGCCGCAACGAGGAATACCAAAAGCCGAAAATCGTCGAGCTCGCGCCCGGACTGACGTACAACATGGATTTGCAAAGCTTGCGCCTGCATGGAACCGCCATCGAGCTGACGCCAACCGAAAAAAAGCTGTTCCACGCGCTCGTTCGCAAAAAAGGCGCGCTTGTCAGCCGCACGGAATTGATGCTCGCTTTATGGGATACCGACCAATTCATCGAGGAAGGGACGCTAACGACTTCCGTTTCCCGGCTGCGCCACAAACTCAGCGCCCTGACCGGGCATTCCGTCATCGTGACTTCAAAAGGGAAAGGATACTATATCGAATGATTTTCGCTTTGCTTCTTCTGATCGCCTTCAATTTGTATTCAATCTTCCTGCTGCCGCAAATTGACTGGTTCGACTTGTTTTATTTCGACCTTCTCGTCATCGTGGTATGGCTTGCCTGCGTGCTGTCTGCCCGGTTTCGCCGGCACCGGCGTGAACAGGAAATTAAAAAGCGGCTTGGCGACAAAGATCTTGCCGCGCCCGCTTTTTTTCCTTTTGTCAACGAGGAACTGTACCGCCACGACGTCGGGATTTTGGAAGCGGAACGAAAGCAGGCGCTTTCCGACAACGACGAGCTAAAAGACATGGTCGACCGCATCGTCCACGAGTTGAAAGCCAATATCAACACGATTTCTCTTTGCAACGAGACGCTGCAAAACGAAGTCATCCAACTCGCCGCGGAAACGATGAACCGCCAGCTCAGCCAGCTGCTTTTGCTTGCGAAGCTCGAAACGAACACGATGTCCCTCCACTATGAAAAGGCCGATGTGCGCGACTTGCTTTGCCGTTCCATCAAAAACAACAAGTACTTTCTCATTCACGAGCGCTTCTCGATCCATCTCGATTGCGAGTCGGCCATCGTCTATACCGACGCCGACTGGCTCGTGTACGTTTTCGACCAGCTTCTTGTCAACGCCATCAAATACAAGCGGGATCCAAAAATCGAAATCGCGGTTCGCCAAAACGAGTCGGTGACGACGATTCAAATGACCGATTACGGCATTGGCATTCCCGCCTTTGACTTGCCCAGCGTTTTTGAAAAAGGAGCAGTTGGCAGCCACGTGCATGCCGGCGCCTACAAATCGACCGGGATGGGGTTGTATTTCGCGAAAAAGGCGCTGGACCACCTTTCCGGAACGATCGAAGTGCAATCCGAGTCCGGGCAGTCCACCACGTTCACGATTCGCCTCTACAACAATGAAAAAATCGACTTGCTTCGATCTTGACGAGCTTTGTAATCTAGATGTAAGGATGGATCCAAGTCGATTTTTTACAATAGAGTCGGAGGTACAACCAATGAAAAAAGAAATTTTAAAAGTGGAACATTTACAAAAGATATACGGAAACCGCGGCTATGGCCAGCCGGTGCTGGACGATATCAGCTTTACCGTTTACCAAAAAGACTTTGTCGCCATCATGGGGCCGAGCGGATCCGGCAAGACCACGCTGCTGAACTTGATTTCCTCGATCGACCGGCCGACACGCGGCCATGTGGTTTTGAACGGAAGCGACCTCACAAGCCTTTCGTCCAAACAACTCGCTAAACTGCGAAAAGATTCCATTGGCTTCATCTTCCAGGACTACTCCCTTTTGGACTCGATGCCGCTGCTCGACAACATCGTGCTGCCGCTTTCGCTCAATGGCGAAAAAGCGGCTGTCGCGCTCCAAAAAGGAAAAAAGCTCGCCCGGCTTTTCGGGCTGGCGAACCATCTCGACAAATATCCATATCAGCTTTCGGGCGGTCAGAAACAACGGGGCGCGACTTGCCGGGCGCTGATCATGAATCCGTCGATCGTTTTCGCCGACGAGCCAACCGGCGCGCTCGACTCCAAATCGTCGAAAGATTTGCTGGAGTGCTTCGCCCAAATCAACAGCCAGGACCAGACGACGATCGTCATGGTCACGCATGACGCCTTCGCGGCCTCGTACGCCAAGGAAGTGTACGTGCTCAAAGACGGACGAATCGAAATGCACATCCATCGGGGCGAAAGCCAAAAGGAGTTTTTCAACCGGATCCTTGACATTCAAGCGACGATGGGAAGTGATCTGCAATGAGTTTGTTTCAACTCGCCTGGCAAAACTTCGTCCAGCACGCCCGCCGGTACAGCGCCTTGATTTTCTCGCTGTCCTTTACCGTTTTTGTGTATTTCAACTTTGAAAACATCCGGTATTCCAGCGCCCTGGGCGGACTGGATGCAGTCAATCTGGAACGCATCGCCACACTGCTTAACGTCGTCAAAGTCGTTCTCGTGTGCTTCATGATCTCGTTTATTTGGTACGCGTCCAACGTCTTTTTGAAAAACCAGAAAAAAGAAATCGGCATCTACGTGTTTCTTGGCTTGACCAACACCCGGATCGGCATGCTGTATGCCATAGAGAACTTGCTCGTCGGCCTCGTTTCCATTGTGGCAGGCATCGTGCTCGGCACCTTGTTCTCGTATTTGTTCACGATGGTTTTCGTGCGGATGTCCGCTCTGGGCGTCGCGCCCCAGTTCTCGATTTCCGTCCAGGCCATCGCGCAAACGGCTTTGCTTTTTTCGCTCATTTATGGACTCGTCACACTCAAAGGGATGTGGGAGATCCGACGCAGCACGGTTCTCCATTTGATTTCCGCGGCGCGCCAAAACGAAAAGGTGGCGCGTCGCAGCGGATTTCTGCTCGCCAAGGCCTTACTTGGCTGCGCCACGCTTGGCATAGGCTACGCGTTCGCCATCAAAGACGGCGGCATGGATGTGCTGGCCAACGCGATGATCGCGACGGTTTGCGTCATTGTGGGGACATATTGGCTCTTTGGCGGCTTTCTCCCCTTTCTCTTTCAGTGCCTGCAAAAAAACAAGCGGTTTCTTTATGGCGGCCGGCGCGTCTTGTGGATCAACAACCTCGTCTTCCGCATGAAACAAAACTACCGCTCGTACGCGATGGTATGCATTTTGCTCATTTGCGCCGTGACCGCTCTTGGATGCGGATTCACGTTAAACAATCGAATCCAGGCGATGCGTGAGTACTCGATGCAGTACGACTACCAGCTAATCAGCGCTTCTCCAAACCAGCAGGAACATTTCGACGCGCTCTTTCAAGACGTCGTCGACCGTTCGACACTCCAAATCGGACAAAGCGAAGAGCAGCTGTTCATCCCGTACTCGAATCTGGCGGACTTTGACATTCCCAAGCCGGAGCCGGATCAATGCGTCAAGCTCGCCAAGAAAATGATGCTTTCGCTTTATACCGATCCCTCCCGCTTTTCAACGACGCTCGACGGGAAACCACTGGAATGCGTCGGGGAGGTGCGGCGGGCCGTTGCCGGATTCATGCAGGATAAAATGGAAGTGCCGATTTATGTCATTGACGACGCGTTGTTCAACGCGACCTTTCCTGAAGAACAACGGCTTTCCCTGTACAATTATAAGCTGGCGGATTCCCATCCCGACTACGCGCAGACGCTGCAAGACGATCCATGGGTCGAAGGAGTGTATATCGCGGATAAAAACGCGCAAAGCGACGAGTGGCTTTCCACGATTTTCACCTTTTGCGTTTTCTTGTTTCTCGTGTTCCTCATCGCGGCGTGCTCGATTTTATTTATCAAGCAGTACAACGACTCGTTCGAGGACATCGCACCATACGCCATTTTGCAAAAACTCGGCGTGGACAGAAACGTTCTGAAACGCTCCATCGCGAAAGAATGCTCGCTCCAGTTTGGCTTGGATTTTGTGATCATGAGCCTTTCCTCCTTCTTTTCGCTTTTGGCGCTTTCCAAAATCGCAGGCGATCCGATGGAAGTGGTTTTCTTTGTCAGCAACGCGATCATTCTCGTATTCATCGTGTTGTGCGACCTGCTTTGCATTCGTTTTGTCCAGCAAAACGTGCTCTCCTGATCTCGTAAAAAAAGACGGTTCACCGTCTTTTTTCGTCTTCATTTGTTTTTAATCCCGCAACGGGTCGATGCGCACTTCGCAAACATTGGAAAAATCCAGGGACTTCACGATGTCCAGCACCTCGTCCAGCGTCAACTCTTCCACTAGATCCAGCCATTCCAAATAGTCGTAGCCATCCAGTTCGGCCCGCATCATTTCGATCGCGAGGCTCTCAAAATGGTCCAGCGAGCGTATGTTGCGCGCCAAAGCCTGGATTTTCAAGCTTTCAAAGCCTTCCGGGGCGATTTCCTGTTCTCCGCGCGCGATCGACTCCACCACCTGGCGGAACGCGTCGACTTTTTCAGTTTGCGCGTAAAACAAAATATAGCCGTGGTCTTTGTGGAAATCCGCCTCGGCTCCCCACATTTGCGAAATGACCTGATGGTCAAGCCACGTCTGGTATTGCGGATTGACCGGTCCGAGGACGCAGTCGAGCCACAGCGAAACCGCCGTGTCGACCTTCAAGCACTGCTCCAGCGTTTCATAGCCGTGAAGCTTGTACGCGAAGCCGACAAAGGGCGCTGAAACGTCCATTTCCATGGAATAAAACGCCCGCGCGACTTGCGCCGGCTCTTCCGGAAAAAAGCGGACCGCCTTGCTTTCGATGCGGGAAGGATATTTTTCTTCCTGCTCTTCAATGTGTTGGAATACAGGATCCAGCTCCTGTCCGGTAATGCCGACAATCACCATGCGGGAAGGATCGTAGTTGCGGGCGTAAAACGCCTTCAAATCGGTCACGCTCATCTGCTCGATGTCATGTTCGGTTCCTAAAATATCGTATTTCAGCGGATGGCGGCCATACATGGAGGCGTACAGTTCTTTTACCAGACGAAAATCCGGATTTTGATCGTACATCGCGTATTCGCTCAAGATAATTCCTTTTTCTTTCTCGACGGTTTTCTCGGTAATGTCAAGGCCTTGCACAAAATCCAGCAGCAGCGAAAGCGGCCGCTCGATATCGGCCGTCGTTGAAAAATAGTAGGCCGTTTCCGTATACGACGTAAAGGCGTTGGTTTGCGCCTGCATTTTCGCGAACAGGTCGCTCACATCCTCGTCGTGGTAGTGAAACATTTGATGCTCTAAAAAATGAGCGCAGCCGGTGCGGTTTTGAATCGTTTCGCCCGCGATCCGCTCGCGGACATTAAAGCCCCCGGTGCCAAATCCGCAAAGGAAAAACGACTGCACGTAGTCCGGTTTGCGGATCAGGATGACGGTGGCTCCGTTTTTCAGCGTTTTTTTTCGAATCTCAGTTTTCCATGGTTTCATCGAAATCCTCCTTTACGATCGCCATTGAAACAAGCGCGAGCCGACTGGCGACTTCGCAAACCTGGTCCCGCTCAATGGTTCGAATCGTTTCCACGCGTTGCGCCAGCGACTCCGAGCGCTCAAGCATCGAGTCGAGAAAGCGCTGCTCGATCATGGCCCACGGCCGGTCCTGCTGACGCCGGAACATGTCTATCAAATCCATCTTGGCGATTTCCAGCTGTTCATCGGAAAACTGCCCGTCGGCGCATTTCTGAATTTGCGCCTGGATCAGCCGCAAACAGCGGGCGATGGAGTCCGCGGATGTGCCGGTGCTAATAAGCAGGGCGCCGTCAAAGCGGACAAGAGAAGAAGAAATCGAATAGCACAAGCTGTTCTTTTCTCGCACTTCCTCAAAGAGCAGCGACATGGGACCTTGGCCTAAAATCGAGTTCAGTACAAGAAGCGGGTAATAGCGGGATGAATCAATGGGAGTCGACGTGGCCCATACTTGCACGATGGAAGTTTGAGCGATATTTTTCTCAAGCACCTGGAACGAAGGACTCGTCCTAGGAATCAGCGCCATGCGCAAAGACGGTTTTTCGAATTGAGGAATGGCATTCAAAAACGCCTCCATGACCGGTTCGAGCGTTCCGCAGCAGGAAACGAAACGAGGAAGGGCTCTCCACGATTCGTACAGCGCCACGACCTCTTCGTAGGACAGGGCCTCGATGTCTTCCAAAGCGCCTTGAATCGGGATCGCGATATCGTGGTCCTCGGCGGCCAGCGCGAACGCCGTTTTGAGCGCGAGAGAATCCGGGTCGTCGTTTTGCCGGCGCAGCCGGCTGGCAAGCAAGTATTTCGCTTCTTCAAAGGATTTTTGATCAAAGAGCGCGTGATGGAGAATCTGATCCATCATATGCACGACTTCATGGATATAACCGGGATCCTTGACGCGCTCGGGCCGAATGTATTGAAAGCGGATGTCGAGCGCCACCTGCCGGCCATAGCCGGTCAATCCGTAGGAAACTTTCATTCCGTACGCGTGGTTGAGGGCGATCGATAACTTTTGCTTCGAGTCGAAATCGGCCGTTTTCGACTTCAGCATAAAAACTAAAAGGTTGTAAGCGGTAATCGTACGGCGTTCCAAAGGCAGGAGCGAACGAACAAGAACACTTACATCACTAAATTTTTCAGTTTGAATCTGTTGCAAATTTCTTTCCTCCTTTTTCTTCACCTTGTATTTTATTATAGCATGATTCGTCGGTATGAAGTCCAGAGGGTGTCACAAAAAAAAGCCTCCAAATGGAGACTTCTTCTTTCCGATTTATGCGACGTGGATAAATCCAATCAGCGCGCGTTCGCAGTCGATTCCTGCAACGACAGTCTGGCTTCCGAGCCATCCGCCGTGAACGGCTTGTCCGTTTCCAATGTAAACGGCGATATGTCCGGAATAGATGATCAAGTCACCGGCTATCGGGCTGCTCGTCCAAGAACCAAGCGCCGCGTAGTCTTCCGGCCATCCGTGGAAGTTGATTCCCACAGCCGCCAAAGCGTTTGTCGCCAGCATCGTGCAGTCCTGCGTCATGCCGACTTGAGCAAGCGCCGCGTTGGCGATTGCCTGTCCTTTTCCAGTGTCTACGACTGGCGGCTGTTCCGGAACTACCGGCTCCACTGGCGCTTCCACTGGAGGTTGTTCTGGCTGAACAGGCTCCACTGGTGTTTCCACTGGCTGTTGTTCTTCCGGTTGTACCGGCGTTTCGACTGGCTGCTCAACCTCTGGTGTTTCCACCGGTTGTTCAACTTCCGGTGTTTCCACTGGCTGCGACACTTCCGGCTGCGTTGGAGTTTCCTGTGGTGTTGTAGTTTCTGTAGTTGTTTCTGCAGGAACTTCCGTATCTTCAACTGCCGGCGCATCCGTAACGACACCGTTTCCGTCGATTGTATAGCCATCTTTCGATGTATTTTGCATTAAGTTTCCGTTTTCGTCGAATGCGTAGTTCGTACCTTCGATCGCATGGAATGTATCTTTTACCTGGTTTCCGCTTTCATCGAAATATTGTTTCGATCCATTCGCTTCCTGCCAGCCTGTGCGGAAGACGCCGTCGTCTCCTGTCACATACGTTTTGCCATCCACTTCAAACGTTCCCGTGACCATTGCTCCGTTTTCACCGAAGTAATAGCGGTTTCCGTCAATGTCCACCCAACCAGTCACGGCGTTGCCGTTTTCGTCAAAGTAATACTTAACTCCGTCATGGTCGATCCATTGTTTTGCCACTTTGAATCCCTGGTCGTCATAATAGCTTTTGCCATCTTCCGACCATCCCTGCACAAGTCCGCCTTGCGACTGGAAGTTGTAAGTAGTACCTTGAATGGTTGTTTCGCCCGTTTCCGCAGAACCGTCTTTTCCAAAGTAATACGTTGCGTTGGAAACGTTCTGCCATCCGAACTGCATTTCTCCTTGCCCATTAAAGTAATAGACTTCGCCATCAATTTCTGTCAGGCCGGTCGCACGCTGGCGATTCGACTCCAACACATAATAACGATCTGCATCCTCACCATGCCATCCCGGCTGGGTTTCATATGCATGTACGGTAGAAAGAACTGGACCTGAAGCACATAAGCATAAGGCTACTGCCAATAATTTACTGTGTTTTTCAATAAAATTCATTTCTTATACCTCTTCGCTACAACACGGATAGGTTAACATGAAATTTCATTTCTTGCAAAATTCGATTTGCACCATTTGGCTTTCCTCCCGCGAATATTCAATTTATTTTGTAATGAATTCCTTTATCTAAAGTTGATTTTTCTTAAATATGGATAAATATGTGATTTTTAATAAAATTATCGAAATTCAAAAAATGTCTACGAATCATGAACAATTTTCGTTTTGTTTGTCATATTTCCAATCGTATTTATCAGTATTACAAGCTGAAACAGCCCTAAAATCACAAAACCGGCGCAAAAAAGGATACCGCCCGCAGACAAAATAGAAAGCGTTTTCAAAGCTGCTGTAATCGTAACACATTGCAGTCCGACGACCATCCACCCCGCGATCCATCCCAACAGCCCCGCGACAAGTCCCGCAAGGAAATATCCCGCCTTTTTTCGAAGCGCCACAACCAGTCCCAGCGACAAAACCAGCAAAAACAGTTCACCAGGCGTAAACGCCGACGCGATCTTTTTCGCGTTCATTGCCGCGAAGGCGATCCGGGGAAACAAGCCCGCCGAATACCGGTTCATGGATTCGTAAAACTCAAACAGCGCGTCCACGTCGCGCACCCGCCACAAATCGACCATCATGAAGCCAAGCCAGACAAACTGCCAAAGCCACCATCCTAAAACGACGGTTTCCACCCACGCCAGCCGCTGCTCAAACGAAGCGAAGAAGCTGTCAATCGCCTGAATAATTTTCAAGGAAGTCTTCCCCTTTGAGCTGCTCGTGACCGCTCAAGCCCGGATAGCCAAGCTGACGAAGCACCTCGTACACGACGATCGCGGTGCAGTTGGAAAGATTCAAGGAGCGGGCGTTGGCGATCATCGGCAGCCGCATGCAAGTTTCAAGGTGCCCCTTCAAAATCGACTTGTCGATTCCCGTGCTTTCTTTTCCAAGCACTAAATAAATATCGCCCGGCTCTTTTGTGAAATCAAAATCGGATGGCGCTCTCTTTCCGTAACGCGTCATAAAATACATGGAGGCGTCCGGATTTTCCTGCAAAAAGGCGTCCCAGTTTGGATGGATATGAATGTCCGCGTCGCGAATGTAGTCCATGCCGCTGCGACGCAAATGCTTTTCATCCAGCGAAAATCCAAGCGGCTCGATCAAATGAAGCCGGCTTCCTGTCGCCATGCAGGTGCGGATGATGTTTCCCGTGTTGCCCGGAATTTCAGGCTCATACAATACAACGTGAATCATTGGTTCTGGTCCTCCAAGAAGCGACGCAACGCGATGCCCCGGTGCGAGATCGCGTGCTTTTTCTCATCGCTGACGTTGGCCAGCGTCGTCTGATAAGGCGGGTAGTAAAAAATCGGATCGTAGCCAAAGCCGTTGGATCCAATCGGCTTCTCGCTGATTTCCCCTTCCACTTCCCCGCGGTACACGCGCTCTTCGCTTCCGTCCACATACGCGATGGCGCACACGTAGCGGGCCGTCCGCGTTTTTCCTTCGACTTGCCGCAAGATGAAATCGTTTTTTATAGCATACGACGTGTCTTCGCCCATAAAGCGGGCGGAGTACACCCCCGGCGCTTTGTCCATCGCATCCACTTCCAAACCGGAGTCGTCGGCAAAAACCGGTTCGTGCACGCGTTCATACAGCGCTCTGGCTTTGATGAGCGCGTTTTCCTCAAATGTCTTTCCATCTTCCACGATGTCGATCGGCTCCTTCAAATCTTTAAAACTTTTGATTTCGACATCCGCGCCTAGCATTTCCTGAAACTCTTCCAGCTTATGCGCGTTGCTTGTCGCGATCCATACTTTCTTTTCCATGCTTTACCTCCGTGAAGCCAACACCAGCCATCTTTCTCCTATATTATATAGGACATGCCAGCCTTTTGTGGTTTCCAACAGCGTCAGTATACCACATCCTGCGCGTCTTCCACGCTTTGATTGGCTGAAAGGTCGATTCCTGTCCGGATGAAACAATGAAAATTCATGAAACAAAGATTGTTTCGTTTTCAAGAATATATTATAATTTCTTTTAAGATCATTGGATCATTTGAGAAAGGAGAGAAGAGCGAAAGCTCCAACATCAGTTATGAAATTAAATGGATCACAAATCATTATGGAAATTTTACGTGAGCACGGTGTCGACACGATTTTTGGTTATCCGGGCGGCACGGCCCTCAACGTTTACGATTCCATCTACGATTATCAGGATAAAATTCACCATGTGCTCACCGCGCACGAGCAAGGGGCCAGCCACGCGGCCGACGGCTACGCCCGGGCGACTGGAAAAACGGGCGTCGTGTTCGCGACCAGCGGTCCGGGGGCGACCAATTTGGTGACGGGCATCGCGACGGCTTTTTTGGACAGCGTGCCGATGGTCGCCATCACATGCAACGTCAACGACGAAGCCATTGGCCGGGACGCCTTCCAGGAAGTGAGCATCACCGGCGTCACGCTGCCGATTACCAAGCACAATTTTTTTGTCAATAAAATCGAAAATCTGGCCGACTCGCTGCGCAACGCGTTCCGCATCGCCAACGAAGGAAGAAAGGGTCCCGTTCTCGTCGACATTACCAAAGATGTCACGGCGCCGAACAATTTGTATGAATACACCGCGCAGCCGCCTTTGCCTAAAAAGCCCCATCCCGCTTTGGATGAAAAAAAGCTGGATGAAATCGCCGAAGCCATCGCTTTGTCGAAACGTCCGGTTGTTTACTTTGGCGGCGGCGTGGCGTCCAGTCAAGCCAAGGAGGAGCTGAACGCGTTCATCGAGCGCATTGACGCGGTCGCCACGTACACCTTGATGGGCGCCGGCGTTCTCAAGCACGACGATCCCCGCAACCTTGGCTTGATTGGAATGCACGGCAGCATGGCGGCCAACCAGGCGATCGACCAGGCGGATTTGGTCATCGCGCTAGGCACCCGCTTTTCGGATCGCGTCGCGTTGAATCCAAATCGTTTCGCCCAGCGCGCGGCCATCGTCCATGTCGATATCGACGAATCGGAAATCAACAAAAACGTCCTGATCAACTTCGATGTCGTAGCCGACGTGAAAGACTTTTTGACCGCCCTGCTGCCAAAGCTTGAGCAAAAACGCAACGACGCCTGGATCAAACACGTGTCGTCCTTCCGGAAATTCGTCGAAACCGATGTCAAAGAGGCGACGATCCGTCCAAAAGACATCATCGAGGCAGCGTGCGACTTGACCGACAAGGAAACGATTTACGTGACCGATGTCGGCCAGCATCAAATGTGGGCGGCACAGTATTTAAAGCATGAAAAAGCCGAAAACTTCCTGACAAGCGGCGGTCTAGGCACGATGGGATACGGCTATGGCGCCGCGATTGGGGCCCAGTTTGGAAAGCCGGAAAAGCGCGTCATCCACTTTACGGGTGATGGCAGCTTCCATATGAACTTGAACGAAGCGTGCACCGCTGTCAGCAACCGCCTGCCGATTATCACGATCATCTTCGACAACAAAGTGCTGGGCATGGTGTATCAATGGCAAACGGTTTTCTACAACAAACACTACTCCCAGACGATTTTGCAGCGGCAAACCGACTACGTCCAGCTCGCCAAAGGATTTGGCGCCAAAGGATTTGAAGTGAACACGATCGAGCAGTTTAAGGACGCGTTCACACAAGCGCTCAAGGAAGACGGCCCGGTTTGGATCGCCTGCAACATCGCCAAGGAAGAGCGCGTCCTGCCGATGATTCCAAATGGCGGAACCATCGAGGACATGATCACGAACTGAGAGAGGAAGAAAGACGTATGAAAAGAGAAGTTATCAGTATATTTGTCGACAACAGCGCCAACGTGCTGACCCGCGTCGCCTCTTTGTTTGGACGCCGCGGATTCAATATCGAATCGCTTACCGTTTCCACGACAAGCGACCCGGCGATTTCCAGAATCACGGCGGTTTTCAACGGCAACGAGCAATCGCTCCATCAAATTTTGACGCAGACGCGCAAGCTCGAAGTCGTGCGCGACATCTTCACATTGGAGAAAGGACGCTCGCTGTTTCGCGAGCTGCTGCTTGTCAAAGTGGCGTGCGACAAGACAAACCGCGCGGCGATCCGCGAAATCGTGGACATTTACCGAGGCAAGATCATTTCGCTTTCCAAAACGTGCATGATCGTGGAGCTCACCGGCGCGAGCGAGAAAATCGACGGCTTTTTGGATATGTTGTCCTGCTACGACGTGCTGGAAGTTTGCCGCACCGGCGTGACCGGCATTTCGCGGGATGCCAATACGGAAGTCGAAGACGAGGAATAAGAAAGGAGTCGACTATGAACAAACACAAAAGCAAAGCGGTCACGGAGGGAATTGAAAAAGCGCCGATGCGCTCCCTCTTTTACGCGATGGGCTATACGAAAGAGGAACTGGACCGCCCGCTGATCGGGATCGTGAGCGCCCACAGCGACATCGTGCCGGGCCACTTCCATCTCGACAAAATCGTCGAAGCCGTGAAAGCCGGCGTACGCATGGCGGGAGGAACCCCCATCATGGTGCCTTCGATTGGCGTATGCGACGGCATCGCGATGGGCCATGTCGGCATGAAGTACTCCCTGCCAAGCCGGGAGCTGATCGCCGATTCCGTGGAAACGATGGCGCAGGCGCACGCCTTTGACGGCCTTGTCCTCGTGCCCAACTGCGACAAAATCGTGCCGGGCATGGTCATGGGCGCCTTGCGGCTGAACCTGCCGACCGTCGTGGTCAGCGGCGGTCCGATGATGTCGGGCTGCGTGGACAACGAGGACACGTCACTGTCCAAGATGTTTGAAGCTGTCGGCGCCCGGAAAGCGAACTTGATTGACGACGAGAAGCTCATGGAGTTCGAAACGAACACGTGTCCGGGATGCGGAAGCTGCTCGGGCATGTACACCGCCAACTCGATGAACTGCCTGTGCGAGGCACTTGGCATCGCGCTGCCGGGCAACGGAACGATTCCGGCTGTCCAGGCCAGAAGACTGCAACTAGCGAAAAAAGCCGGCATGGCGATCATGGATCTTGTCGAAAAAGACATCAAGATCAAGGACATCCTTCATGAACGATCCATCCGCAACGCGCTGACGTGCGACATGGCGCTTGGCTGCTCGAGCAATTCCGTGCTCCACCTGCTCGCCATTTCCAACGAGGCCGGCTGCCCGCTTTCGCTCAACACGTTCAACGAGTTCAGCGAAAAGGTACCCAACCTTTGCCATCTCGCTCCAGCCGGAAAAACCCATATGCACGACTTGGACAAAGCCGGTGGACTGCAAGCGGTTTACCACGAGCTGAACAAAATGGGATTGATCGACACGTCGCTGTTGACCGTCAACGGCAAAACCGTTGGTGAAAATATCGAATTCGCCTTTAACAAAGATCCGGACACGATTCGCCCGGTCGAAACGCCATATTCGAAAACGGGCGGAATCGCTGTTTTATTTGGCAATATTGCCCCGGATGGCTGCGTCGTCAAACGCAGCGCCGTCGATGAAAGCATGATGAAGCACACCGGTCCGGCCCGCGTATTCAACTCGGAAGAAGAGGCGATCGAGACGATTTACGCGGGGGGCATTCACGATGGCGACGTCGTCGTAATTCGCTACGAAGGCCCGAAAGGCGGTCCCGGCATGCGCGAAATGCTCAATCCGACCAGCGCGCTGGCGGGCATGAAGCTCGACAAGACCGTGGCGCTCATCACGGATGGACGCTTCTCGGGCGCGTCCCGGGGCGCTTCGATCGGCCATGTGGCACCAGAGGCGGCCGCGGGCGGAACGATTGGACTGCTTGAGGAAGGCGACTTGATCACGATCGACATTCCAAACTACTCCATCCACGCGCACGTGGACGACGAAACATTCGAAGAGCGTAGAAAGAGCCAGAAACCCTTTGAATCCGCATTCAAATCGGGATGGCTGTCGCGCTACCAGCGTATGGTGCAAGGCGCCGACAAGGGAGCCGTTTTAAAATAAGCAGAAAGAAAAAGAACAGCCGAAATCCATTCGGGATTCCGACTGTTTTTTGTTTATTCCACGGTTTCCAAAATCTTCTCGTGCTCCACGAACTGGCGCGCCGTTCTTGGCGAGCGTCCGTTGTTGCGCAGCGCAAACCCCTCCGCCTTAATGAGCAGCTCGTCTTCGTCCAGCCGCAAGCCATATTGCTTAGCATAGCTTCTGACAATTTCCAAATACAAATCCTTGGCCGGTTTGGAAAACGTGATCGTCAAGCCGAACCGGGCGGCCAGCGACGCGGTTTCCTGGATCGCATCGTTGCGATGGATTTCCGAGCCGTTCCGGTCCGCGAAGTTTTCTTTCACAAGGTGGCGCCGGTTGCTTGTCGCGTAAACGACGACATTGTGGTTGGATGCCACGCTGCCGCCCTCCAAAATATTTTTCAAAGCGACAAACTCGTCGTCACCGGTCTGAAAGCTTAAATCGTCGATAAAAAGGATGAATTTCAGCGGATTGTCCGCCAGCGATTCAATGAGCGAGGGCAAAAGCGCGATTTGGCTTTTCTTGATTTCCACAAGCCGCAAGCCATCCGGATGGTATTCGTTGACGATGGCCTTGATCGTCGAGCTTTTCCCTGTTCCGGCGTCGCCATACAACAGGGCGTTGTTCGCCTTCATCCCCTGCAAAAACGCGAGCGTGTTTTTTAAAAGCAGACTTCGCTCCCGCTCGTAGCCGGTCAGCTGCGACAACAGCTGGCCATCGGGATGCTGAATTGGAAACAAGCCGTTCTCGTCCATGCCAAACATATGGTAGCGCGCGAACATGCCATATCCTTTTTTCGAAAGCTCCCCGATCCGCTTCCTGTATTCCGCTTTCAAATCGCGGGGCGTGTTGTCCCATTTCGCCAGCTCGATCGTCGGTGAAAACGCCTCGAGCAAATCGTCGCTTTTCAAATCGTGTATTTGCTGCAAAAGATCCAGCTCGCGAACGAGCGAGTCTTCCATCGACAAGCTAACCGCTTCCCCGCTTCCTTTTTTCAGCACGTAAAAGTTCTCGTCGTTGACGACCAAATCGTATACGAGATCGGAGAGATTCGCCCCCTGCGCGTAAATCAAGGCGCAAAGACGGCTGTACCGGCAAACGAACTCGTCCTCCGTCCCGCTTTGCAGGCACAAAAGAAGCGTTTTGAAGAGCGGCTGCTCGTAAAACGAATGAAAGACGACCAAAGAATGTAATTTTCTTTCAAAAATTTGCAAATTCATTTTCATTCCCTTTCTTTTCGATTGTTTTGTGCTATAATTTTACCATTCATTTGAGTGAAGGAAAGAGGTTTTTTACGAATGTTGACGATCGACAAAGTATACCACGCAAGCAGCGTATTGAAAAAAGTGATCCGTCGGACGGATTTGATCGAAGCCCAAAATATCCACTGCAACAACCACTTGTATTTAAAAACGGAGAACCTGCAAGTGACCGGCAGCTTCAAGATTCGAGGATCCTACTATAAAATCAGCAAGCTGACCGAAGAGGAGAAAGCCAACGGCATCATCGCCAGCTCGGCGGGCAACCACGCCCAGGGTGTCGCCTTGTCAGCGCAGCACGCGGGCATTCCGTGCACGATTTGCATGCCGGACAGCGCGCCGCTTTCCAAAGTGGAAGCCACGAAAAACTATGGCGCCGACGTCTGCCTTGTCGAAGGCGCCTACGACGACTCCTACACAAAAGCCGCCGAGCTTTGCCAGGAACGAGGCTTGACATTCATCCATCCTTACGACGACGAGGATGTCATCGCGGGCCAGGGAACGATCGCGCTGGAAATTCTCGACCAGCTGGACGACATTGACGCCATCGTCGTCCCGATTGGCGGCGGCGGACTCATTTCCGGCATCGCGTTCACCATCAAAAGCCTGAACCCGAACATCAAAGTGTATGGCGTGCAGGCCGCCAACGCCGCCAGCATGTACGAATCGTTCAAGAGCGGCGAGCAGCGCACGCTGGATGCCGTCAACACGTTTGCCGACGGCATCGCCGTCAAGCACCCGGGCGACAACACGTTCGACATCGTCAGTCGCTACGTTGACGACATCATCACAGTGTCCGAAGACGAGATCGCGGCCGCCATCCTGACGCTGATGGAAAAACAAAAGCTCGTCACGGAAGGCGCCGGCGCCGTTTCAGTAGCCGCCGCCATGTTCAACAAGCTGCCGATCGAAGGCAAGAACGTCGTCTGCGTGTTGTCGGGCGGCAACATCGACGTCAACATCATCGACCGCGTCATGACGCGCGGCCTGCTGCTGAGCGGACGCAAAACAAGCTTCACGATCGCTTTGACTGACAAGCCCGGCCAGCTGCTTGGCGTTTCGAAAATCATCTCGGAAAACGGCGGCAACGTCGTCACGGTCGACTACGACAACGCCGACCCGGACATGGACATCAACGCCTGCTTTTTGAAAGTCACCGTCGAAACGCGCAACCACGCCCACATCGAAAAAATAAAGCACGACCTCGAAGCCAAAGGATTCAAGATCGTGCAGGAACGTGTCTGATCATCGGACACGTTTTTTTGTGAGCCCCCGATTCAACAGCCAAAACAGCGCCGTATAGCCAAACAAGACGCAAAGCCCCGCTCCGTACGAGGCACCCGCGTAGCCGGTTAAAACAGACACCGGATCCATATAGCGCATCGGATTCCACACCCCGCCCTGCGCCGCCATGAGCAGACCAATCGAGATAAAATACACGACAATCGCCAGAAACGACGTGGGAAACACTTTCTCCAAAAACAGCTCGTACTCCACTAAAAACAACACAAACAAACCACCCAAAAGCAAAGCGAGTCCCGTCACCTGCGCACACGTCATCAGCTCCATCGCCGGCTCCACATACGTGTCGCCGTTTAAAATCGTCAAACCGATGGGAATCGACATCATCCCGTCTTGCGTTTGCGCCAGCGGCGTGGCAAACGACGTCAACCCCGGCGCGAACACGAACACCGGCGTATGCCACGACGACCAGCCTTGCGTCATTCCAAAGAATACGCTCATAAGCGCGATCGGAACGACGAGCCAGAAACCGATCCAGCCCGCTCTCGCCACGCTTTCATAACGCACGAGCCGCCTTCTCAAATACGGCACCGTCAACAGCATGCTTTCGGCCCGCCGCTCTTTTTTCGTCTGCCAAAACAAACATCCCGTCAAAAGAACGGCCGCCAGCGGAAGCACGGAGCGCGCCAGCTGCAAAAACACCGTCCCCGCGCTTACATCGTACACCGAAGCCGGGACGAGGTGATTTTCAACGAGCGCGTCAAAATAGCGAACGTATTTCTCGTACACCGGATAGGAGGAATGTCCCATTGGCAAGTTGGCGATGGACGCGTAGCGGCCAAGATCGGGCGCATCGTACTGGCGGTACAACGCCTCGATTTGTTTTTGGTGAATAAAATCCTGCTCGTGAAAGCTGGTCGCCTCGCTGATTTCCTCCAGCCGCGCCAGCATCAAAAAATTGACGATCGACGCTTTCAAAAACGGCTGCCATTCCTCGTGCTGCTTGGCCAGATCCGCCTTTTCCAAATTCGCCCGCAAAAAATCCATGTCCTTCTCGCTTTGTTCGATGAGAGCGTACGCCTCCTGCTTCTTTTGCTCGGAAAGCATGGAAAGCTGCTCCCTCGTCTTCAATGGCCGGATCCAAATCGTTTCCGGATCCGTCATCGGCACCGGATCGGTATAGCGATCCATTTGCATCATCATCCGCAGCGTCAGCAGCTCGACACAAACGAGCAGGACGAGCAGCACGACGTTTTTCTTCGAATGCATCCAGCGCTTCCATTCGAACCATCCATACGCTTTCATGTTCCCAGCTCCTTTCGCTCTAACCGCCGCAGAGCGAGTCCGGCCATCCCGACACCCGCCAGCGCGAACGCGCCACCGCCAAGCCGCCATACGGGCAACGTCAGCACAAGCTCCATTCGCCAGGCGCCAAGCCACAGCAAGCCAGCCAAAACGAGCAAGCACGCGCAAAACGCGTCCATCGGCTTCAGACGCCACGAGAACACCCACAAAAACATCCCAAGCAAGCCAACAACCACGCATCCGCTCCACGCCACACCCAGGCCCAGTAGCGACGCGCCCGACACAATACGCTGATGGACGATGTACGGATAGTCCAGCGTCCCGATTCCGTAAACCAGGCCGACGCCGCCAAGCACGAGCCCGACCGTCAGGCAAAGCGCGCCGGCCACAAGCAGCGACACGAGAATTTTCGACCAAAAAATCGTTTTGCGCGGCGTCAGCGACGTGAACACGAGCTTAAAGGTTCCATTGTCCATTTCAGCGCCAATCGTGTCCATCCACAACACGAGACAAAACAACGCTACCGCGAGCCATCCGCCCCGCAACGTCCATTGCGCGTTCAAATTCACGGCGTCCGGCTGCCAGTCTGAAGCCAGCAGACCGATATTTCGCTTTAAGCAGGCTTCAGACTGTTGTAAATACGCTGTTGTCTCGATGGTAGAGTCGTAGCCAAAATCCGCGTACGGATAGCCGTTTTTATCGGCTTTGGCGACGAGCTCGTCCCAGCTTTGGCGCAGGACTACAAATCCCGGCGTCGTGTTTTCTCCGTTTTCGTACGCTTTGGAAATCGCCCTGGCGACATCGTGCGCCTCGTACAAAAATTCGCTTTCCCCGGGCATCAGCGGCCTGGACAAGTCGTGAAGCCGCTTGTTGGCCGTATACGCCATGTACGAATACCGGTTGGCGGCGTATCGGATGGACTGGCCGTTTTCTACAAGCGCGAGCCCCCAAAACAAAAGCAGCCCCGCCACAAAAAACGAATACACGATCCACGCGCGCGGATTGCGAACGAGCTTGCGCAACTCATACGTCATAACCCGCCTCCTGGAACTCGTTGTACACGGCTTCCAAATCGTGACGCGATGGCTCGATACCGACGACGCGGACTCGATGCGTCCGTTCGATTGCCGCGAGCCGGTCCGTCAGATTGCCACCATCCAAATCGAAACGATACGTCCCGGATTCGAGCGTCGTCAAGCCTTCCGGGTTCGCGATTGGACGATTCGTGCGAATGACATACGACGTCGTTTTTCCTTCCAACGGCAAATCGTAAATTCTTCCTTCCTTGAGACCGACGATGCGGTCGCACATCTTCTCGATTTCCGCCAGCTGGTGGCTCGACACGAGAATCGCCATCTTTTCCTTGCGGGCAAGCGCCTTGAGCTCGGCGCGAAGCGCCTGCACGCCCTGGGCGTCCAATCCATTCATTGGCTCGTCCAGCAAAAGCACCCGCGGCTTTTTCAACAGCGCGATGGCCAAGGCGAGCCGCTGCTTCATCCCCATGGAATACGTTTCCACCCGGCATTTCAAAGCGCCTTGGAGGCCGGAAAACGCCTCCATGTTGGCGATCCGGGACTTTTCGACGTGGTTGAGCGCGGCAAACAGCCGCAAGTTGTCGCGGCCGCTCATCGTTTCAAACAGCGCGGGATCCTCGATTTGCGCAGCGATGCGTCGCAAAGCCGCTTCCCGTTGGGTGACGATGTTTTTGACGTCGACCTCGATCGTTCCGCCTTGGGGCTGAAGCAAGCCGACCACGCATTTCATCGTCGTCGATTTTCCGGCGCCGTTGCGGCCGACAAAGCCCACGATTTCCCCTTCTTTCAGCGAAAACGACACGTCGGACAAAATTTCCCTGTGTTTAAACGCCTTGCGCAAATGCGATACTTTCAAAACAGTTTTCATGCGTTTTCTGCTACTCAAAATGTGTCTAAACATACTCAAACACATCGAGAATTGAAATCCTCACGGATATTTCTTACTGCTTCTTCGTGTATGCTTTTATGTTCCGTAAGCGGCAACACTACTCACAAGTTCTTGTACACTCCACAGTCGTAAATTCCCGAATCAGCCTTCGGTACATACCTACATTTGCTTGTTCGTTATGCAATGGTGTAGGTTGTTGCATCTCTTAAATTAAGACTTGCATTGAGATCTCTGTTTTCAACATAACCACATTGGCAGCGGAACACTCGATCTGAAAGTTTTAAATCTTTCTTGATACTTCCGCAGCAGTGGCACATTTTCGATGATGGATACCACCTGTCAGCGATCCTCAATTCAATGCCTCTTTCTTTGCATTTCGCTTCCAGTTTGACTCTAAACTCATAAAACTTTTGGGAAGCAACTGCTTTTGATAAATGCTTGTTCTTCATCATCCCGGTTACATTTAAATCTTCTACAGTAATATAAGATGGCTTGGTTTTCACGATCTCTGATACTGTCTTATTGATGTAATCCGTACGGATATTGTCCATCCTTTGATGAAGCTTTTGTACCTTGAGCTTTTGTTTTTGGATATTTTTTTGAGTAGACTCTCCTTTCTTTGTATTTTCTAACTTGCGTGAAAGACTTCTTTGCTCTCTCCGCAGTCGGTTTTCAAGTTTTTTTATTTTTGCTGATTTATTGATGTTTTTATAGGCCTTGCCATCGGAAACAATCGCAAGATCCTTCAATCCTAGATCAATTCCGATGCCTTCATTTTCGTTGTTTTTAACCGAAGGAGAGTCAGGTATTTCTACCACCACCGAGGCATAATATCTTCCTGCCTTCATGGAAACGGTGCCGCTTTTGATCACCATTCCTGATTTTGTGGTAGGAAGATACCCTTTTTCTTTCAGTCTTACCCATCCTAAAGTCGGGATCTTGATCCTGTGACGTTCGCAATAGATGACGGCCTTGGCATCCGTCTTAACAAAGTACATCTTTACATCGGATGTCCCTTTTTTCTTGAATTTAGGAAAACTGGTTTGATGTTTGAAAAAGCTTCGGAACGCTTTATCGGCATTCATGATACTCTGTTTGACGGATTTAGAACTAACATCCTTGATCCATGAAAATTCAGGATGCTCTTTCAAATAAACATTGTTGAGCCATTTTTGAAAATCCATGCCGGAGGCAAATTTCTTTTCTGCTTCATAGACTTCTTTGTTATGTGAAAGATAAAAGTTATAAACGAATCGGCATGTTCCGATCGTTTGATGGATCTTTTGTTTCTGTTCCAAAGTCGGATCAATTTCCGTTTTGAAGCTCTTTAACAATGTCATCATCCTCCCTGATCTGTTTCTTATACTTTCGAAGACCATATAACCTGTAAGTGAATACATCTAAGATTGAAACGATATCCTGCACAAGTTCTTCACTTGGCGAAAATGTTTCGCTGTTGACAACGATTATTTTTGTGTTGAATTTTTCGCAAAATCGTTCGAACCAGTCATAGCCAAACCGAACAAATCTGTCTTTATTCGAAATCACTATTGTTCTGATTTTGTTTTCCATGACTTCTTCAAGCAGTCTGTTCCATTTATTGCGATCATAATTTAATCCGCTTCCGAAATCTTCAATACATTGATTTCCAATAACACCTTTAGCATTACAGAATTGTTTTAAAAATTCTACTTGATTATGTAAATCATCTTTTTGATTTCTTGTAGAAACCCTTGCGTAAATGACAACATCTCTAACATCATTTTCTGTTTGTATTCCTTTGAATTGTAGATACTGGTCGTAAGTATAATATCTTCTATCAGTAGGAGTTCGATGAGCTTTCAATATTTCTTCTCTGTCCCATCTCTGCAATGTCTTGACTGATACACCCAATAACTCAGCAAAATCTTTGGGTTTATAGTTTGTGATATTCTTTGTGTTCATAAATACAACCCTTTCTATATGAACACACTATACCCATATTTATACACTTTTTTCTATTTTTTATAACTTAATATATCCTCCTTTTTATTTCATTCTATCAGCAATAAAAAAGAGAAACCATCAAAGATTTCTCCAAATTCGCTTTACTCCGCTTTTTCCTCGATCCGATCGACCAGCTCTTTGAGCTCGGCGCCGTTTTTCATCGCGTAGTCGTATTTTTGCTGCACCTCGTACAACGTCTTCAAAATATTGACCTTCATATCCTTGAACACGTTGGCGGAGGAAATGATTCCATTGGTGCTCATTTCCATGCCGTCCGCCTTGTATTTGAGCGTCCAGTCGTAATTCGTCGGGTTTTCCAAATCCACGTCGTCGCTGCTCGTCAAAAACGGCTTGACGTTTTCCTGAAACTGGCGCAATCCTTCCAAAGGCAGCTCGAAGTCGATCGTGAAGGGCTCCCCCTCGTCGCTCAACCCCTCCACCCGGATGATTTCTCCGTCCGAAACCACTTTGACGCGGGATGTGGGATCCGCTTCGCATCCCATTGTAAAGCTTAGTACTTTTCCATTTTTCATCACAATACCTCCACTCTCCTGATTCCTGTTTTCTATTATACCGAAGTTCTAGCATTTAATCAACTTAAGTGCTAAAGCGTGTAAAAAAAGAAAGAAGGCTGCCCTTCTTTCCAATGTTGTTTATTGTGTAATCAACGTTTCCGGCATTTCAATCGCAAACAACTGTAAAAACTGTTCCACCTGCTCTTTCGCGTTCGGCCCCGTCACGTAGCGGATATTTTGCGCGTCCCACGTCTTGGCGGCGATTTGCGCGTTTGGCAAACCCAGATTTTCCGCGCCAGCCGCTTCGACCGCCTCGACGATCGTCTCCTCGCTGGCGTCCTCGTCGAACGTCTGGATTCCGCTCAACAAGGCGTCGATGTTTTTGTCGCTGTCCTTTTTCACGAAGATGCCCGCCTGCGGATACCCGGTCGTGTCGTTGCCCATCTTGACCTTCCACATCTCCTGAAGGTTGCCAATGACTTTCAGCTCTTTGCCGTTTTCTTTCGCCTTGGCAATCGTGGCCGCGGCCGCAGGCTGCGCCAGCAAGGCGACGTCCGCTTTGCCTGCCAAAAGCGCCTGCTGCGCGTCCGACACCGCGTTGTACCACGTCGTTTGCGCTTTCACCTGGTCGGCCAGCACGTCGTTGTACACGAGTCCAGGCACCGCATTTTCGCCAAAAAGCGCCATTGTGTTGTCCGGGTTTTCCCAAGCCTTGTCCTCGCTACCAACAACGTATAAGTTGCCCCAGGTGATGACCGCGGCCAGCTGATACGCTTCCGCTTGGCCATACACTTTGGCTCCCACGTTGACCGGCGCCACGATTACATCGTACTCTCCGTCTTTTTTGGACAGTTCCGCCATGAGCGGATCGGTTCCTTCCACGCGGGTGATCGTCGTGTTTTCCACGTTTTCAGCGCCCAGAGTCGCCAGCGCCGGCGCGCCTGTCGGGCAAAGCAGCGAATACGACTGCGGTTCCTGGCTGGCTGAAGAGCACGCCGCCAGACCGAGCGCGAGCCCGGCCGCCAGCAGTCCTTTTCCTAGTTTTCGAATAAACATTTTGTTTCCACCTCATTTTTAAAGCGTTCCACCGCCTCGTCAAGCGGCATCGTCACGCTGTCTTTCTTTCCGTTTTGACGGATCGTGACCGTCGCGTTTTCCGACTCGCCCTGGCCGACGACGATTTGATACGGAATCTTTTTGATTTGCGCCTCGCGCACACGGTATCCAAGCTTCTCGTTGCGGGCGTCGACCTTCACGCGCATGCCCGCTTTTTCGAGCGTGTCGCGCACTTCGTTGGCGTACGCCAAATGCTTTTCGTGGTGCACCGGAATGATGACGAACTGCTGTGGAGCGAGCCAGAGCGGGAAGTGGCCGCCAAAGTGCTCGATCAAAATGCCGATAAACCGTTCGATGGATCCGTACACGACGCGGTGCAGCATGAGCGGCGTCTTTTTCGAACCGTCCCGGTCCACATACGTGCAGCCAAACCGTTCCGGCAGGTTCATATCGAGCTGGATCGTTCCGCATTGCCAGTCGCGTCCCAGCGAGTCCTTAATATGGATGTCGAGCTTCGGTCCGTAAAACGCGCCGTCGCCCGGATTGACTTCGTATTCCTTGCCGGCGTGGACGCACGCGTTAGCAAGCGCCTGTTCCGATTGCTCCCAGATTTCCTCGCTGCCGATGTAGCCTGTTTCCGGCCGCGTCGACAATTCGATCGAATATGGCAAACCGAAGACGCCATACATCTCGTCGATGAGCGACAGGACGTTTTTCACTTCCGACTCAATTTGATCCGGCGTCACGAACAAGTGCGCGTCATCCTGCGTGAACGTGCGCACCCGGAACAATCCGTTGAGCGCGCCGCTCGCCTCGTGACGGTGCACCTGGCCCAGCTCGGCGATGCGTAGCGGCAAATCCTTGTAAGAGTGCAGCTCCGTATTGTACACGAGCAAGGCGCCCGGGCAGTTCATCGGCTTGATGGCAAAATCGCGCTCGTCGACTTTGGTCGTGTACATGTTTTCGCGGTAGTGGTCCCAGTGTCCGGACGTTTCCCACAGCTCGCGCGACATGATGATTGGCGTTTTGATGAACTGGTAGTTGTCTTTCGTGTGGACTTCGTACCAGTAGTTTTCCAGCAGGTTGCGCAAAATCATGCCGTTTGGCAAAAAGATCGGCATGCCCGGCGCGTATTCGGAAACGGTGAACAAGCCCATTTCGCGGCCAAGTTTTTTGTGATCGCGCTTTTTCGCCTCTTCCAAAGCGGCCAAATGGTTTTCGAGCTGCTCTTTCGTGTCGAACGCGATGCCGTACACGCGCTGGAGCATCTTGTTGTTGGCGTCCCCTTTCCAGTAGGCGCCCGAGTGCTTAAGCAGCTTGAAGTTTTTCAACTCCTTCACGCTGTCGACGTGCGGTCCGCGACAAAGGTCGGTGAACTCGCCTTGCGAATACACGGTAATCGTCCCATCCTCAAGGTCTTTGATCAAGTCTTCTTTGTACAAGTCGTCTTTGAACATTTCGATCGCCTCGTCTTTGGTTACTTCGCGGCGCACGATCCGTTTGCCGTCTTTGGCGATCTTTTTCATTTCCTTTTCGATGCGGGCCAGATCGTCTTCGTTCAAGCTGACATCGCCAAGATCCATGTCGTAGTAAAACCCTTCCGCGATGACCGGACCGACCCAGAACTTCGCTTGCGGATACAAGCGCTTGACGGCTTGCGCCATCATGTGGGCGGCGGAATGGTTCAAAGTTTTCAAATGCTCATCTTCCAATACGTTGATTAGTTCCATACTCGTTTCTCCTTTTTTCCATAATAAAAGCGACAGACCTCAAAGGACGTCTGTCGCACGCGGTACCACCTTTGTTTACGAAAACCAAACGGTTTTCGTACACCTCAAACTCTCTTAACGCAAGATTACGGCACACTTTTTCAAGGGCGATTCAAAGGGAGTAGCTTGGAGCTCTTCGAAAGGCTTTCACCAGCCGCCTTTCTCTCTACATCCGGGGAATCCTCGCCATGTCCTTCTCGTTATCGTTGGTTTGAGTATAAAATAGAAACAACCATCTGTCAATTCCTGAACCCGTTTGGATGCGTGGCCTTGCCCAAAAACAAAGGAAATACCCGCCCGGGATATTTCCTTGTGTGCATTATTTGATTTTGTCGACACGCAGCGCGCGCATCGCGTTTAAAATCGCCAGAAAGCTGACCCCGACATCCGCGAACACGGCTGCCCACATATTTGTGATACCCAGCGCCGCCAGCACGAGGATGACGACCTTGATCGCCAGGGCGAAGACGATGTTCTCGTATACGATGCGCAGCGTTTTCTTGCTGATTTGCATCGCGACGACGATTTGCGAAAGCTGGTCTTCCATCAGCACGATGTCCGCCGCCTCAATGGCCGCGTCGCTGCCCAAGCCGCCCATCGCGATGCCGACGTCGGCCTGCGTCAAAACCGGCGCGTCGTTGATGCCATCGCCAACAAACGCCACTTTGTCCTTGCCTTCTTTTTGCGCAAGAATCTGGTCCAGGAGCGCGACTTTCTGATCCGGGAGCAGCTGGGCGTGCACCTCGTCGATGCCGACTTTGCCAGCCACTTTTTTCGCCACTTGCTCGCTGTCGCCTGTCAGCATCACGAATTTGCGCACGCCATAGTGCCGCAGCAAGTCGATGGCCGTTTTCGAGTCTTCCTTGATTTCGTCGGCGATCTCGATCATTCCGGCGTAGCGTCCATCGACGCTCACATACACGCACGTGCCAAACCCGTTGCCTTCCGGCAGCGCGTCGATGCCTTGCTGCGCCATGAGCTTTTGGTTGCCAATGCATACCGTCTGCTTGCCAACGATCGCTTTCACGCCGTGGCCGGCCACTTCCTGAATGTCGTGCACATCCGCCAGTGAAAGATCGGGCGCGGCCGCCTTTTGGATGGAAAGCGCGATCGGATGCGTCGAATGCGACTCAGCTTTGGCCGCCAAATCAAGCAGCGCCTCGCGCGACATGCCAACGGCCTGCACTTCGGTCACCTGGAAGTTTCCTTTGGTGATCGTGCCGGTTTTGTCAAAAACGATCGTTTTTACTTCCGACAACAGCTGAAGATAGTTGCTTCCTTTGACGAGGATGCCTTTGCGGCTCGCCCCGCCAATGCCGCCAAAAAACGAGAGCGGCACCGAGATGACCAGCGCGCAAGGACACGAAGTTACCAGAAACGACAGTGACCGATACACCCAGACGCTCCATTGTCCATCGACCAGCGAAGGAATGACGGCCAGCGCCAAGGCGAGAAACACCACGACCGGCGTATAGATGCGGGCGAATTTCGTAATAAACTGCTCCGACTTCGACTTCTTGTTCGTCGCGTTTTCCACCAGGTCGAGAATTTTGGCGACGGTCGAATCCTCGTATGGCTTGGAAACTTTGACATACAGCACGCCCGCCTGGTTGATGCAGCCGGAAATGACTTCGCTGCCGGCCCGCACGCTGCGTGGTACCGACTCGCCGGTCAGCGCGGACGTATCAAGCGAGGACTGCCCTTTTTCCACCGTTCCGTCCAGTGGAACACGCTCGCCGGGATTGATGACAATCGTCTGTCCGACGCGCACTTCTTCCGGATCGACTTGCTCGATTTTTCCATCCACTTCGATGTTGGCGTATTCGGGACGTATGTCCATGAGCGCGGCGATCGACTTGCGCGATTTGTTGACCGCGTACGACTGGAACCACTCGCCGATTTGGTAAAACAGCATGACGGCGACCGCCTCGCTGTACTCGCCCAGCACAAGAGCGCCAATCGAAGCGAGCGCCATCAAAAAGTTCTCGTCAAACACTTGCCCGTTTTGAATGTTTTTTACCGACTTGATCAACACGTCATACGAAATCAAAACGTATGGAATCAAAAAAGCGGCGAACAACGCTTCGGATGGAAGCGTTGTCGCGTGTTTGAGGATGACCGCCACCGCGTATAAAATCGAGGTGGCGATGATCCGCTTCAACATTTTCTTTTGTTTTTTTGTCATACGCGCGCCTTAACAATCAATTTCGGCGTCGCTGTCGACTTTGCGGGCGCACCGTTTCGCCTCTTTCATAATCGCGGCGTGGTCGGCGGCATCCGCGGTGTCAATCGTCAGTTTTTGCGTCATGAAATTGACGCGGGCGCTGTTGACCCCTTCGATTTTCGAAATCGCGTCTTCGATTTTGGCCGCGCAGTTGGCGCAATCCACTTCCACTTTGTACGTCTTTTTCATTTTGTCCCTCCTCGATTGAACAGTTGAATAATCGTTCAATCATCATCTGGTTTCAGTATACCAGACTTTGCTTAAAACGCAACGGAAAAGAAAAAAAGCGCGGAGTTTTTTTCTCTCGCGCTACAATCCGATCCAGGTACCGGTTTGATAGACGGCAAACGTAATCACCCAGGCGACCAAAAGCTGGAAGCCGGCCGCCTTCCACATGTACGCCCGCGATCCCGATTCCTTCTTGATCGTCGCCAGCGTCGCGAAGCATGGAATGTACAGCAGGCAAAACAGCATCATACAGTAGGCGTTCAAGGCGCCAAAGCCCATCGAGGACAAAATCGCCTGCAAGCTGCTCGCGCCGGCCGCCGAGTTGAGATTGCTCATGCCAAAGAGCACGCCCATGCTCGATACAACAACTTCCTTGGCCGAAATACCGGCCAGCAAGGCGACGGCGATTTGCCAAAAGCCAAGTCCTAGCGGCACGAGCAACGGCACGAGCAGCCGTCCTAAACCGGCCGCAAACGACGTCGACACGTTTTCGGTAAATCCCTGGAAGCCGAAGTTGAGCAAAAGCCACAACACGATGGAGGCGATAAAAATCGTCGTTCCCGCCTTGGACAGGAAGTCTTTCACCTTTTCCCATACGTACACGTACACGGTGTACAAGCTTGGCAGCTTGTAGATGGGCAGCTCGATAAGCAGCGGCTTCATCTCGCTCGTCTTGTCCAGTTTCGACGTGATCCACGCGATGACGAGCGCGACCACGATCCCTACCAAATACAACGAATACGCCACCCACATCGCGTGTCTGGAAAAGAACATGCCGGAAAACAAAATGTAGGCGGGCAGCTTGGCGGAACACGACATAAACGGCGTGACGAGCATGACGCGGCGGCGGTCCCGTTCCGATTCGAGCGAGCGCGACGCCATGATGGCCGGCACGGTGCAGCCAAAGCCGAGCACCATCGGAATGAAGGCGCGTCCCGACAAGCCAAGCCGGCCCATGATGTCGTCCATGACATAGGCGACGCGCGCCATGTACCCAGAGTCTTCCAAAAACGCGAGCGCGATAAACAAGATCGTGATGTTTGGCAAGAAGGTCAAAATGCCGCCAACACCCGAAATAATGCCTTCGGTTACGAGCCGGACGAGCCACGGGGATACGTGGAGGGCGTTCATGCCGTTTGTGACCGCCTGGCTGAACCATTCGATGGCCGTTTCCAAATAGCCGCTGATCCAGTCGCCGATTGTGAACGTCAGCATAAAGACGACCGCCATAATGAGGAAGAAAAAGACGATGCCCCAAAATGGATGCGTCAAAACGCGGTCGATTCGATCGGTGAGATCTTCTTTGCTTTCGCGCCCCAGCAGCACCTCGTGCATGATTTCCTCGATAAAATCGTATTTTTCATTGACGATCCGGTCGGCGATTTTATCGCCGGCCAGCGACCCAAGATCGACAGGAACTTGTTTTTTAACGGCTTCGTCGTCCTCAAGCAGCTTGATGGCAGTCCAGCGCGGATCGCGAATGTCCTGAGGCAGCTTGTTTTCCACCTGCCCGATGCGCTCTTCGATATCGGTCGTATAAATCATCGCGTGGGAGCGGGTCTTTTCGCTGTGGATCTCCATTGGCTGGTGGTTGATGGCATTGGCGTCCTCGGCTTGATGGAGGGCGGCGTGCATGAGCGCCTTCAAACCTTTTTTCTTGCGGGCCGTGACCGGAACGCAAGGGACGCCCAAAATTTCCGAAAGCCGGTGCAAATCCAGGTCGATGCCCCGCTTTTCAACGATGTCCATCATGTTCATCGCCAGCACGAGCGGCTTGTTGAGCTCCAGCAGCTGGAGCGTCAAGTAAAGGGAGCGTTCCAGCGAGGAGGCGTCCACGACGTCCACGATGACGTCGACTTGATCGGAAACGATAAACTCGCGGGACACCCGTTCCTCCATCGTATATGACGACAGCGAGTACGTGCCTGGCAAATCGACAAGGTGAATCGTCGATCCATGCTCCTGGATCGCCCCTTCCATGCGCTCGACCGTGACGCCCGGCCAGTTGGCGACTTTCAAATTCGCCCCGGTGTACGCGTTGAACAAGGTCGTTTTTCCACAATTCGGATTGCCGATAAACGCAATCGTGACTTCTTTTTTCATACGGTTTCCACCTCGATTCGCCGGGTGATTTCTTTGCCGAGCGCAAACCGGGTTCCTCGCAAATTGATGACGAGCGTCCCGTTGCGCTTGCGCTGGACGACTTTGACAATCGTGCCTTCCAGCATGCCCAGTGCCCGCAGCCGATGCAGTGTCTGCGAGCTCAGCTCGATCTTTTTGACCATGGCTTCCTGCCCGATCTGGATTGTATTCAAACTCATAGCTTCTCCTTGGAAATTAATCGAAACTAACTTTTCCACTCCCTATTTTAGTCGCAGCTAACCCATTTGACAATCAAAAAAACCATCAATTATAATGGGAGCGACAAGCGAGGTAATGTGAATGGAGAAAAATCAATTTCCATATGAAGTGTACGACGAGGAAAAAGTGGCTTGCGCTTTGCGGCATCTGCCTTGCGAAACACACATCGAATCTTTATCGACTTTTTACAAAATCATGGGCGATCCTACCCGGCTGATGCTTTTAATGGCGCTCGAGGCGGGCGAGCTTTGCGCCAGCGACCTGGCCAACGTCACCAACATGTCCAGAAGCGCCGTTAGCCACCAGCTGAAAACGCTGCGGCAGGCCAAGCTTGTGAAATCCAGACGGGATGGCAAGATCATTTTTTACGAACTGGACGACGAGCACATTCATTCCGTGCTGAAAGTGGCGCTGGAGCACATTAAAGAAGACCGCCACGACTCGCAATCCTAGCCGGCCAGCGCATGTCTGATTTCTTTTTTGAAAAAAAAGCTTGCGTTTTAGTTTGGTTTCGTGTAAATTAATAGAGGATTTAGTGATGATAGCGAAGAGGAAATACCTGTTCTCGTACCGAACACAGAAGTCAAGCTCTTCTGCGCCGACGATAGTTGGCTTCGCGCCTGCGAAAATAGGACGTTGCTAAGTCTTTTTTTTATGCTTGAAACCGATGCCTTCGGGCATCTTTTTTTTCGGAAACCTGCAAAAAAAGCCCCTTCCTTTCAAAAGGGGCCGCCGTTCTCTTTTAAAACACCGCTTTTGTCATCGCCTCTTCGACAGGGATGACCTGCTTTGTCGTGTCCGAGCGGTACAGCGCCAGCGCTTTGGGATCCAGACTGGCGATAAATTGTTCCTTCGCGTTCAAAACATCTTCGAGGTCCATTAAAATGTGGTACAGCAGCGCCCGGCTTTCAAATTCCTCCCGGGTTTCGGGCATGGGCTCCCGTTTCATCACAGCAAAAATCTCGGATAAAATTTCCATTTGCAGCCTGGGCTTTTCGTGCTCGAACACTTTCATGCAGCACACTTCCAAAAACTCCTGAATGATCGCCGCCTGGGCGGGCATCGTCCGGATTTTGCGAATTTCATAATGCAGCGCGTGAAGCACATGGTATTGACGGATCCGCATTTGGAAATACTCGACAAAATACTGGGGATGGCTTGAAAACGTGTTGTCCTGAAACTCGATGGCTTCCCGTAAAAAGTCTTGCAGCTCGTTTTCAAGACTGGCGAGATCTTTCCATAAATGCGTATGCGTCTTTTGCGATTTCATATAGTCGACGATTTGCGCGAGCAGTTCGAGCGTTTTCGTGTCGGTGTCCCGCACCTTTTGGACGAGATCGACCGTCGTGGCCCGGTAGTCGTTGAACATGTTGAACACGATGGCGATAGTGATTCCAAGCAAAAGCAACGCGGTTTCGTTCCACAAAAACGCCGCGTCGTATGTCGTGGTCGTAAAGAAGTGCATGGCGATGAGCGCGTTGACGGACAAAGTCGCCTGCGTGTTCGTAAATTCCGTGACGAGCACGAGAAAAAAGATGACGACGCCAAACGCGACGAAGTCGGAATGGAGAAGCGGATAAATTAGCGAGCACAAAAGGACGGTGACCACAAAGGTCGCCAGACGCTGCGCTGTCAGTTTGATCGTCCCGCGTTTTGTCGTCAGCAGCGTGAGCAGCGTAATGGTACCGGCGCCCATCGCGTTTTGCAGCGAAAACAGATGGGCCAGAAAGATAGCCAGCGCGCTGCCCGCGCCGATTTTCAAAGCGAGGATCCATTTCTTTTTCAGTTTTTTTCGATTCATTTCTCTTCCCCTTTTTTCCATCGTATCAAAAAAGGATAAAGCGGAAAACCGCTTTATCCAAAAAATCACGCTTCGTTCATCAAATACGCCAGCGTCAAGGCGCACGTTCCTTTGATGGCGTCGATGTGGGTGCGCTCATAGCCGTGGCTGTTCATGCACCCCATGCCGTACACGGCCGCTTTCAAATCGTGGCCGGCTCTAAGCGCGCTGGTGGCGTCGCTGCCAAAGCGGTAGTACACGTCCAGACACGCGTTGATGCCATACGCCTTGGCCAGGTCGTACAGCCTGGTCGTCAGTTCCCAGTCGTAGGGCGAAAAATTGTCGGCCGCGCCGATGCATACGCTCTTTTCGGTGCCATGGTAGTGCGGGCCGATCAGCCCGATGTCCAGCGCGATGTATTCGTCCACGACGTCCGGGACGTACGCTCCGCCATGGCCGATTTCCTCGTAGATCGGAAACGCGAACCACGTGTTGTACGCCGGCGTGATGCCTTCCTCTTTCAAAAGGCGCATCGCCTCGATGAGGGCGGCGACGCACGCCTTGTCGTCGATGTGCCGGGATTTGATGAAGCCCGCTGGCGTCACGACGCATTTGGGATCGACGGATATCAAATCGCCGTGGTCGATGCCCAGATCGTACACGTCTTGGGCCGACTGGACATCCTCGTCGAGCAGGATTCGCATCGTTTCTATGTCGCGCGGCGCTTCCCTGGCGTCGTCGAAGACGTGGACGGAATGCGATTTGTGGATGACCATGCCGGTATAGGTTTTTCCCGAACGCGTATGGATATACACGTTTTCTCCTTCCAATGAATGAAAATTAACGCCGCCTAGCGTGCGGACTTCGATCCAGCCGTTCGGTTCCACATGGCGGACGATCATGCCGATCGTGTCCAGATGCGCCCCGAAACAAATCGTTTTCGAATGGTCGGCTCCCGGCACTTTGACGTACAGCGTATGTTTGTGGTCGTACGTGACGTCGTAACCCATCCTTGCGAAAATTTTCTCGAGCTTTTTGTCGATTTCCGGATAGTACGCCACGACGCTTGGCACGTTGACGAGCGTTTCAAACAAATCCACGAGTCTCTTCTCGTCGATGTCTGGCATTTTTCTCATAAACTTCCTCTCCTTGTTTCTTGTATCCGTCTTTCATTATACGCTTTCCGCCTTATTCGCACCATCCTTTTCCGATGTCGACCCAGCCGGCTGACGGCACGCAATCCAAAAATTCTTCCAGCGAAAGATCGACCGCGCTGTGGTCGTTTCCGGCCGCCGGATAGACGCGTTCAAACCGGCGCAGCGACACATCGAAATAGACGGGCACGCCTTCCTTCGCCCCGAACGGGCACACGCCGCCCGGCTCGTGGCCGACAAGCGACTCCACCAGCTCGCCCGGGATCATCTTCGCTTTTTGTTGAAAGGTATTCTTGTATTTTTTATTGTCGACACGAGCGTCTCCCGCCATGACGACAAGGATCGGTTCATCCTGGACGAGAAACGACATCGTCTTCGCGATTTGCCGGGGCTCGCATCCGAGCGCGTCGGCCGCCTCCTGCACGGTGGCGCTGGACTGGTCGAGGACGAGGATCCGCTCCCCGAGTCCTTTCGCTTCCAAATCTTGTTTTGCCTGTTCAAATGCCATCGGTTTTTCCTCCTTTATTTTTCCGCTGAAAGCCGATACGCCTCGTCGATCCACGACAGCAGTTCCGCGTTGATTTGTTCCTTTTGCTCCACGAGCACGTGATGCGTCCACCGGCAAGGATAAGGCTCGCTTGCCATCGCGACGCGCGGCGAATCCAGCCGGTGCGCCAAGCCAAACGACACTAGCATGAACTGCCGGGGCCAATCTTTTTTGCGTCGCCACGGACCGGAAGCCATGGCGAACATGTGCCGGTTGTAAAATGAAATTTGCGTTTTGGACACTTTGATGCGCAAATCGGGATACCGCTCGACGAGCGCGTCCCGCAACGTTTCGTACAAGGGCAGCAGCGCGGGCCATGGCTGCCAGAACTCGATTTCGTCCACGCGCAAGTCTTTCCACTCTATCTTTTCCATACTATTCTCCTGTTTCTTTTTTTGTTATATCACAGGATGAAAACATTGAAAATACATTTCCTATTTTCATCCCATCATTTTCATGCTATAGTTACGTTGTAACCCGTCTTTCGACGGTTCCTGATTCCAAGGATAGAAAGGAGGCTCCTATGAAACTGAACAGCACAAACCGGTTCAATGCGTTCATGGCGTCTCCTTCTTTCTTTTCGTAAGATTTTTTCGTCATGACGCATTGACCTTCCCCATTCAAATAGAAAGGTCAAAAAGGAATGAAACTCTCAAAACAAATTCAATCATTTTTTCAAAACATCGTCACGCTTTTTGACGTGCTGGCTCGTTTACGCGTTCAAAAGGCGCTCATCGGCATGACAGTGTTGTCGGTGCTCATCGCGCTTGGCGGTATTGGCTGCTCTGTGTTCTACGCGGATGCGATCGACCGGGTCTTGATCCATGCAGGTCTTTCCGCTTTCCTTGGCTCGATCGGCTTACTTGTCCTTCTCAAGATTGGCGCCATCGCTTTGCGGACAGCGCTCGACTGGCTTGGATCGAGGACGCGCAATACGATGATCGCCCGCCTGCGTTCTTTGGTGCTGGCTGCGCTCATGGACATGGATCTCGAGTACTTCCATGCGTTATCGTATGGCGAACTCGTCGACAAGATCCAGGGCTCGACGTTCGATCTGGCCGACAATCTCGGCTTGTTTTTGCCGGAACTGCTTCGCCGGTTGTTTGTCGGCTCGATCACGCTGCTTTTTTCCGTCTGGCTTTCCCCCTCCCTCACTTTCTTGTTTTGCGGCTTGTGCGCGCTCATGCTCTGGCTGCAAATATGGGGCGGAAACCAGTGCGGCGCTTTCATGGACGACATGATCGAGGCGCGCAATTCGCGCGACGCCTGCGTCCACGAGCTTCTCGACACGACGAGGACGATTCAAATCTTTAGCCTGGAAAAAGCGACGAAGCGCTGGTTCGTGGACGCTTCCAACTTTTTTATCCGCGCCTTCTCAACGGCTATGGAAAAGCTCGCACTCTTCTTTAGTCCGGGACGGATCGTCAACGATCTGGCGATCCTGCTGCCGTGCGCTCTTGGCGTCCTGCAAGTGCGGTTGGATCAGCTACCACTCGAAACATTCGTCACGCTGTTGTTCGTGTGGTCGATCAGCGCGCAGGAATTCAAAGGACTGGACGGGATTTTGGGCAACCTGCCGACGATCATCGCCAACGCGCATGATCTGGACACGTTATGGAGCGCCCCGGCCGATCCGGCGCAAACCGAGGATTTTCAATCGCGGACGCCGGCGCTCGACATCCAAAATGCGCATTATTCTTTCATCCATGGAAATCCCGGTTTTCATATCGAGGATTTGACGATCCAGCCTGGTGAGAAGGTCGCGATCGTTGGCGGCAACGGCAGTGGCAAGACGACGTTTTTGCGAACACTGGCCGGTTTGTATCCGCGTTATACAGGAACCATCCGGTGGTTTGAAACCGAAGCGCGCGATCTAAAGCCAAACAAGATCGGCTATGTGAGTCAGCATCCGGCTTTGTTTGACGACACGCTGCGTAACAACGTCGATCCCCGTCATCAAAAAACCGATGAACAAATCCGTACCATGCTCAACGAACTCGGTTTGAGCGCGTTGTGTGCGAAGCTGAACGACCCTTTGGAGAAAAACTTGTCAGGTGGCGAGAAACAGCGGCTCGCGCTCGTCAGGACGCTGCTGGAAGGAACGAACGTCCTTTTGCTGGACGAGGCGACAAGCGCGCTCGATCGAAAGACGGCCGCCAAGATCCATCGCACGCTCACGTCCAAACGCGACCTCACCCTTCTTACCATTCTTCACGATGTGGAATGGCTGTCCTTGTATGACCGGGTGCTCGTCTTTGAAAACGGAATGCTAAAGGAGGATTCGGATCATGCGTAAGTCCTTGTTCATTCTTCGTTCTCTTCTTCGCGAAAGTCCGAAATGGTGGTGGCGCTCGGTATGGGGCGCGACGATCACGTCCCTGCCCTGGTTTTTATCGACTTTGCTTGTTTCCGGGTTTACTTCGATGGCGATCGACGAGGCGTTAAACAAATCGTGGCCTCCACTCGCCATTTGCGCAGGAATCCTTTTCGCGCTCGTCCTGCTGCGCCTCCCGGTCGTCGCTGGATATCGCTTGAACGCTTTGGCAAGCGAAAAGCTTTCGGCCCACCTGCAATGGAAGTTGATCGAGGCGTGGAACCGTCGCGATCCAAACGAGAAAAAATGCAGGAAGGAAGATGTATTGACGCGCATCGTCAGCGACTGCGCCCAAAATCTTTCGGAATTTTTCTTTCAAGGCTTTGGCCTGAAGATTCTCGAACCGGTGTTGACGGGTTTGGCTGCCCTGCTCGTTTTGGCGCGTTTGGAATGGCGCGTTCTTGTCGTTTCCATCGTCCTTGGCTTTGGACTGTCGGGAATCACGACACGCTTCACAAAGAAGATTCGAACGCTTCATGCCGCGTTACAGCACGACAACGATGTTTTGAACGGCTTGTTTTTGGATGTCGTCCGGAACATGGAAACGGTGAAAAAAATTGACTTGAAAAAAGACAAGCGAAAAGGATTCGACCAGCGCAATCAAATTATTGAAGAAACTTCCAATCAACTGGCCTGGCTGGAAACCGGACTGCGGATTTTGCCCATGACAGGCGAGTTGTTCCTGCTTATAACGACCCTCATTCTGGCGTGGCGGCTTCCGTCCTTTCCGGTCGGATCGGTCGTTCTGGTGGGAGCCTTGCAGCCGTTTGTCAACAACTTGTTCGCCAATCTGGGCACGATGCGCAACGAGCTGGAAAAGGCGGCGGTGCACGGAAAGCGGGTGCTCGATACGGTCGAAGACCTTCACTCCATCGCGTGGATCGAAGATCTTCCCGGTGAAAAAGAAAGCAAAATCCGGTATCTTGAACTGCGTCGTGTTGGATTTGTGGTTGGCAATCATCGAATTTTGCGCAATGTGAATATCCGCGCAAAACAAGGTGAGCTGATCGGAATTCAGGCGCCCTCCGGTTCGGGAAAATCGACTTTGCTCACCTTGATTCAAGGCCTGCGCGAGCCAGACGAAGGGCAAATCCTTTTTGATGGCGTTTCGGCACATGCGCTTCCATTTGCTTTGCGAAGACAGCGTGTTCGGCTGTTTCCTCAACAGCCGGTGCTCTTTCGCAAAACGATTCAAGAAAACGTCGAGATCGTCGCGAACCGCGCGCTTTCCAATGCGGAGCTGCGCCAATTAGCCACCCAAGTCGGATGGGACGATGTCGATTTTGGCAAGATGCTGGAAGAAGGCGGTTCCAACTTGTCGGGTGGCGAGCGTCAAAAAGTCGCTTTTATGCAGGCTCTTGTTTGCGACGCGCAAGTGCTGCTGCTTGACGAGCCGACGTCGGCTATGGATTCGCGCAGCGAAGCGATCGTATGGGAAGGTCTGCAAAAGCGCAAACACGAAAAAATCATTGTATGTGTGTCGCATCGTACGGCTTTGTTGCAGGCTGTGGATCGTCTTTACGGATGGGATGAAAAAGCCGGATTTTTCCAAAAGATGTGAAAATTTATTTTTTTCAATTTTTTTGTCCTCTTTTCCCTTTTCCAAACGTATATAAAAGGTAGGAGGTAAAAATTTGACAAACACAACCAACATCCAGTATTTGTCCATGCTTGAGCGCTTCACCTTGTTTAGCGACTTTTTCATGCACGCCGTCTTTTCCCGCAATAGAAAAGCCGTGCAGCTGCTCGCCCGCATCGTGACCGGAAAAAAGGATTTGATCGTCGTTGAATGGGGTCTGGAAGTCAAAAAGGGATTTCCGTTTTTTCGAAACGACCGCTATGATTTGTTCATCATCGACCAGTATGGTAATGTCTACAACATCGAAATAGAGAACACGCTTCAATCCATTGGCAAGCGCGCGTTTCACAATTTGAGCGTGCTCGTCGCCCAGGGCTTGAAGTCGGGACAAAAACACAAAAAACTGCAAGAGATCTTTTTGACAAGGAAAGACTTTCTCAAGCAAAACGAGCCATTTTACAACTATCAGTGGCGTGAGGACAGGAGCAGGCAAAAGCTGAAGACGGGTGGTCACATCCGCATCGTCAACGGGCAGTATCAGGGAAAGGACGCATTGGGAAAGCTGATGCATGATTTCCACTGTACAAACCCGGACGACATGTTTTATGATGAGCTTAGAGAAGCCGTATCGTATTTTAAAAAAGAACCGGAAGGAGTGAATACCATGTGTGAAATCATGAGAGAATTTGAGAGAAAATCCGAGAACAAGGGACGTGCCGAGGAACGTAAAAAGGCAAAGAAGCGCACGGAAGCCATTATGCGCAATTTGCGTGAAGAAGGCATGTCCTACGAAAGGATCGCGCGAATCACCAATCAATCGCTATCAAAAGTAAAATTGTTTTTTAAGACGCAACAAACCGCGTAACAAGCAGGCATCATGGCATACGTCATGATGCTTTTTGATGAAAATCTTCTAGTGTACAAACCCGGATGACATGTTTTATGATGAGCTTAGAGAAGCCGTATCGTATTTTAAAAAGGAACCGGAAGGAGTGAATGCCATGTGTGAGATCATGAGAGAATTTGAAAGAAAATCCGAGAACAAGGGACGTAGACAAGGGCGCGCCGAAGGACGGGCAGAGGGCCGAGCAGAAGGTCGGACAGAAGAACGGGAAACCATCATGCGCAATTTATATGCCAAGGGCATGGATTGTCCTTCCATCGCCGAAGTCACGGGACAAACCAGCGCCCAGGTTGAAGCCTTTTTCAAAGCCCGATAGCAGGACCCGCAAACATCGCGATCACCCGGTCGCGATGTTTTTCACAAGATAAATCGCTTAGCCAAAATCCGCAAAACCCATTTTCCATCGAAAGAATATGGTACAATACGTCTATGAAAATTATTGTTTCTCCTACAAAACAAATGAAGTTTAAAGACGACTTCTATATTCCTTACACTACGCCCGCTTTTTTAAAGGAAAGCGAACTTTTACGCGAAAAACTAAGCGCGCTTGATTTTGACACCTTGAAAAAAACAATGAAGGTCAGCGATAAAATGGCCGGAAAAGTTTACGACTTGTTCCATACCGGCCATTCCGCGCGCGGATGTGCCCTTCTCTCTTATTCAGGCATCGCCTTCCAATACATGGCGCCTGGCGTCTTCACCGATCGGGAAATCGAATATGTGGAAAACCACCTGCGCATCCTTTCCGGCTTGTATGGCGTTTTGCGCCCCCTTGATCAAATCGAAGGGTACCGGCTTGAAATGCAAACCAAGCTCCCCTTCTTTCCATTCTCGCTTTATGATTTTTGGAAAGACGCGCTGGCCCAAGCGCTGGACGACGAAATCATCCTCAATTTAGCCAGCGAGGAATACGCCAAATGCATCCGCCCCTACAAACCGCTCATCGACGTCCGTTTTCTTGACGTGGACGGCAAGGAAAAAGGCGTCTACGTCAAAATGGCGCGCGGGGAAATGGTTCGCTACATGGCGGAAAAAAACATCGAGCGCGTCGAGGACATCCGCCATTTCGACCGGCAAAATTTCGCTTTTTGCCCGGAACGTTCCAATTCGCGTCTTTACGTCTTTCAAAAAACAAAATAAATCGCAGGAAATCGGTGGATTTCCTTTTTTACTTTTCGCAACATGCATGAAAAAAAGAAAGCGCCAATTTGCGACAATAGAAAAAAAGGAGGTTCTTATGAATAGTTATCAAATCCAGACGATGCAGACGGTCATCAACGCCATGGAAAGCCACCTTGACAAACGGCTTGATTTAGAAACGCTCGCCCAAACGGCCGGCTATTCAAAACACCATTTCCATCATGTGTTCACCTCGTTGACCGGCTTGCCGATTCACGACTACATTTTACGAAGACGGCTGACCCAAGCCGCCCAACAGCTTGTCCACACCCAAAAACCGATTTTGGAAATCGCTCTGGAGGCCGGCTATCAAAGCCAGCAGGCGTTTACTTCCGCTTTCAAAGGCATGTATAAACAAACGCCCCGCGCCTTTCGGAAAAACAACGCGTTTTATCCGCTCCAATGGAAATTCACAGGCGTCATCCTTCCACAGCCCGCCAATCTCTCCCTTGCCTGGGCGAGTTTGACCGACCTGGATGACTGGATGGCGCTTAGCGCCCAAACGGTCAGCGGATTTCCTGGTTTGGAGGAAAACAGCCATCGAAAACAAATCCAAGTCGCGATTCGGCAACATCGCGCGATCGTGATCCGCGACCAGACCCATCTCATCGGCGCGCTTGTTTTTTCTCAACCAGCCGCGACCATCGAGTTTCTTGCCATCCACCCCCAGTATTCCTATCGTCAAATCGCCGCGATCTTTCTCGACTTTTTGATTCGAAACCGCGTGCTTGGCCCAACCATTAAAATTTCCACGTTTCGCGCCAACGACAAGGCGGATCCAGGCCAACGGAAAGCGTATGAGCAGCTTGGATTTACCGCCTCAGAGCTTCTCGTCGAATTTGGTTATCCAACCCAGCGCATGCTTCTTCAAGTCGCGCCCACGGAGTCAAAAAATGGCTGAGAATCCATTTGAGCGAAACTGGACGGCGTCCGCCTTGCTCCGATTCGCCTTTCCGACAATCATCATGATGCTCTCGATGGGATTGTACACTTTAGCCGATACGATCTTTGTCGCCCGCTTCGTCAATACGGACGCGTTGTCCGCCATCAACATCGTCTGCCCGGTTGTGAATCTAACCGTAGGGCTTGGGACAATGATCGCGACCGGCGCCAACGCCATCGTATCGCGAAACCTGGGAGCCGGCCAGGAAAGAGCGGCCAGAGAAAACTTCACCTTGCTCGTGCTGTACGGCGCCCTGCTTGGTCTTGCGCTTTTCGGAGCCGGCCTTGTATGGATCGACTCGATTGTGACTTTTCTGGGCGCGAGCCAACGCCTTTTTCCATACGCCAAAGCGTATTTGGAAATCGTTTTCCTGTTCGTTCCCGCCCAGCTGCTGCAAACCATCTTTTCCAATTTGTTTGTGACCGCCGGAAAGCCCGGCCTCGGATTCGGCCTGTCGGTTTTCGCCGGACTCGCCAATCTGGTTTTGGATGTTTTATTCATGACGCGCTTCCATATGGGAATTCAAGGCGCGGCACTCGGCACAGGCATCGGCTATTCGATTGGCACAATCGGCGGTCTTGTCTTTTTTTCCAAAAAGCGCGGCCCGCTCTTTTTTACTCGGCCAGCATGGAACGTGCGCGTCGTCATCCAGAGCTTATGGAACGGCTCTTCCGAAATGGTTTCGCAAGTTTCCAGCGCCGTGACGACCTTTTTGTTCAACCGCGCTATGCTCATTTTCGCAAACGAGGAGGGTGTCGCCGCCATCACGATCCTGATCTATTCGCAGTTTTTGCTCAACACCGTTTTTATCGGCTATTCGATTGGCGTCGCGCCCATCATTGGCTACAATTTGGGCGAGAAAAACACCCGCCAGCAAAAACGGGTGTTCGCGTTGAGTGTACGTTTCATCGCATGGACGTCCATCGCGATTTTCGTTCTCGCCCGCTGGAAAGGCGCGGATTTGATTGGACTCTTCGCTCCTTCGACGTCTTCTGTATATCAAATCACAAAACAAGGCTTTCCGATTTTCGCGATCAGCTTTCTGTTTTGCGGCTTCAACCTTTTCGTTTCGTCCATGTTTACCGCCTTGTCCAACGGCGCCATTTCCGCCTTTCTCTCTTTTTTGCGCACCTTCGTCTTTCTTGCCGGCGCGATCGTGCTTTTGCCAGAAATTTTGGGAATCAACGGAATCTGGTCCGCCCTGCCGCTCGCGGAAGGGGCCGCTTTTATTCTCTCGAGCGCTTGCTGCTTTCTCTTTAGAAAACGATACGGCTACGCTTGACAAAAAAAAACAGCAACTCTCTCGTGCTGTCTTTTTTGGGTATCCAAATTATTTAGGGGTCTAGACTTCTTTTTTTACGAAAGTGGCTTAGACCCCAAAATTGCCCCCAAAATTTCTTGGGAAACCCCTAAAGATTTTGGTTGCCCCTTTTTTTCCTTACGCTTCTTTTTTCTTTTTCATCACGCCATACACAATGCCGCCAATCAGCAACAGCGCCAAAGCGCCCATTCCCAACAGGGCCGGCATCGACAAGAACGACTTCGAAGCGTCGCCATTTTCGTTTTCTTCCGGTCCGGCCAACGGCACGTTGTCATCCTCAATGTCCACGATATCCTGCGGTCCGGTCGGGTTGTCCGTTTCATCGCCTGCCGGCGGAGTCGTCGCGTCCTCGCCGCCCGGTGTTGGCGCTGGCGTTGGACCTTCCTCCGTGCCTGGCGTCGTTTCTGGCGTCGTGGCCGGGGTCGTACCCGGTTCTGTCACAGTTTCCGTTTCCGTGTCGGTCACCGTTGTCGTATTGCCTGGAATCGTGCCCGGCGCCTCGATTGGCTCGTACCAGAAGTTGAAGTTGTGGCTTTTTCCTTCTTCCAGCGTGAACCGCGCGTTTCTCGCTTGCGGGGAATATCCTTCAATGTACGGAAACGACATGACGACCTGCTCGTTCAAGTTGCCCGTATACTTTGAGGGCTCCATTCCCGCGATTGGCTGTCTTGTTCGCGTATCCATGTAGTTGATCGTGTACTCCACTGGATCCAAAAGCAAGTTGTATGTGACCACGTAGTCCTGATCGGCCGTCACCGGACTGCCACCCAAATACACGGTGTCGCTCAACAAATCCTCGCCGCTCACCTTGATCGTGCCCGGAATGTACGGCTTCCCGCTCTCCCCGCTAGTCGCGATCAAATCCTGCGCGTTCAAGGAAGGAAGCGCCTCTCCATAGCCAAGTTCCAGCTCCATGTATTCCTGGTTCGGATCGTCTTTAAAATACCCATGGTTGCCCCGGTAAATGCGAATCGTATACGAATACGGCTCTTCGTTTTCTTCCGCCACGATCGGGCTGGCCATCATTCCAAAAGAAAGCAGAAGCGCGCCAAAAAGTTTCCTCTTTTTCATGCTAGTCCTCCTCCTTCTTTCTCTCTTTGATGCCAAACAAGGCGAGAATCAGCAAGAGCGCGCCGCTGATGCCGCTCACCAAAAGCCACGGCAGCCGGTTCGTCAACGTCGACGTGTTTACGATCCGGTTTTTCTTCGTCGTGTGGATCACCCGGTCCGCTTCCCGCTTCGGTTCCGTATCGCTCACCTCGGTCGCGAACTGCATCGCCACTTCCGCCATCGTTTCCTGGTAGTCGTTTCCTTGCGTCTCGCCATCCAAAGCGATTTCCAGCGACACGACCCCAGACTGGTTGTTGTTGAGGGTATCCAGGAACACATAGTCCTCCAGCCCTTCGGCCGCTTCCATCAGGCCGGCCTGTCCCTGCCCGCCCAACGACTTGCTTTCATACAACGTCCGCGAGCCGGTCGGTCCTTCGTACGTCAGACGGTATTCATAGCCGCCGCCCAGTGTCCGTTCCGCGTCCGCCTCCTGCAAAGACTGCACGACCTCGTTGCTCAAATACCAGTTGGTCGGCTTGGAAAAGTCGTTCACCACCCGCATCTGGATCGTGGTCGAGTCGCCCGGCTGCATGTCGGCGATATTTCCCAGCAGTTTCTTATCCGGATCGTTGTAGTCCATTTCCTCGTTCTTTGTGAACGTGACCGTTCCGCTCAAATCTTTCGCCATCACCGGAAGCGTCAAGGAAGAAACGAGTCCGGCCATCAAAAGCAGATTTCCTATCTTTTTCTTCATCCCTTTCTCCTTCCTAGTCGAGCGCGATCGTGTTCTCGTCGCCCGACACGCTCACGCCCCAGGCGCTCTTGATCGCCTCTTCGGCGTGCCGGTTTTGCACCGCGTCCACTTTCGCTTCCAAATGGAACTTCAAATCGTCGTAGTCGTACGCCGTGTCGCTTTTGTGCTTCATCACATCCGGATGGATCCGAATGGTTTCCGTCAAATTGGTCGTCGAAACATTGGGCGCAAGCACGCTCGAATAGTAATACACTTCCCGCTCTGGCGTCGAGGCGTCCGGGTCTTTCATCCATCCAGCGCCCAAGCCTTCCAGCTCGATGTATTCCGGTTTCAAATCCACCCGTTTTCCTTGTTCGTCTGTCCAGTATTTCGTAATCGTCACCCGCACGAATTGCGGAATCGAGCCGATGTTTCGCACCGCGATTTGTTCCGGATAGGCGTAGCCTAGCTTCAGCTTCTTGTCCGCCTTCACGGCCGGCAGTTTCAATTCACCTTCTGGCGAATTATTATTGTAGCCATTCTCCGCCACCGGATTTTTGTTTTCCAGCAGCGCCACGTCGATGCTCGACACGTTCATCGTCGCGTGGAACGGCGAGGACGTTTCGTTCAAAACGGCTCGCGTCCCTTCGATTCCCGTGCCTAGAAGCAGGCCGAGCGCCATGACAAACAGCAGCGCGATCACGATTGGTCTCGATAAAAATTGTTTGAACTTCTTCATCTTCGATTCCCTCTCTAAGCCCACGCGTTTGGATCCGGCACGACTTGTCCGTTTTCATCGTAAATGACCGGCGCCGATTCCGCGACGACGATCACGTTGAACGAATCCGCCTCGAAATCTCCCTTGACCTGGATCGAGGCGCGTAGTGTCGTGGTCGACTCGCCCGGCTCCACGATGGGCGTGTAGTAGTAAAAGCCATCCGCGCGGGCCGGCACTTCCCAGCCGTCCTCGCCTTCCACGAACACTTGCGAAACCGGCGAGCCGCCCTCGTCAGGGTAAAACAGCTTGACCCGTACGAACACCGCTTGCGAATTCTCGTTGTTGCGCACCGCGATCGACTTTGTCAAATCGTCCACGTCTTCGGTAATGTCGGTGTCGTTGCCTAGTTCAATGCCGTATTCGCCATCCGCACGCGCGTTGGTCGTAAAGTAGGCGTAGGCCGTTCCCACGCTCGAAGCGCCAAGCAAGGCGAGCGCCAGAGAAAAGATCATCCATTTCTTCTTCATACTCATTCACCCTCCCGGCTGTACCGCTGGTTCACGTCCCAGCTTTCGCCGTTTCTCGTAAACGTGTTGTTCACGCTTGTGCCATGGTTGTTGTTGGGAACCAGGGCGTTCACAAAGTCAAACGTCAGTTCCACATCGCCATCCGCCAGCTCTTGCGAAGGGCTTCCGGAAACGAGCGTGTAGGAAGCGCCGGTATACACTTCCTCGACCGTCACGACGGAGCCGACTGGAATGTTGTCCACTTCGATTGTTCCCGACGTCGTATCGGTCAGCACGAGCTGTTCGACACCCGAGTACACGACTTCCCCATCGTACTCGGCGGTGATTTCAAAGACGAACATGGCCGGGGCGAAGCCGCCCAGCGCGTCCACCTGCTTGTGGATGACAATACGGCCGTCCTCGCGCGGTTCCTGGGACGCTTTGAGCGTCATTGTAAAGTCATACTGCCAATCCGTTCCGTTGACCGTGTTGTTTTCTCCATTCTCGTCCATGCGCGATGGCAAAGCCACCAGCGAAGGGTTGAACGTGTATTTGTACTGGCTCGTATTTACAAACGAAAGGACTTTTTCCGTTCCGTCTGTCGAGCCGACCATCGTCTGTTCGAGCGAGTCGGCCAGCGTCATATCGGCGCGTCGCGGCATTGTTAAATACAGGCCCGGTTCCAAGCGGGCTTTGTCCAAAACCGAAACGGTCGCGACGGGTTCCGGTTTTGACTGCGCTACGATTTGGCCGGCTTGCTGCGACAAGGCCGTGTAGTCGACTGCCGCCAGGTTTTTCAACGCGGGCGCCAGCGCTTCAAACGTTTCGGTCGCCTCGAACGAATACGAGTCGACGCCCGGATCCTCGATGGCCGAAGCGACTTTGAACACGTCCACTACCACGTCGGCGGATTCCAGATCGTCCGCGTATTCGGGTAGCGGCGAAAACGACAGTGAACACGTTTCCTTCAAGTCCACGGCGAGCGTTCGCGAGATGGCGGGCAGCCCGAGCGCGAACACAAGCGCCACCAAACCAATGATCCAGCCTAATTTCTTCCTTTTCATACTCCTTTATCCTTTCTTTCCACTCTCTTTTTCACGATATTTTTCACGATCCATCCTATGCCCAGCGCCACAAAGAGGAGCACCCCGACAAAGA
>NZ_SRYG01000040.1 GCF_004793885.1 Dubosiella muris
ATTTCAAACTATTTCATAATTTTATACTTGACTTCCTATATAGTTGTCTTTCCTGTATGATTTGTTTCTATCTCCCTTGTTTTCCTCCCAAAACTTCTTTTCCTTATCCCAACTTCCGTTCTATGCGAGAACATTGAATTTCCTTGAAAAATCATAAAAGTTTATGAACCGCTCCTTGATACCACTCACTCGCAATTCGATATATACTTATATGTTTTTCAACCACTCTATTGTTCTATTAAGCCTAAGATACCCCCCCCCCCCCCATTTTTTGTCAATCTTTTATTTTTTTAAATTGATTTCCGTTCAAATGTTCATTTGAAAACAACAAAAAAAGCCGGATCTCTCCGACTTCGATTCCATTCTCAACATTCTTCCAAACTCTCGTGAACGACATCCAGCAGCGTGTGTAGCGTTTCGACCGGGATCTGTCCCGGCGCGGAAGCCTGTCCCACGCAGCCAAATGTCATCGTCGAGCCAAACAGCTCGCCCGCGACCCGGCTGATCTTTCCAGTTTCTCCCATCGCCATCGTGACAAGCGGCTTCATTTCCTTTTCATTGGCCAGCTTTCTTGTCGTCGCCAGCAGACGAACGACATCGTCTTCAGTATTGGGCATAACGGCGAGTTTCAACACGTCCGCGCCCAGATCTCGCATCGTTCGCAAACGACTTTCCATATCCTCATTTGATGGTGTTTGCTTGAAATCATGACTGGAAGCGACGACCTTTACATCGTTTTGATGGGCGCATTCCACCAAAGAGCGAACAATATCCTCTCCGGAAAACAGCTCGATATCAATCAAGTCGATCGCGCCCGATTGAATGAGCGTCCGATTCAGCTTCTCGTACGCCGCGCTATCCAGCCCCTGCTCTCCTCCTTCCGCCTTCGTGCGAAACGTCGCCAGCAGCGGAATGTCTTCTAAAGCCTGGCGCAGCTGCTTCGCGACCGCTTTGACTCGTTCCAAATCGGCAAACGCTTCAAACCAGTCCACTCGCCATTCCACCAGATCGACGGGACTTTCCTTTATTGTTTTCGCGGCCGCCTCGATCCCTTCAGGCGTCGCTTGCACGATTGGAACGATCACCTTCGGCTTTCCCGACCCAATCGTTTGATTTCGAACCGTGATTGTTTCCATTTGGTTTCCATCCTTTCGATTTTTTTTATCTTATCACGATTTTTCCTCGAATGAGAAGAAAAGAAACAAAATGAAAGAGCCTTGTTTCTCTTTCATCGTTTCCGCTATAATGGATACGAAAGAGAGAGGATCTCATGGAAACAAAGAACAAAAATATTTTTCTGATTGGCTTCATGGGCGTTGGCAAAAGCACAATCGCCCGCGCCTTGCAGGAACGACACGATATGGAAATCATCGAAATGGACGACATCATCGCCAAACGCAACGGCATGAGCATTCCCGACATTTTCGAACAGCGCGGCGAGCCGTATTTTCGCAACGAGGAGACAAACCTGCTCAAAGAATGCGAAAACAAACAAAACGTCATCGTCTCGTGCGGTGGCGGCGTCGCCATGCGAAAGGAAAACGTGGCCGAAATGAAAAAGAGCGGAACCGTCGTGCTGCTGACGGCCAAACCGCAAACGATTTTGGAACGCGTTGAGCACAGCCACGACCGCCCTTTGCTTGAAAACAACAAGACCATCGAGCACATTGCCGCGCTCATGGAAACCCGACGCCCCGCCTATGAAAAAGCGGCCGACATCGTCGTCGAAACCGACGGGAAATCGGCATCCGAAATTGGCGAGGAAATCATTCGCCGCATCAATGAATCAATAGAAAGGAATCCCTTATGACAAAACCCATCAGCGGCCACACCGGCCTGCTTTGTTTGCTGGGCAGCCCGGTCGCCCACAGCATTTCCCCCGCCATGCACAACGAGGCGTGCGAACAGCTTGGCCTCGACTACGCGTACTTGGCGTTTGACGTTGACGAAAACGGCATGAAAACGGCTGTCGAAGGCTTGAAAACCCTGGGCGCGCGCGGCTGGAATATCACGATGCCATGCAAAAACATCATGTGCCAGCTCGCCGACAAACGCTCCCCCGCTTCCGAGATTTCGGGCGCGTGCAACACGATCGTTAACGACGACGGCGTGCTGACCGCCTACACGACCGATGGCGTCGGCTTTATGGACGCTGTCGCGGAAAACGACGTCGGCCTCAAGGGAAAAACAATGACCCTTCTAGGCGCGGGTGGCGCCGCCACTGCCATCCTTGTTCAGGCCGCCCTGGACGGACTCAAGGAGATCCACGTCTTCAATATTCGAGACGGCTTCTTCGAACGTGCCGAAGAAATCGTCGATACGCTCAACGAGCGCACCGATTGCCACGTCACGCTGCACGATTTTAGCGACGAGTCCGTTTTGCGAAATTCGATTGCCCAAAGCGACATCCTCGTCAACGGCACGAATGTCGGCATGGCGCCCAACACCGACCGCACCATCATCACCGACCCGACGATGTTCCACAAGGATTTGTTCGTCTTCGACGTCATTTACAACCCGCAGGAAACCAAACTGCTCAAAGACGCGAAAGCGGCCGGATGCCAAACGGCCAACGGCATGTACATGTTGTTGTATCAGGGGGCGGCTTCGTTCAAACTATGGACCGGACACGACATGCCCGTCGACATCATCAAAGAAAAATACTTTGCCAAATAAGCCGGATTGCCGGCTTTTTTCATACGCTTTGGCGCAAACTGATACCCGATGGGGTCGAATGATTTCAGATCTTTTTTTGCTTCTCTAAGCTCGTCATAAAACATATCGTCCGGGTTTGTACACCAGAAGATTTTCATCAAAAAGCATCATGACGGGTGCCATGATGCCTGCTTGTTACGCGGTTTGTTGCGTCTTAAAAAACGATTTTACTTTTGATAAAGATTGATTGGTGATTCGCGCGATTTTTTCATAAGACATGCCTTCTTCACGCAAATTGCGCATAATGGCTTCACGTTCTTGCGCACGTCCCTCAGCGCGTCCCTCGGCGCGCCCTTGTCTACGTCCTTCGTTCTTGGATTTTCGCTTAAATTCATTCATGATCTCGCACATGGCATTCACTCCTTTCGGTTCCTTTTTAAAATACGATACAGCTTCTCTAAGCTCATCATAAAACATGTCATCCGGGTTTGTACAGTGGAAATCATGCATCAGCTTTCCCATCGCGTCATCGCCCCGGTATTCTCCATTCACAAAGCGGATATGCGCTTTCGTATGCAGGATCCGCTTCCATTTCCGGTTGAACCATTCATACGAGTAAAATGGTTCGTTTTGGTTAAGAAAATCCTTCTTCGTCAAAAAGACAACCCAGTTTTCCCGCAAATCCTTGTGTTCTTCGCCCGGTTTTAAGCCTTGAGAGCCCAGCAGACACATGTTGTGAAAAGCCCGTTTGCCAAGGGCTCGAAGCGTGTTCTCGATCTCGATGTTGTAGACATTGCCATACTGGTCGATAATGAACAAGTCGTAGCGGTCGTTTCGAAAAAACGGAAATCCCTTTTTGACTTCCAGTCCCCATTCCACGACGATCAATTCGGCTTTACCCGTTAAGATCCGGGCAAGCAGCTGCACGGCTTCTCTACTGTGAGAAAAGACGGCGTGCATAAAAAAGTCGCTGAACAACGTGAATTGCTGGATCATTAAATAGTATTGATGATTGTTCAAGTAAGCACCTCCAAAAAATTATTTCAATGAAACCAAGATCGCAAAAGATCCATTTCTGTTTTCATGCGGTGCTTTGATCTAAAAAAGTGAAGAGGAAAAAATCAAAGGAAGCCATAAAAAGACAAGAAAGGAAAGAACCTGGGGAAAAAGAACGGAATCTTTCGATATTTGGAATCAGGATCCGCCGGAAGGTGGATGTGGATAAACTATAGCATGAAAAAAATGTTAGCGTCAATATGAAAAAGCGGAAGAATCGAATTTCCTTCCACTTCTCTCATTACCAACTCATTGTTTTTCCAAATGCTTTAAATCCGCGTCCTTCCGGCTGAATGGCGAGCTGCCCGGCTTGTTTTGCGCCATGACGCCCACCAGCGCATGCGGGATATAATTGGCGTCCAGACATTCCATCTGCGCTTCATTCAACTGTAAACACATCGCCGCTTTCATCGCCTCGATCTGTTCCGGTTTGGTCGCGCCCGCGATCGGAACCGCCCCTTTGGCCATGAGCCACGCCAGCGACACCGAAGCCATTGAAACGCAAAGCTCGCCGGCGATTTTCTCCACCTCGTCAATGATCTTCCGGTCTTCCTCTTCCGTCTTGTCGTATTTGAAGCGGGCGTACGAATCGAGCTCTTTGCGCTTCGTATCCACAGTTTTCTTTCGCGCCAGACGACCACCCGCCAGCGAGGAATATGGCGTGATCACCATGCCAAAGAAGTTTGCGCACGGAATCATTTCCCGTTCCTCCTCGCGAAAGATGAGGTTGTAGTGCCCCTGTATCGACACAAACGGCGTCAGTCCCCGCTCTTTCGCGATCGTGTTCGCCATCGCCACCTGCCACGCGTACGCGTTCGAAATGCCAATATGGCGTATCTTTTTTGCCTTCACGAGAGAATCGAGCGCTTCCAGCGTTTCCTCGATTGGCGTGTTGTAGTCCCACATATGCAAGATGTACAAGTCGACATAATCCGTTTGCAAGCGAGCCAGAGACGCGTCCAGACAGCTTTCAATATACGCCAACGTCGTCTGTTCGTTCTCCACTGGTTTCGGATAAAACTTCGTCGCCAGCACGACATCCTTTCTTTTCGCGCCAAGCTCTTTCAGCGCTCTGCCAATGAACGCTTCCGAATCGCCATCCGAATACACCGGCGCGGTATCGAAAAAGTTGATTCCCGCCTCTAGCGCGCGTTGAATGATCGGTTTCGTCTGCGCGTAATCCAGCGTCCATTCGTGTTGTCCGTGCCCCGGTTCGCCAAAGCCCATACAGCCCAGACAAACCGGTGACACCATCACATCGGTCGTTCCCAATCTTGTTTTATCCATAGCGTTTCTTCTCTCCTTTCAGCACAAACGCCTCTCCCGGCGCGAGCACATGAATCCGCGCCGGATGGACGATCCGATCCATCAAATCCATTGGATCGCCGTTGAACGGCGTCATATCGGGCGCGTCCACCGTGCCCCAGTGGATGCAAATCAAATCGGAATCCGGATACGCGTTCGCCAGCTGGATCGCGCCCTCCAGCGTGATGTGCCATTCGTTGTCGGCAAAGTCAAACAAAATGACGTCGGGATCGGGCATATGCAGATGGCTGCCCAGCAGCCGGGAATCGCCCGGCATCCAAATCGTGCCATCCTTCGTTTCAATCCAGTACCCGCAATAGTCCTCCTCTTTCCAGTACCGGGTGTTGTACTTCGCCGAGCCGTTTTGCCAGTTGTGGCAAGCCGGCGTCGTCGTCACCTTCAACGAGCCGACCGCGAACGTTTCGCCAATATAGCGCTTGTTCGCGTTTTTGAATCCTTCCTCGACCATCACGTCGCCCACGTAGCCCGGCGCGTGCATCGAATGCACATTGTTCGCGATATCGCCAAGCGTCATCCGGGAAAAGTGGTCGTTGTCGATATGGGTGACGAGCACGCCATCCACCATTCCAACTTCTTCAACCGGCAGCGGATCGTCCACGAGCAAGTCGATATCGAATCCTTCCAAAATCGGGTCGATGAGCACGTTCGTATCCCGTGAGTGGATCATCGCGCCCCCTCCCCCAAGCCAGTACACACGCGTCTGGCCGTCCGTTTCAAACTCTTTTTTCGTCATTGGAACGGCGGCCGGCGCCACCGCCTGTCCTTTCGCGTTCTTTTCTATGGTTCGCATTCCCGCTCCTCCTTCTTTGTCTTTACTATAAGAAAAAAGCGAAACGCCCTCAATAGACATTTCGCCTCAATCGTCCAGTTTATACAAATCGGCCAGCGTTTGTTCCATACCCGTCGCCCGCATTTGGCACACAAGGCGCACCAGCTCGACGGCCGGTGTCGAGAAACCGCCCAAAATCCATGAAAACGTCATCGCGCTCGACGCGTTGGCGTGGTAAATCGTCGCCAGACGCAGCGATTCCGGCAGCTTTTTTCCATACATTCGGGTATGATAAGCCACATCGAACCGTTCACAATGCGTCGTGATGTACGATTTCAAATCGTTCTGCCCTTCCAGAAGCAGCGCCTGCCTCATAAACTCGCCATGCTTTTTCATCGCTTCCAGCGTGCGAAGATAGCTTGGCGCGAAACGTTCAGGAAACCGCTTCTCGTCAAAATCGGGAATGATCACGGTGTCGTACACGTACTGAACGAGCGCCTCCTTGTCCTGAAAGTGATTGTAAAACGTCTGTTTGGACACGCCCGCCCGCTTCGCGATTTGCTGGATGGTCATCTTTTTAAGCGGCGTCTTTTCCAGTTCCCAAAGTAGCGCCGTGGCGATATCCGTTTTTGTTTCTTCCCTTGATTGATTCATTGGATCCATTTTCCTCCTAGTCTTCCAAGCAAAACGGCGTTAAGGCCGAATAAAAGAAACAACGCGGCGCGCGCCATCGCGTAGCGAGGGGAAAAGCCGCCATATTGGAGCTCGACAAAAAACGCAAACGGCCACGACATCAAATCTAGCAAGGAGTACACCAAAGCCACGCCTTTCCTCATACAATACCATGGCACGATCATCCCGGCCGTCCACAAACACAACATCCCGTACGCAAGCGGCGCCACAAGCGGCTCGTTTAGGATGAAGCGGCTCGTCCATGCCATATGTACGATGGGCGCGAACAGAGCGAACAACAGCCAGATCCAGCCGCCATGTGTTTTGCGTCGCCAGATATACAACCCGAGAAAGATGAGCGCGAACAATACTTCCCAAACCACGTCCATATCCTTTTTCCCTCCCTTTTCTTTGATTATAGCAGAAAAAAGCGTTCAAAATGCCGGACATCTTCGCAAGAAACTGCAAAGGATAAAAATATGGATGATGTGGAACGTATCAACAAAGAACAGCGTATCCTGAAGGACAGCTGCCCTTGGTCATGATGCCCAAACCATAGCTCTACGGCAAAAACAAGTCAAAAAAACGATCACAGTCCGCACACATGGTCATTCTCCACGCTCGCGCGATGCAATCATGTACATCATGCCAAACACTTGCCAATGATTCCCGTCTTTAGAATGGAAAGTGCCGATTGGCACCGGCTTTTTGGTCTCAGACAATTTGCGAACCAATCAAAAAAACCGCTTTGCCAACAGGCAAAACGGTCAAATGATTATTCCTTCCACGTGAGCAGTTGTTCGATTTCTTCTTTATAAGGCGGCTTGTTGTCGATATATGGCGTTTCCAAAATTTTCGTGATGGATTCCAGTTTTGGATGGTGCACGATTTTTGCCAGCGTATCGAATCCGATATAGCCCTGGCCAATGTTTTCGTGCCGGTCCTTGCGCGCCCCTTGCGGATTTTTCGAATCGTTGACATGCACGACCGCCAGCTTGTCCAAGCCAATCACGGTGTTGAACTCGTCCAGCACGGCGTCAAATTCGTTGATATCGTAGCCCGCGTCGTGAATGTGGCACGTGTCCAGACAAACTTTGACCCGGTCTTTTTTGTGGATGTTCCGGATGATTTCGGCCAGCTCCTCGAATTTCGAGCCAACCTCGCTTCCCTTGCCCGCCATCGTTTCCAGCGCGATGACGATATCGCTCTCGTCCTGATCAAGCACTTCGTTCAATCCGTCCACGATCCACGCGCTGCCGGTTTCCACACCCGCCTTCATATGGGCGCCAGGATGCAGGACAATCGTCTTCGCCCCGATTTTTCGCACCCGCTTCAACTCCTCGATCAAAAACTCCACGCCAAACTGCGCGGTTTCCGGTTTGACGGAATTGGCCAAATTGATGATGTACGGCGCGTGGACAATGACTCGCTCCATCGAGAAGCCGTTTTCCTCCATGAGCGTCTTCGCCTCGTCGAGCTTGAACTTTTCGATCGGCACACGCTTGGAGTTTTGCGGAGCTCCCGTATAAATCATACATGCGTTGGCGCCATACGAAAGCGCCTCCCGTATGGAGCCCAGCAAATAGTCGGGCGCCTTCATCGAAACGTGGCTTCCAAGATAGATCATCGTTCACCCGCCCGTTTCGCGCGTTGCTTTTCCTTCGCCCGCTCTTTTTTCTGGCGTTGAATGTCCTTTTGGATAATTTCACGCTTTTTCTTGCGGCGCAGCCGGTCGATTTCCTGCTTTTGTTTTTTGCGGTAGTTCGGCTTCACCTTTTTCGATTTCGAACGCACGATTTTCGAGATTTCCTTTTGGAGCGGATCGGCGCGGCGTGTCGCCTTCACCCCAAACGGCTTGAGCGTGATCCATTGCGTGCCTCGCACATCCTTGTGCTCGAACTCGATGCCTTTTTTCATGAGCAAGTCAATCGAACGCTGGTCCGACGGCTTGTACAACGCGATACACGTGCCCTCGCGGTTGGCGCGGCCCGTCCGTCCGGCCCGGTGCACGAAAAACTTCAAATCCTTCGGGAATCCGCAGCTAATGACATGCGTGATGCCTTCCAGGTCGATTCCCCGCGAAGCGATATCGCTAGCCACGATATACGATTTTTTTTGCGACTGGATTTGCCGGATGGCCTGGGCGCGCTGTCTGGATTCCAGACCCGAATGCAGTTCGACCAAGTCGTATCCTTCCTCGCGCATGCGCTTGGCCGTTTCCGCCGCCTCCTGCGTCGTATTGCAAAAGATCAGGCACACGTACGGATTGATGGCCGGCAGCACCTCAAGCAGTTTTTCCGTATACGACTTGTGCTTGCACGGAACGAGAACGTTCTCGATATTCGCCTGGTAGTCCTCGTCCTGGTCGATCCGGACGATTTCCGGATTGTGCAAGTATTTTTTCAAAAACGGTTCCAGATTTTCCGGGATCGTGGCCGAGAAAACCATAACCTGCACGTTTTCGTCAAGTTTGGACAAAATCTGGTCGATATCTTCCAAAAAGCCGAACTCCATCGTCATGTCGGCCTCGTCCACGACGACGGTCTTCGCCGTATCCAGCCGCAGATTTTTCTCGTCCAAAAACAAGTCCTTCATCCGTCCCGGCGTTCCGATGACGATATGCGGCGCCAACGTGCCGATATTTTTATCCATACCGCCCGTAACCAGCTTCATTCGAATGCCGAAGTGGTCGCACAAGCCTTTGAACCGATCGTACAGCTGGTACGCCAGCTCTCTTGTCGGTGTCGAGATGATCGCCTGCACCTTGTCCTGCGTCGGGTCGATTTTTTCAATGATCGGGATGAAAAAAGCGTGTGATTTTCCCGAACCCGTAGACGAGATTCCAATAAAATCCCGGTTTTTGTCTTTTCGCGACAGCATCGCGTCTTGTATAGGAGTCAGTGTTTTAAAATGCTCGTACTCCATGATTTCTTGTAGTTTATCCATGATTGCCTCCTGAAATAGGTTCACGTCTTATTATACCTGTTTTTCGCGCCTGTGGACATCGGGTTGAACCCAAAGTTCGGCTTTTGGCTCGTTTTCGTTTACAAACGTCCGTCGTTTTGCCATAATTTTTACTATGAAAAACAATACGATCATCGAAGTCATGCCGCAAGGGTTCTGCGGCGGCGTGATGAAAGCGATCAAAATCGCCAAGGAAGTCAGAACCGAGCATCCCGACCAGAAAATCACGATTTTAGGCAACCTCGTCCACAACCGCTACGTCAAGCTCGCTTTGCGGCACTGGAACATCGAAACCGTCGAGGAAACAGGAAAAACCCGTCTGGAACTGCTGGATCGGATTGACGACGGCATCGTCATCTTTACCGCCCACGGCGTGCATCCGGATGTCTATAAAAAAGCGGAAGAAAAAGGACTGCGCGTCTATGACGCGAGCTGCCGTTTCGTCGTCCAGACCCAGCGCATCGTCCAGGAAAAGCTGGAGGAAGGCGCGGTTGTCTTTTACATCGGCAAAAACAAGCATCCGGAAGCGGAGTCGATTTACACGCTATCCAGCCGCGTGTACTTGATTGAAACCGAGTCCGACATTCCGGAACTGGACGCCCCGTCGATTTTCGTCACCAACCAGACAACGATGTCCACACTGGACATCGAGCATTTATTCGACGCCATCCGGCGCCGCTACCCTTCCGCCTGCTTCCACAACGAGATTTGCAACGCGACCCGCGTCCGCCAGGAAGCCGTGCTCGCCCTCCAAAATCAGGAAGTCGACGTGCTCATCGTGGTGGGCGACCCCACCAGCAACAACACCGAGCAGCTCGCCCAAATCGCCCGGCTCGCCCAAATCCCGACCGTTGTCAAAGCGGAAACCGTCGAGGACTTGCGCGCCTTCGACTGGAACGGAAAAACCATCGCCGTCACGTCCGGCGCCTCGACGCCAAAATACCTGACCAGCCAAATCATCCGGTTTGTCCAGGACGGCACGCTCGAGCCCTTTGAAATCGAACGCGTTCTTTAAGCGGGCATACGGCTTTGAAACCCCTTTCAAATGGTATATCCTATAAGGGACATAACAAGAACTGCTCATCATTGAAAGGAGTTAGCTATGTTTGCGTTTATTGTGTGGCTTACACAAATGCTTGGAACCGGTGAATAAAGCTTCAAGCACCGATATCCTCCTCAATCCCTTTTATTTAACATGAAAAAAGAGTCCATGGACAATGTCATTTAGTTAAGAAATGGCAGTCTTAGAGGATACATTTTAAAGTGTACC
>NZ_SRYG01000041.1 GCF_004793885.1 Dubosiella muris
TTCGTTTCTATCAGGTTTTCAAAGATCGTCCCGCTGTTTGTTTCACAAACAGCTTTTTCATCATACGTTTCGCTTCCCCGTTTTGTTTTTCACATCGGCTCAGCTTGTATACTATATCATGAATATTTCTATCTGTCAACTATTTTATTTTGATTTCTCAAAAGATTTTAAATGACAGTTCGTTAAAGAAGAAGTTCCTCAACGTGTTCCTATCATACCTTGTTCGGCTTGATCTGTCAATTATAATTTTGAATTTTTTTCGTTTTTTTTCGATTACAGTTTAGAGGATAAAAACGTTCGTTTTTAGTATAATGCGTTTTTCGTTTTTTGAAAACAAAGATGCTTTTTTATTTTTTCTATGACGGTTATAATGGAGTTATGAATCAAATAATAATCAAAAATCAAATGAAAACGCTCTGGGATCCTTCGATTCCCGTTCTTTCCAATTTATGTAATTTGACGGCTTTGCTCCACGACGAGTTGGAGCATTTAAACTGGGTCGGTTTTTATTTTGTCGACATCGAGCAAAACTGCTGCTTTCTCGGTCCCTTTCAAGGCCGCCTGGCCTGCACCCGGATTCCAATCGGGCAAGGAGTCGTTGGCACTTGCGCAGCCCGAAAGAAAAGCATGAACATTCCCGATGTCCATGCTTTTCCAGGCCATATCGCTTGCGATAGCGCCAGCAACAGCGAATTTGTCGCCCCCGTTTTTAAAAACGATGCGCTTTTCGCCGTTCTCGATGTAGATTCCGATCAGTTCGGACGCTTCGGCCCGGAAGAAGAATCCATTTTTTTGGAAGCGGCGGCGTTGATTTCCGGACATTTGTCCAACGCAAAATAGGAAATCTCATATCCCTCTCCCGCCTCTTTGCAAATTTCTTTTTCGTTTAAAACCGCCTGGATCTTGGAAAAGGACGGCTGGTTCATCAAAAAGGTATGAACCTCTTTTTCCCGTCCTCTTTTTTTATACGCTCGAAGCATAAACACTTCCTCGTCCTCTTTTTTTCGGCACAAGGCGTAAAACACGCAGTTTTCCATTAAACTTTTATCGAATGAAAGCACGCCCAGCTTTTTGTTTTTCAAGCCCTCAAAAACTGAATCCAGTGAAATCGGATAGTTATTTTTTTGTTTCAGCCAGGACTCCTCGTGTCTGCCAAGAAAAACGAAACTATACACGGGATGGCTCGAGCGCGCGCTTTCCGGATTTCGAAGCATTTGATTCGCGAACGAATCCTGACTTTGGCTGATTTTTTTATCAAACCCTAAAATGCTTTCCCGGATTTCCTCCCAGCACGGATACTCGTACCGGTAAATGCCTTCCGTGGAAGGATCGAGCGTATCGAACGTAAACGACGGCGCGATGATGCAGCCCTGATTTCCCAGCATTTCCTTCAACACCTCGATAACCATTTGCTCGCCTCCCGCGATATACGACTCCAGCGATCCGTTCGTTTCCACTAAAACGAGCATTCCTTTTTGGATTCCAAACGATTTGAATATTTTTAACAAATTTTCTCTTGTCAGCATGCTTTTCACCATCTCTATTCTTTTTTCCATTATACACGAAACCGCCCAAAGAAAAAGAGAGGCTCACCTCTCTACTTTCTCAATACGGCATGACATTCTTTTTCCAACGCCTCCAAAATCGAATCGAATACTTGATTCATTTGCGCGTCCGTCAGCGTCTGACGACTGGATTGGAACGTAATGGAAATCGCGACGGATTTTTCATTTTCAGCGACATGCTCGCCTTCATAAATATCGAACACTTCGACATTTTTCAAAATCGTTTCTTTTGTTTGCGGATCTCTTCCGTGGCGTTTGATCGTTTCCATGATCTTTTTCGCAGGCAGCGAACGTTCCACCACAAAAGCCAGATCGCGTGAAACCGAAGGATATCTTGAAATCGCGCTAAATTTCACTTTTGATTTTTTCACCTGCAAAATCGCGTCCAAATCCAGCTCCGCGATACAAAGCCGTTTGACGTCGTTTGCCTTCGCGTACACTGGATGGATCTCGCCTAAAAGACCAACCATTTTTTTACCAAGGTACAGTTCCGCCGAACGATACGGGTGGAAATGCGTCGTGTCTTTCGTGTTTGGCTTCAGCAAAATGGTGTTCGCGTTCACACCGATCTTCTCCAAATACGCCTCGATCAAACCTTTCAGCGTGTAGAAATCCGCCGGCACGCTTTCGTGGAGCCATCTCGTTTGCTCCAATACGCCATCGAGCACTACCGCCAAATGATTTTGCGTGCCTTCCCGGGAAGACAATTCGCTAATTTCAAATAGCGCGGTGTTTTTGTTGCCATGCGCCTCGTTGTATGCCGCCACGCCAATCAAAGACGGCAAAATGCTCGTTCGAACCCAGCGGCGCTCTTCCGACATTGGCGAAGCCAGTTCGATCGCCTCGCCACACGCCAGCACGGCGTCGTCTTTTTTGGCAGTACTAATCAATGTGTACGTCACGCACTGCTGAAGCCCCTGGTCGCAAAACAGGTTTTCAGTCATGCGGATCAAAGACTGCTTTTTGTTGAGCTTTCCTTCTGTCATCGGCATATACGGCAAAGTCGAAGGCAGCCGGTCGTATCCCAAAATCCGAATGACTTCCTCGCTTAAATCCGCCATGCCTTCCATATCGGTTCGATGGCTTGGAATCGTCACCGTGATGACGCCATCCTGCACGATTGGCGCGAACAGCAGCCGGTCGAATACGGACACGATTTCCTCACAAGAGAAATCCGTTCCAAGCCGGTTGTTGATTTCTTCCGCCGTGCAAGACAAAACCGTTTGCGGGTCGCGAAGTTCCCCGCATTGTACCGTTTCACCGATTTCTTTGGCGTCCGCGTACTGAATCAAAAGCTGGACGGCCCGATCCATCGCTTTTTTCGGCGCCATCGGTTCGATTCCCCGCTGATAACGCAAAGAAGACTCCGTTGACAAATTCAGCCGCCGGGCCGTGTTTCGAATGGAAACGTGATCGAACGACGCGCATTCGATGATCAGTCCCCGCGTCGAATCCAAAATTTTCGAGTCGTCGCCACCCATGATTCCCGCGATGCCAATCGGCTTTCCTTCGTTGGTGATCACGATATCTTCCGGCAGCAAATGATACGTTTCCCCATCCAATGCGACATAGTCTTCGTCAAAGCCGTTTTTCACCGTGATTTCCTGGTTGCGGATGGCGTCAATATCGTAAAAATGCATAGGCTGGCCGGTTTCCAGCATCACAATATTGGAAATGTCCACGACGTTGTTTATGGAATGCATCCCCGCCGCTTGCAGCAGCTCTTTCATCCAGCGCGGCGATTCTTTGATTGTGATCGAGCCAATCACCTTCCCTAAAAAGAGCGGGCATTGCTCGGTTTCCGATTCGATTTTCAAATCGGTGTCTTTGCCGCAAACCGACGCGTTCTCAAAATTCGGCAAAACGACTTCGCGATCCAAAATCGCTCCGACTTCCATGCCTAAATTGAACTGGGCCTGGCAGTCGCTTCGATTTGGCGTCAGTCCAATTTCGAAAATCTCGTCGTCGTATCCTAAATATCCCAATGGATCGGTATGGCCGACTGGCGCGTCCGCTGGCAGCACTTCGATGCCTGCCTTTTGTTCTTCCGTAAGCAAATGCGGATCAACACCCAGCTCAAACAACGCGCAAATCATTCCATTGGACTCGACATTGCGAATCATTCCTTTTTTGATTTCGCCCCCAGGCAGTCTGGCTCCCGCTTTGGCTACGATGACTTTTTGTCCGGCGGCCACATTGGGCGCGCCGCACACGATTTGAAGCGTTTCATCCCCTACATGGACGGTCGTTACATTCAAATGATCGGAATCGGGATGAGGCTGGCATGTCAGCACTTCGCCAATGACTAAATTGGAACCGGAAGACATTGGTTCGCAGCCTTCGACTTCCAATCCGGCCGCCGTGATTTTATCCGCCAGCTCCTGCATCGTCAAATCGTCGATGTCCACGTACTGGCTCAGCCATTTTCTTGATGTTCTCATATCCTCTTCTCCTTATTCGTATCGTTTGAACTGGTCGTTGAATCGCTGATCGTTCGTATAGAAATGCCGGATATCGTCAATACCGTATTTGAGCATGGCCACCCGCTCGATACCAACGCCAAACGCGAATCCATTGCACACATTCGGATCGTATCCAGCCATTTTCAAGACGTTTGGATGCACTTCGCCCGCGCCTAAAATCTCGATCCAGCCCGTTCCTTTGCATGTCGGGCATCCCTTTCCGCCGCAAATGTGACACGTGACATCGACTTCCACGCTCGGTTCCGTGAATGGAAAATAGCTTGGTCGGAACCGGATCTTCTTATCTTCCCCGAACAGTTTTTTCGCCATAAACTCCAGCGTTCCCTTCAAATCCGAAAGCGTCACGCGCTCGCCGATCACAAGCCCTTCCATTTGCATGAACTGGTGCGAGTGGGTGGCGTCGTCGTCGTCGCGCCGATACACCTTTCCCGGACAAACCACTTTGATTGGCAACAAGGGCGCGCTTTCTTCCAAAACCGCCATCTGGATGGCCGTGGTATGCGTCCGCAGCAGCCATTCCGGGTCGATATAAAGCGAATCCTGCATCGCGCGGGCCGGGTGGTCCTTTGGAATGTTGGCCCTCTCAAAGCAATATTCGTCGTTGACGATGTCGTTTCCTTCAATGATTTGATAGCCGAGGCCGACAAACAAGTCTTCCAGCTCCTCCTGTACGATGCGCAGCGGATGCTTGTTGCCCATCTGAAACGAACGGCCCGGCAAGGTGATGTCGATTTTTTCGCTTTCGATTTTTTTATCCATCTCGATTTGCTCAAGTTCCGCTTTCCGGTTTTCGATCGCCTGCCCCACCTCTTGTTTCAAGACGTTCACAGCCGCGCCAAACGCCGGTTTTTCCTCTTTCGGAAGAGACTTCATTTCTTTCATCAGCGCCTGGATTGCGCCTTTTTTTCCAAGATACTTGATTCGTTTCTCGTTCAGCTCGCTGAGCGAATTCGCGTTTGCGATGCTTTCAAACGCTTCGTTTTGAATAGTTTTGATCTGTTCCATGCTGTTCCTTTCCATTAAAAAAAGACGTCTCAGGAACGAATATAATCCGCGGTACCATCCTGATTCGTCTAACGCACTTACTTTGTCATGATAACCGTATGACACGGAAGAGGATTAACTCTTAGCTCCAAGGTGAATTCTCCACGTCTTCCTATATGGTTTTTCTCAGCCGGCAAACCATTCTCTGTTTAGGGACTCGTGAATACTATGTCTTATCAGCGCTTTATTAGGCAAATTATACAAAAATTGAAATAGAATCGCAAGATTTGATTTTTGTTTCATGCTAAAATCAAGACATGGAAACAATTCAATCAACATCAAATCAAACAATCAAAAACCTTGCGAAACTCCATCAAAAAAAATACCGCGACCAAAGCGGCGAGTATTTGATCGAAGGCGAGCATCTAATCAAGGAAGCGATGCAGGCCCGGGTTTTAAAACACGTCTACTCGCTCGAGCCCTTCGAGTGCGGCTGTCCAAACACCCTATGCTCGCAAGCCGTTCTCAACAAGTTGTCCGCGCAAAATTCGGACGCGCGACTGGTTGGCGTGTGCGAGAAAAAAGAACCCGACATCCACGACAAGGAACGGATTCTCGTCTTAAACGACGTGCAGGACCCCGGCAACCTGGGCACGCTGCTGCGCAGCGCCTACGCGTTTGGCTTTCCCTCCGTCGTGCTGTCGCCCGGATGCGCGGACGTGTACAATCCCAAAACGATCCAGTCCTCGCAAGGCGCCCTCTTCCACGTCCACGTTGAAAAAGCGGACATCGAACCGTGGATCCTTGAAGCCAGGTCCGGCGGCTATACCGTATACGCCACCGCGCTACAGGCGTATTCCATCTTTTTAAGCGAGATCCGGTTTCCACAAAAATTCGCTCTTGTGCTTGGCAATGAAGGCACGGGACTGCCCCAAACGACCATCGCGCTTTGCGACGCGTGCATCAAAATCGAAATGAGCGCCTTTGAATCGTTGAATGTCGCCATCGCGGGCTCGATTTGCATGTACGAGGCGCTCGTTCAGCGCTCCAAATAAAAAACGTCGATTGACGTTTTTTATTTTGCCCGATTCGGCTTTTCCAGCACTTGAACGCCGTCTTTGGTCGCCACAATCGCCTTGTCCACAACCCCGGTAAACAGCGATGTGTCCACAACGCCGCACAAGCCAAGAATTTGCCGGTTGGTTTCGATTGGATCCGCCACATTGCTGAAATCGACGTCGATCACGATGTTTCCTTGATCCGTGATGACAAAGCCGTCCTTCTCCTGCGGCTGGCGCGCCGCGGCATGCAGTCCCATTTCGAACAGCTGACCGAGCACGTAGCTGAACGCCTCTTTCATGACTTCGATGGTGAGCGGATGGTCGAAAACGAGCTGCTGGCGCAGTTTGGTTTCATCGGCCAAAATCACAAACGTGTCCGCCATGGCGGCGATTATTTTTTCCTGAGTGTGAATCGCGCCCAGCGATTTCAAACAATTCAAATCCGGGTCGATTTCGTTGCAGCCATCAAACGCCACATCCACCCGTGGGCAAAGCCATGTCGGAACGACTTCGATTTCGTGGCGCGCCGCGAGCAGCGCGGTTTGTGTCGATGGCGTGACGACTTGCACCCGCAAATCGCTCATATGGATGAATTCAATCAAATACCGGATCGTTTCTCCGCCGCCCAGGCCAATCGTCATTCCTTCGCGAATCATTCCGAAGGCCGCTTCCGCACATTTTCTTTTCATGGTCGTACCTCGCTTTTTGTTTTCTTAACGCCAGTGTACCATAGCCCGCAAAAAAAAGCCGTGCCTTCACACAGCTTTCTTTCAAACGTTATTGAATCGGCTTGACGTAAATGTTGTTGACGCGATCCGGTCCGACGGAAATCATAGATACCGGTACGCCGACAAACGACTCGATGAAGTCGATGTAGTCGATGCACGCTTGCGGCAGATCCTCTTTTTTCTCGACTTTGGTAATATCCTCGCTCCAGCCGGCAAATTCCTTGTACACCGGTTTGGCGCGGGCGACATCCGCCTGGTCGCTCGGCACAAAGTCCAGCACCTCGCCGTCGATTTCATACCCGACGCACACTTTCAACGTTTCCAGTCCGGTCAGGACGTCGATTTTCGTCAGGACGATATCCGTCAGTCCGTTGAGCATGTTGGCGTGCTTGACCACAACAAGATCCAGCCAGCCGCAGCGGCGCGGACGGCCTGTCGTGGCGCCGTATTCATGCCCGTTTTCCTGAATCCACTTGCCTTGCTCGTCTTCAAGCTCGGTCACGAACGGCCCTTCGCCGACCCGGGTCGAGTACGCTTTCACGACGCCGACCACCGTGTCGATGCGCGACGGGGCGACACCGGCGCCCGTTGTGACACCCGCGCTCGTTGGCGATGAAGAAGTAACATAAGGATACGTTCCGTAGTTGATGTCGAGCATGCACGCTTGCGCGCCTTCGAACAAGACGTTTTTTCCTTCGTCGATGGCTTTGTTGACGATTGAAGTCGTTTCTTTAATCATCGGGATGATCCGGTCGTAGATTTTTTCAAAATCATGGATCATCTGCTCCTTGTCCATCGGCTTGGCGCCATAGACATTCACGAACAGTTTATTTTTAAAGTCCAGGCACGAGGACAGTCTCTTTTTAAAATGCTCGAAATCTTTCAATTCATGATAACGGATTCCATGGCGCGCGAGCTTGTCGGCGTAGCATGGCCCGATTCCCTTTTTCGTCGTTCCGATTTTATTGACGGCGGCTTCTTCCTCCAGAACATCCTGATAACAATGATACGGCATCAAAATATGCGCCCGATCCGAGATTACGATGTGATCCGTCTTCAATCCGCTTTTTTCCAGCTGTTCCATTTCTTCAAGGAGGACGAATGGATTACACACGACACCCGGACCAATGATGCAGGCGCCATCTTCGTGAAGCACGCCGCTAGGCAGCAGGTGCAGCACGTGTTTCTTTCCATCCACGATGACGGTATGTCCGGCGTTGTCTCCCCCTTGAAACCGGACGACCATATCTGCGTTTTCCGCGAGAACATCGACGATTTTTCCTTTTCCTTCGTCACCCCACTGTGTTCCCACCACGATTTGGCTAGACATAATAAATCACTCCTTCATTCATCTTAACACGAAAAAATTATACCATAGCCCCTAGGGTGGCGCCACAACAATCGAGAACTGTCCACCGCTTCGCGAATCATGCTATAATGCACAATGAACCAAAGAAAGGAGCACAAAACTATGGCTTTAGACGGCTTGCTGCTGCGCACCATCACCGATCAGCTCCACGTGCTTGAAGGCGGAAAGATCGGAAAAATTCAAAATCTAAGCGACGAGGAAATCCTCTTCCACATCCATACGCTTGCAAACGGCAACCAGCGTCTTGTGATCAACGTCCACTCCAACACAAACCGGATCTACATTCACGACCACGCGGTGAACGCCGTTCCCTCTCCGTCGAATTTCGTCATGTTTTTACGCAAATACGTGTCGCAAGGCATCATTACCCGCATCTCGCAAATCGACTTCGACCGCATCGTCCGCATCGACATCAAGGGCCACAATGAGCTTGGCGACACGAAAAATCTGACGTTGTACGCCGAGCTCATGGGAAAATACGCCAACTTGATTCTGGTCAGCGAGGAGCAGACGATCATGGACGTCCTCAAACGGATCCCTGTTTTTGAAAACTCGAAACGGCTGATCCACCCTGGCGCCCGCTATGGACTGCCCCCGAAGGAAAACCGGTTCGATCCTACCCAAATAAACGGCGACTCGCTCAACCTCGATTTGCCGCTCACAAAACAAGTCGAAGGAATTTCACCGCTTCTGGCGCACGAAATCGCCTACCGCATGCACCAGGGCGAGCGGTTCGAGGCGATCATCGACGCCTTGCTTCATTCCGACACCCTTTACGTATACGATGAAAAACATTTTCACGCCCTGCCCCTCCTTCATTTGGAAAAAGAAGGCAAAGCGTACGCACTCATGGATGGTTTGGATCATTTGTACGAGCAAAGCGAAGCGAAGACCCGCATTCGCGAGCAATGCGGCGACGTGTTCCGCACGGTCCGGAAAGAAAAAATCAAGCATGAAAAAAAACTGCCTAAGCTGCAAAAGAGCCTGGAGGAGGCGCTGGATTTGGAAAAGTACCGCACATATGGCGACTTGCTGTTTGCGTACATGTTCCAAATCGAGAAAAAGAGCGTTGTCGAGCTGGAGGATTTTGAAACCGGAAAAACCGTTCGGATCCCGATCGACATGCGTTTCGACTTGAAAACAAACGCCAACAAGTACTATCAAAAATACCACAAGATGAAACGGGCCATCGCCATTCTGGAAGCCCAAATCAGCCAGTGCGAGGAAGACATCGCGTACTTCGGGCAGCTGGAACAGCAGCTGGAGCACTGCGCGCCGGCGGACGCGCTCGAGATTCGCGAAGAGCTTGTGAAAAACCGCTACCTGCTTCCGCAAAAAAACGCTGGCGGACGAAGAAAAAAAGCGAAAAATCCGCATGTTCTCCATTTGCATGTCGATGGCGCGGATATTTTCGTTGGCAAAAACAACATCCAAAACAACTACATCACGCACCATCTGGCTCGAAAGACCGACACGTGGTTCCATGTCAAAGACTACCATGGCTCCCACGTGCTGCTCAAATGCGACGAGCCGGACGAAAGACGGATCCGCATGTGCGCCCAGCTGGCCACCTACTTTTCCAAGGGCCGCCAGTCCAGCAGCGTGCCGGTCGACTACACAACCATCTCACAGCTCAAAAAGGTACCGGGATCCAAAATCGGTTTCGTGACGATGAAAAGCTACAAGACGATTTATATTGATCCGGATTTCGAGGAAATTGAATCGTGGATCCGGGATTTCGCGCGGAAATAATTTTTTCAGAATAATTTCAGTTTTCTGTGCTATGATCAAAAAAATAAGGGGGATCAAGTATGCACAACGATTTATGGGTTGCGTACGAGTTTGCGGCTTCGATGGCGCCCTGGCTGGCATGGCTCGCCTTCCAGCGCCGACGCAATCTTCCCATCACGAACCCAACGTACTATTTGCTCGTGACGTTCGCCGTGTATGTGATCGCGGTGTTCCACTTTACGCAGGCCGGCACGCTGTACGATTTGCTCAATCCTGCGTTTGTCTGGGAGACGAATTCCATCAACTGGCATCCTTTTTCAACCGGGATCAGCGCCGTTGGATATTTGCTGAATGTCGCGCTCTTCGTTCCGTTTGGATTTCTCGTTCCCTGGCTCTGGCGAAAAATGGATCGCTGGATCCTCGTCGTCCCGGCTGGAACGCTGTTTTCGCTTTTTATCGAATTGTCGCAATTATTCAACGATCGCATTACCGATGTCGACGATTTGATCATGAACACGCTGGGCGTCGCGATCGGATACGCCTTGTTTTGCGGCTGGCGCGCGCTTCGCGGCCGTCTTGGCAAGCCTCTTCCGGTTTTTACCTTGCCGACACGAACGCTGGTGTCTTCTATTCTCATTTTGTATTTTGGACGGTTCCTCTTTTTTGACGAAACGTTCATTTCATAAAAAAAACGGGTTTCCCCAATGTCATTTAGTTAAGAAATGGCAGTCTTAGAGGATACATTTTAAAGTGTA
>NZ_SRYG01000042.1 GCF_004793885.1 Dubosiella muris
TGAAAAAGCTGCTGGCAGCCGGCATCGACAAAGCCACGATTGCCAACGTGTTCGAGTGCTCCGTGGCAGAACTCGAAGCGTTGTCCCCAAAACAAACCCGATAGAACGATCACGCGAAAAACCGGAGCTGAAGAGTTTGCTCCGGTTTTTTTATTATTTTTGATGTAAAATATACAACCGCGACAAGTAGTCACCTTCGCCCGCTTTCAAGTTATGCTCGCCCGCAGAGGCGTCCGTCGTAATCAAACCCGCGTACATGAGCTCGTCGCCATACGCGTCGTAGTCGTAGCCCTCGATTTGATACAGCGTGTTCGGGTCAAGTCCTTGCAGTCGGACGCGCCGGTAACGCTCGTTGACTTCCTGCAACGTCCGGTAATAGCCGACGATTGCCGTCTTTTGATCGTTGGACACGACCATCCACGCCGTCTCGTTGCCGTCAAACGGCGACAACAGCCGGTAAAACGTGCCAAACTGAATAAGGGATCGGTACTGTTTCATAAACCCGATTTGTTTTCGGATTTGCGCTTTTTCCGCCTCGTCCATTTTTCTTGGATCGAGCTCGTAGCCAAACGTACCAAAGTACGCGACGTTGGCCCGCGTCGACAACGGCGTGCTGCGGTTGAGCTGGTGGTTCGGAATCGCCGACACGTGCGAGCCCATCGAGCTGATTGGATACAGCATGCTCGTGCCGTACTGGATCTTCAGCCGTTCGATGGCGTCCGTGTCGTCGCTCGTCCATGCCTGCGGGGCGTAATACAGCATGCCCGGATCAAAGCGGGCGCCACCCGAGGCGCACGACTCGAACAAGATGTTCGGATAGCGCTCGATCAGCCTTTCATACAACGCGTAAACGCCCAAAATATACCGATGGTAAATCGTGCCTTGCTCCAAAGCGCCATGGGCGGTCGAATACACCTCCGACATGGACCGGTTCATATCCCACTTGATATAGTCGATGTTCGCGTGATCGAGAATGTCCTTCATCATTTCAAATACGAAATCGACGACGTCCGGGTTGGAAAAGTCAAGCACGAACTGGTTGCGTCCATGCGATACGTGGCGATTGGGCGTTTGCAGTACCCAGTCCGGATGCGCCTCGTACAGTCTGGAGCGCTTGTTCACCATTTCCGGTTCGAACCACAAACCAAACTTCAAACCCAAATCGTGGATTGTGTTCGACAAGCCCGCGATACCGTTCGGCAGCTTGTTCCTGTCGGGCCGCCAGTCGCCCAAAGACGTCCAGTCGGTGTTTCTTCCTTCAAACCAGCCATCGTCGAGCACGAACAGCTCCACACCCAAATCTTTGGCTTCGCGCGCCATCTCGACAAGATCCCGTTCGCGAAAATCAAAGTATGTGCCTTCCCAGTTGTTCAACAAAATCGGTCTTGGCTTGTCGCGCCACACGCCACGCGCCAGCCGGTCGCGAAACAGCGAATGAAACGCCTGGCTCATGCCATTGGTTCCCTGGTCGGAATACACCATGACCGCCTCCGGGCTTTGAAAGCTCTCGTTTTTTCGCAGCGGCCACGAAAACGTGAATGGATGCATCCCGATATTGACCCGCGCCGTATGGTAGGCGTCCACGTCGACCTGGGCGAGAAAGTTCCCCGAATACACGAGCGAGAAACCCCACGCCTCGCCTTGCGCTTCAGTCGTTTCCGGCCGCTTTAACCCAAGAAACGGATTGAATCCGCTTGAAGAGTGTCCGCGCAAGGAGTAAATCGACTGCAAGCCGGGCCGCAAACGCTCCACATGGATGGAACGCTCCCGCGCCCAGGCGCCCGTCAGTTCGATCAAATCGTAGTCGGCGTCCGGCAAATCCAAATTGAGCGAAGACAACCCGTCCAAAACGACTTCGTCGCCCTCGTTGCGAATGCGCACGCTTCGAGTCAGCACCGGACGGTCAGCATACAAGGTATACTGCAACGTCGCCGTGACGCCTAGCCGCTCGTCGTGCAAGTGGATCCAAAGCGTCGTCGCCTCGGCGTCGTCTTCGACATACGTGGCCGGCAAGCCGTCCAGTTTTGGCTTGCCGGGAAAAATCTCATGCCCCGCATAGCGAAAATCGACGACCCGGCTGCCGTTGTTTTGCTTCAAATCAATCGACGCGACCCGCATGTCCCCCGCAAGCGGAACCGGAAATTCCTGCTTGATATGGTCCAGACAATACGTTTTGTCACCCTCGAACACGCAAACCGCCATCCCGCGGTACGCCGTTTCAAACAAATGGTCGAACTGCGCGCGGTCGCGAATCGCCTTGCCGCAATATAAAAGGCCGATACCGCCATGCGGCAGCACTTTCAGCACATAGCTCAATGTTTTGTTTTGGAGGTGAAACGTGTTGGACGTTTCATGAAATACGATAGGCATCGTTTCAATCCTTTCTATTTTCTTGAAGAAAACAAGATCCCGAAGCCGGGATCCTGTTGATTTACGCGGCCGATTCCCGAACGACCAAAGTGCATGGAAGCAGCATTTGAAACGGCAAGTCGACCCGTTTCTCGATGAGGTTCAACAGCAGCATCGCGCCATATTTTCCAAGCTCCAAAGCAGGCGCGTGCACCGTCGTCAGCGGTGGATCGCAATACTTCGCATCCTCGATATCGTCAAAGCTGACAATCGAGATATCTTCCGGTATCCGGTATCCTTTTTCCTTGATAGCCCGCATCGCGCCAATCGCGATCGGATCCGAGCAAGCCACGACCGCGCTCGGCGTGTTTTCCTGCTCCAAAAGCTGCCGCATCATGGCGTATCCCGACTCCATCGTGTAGCGGTCGATCAGGAAATACGGATTGTACGTGATGTTCCGGGACTTCGCCTCGCTTAAAAACGAGCCGACCCGCGGGTCGGGATACACGCTCTGGTCTTCCAAAATCTCGTATCCTCCCAAAAAGCCGATGCGCTCATGCCCCAAGCCATGCAAATACGCGACGACATCTTTCATCGCGGTTTTGAAATCGAGGGAAATCGTGTTGTATTGAATCGGCGCCGTTTCCATATCGAGAAAGACGACATGGATATACGTGCTAGTCAACGTTTCCATTTCCCGTTTCGAAAATTTTCCAAGACAAATCAGCCCGTCGATTCCTTCAAGCCGTGCCCAACGATGCAAGTCGTTTTTAAAAATGCGGACGATTTCCACCTTGTTGGAAGCCAGATAGCTTTCCACGCCGCCGCGCACTTGCAAATAATACGGGTCGCTCATTTCCTGGTCGAGCGTGTACCAGTGCAGCAAGCCGATTTTCAGCGTCTGCTTTTCTTTTTTTTGTCGTTTTTCGTATCCGGTTTTTCGGACGGCCTCCAAAATGCACCGCTTCGTTTCCTCGGGAATCGACAAAGTGGGATCCTGGTTGAGAAACCGCGAAATCGTCGAGGCGGAAACGTGGGCGAGGGCCGCCACATCTTTTAAAGTAGCCATGTCTTTATTATAGAGGAAAACATTCGAAACCAAAAGACGCATCAAACTTGGCGGGTATAGAAATTCCAGGCCGTTCGAATGATTTCCTCCACGTCCGTGTAACGCGGCGTCCAGCCAAGCACGTCTCTTACTTTTTGGGTATTGGCGACCAGTTTAGCCGGATCGCCCGGCCGTCTAGGCTCTATTTTGACCTCAATCGGCTGTCCGGTCGCTTTTTTTGCTGCCTCAATGATTTCCAGCACCGAGTATCCTTCGCCATTGCCTAAATTGATCGTTTCGCTTTGGTTATGCGCCTTCAAATATTCGAGCGCCCGGATGTGCGCGTCCGCCAAATCGCACACGTGAATGTAGTCGCGAATGCACGTTCCGTCCTTGGTCGGGTAGTCGTTTCCAAACACGCAAATGTGTGGCCGCTTGTTGAGCGGCACTTGCAAAATCAACGGAATGAGATGCGTTTCCGGATCGTGCAGCTCGCCGATCTTTCCATTCGGATGCGCCCCGCACGCGTTAAAGTAGCGCAGCGCCACATACTTCATCCCATATGCCTGATCGCACCATTTCATCATCTTTTCCATCGTCAGTTTGGTTTCGCCATATGGATTGGTCGGTTCGGTCGCGTCCGATTCCTCGATCGGGATCCGCTTCGGTTCGCCATACGTCGCCGCCGTCGAAGAAAACACGATATGCTTGACGTTGAATTTTTTCATCGTTTCCAGCAGCACGAGCGTGCCGTACACGTTGTTGTCAAAATATTCGAGCGGCTCTTTCATGCTGACGCCAACAAGCGAGTTGGCCGCGAAATGAATCACACCCTCGATCGGCTCCTTTTCGAAGACGCTTTCCAAAAACGCCTTGTCCCGCAAGTCGCCTTCGTAAAAACGGGCGTTTGGATGAATGAGCTGTGGAAATCCAGTTTGCAGGTTGTCCACGATCACGACGTCCTCGCCACGTTCGACAAGGGCGTACACAGTATGGGAGCCAATGTAGCCGGCTCCGCCAACGACTAAAATCGCCATAGTTTGTTCCTCTCTTTCATCCCTATCGTACGGCGGAAGAAAAACGAAGTCAATCTTTTTAGTAAAAAATATCAAATAATTTACTAAAATATATTGCGTTATTTTTCCCTGGGGCTATAATGAAAGAGAAAAAAGGAGGCGCTTGCATGAATACGGCCATAAACCAGCTCATCCAGTATGGGCTGCAAAACGAATTGATTCACGAAGACGACATTGCCTATGTCGCCAACCGGCTTCTCGACTTGTTCGGCTTGACCGAATTTGAATACGAGAAAGGAAACGGGGAGTGCGTCGCGCTCGTTCCCGTTTTGGAAACGATGCTGGCGAAAGCCATCGAACAAGGAAAAATAGAAAACACGACGACAGAGAAGGATTTGTTCGACACGCGCATCATGGACATTTTGACGCCGCGTCCGCACGAAGTCGTTCGCACATTCGAAGCGTACGAGCAGGAAGACGCGCAAAAGGCGACCGACTGGTATTACGCGCTGTCGGTGAACACGAATTACATCCGCATGGACCGGATCCAAAAAAACATCGAGTTCACGACGCCAAGCCGCTACGCGCCGATGCGCATCACCATCAATTTATCGAAACCGGAAAAAGACCCGAAAGAAATCGCGAAAGCGAAGCAAGTGGCGTCGACCAACTATCCCAAATGCTTGTTGTGCAAGGAAAATGTCGGGTTCGCTGGCAACGCCAGTCATCCGGCCCGGCAAAATCACCGCGTCATTCCGCTCGATTTGAAAAACGGCCGCTACGATTTGCAGTATTCGCCCTACGTGTACTACAACGAGCATTGTATCGTGTTCAACGAGCAACACGTGCCTATGAAAATCGACCGGGAAACGTTTGAAAACCTTTTCGCGTTCGTGCGCCGGTTTCCGCATTACATGGCCGGAAGCAACACCGACATTCCAATCGTGGGCGGCTCGATTCTTTCCCACGACCACTACCAGGGTGGCCGGGCGCATTTCCCGATCGAGGACGCCAAAAGCTTCGCGAACGTCACGATTGACGGCTGCCAGGGCGAGCTGCTCGTCTGGCCGCTGTCGACGATCCGCCTGCATGACACGGATCCGGACAAGCTCGTGAACGCTTCGGTCCACGTGCTGGAAGCGTGGAAGCGATACGAAGACTTGTCGCGCGACATCGTTCCATATACCGGTTCGGAGCGGCACAACGCCATCACGCCCATCGTCCGTTTTCGAAACGGCCGCTATGAAGTCGATTTGGTGCTGCGCAACAACCGCACAAGCGCCCAATACCCGGATGGCATTTTCCATCCGCACCCGGAACACCACCATATCAAAAAGGAAAACATTGGATTGATCGAAGTGATGGGATTGGCGATTTTGCCCGGGCGCCTCAAAGACGAGCTTGCGGAAATCGAACGCGTACTACGCAAGGAAACGACGCTGGAAAACGCGCGAGGAATCGAACACCACAAGCCATGGGTGCGCGAGCTGCTCACCAAACCATGGAAAGACGACGTGCATGAGGCGCTTCGTCAGGAAGTGGGGCATAAATTCGTGCAAGTGCTTGAAAACGCGGGCGTCTTTAAAATGGATGCGGACGGACAGGCGGGCATGCTGCAATTTATCGAGTTCGTGCAGGAAAATTAATGGTACTATATTCATAAGGAAAGAGAGAACGCTATGGAATATCAGGATACAAGGAAAGACGGAATCGTTTTTTTCCTGTTGAAAAACGACACGAATCAAATTTACGTGACCAACTACGGGGCGACGCTGCTTTCATGGCTTGTGATCGACCGCCACGGCATGTTGGAGGATCTCGTGCTTGGCTATGAAACAATGGAGGAATACCAGACGCAAGACGGCTATTTGGGCGCGTGTCTGGGCCGGGTAGCCAACCGGATCGAACGCGGACGATTCACGCTGAACGGAAGCGAGTACACCCTTCCCGTGAACAATGGTCCCAATTCGCTGCATGGCGGCACGAGCGGATTTTCGCATCGAATCTTTGACTGGGAAATCGTCAACGACCAGTGCGTGCGGTTCACCCTCGTATCACCCGATGGCGACCAGGGCTATCCGGCCACGCTCGAAGTGGCCATCACGTACACCTTGGAAGGTGACACGCTTTCGATTCGTTACGAGGCGCAAAGCGACGCGGATACGATCGTGAATTTGAGCAATCACAGCTATTTCAATTTGGATGGATCGCCTTCGATCAAGGAGCACACATTGAAAATCGAGGCCGACCGGTTTATTCCGGTGGACGCGGATGGACTCGTTGTCGCCGACACGTTCGCGATGAGCGACGCGATGGATTTTCGTCAGGAGAAGCCCATCAAGCAGGCGCTCGATTCCGATGACGAGGCCATTCGCCTAGGAAAAGGGATCGACCATCCGTATGTGTTCCGGACGAAAACCGATCCCGTGGTGCTGGCGAGTTCGAAAAGCGGACTGGAGCTTGTCGTCAACACAAGCTATCCGCAAGCGCAAATTTATACCGCGAATTATTTGGACGGCCGCCCTGGCAAGCATGGCGTGCCGATGAAAGCGCAGAGCGCGATTTGCATTGAAACCCAATATCGTCCCAACGATATCAACCAGGATCCACAATCCCTGACCATTTTAAGAAAAGGAGAGAAGTATGACGAGTGGACGTCATTCACAGTGAGAAAACGATGAAAACAGTAAAAAACTTAATCGACGCATTTGAGAACAACCAGTACGACGACCGGCTCATGACGCTGTATGGCGACGCAAGCCGGCTGGATGCCGAGCGAAACCGCTATGTGAACGCCTTGAAAACGTTTGAGCGGCTGTATGGCGATCAGCCGGTTCAGATTTTTTCGGCGGCCGGCCGCAGCGAGGTGGCAGGCAACCATACGGACCACCAGCACGGACGGGTGCTGGCCGCTTCGATCAATTTGGATACGATCGGCATCGTGGCGAAGACGGAACAGAACGTGATCAAAGTCGTTTCGGATGATTTTGATATCGCGCCGGTCGACGTGAATCAAACGGAACTGGAAACGGTGGAGGAAAGCTCGGCTTCTTTGATTAGGGGCGTCGTGCAAGGGTTTAAAAACGCGAACTGGAACGTTGGCGGATTTGAAGCGTACATGACAAGCGAAGTCATTGTCGGCGCGGGTCTTTCGTCCTCCGCTTCGTTCGAGGTATTGGTAGGAACGATTCTTTCGTACTTGTACAACGAGGGAAAGGTACCGATGGTTGAAATCGCGAAAATCGCCCAGTACGCGGAAAACAAGTATTTTGGCAAGCCATGCGGCTTGATGGATCAGTGCGCGTGCGCGGTCGGCGGCTTGATTACGATCGACTTTATGGATCCGAAAGCGCCCGTCGTCCAGGCGGTGGATTTGAATTTCGACGATTTTGGCTTGAACTTGTGCATCGTGGACACGAAAGGAAGCCACGCGGATTTGACGCACGAATACGCAGCGGTGCCAGCCGAAATGAAAGCGGTGGCCAATTTCTTTGGCAAAGACGTGCTACGGGATGTGGACGTGGACGCGTTTTACGAGCAGATTCCGGCGGTGCGCGAGCAGGCAGGCGACCGGGCTGTGTTGCGCGCGCTACACTTCTTCCACGAAAACGAGCGGGTTCGTGAAATCGTCCAGGCGCTGGAGAAAGAGGACAAGGAAGGCTTCGAGCGAGGCATTCTCGCTTCGGGCAATTCGAGCTTTAAATACTTGCAAAACGTGTTCGCGGCCAGCGATCCGGCCAACCAGGCGGTGTCGCTTGCGCTGGCGATCAGCGAGGAGGCGCTGGAAGGCAAGGGCGTGAGCCGCGTGCATGGCGGCGGCTTCGCGGGAACGATCCAGGCGTTTGTGAACACCGACGATGTCCAAGCCTATAAGGAAAAAATGGAAAAGGTGTTTGGCGAAGGTTCGTGCCACGTTTTGAAGATCCGACCGGAAGGCGGAACGATTGTCGTAGAATAAAATGAAAAAAGAAAAGACCACTTAACAGGAAGGGGTTCTTACAAGAAGTTTGTTACGGAATCCATTGAACGGAAGGAAAATTTATGAT
>NZ_SRYG01000043.1 GCF_004793885.1 Dubosiella muris
CGTTTTGGGCGCTGCATCCAAGCTCGATCATTGTTTTCTGGGCGAGAATGACAAGGGTGGACAGCATTTCGCCGCTTTCCTGCGTTAAATCTTTCTTTTCCTGGCTCCAGGACTTCTTCTCCTGGTTCCAGGATTTCTTTTCCAGATCCCAGATCTTCTTTTCCGCCATAAACTGTTTTTTTGCTTCCAAAATGCCTTCTCTTCTTCCGCGTTCTTCAATATGGGCGATTACACTGGACATCGTAACAACTCCTTTCTGTTCATAAAATTTAAACTGTTCAATAAATTGGTAGAGCGCTTTCTTCAAGTCGCCATCTTTCGAAAAGGCGGCCAGCGTCATCAGCGTTTCTTCTACGTTTTCCATCGACCACTCCGTGGGCGGGTCGTATGTCTTTCCGCCACTTTCTCGCATTTGTCTACAGTAATCCGCGACAAAGCGAAAGTCGCTATGGATCGACGCGATCTTTCCACGATCCCAACAAGCGATATTTTCTATGTTTATTTTATAATCACTCAGGAAGGGTTGCAAGTATGGATAGGCGTCGTATCGAAACAACTGTCGAAAAGACTTTGGTTTCCAAACATAAGGACCGTAATGAAGGGTAAAAATAACGCAAGGGATGAGGCACTCCAATGGAAAGTCGGGATCCTTGTTTTTGCGCGTCGCGCGAATTTGGCGAATCTGCCACAAAAACACGGCTGCCATATAGCAGAAGATCCGAACCGGCATCAACCAATCCGAATGTGTCTGGTTTTCGAAACAAAAAAGAAAAGGGAGGTTGTGTTTCGAACCAAGAACGATTGCCCCTACATCATGATAAAGCGGATGAAGGCGACGATTGAAAAAAAGTGCGCAGAGAAATCAAGATAGCGAATTTGTTCGGGCTGAATAACGTTTTTGTTGTCAAAAAGGAGGAGATTCACCAAGGAAGCGAATACAGCCGGAACACGCAAAAGATCTTTTTCACATAAATCTTTGTTGGGCATGAAAAGTTGGTTTCCTTTCGTTGGGTGGATAAAATTATTTGAAAAACCATCTAAATGGAATAAAAAAATAAATAGATGAATTGGTTTGAAACGTTTCTTCCAGATTATAACAATTCAATTCTGCAAAATCAAATTCAAAATACACCTTGAAAGAACTACGTCTAATACATTATCTTCACGACAAACATGAAAAAAACATTGCGCGTCAACACAATGTTTTTTTTCGCAGAGTTCTATACTAAGCGAACATATTTTAGCACAAAAACTTCCATAAAATAAACCCGATTCTCACAAAATGTTATAGAAATAGAAAGAAATTTTGGTGAATTATCAAGATATACTGACTGTTTTACCGTATTATTTCTCTTTTTCGATTTATAAGCCGTCAAAATTCGAGTCAAAATCTACAAACTTTAAAAAGGATTGCATTCCTTTCTCGCTTGTTTTCTTCTCTCTTTTTCAAAAAAAAAATCACAAAACGAATGGTTTGGAAAGAAAATGGAACCATGGTTTTCTGGAAAAATGAAGCGAATGATTTATTTTTTTGTGCCAATAACGAATTCTGTCAAAAAAACACAATTAATCATTAAAAAAGTTTAAGCCGTCAAAATTCGAGTCAAACATTTGGAAAAGCGGAAAAAACGTTTTTCCTAAAGGAAATGGAGAAAGAGTTTCACAGAGTATAGAACTCTGCGAAAACGACAGAGATTCCATCACTGGCTTGAAAGGGCGAGGTGATGACAATGCGTAAAGAAGATTGGACCGGCCATCGCTTTGGAAGTCTAACCGTCATTCGAAAGACGGAAGAGAAAAAGCGGGGAAACACGCTATGGGCTTGCCGGTGCGATTGCGGAAAGACCATTTTACTGGAAGGGTACAAGATCCGGCGTGAACTCGTGAAGAGTTGCGGATGTTCAAGAAAGTATAAAAACACAAAAGACTTGAAGGGAAAGAAGATCGGCAAGCTGACCGTGCTGAACCGGCTCGATCAAAAGAAAGGATCTTGCTATTTGTGGAAATGCCAATGCGAATGCGGCAACGTCATTTTGGTGGCGACGAATCACTTGACTGGAAAAAATCCGACACGAAGCTGTGGCTGCGAGCGAAAGGGCGCGCAAGTCGATTTAAAGGGAAAGCGTTTTGGCAAACTAACAGCGATCCATCCAACGGATCGTCGCGATCATGGCAGCGTCGTCTGGACTTGCCGGTGCGATTGTGGCAACGAAACGGAAGTGGCTGCCAATTTGCTGACAAGCGGAAATACGCAAAGCTGCGGCTGTTTGCAAACTGAAAAGGAAGGGCCAGGATCGTACATGCACTATATCGACCACACTTGTGTCGAGGTGCTGCGTTCCAAAACGGTACGGAAAGACAACTCGAGCGGATGCACGGGCGTGCGAAAACAAAAAGGAAAGTGGATCGCCCAAATCAATTTTCAGAAAGTGAAATATTATTTAGGCTCGTTTGAAACGAAAGAAGAAGCGATTCGGGTTCGAAAGAAAGCGGAAGGACTGCTTCACGACGGATTCGTCGCCTGTTTCGAACAATGGAAAAAGAAAGCGAACGAAGATCCGGCATGGGGAAAAAGCCATCCTCTCCACGTGCTTGTGGAAGGGAGCGGTCCCGAGGATTTTGAGCTGACAACAAATTAAACAAGGGATGAGATATGAAGCAAAAAGGGAATCAAAACAAGGAACGGACGGTTCCACCGCTCGAATTGCTCGAGAAGGAACGTGACCGTCTTCGACATCATAAAAACTATCGTTCAACATTGCGCAGTATGGTGGGCGTGCTCATCGTCGTTTCTGCAATCGCCATTCTGGTCGCGACTTTATGGCTGCCAGTCCTCCGGATTTATGGAACGAGCATGACCCCCACTTTAAAGGCGGGCGATATCGTTCTCACATCCAAAGGAAGCAGCTTTAACACGGGCGACGTGGTGGCGTTCTACTACAACAATAAAATTCTTGTCAAACGCGTCATCGCCGGGCCAGGCGACTGGGTGTATATCGACGACGACGGCAACGTGTTCGTCAATGGCGAAGAGCTCAACGAGCCTTATGTCAAAGAAAAGGCGCTGGGCGAAACCGATCTCGAGTATCCGTATCAGGTACCCGAAAAGCGCTGGTTCGTCATGGGCGACCATCGCAGCGTATCGCTCGATTCCAGAACGAGAGCCATCGGACCTGTCGCCGAGGAAATGATTGTAGGAAAGCTGAACATGAAAGTTTGGCCGTTGAACGAAATGGGAGGAATCTAGAAAGGAAACGGTTATGAAGGAAAATAAGAAAAAAAGATCCTGGAAACGGGTCGTGTCGATTCTAAGCGGTATCGTCGTCTTTTGCACGACCTACGCCCTGATATTGCCAGCCGTGACGATGAGCAAGGAAACGTATTGCGGCAAGGAAGCGCATGTTCACACCGAAGCTTGCTATCGGTCGCAAACCCCGCTTTGTGGAAAAGAAGAGGGAGAACCAAACGAAGGTCATGTGCACGATGAAACGTGCTACGAGCTCGTAAAAACAGAAAACCTTCTTTGTGAATTGGAAGAAAACGACGAACACCTTCATAGCGACGAATGTTATGAATGGATTCGTTCCGATCATTTGATTTGCCAGCAAGAAGAGGCAAAAGCAAGCGAGGGTCACACGCATACAGACGAGTGCTACAAGAGCGAAGAGCTTCAATGCGGCAAGGAAGAGCATGAGCACACAAGAATTTGTGAGTCCAACAAAGAAGACGTGGAAGATCCAGCCGATTGGGATGAAGCGTATAAAGAACTAGCAAGCGAAGAGGACGCCAAAACAAGGATCCTGACCGTCGCCAAAAACGAGCTGGGAACTAAGGAAAACAAAAACAACTTCGAAATCGACGAAGAAGAAAAAGAGCACTACTACACAAGGTACGGTCATCTCTATGAAGACCAGTATGGTGACTGGAACAACTACTTTACTGGCTACGTTTTGAAATACGCCAACGTCCAAATGGGCTATGACAAAGACGTGGACAAGTGGAACACCAAGACGGCAAAAGACCAATCCAGAGATTGGGAAAAGGTCGAAGAAGGCAATGTTGTTTTCTTCCAGAATGAAAAAGATGAATTAGAAACAGGAATTGTCACAACAATAAATAGAGATCAAAAAGAAGTGAAAGCCATCGCAGGCGATGTGGAGGGCGAAGTCAAGGAAATCGTCATCAAGGGAGATAAAATCCAGGGCTTCTTAAACGACGTCATTACGATCGAGGAGTTTGATGCGCCATTGGCTGGAACCGAAAGCGAAGAAAAGATCGAGTACACTTGGGAAGATGAAGACACTTTCATTCGCGTTTTGACCGACAAGGACACATTCAAAAATAAACATGTAATCCTACAAGTTAAAAAACTGGATCCACAATCCGAAGAGTTTCAGGAGGCTAAATCTTTAATTAATAAAGTGGAAAGTGAAAACGAATTTGCTTGGGATATTTATTTTATGAACGAGAAGAACGGAAAAGAAATCGAACCGGAGAAACCAATCCAAATTATTTTGACATTCAAAGACAGTGAGCAAAACTTCTGGCTCGACACCAAAACAACCGAAATCACCCACATCAAAGAGTTGGAAGATGGAGAGAAAGTACCAGAAGAAGTCGATCAAACCATTCAAGAGGAAGACAGGGAAGGCTACATTGATTCACATATCTTTTCCCTTGATAGTTTGAGTGTGGTATTTGCTAATACGTCAAATGTAAAAGGAGAAACATTAACTCCAACCTCTCATATTCAAGTCGAGAAGCAGTTTTATGGGTTGGAGAATCCAGAATCAGTTTTACCTGATTTTAAGGTAGAGGTAGCAGATCAAACCTTTATATTAAACGAAGCGAATAAAATTAATTCAACTACTGAGGGTATAACTGGAAATTGGATTTGGAGAACAGCCCCCTTAGAGGGTGGAACTTATAGTGTTTCCGAGTCTGGATTAGAAGCAAAAGGGTATACGCTTGCTGAAGTGCGTATAAATGGAGAGCCAATTTCTATTAATAATATTGATGGGCAAATCAAAGTACCTGATGTTACTTTGAAAGATCCAGAAATTAATTTAACTGGGTTTAAATGGGATACTCCGAATGCTAATAAGGAATGGGATTTATCTGAAGGAAAATTAGCTATACTTGTTCAATCTGGTAAAGATTATGTCATTGTTGTATCAAAATCTGAATTAGGGAAATCGGTACAGAATGTGATTAGCCAGAAAATAATTGAGGCTAAGGATCATGGTGTAAACATTACTCAAAAAAATCAAATCCAATTTTATAGTATTCCTGAAGAACAATGGAAAAATAATGTAACATTTGATGTTCAAGATTCTACGGGAACCAATATTGCAAGTATGAATTGGACCGGTGGAACAGAAAAAATAAAATTTTCTGATAAGGGAGGCAGTAAGTGGAATAAAGTAATGCTTAATGCAGGATATGAAATCAAAGGCAATATTTCTGGCATCCTGATTGAAAACCATTACAAAAAAGACACAATCAACTTTTCTTTACTGAAAACAGTAAAAGACCAGATGGATGCAGGGAATCCAACTGGATTAGCAAATGCTAAATTTGCTTTAAAGAAAGCTAATAGTACCAATGCATCCACTTTTGAAGACTATTTAACTTTTAAGACAGATGAGAATGGTCGACCAACAGAAATTAAAAATTCAACGGGAGGAGTTGCTGAATTAAAAATAGAAATTGGGCAATTATATCAGCTTGTCGAAACGACGCCTCCAGCAGGATACATCACGATGACAGAGCCTTTGGTTTTTAAAGTTATATTTGTGGAAAATGTAGGCTACAAAGTAGTCGGAAGTAACGGTCAAGAAATAAATGACGATAACTTTAAAATAACGGTTAATCAGCAAGGTGTTGATATTGTTGTTGGAAATACAGCAGGCCAATCCCTACCAAACACCGGAGGAGCCGGTACTCAATTATTTACATTCAGCGGAGGAGCAATCATAGCTGCATCCAGCTTAATGTACGGATACAAAAAGAGGTCGAAAAGAAACAAGACTGGGAAAGGAGGAAAGTAACAAGTAAGGGGAGCCTCTGATCCTAGACCTCTTTAGAGGGGTTGTATTCGTGATATATACGATTCTTTAACGGTTTGTATGGGAAGAAAGTGAAGGAAGGAAAAAGATCTTTTTTCCTAGCTGACATGGAACAAAAAGATTTAAAGATAAGAAAGGAAAACATAAATTATGAAATCTTTAAAGAAACTTTTATCTATCTTTGCGGCGTTCATGATGGTTGTCGGATTGACGGCGGCGAATGTGAAAGCGGCGGATGGCGATACTCCTTCTAATGGATCAATTACAATTGAAAATCCTAGAGAAGGACAAACGTATACTGCATATAAATTTTTTTCTACAACCTATACCAGCGATAAATCATCTTATGCTTATACGATTAGTAGTGACGATGCTTGGTATAACGATGTCCAAGAATATAGCGCAAAAGAAAATTCAGGGTTAGTACTTACAGCGACTACAAATTCCAAAGAATTTAAAATTACTATTGATGATAAGACGTTCAATCCTTCTAAATTTTCTGCATTCTTGAAAACAAAGTTAACAGGAAAAACTGGAACTCAATTGATAGCACAAACAAATGGAACAGTCAAAGCTGAAAACCTTCCATTAGGTTATTATTTTGTAAGTAGTACAACGGGATCTCTTTGCAATTTAACAACAACTGATCCATCTGCAGATATTCAAGATAAAAACGATGTCCCATTTGAAAAAAATTTAGATGAGGGGCAAACAGAAAATGTTGCAATCGGTGATACGGTTAACTACGTTATTACAGCAAATATTCCTGTAACAGATGGCTTTGAAAACTATACATATAATGTTAGCGACTCTATGTCAGATGGATTGACTTTTAATTTTGACAGTATCGAAGTATTTGTTGGAGGAACCAAGATCATCACGGGATATAGTTCTCAAAAAGTAGGTAATGGCTTTAAATTAACTTTTGATATGAAGTCTTTGCAACAATATAAATTACAAACTCTAACGATTAAATATAACGCAACAGTTAATGAAAAAGCAGTAGCGGATGTAGAAACAAATAAAGCAAGTCTTGAGTACACAAACGATCCAAATCAACAGCCAAACAAAACGCCAGATAAAGTGGTAAAAGTTTATACAGCTAAGATTGTAGTAAATAAGAAAATTGATGATGCCAACAGTGGAAAACCATTAGCAGGTGCTGGATTTGTATTGATCAATAACAATGACAATGATGAAAACAAAGGTAAATATTATCAATTAAGTGAAGATGGTAAAACTGTTAATTGGGTCGATAATATTGAAGAGGCAACTGAATATATTACCGAAGTTACAGAGGGAAAAGCCCAAGTTCAATTTGTTGGCTTAAAAGCTGGTAGTTATTTACTTCATGAGAAAACAACTCCAGCAGGCTATAATACATTGACTGCAGATCAACCTATCACGATTACAGTGGGAAAAGATAATGCGGGAAATATTATTGAAGCTGATTTAACAGAAGAAACTACTGTAGTGAATACAACGGGTGCTCAACTCCCATCCACAGGTGGTATGGGTACGACGATGCTCTACGTAGCT
>NZ_SRYG01000044.1 GCF_004793885.1 Dubosiella muris
ATCTGGAAATTAATCTCCAGATGGTTAAGCCATTTCTTAACTAAATGACATTGAGGAACGCCTCGATTTTTTTAAAGCAGCCGAATGTCGTTTTCCTCGCAAAGGTCGATCATTTCCTGCGGCCACAAGCTTGCCTGCACCTCGCCGATGTGCGCTTTTTTCAGCAGCAGCATGCACAGTCTGGACTGGCCAATGCCTCCGCCAATCGTGTACGGTAGCTCCTTGTTCAAAATCGCCGCGTGGAACGGAAGCTCTTCGCGCTCCAGACAGTCTTCGATTTCCAGCTGCTCGTGCAGTGCTTTCTCGTCGACGCGCACACCCATGCTCGAAATTTCCAGAGCCTGCTGAAGCGGCTCGTACCAAAACAAGATGTCGCCGTTAAGCTGCCAGTCGTCGTAGTCCGGCGCTCTTCCATCGTGCTTTTGACCGTCGCTTAGCCGTCCGCCGATTTTCATGACAAACACGCAGCCCAGCTCTTTCGTGATGGCGTTTTCGCGCTCGCGCGGATCGAGGTTGGGATAAATGTCAAGCAGCTGCTGGCTGGTGACAAAGTGGATCTTGTCCGGCAGGTGGTTGACGGCTTGGGGATATTTGTACCATACTTCGTGTTCCATATGCTTGATGACCTTAAAGATCGTTTCCACATGCGCTTTCAAGGTTTCGACATTGCGCTCGCTTTCGTCAATGACTTTTTCCCAGTCCCACTGGTCGACGTAAGCCGAGTGCAAGTTGTCCAGCTCCTCGTCCTTGCGGATCGCGTTCATGTTCGTATACAAGCCTTCGTGCATCGCGAAGCCGTATTTTTTCAGTGCCATTCGCTTCCACTTCGCCAGCGAGTGGACGACCTCGATCGTTTCGTCGCCCATTTCCTTCATTGTAAAGCTGACCGCTTTTTCGCTTCCGTTCAAGTCGTCGTTCAGACCCGAGCTCTTTTCGACAAACAGCGGAGCCGAGATACGGGAAAGATTCAGCTCTTTTCCAAGCTCCTTTTGAAACGTGTCGCGGATGTATTTGATCGCCTCCTGCGTGTCGCGAACGGACAGGACGGGATCGTAATCTTTTGGTATTGTCAAGTGCATAGTGATCTCCCTTTTATTATAGATGGTTAAAAGTATAACATAGTTTCCCACAATTTCATAACGAAAATGGGAGGCGAATCGGGCAAATGCGTTGGTAAATGCCTTGTGAAAAGGTTATCATAGGTTCAAATTGGAGGTTTTTTATGAAACTAGAAGATATTCTCGAGGAATATTCCCTGGCCATGTTTGATCGGGCGATTGCTGAACTCGATGACAAAGAGTGTTATGTGATGCTGTTGAACTACGTGAAAAAACAGCTCGACAAAGCGCCGCGCGTAGAGGGAAAGAAAAAACTCTATTATATTTCTGCGGAATTTTTGATTGGAAAGTTACTGTCGAACAATTTGATCAATTTGAAAATTTACCATGACGTCAAAGAAATTCTGGAAAAGAACGGAAAATCGCTAAGCGCCATCGAAGAAGTCGAACTGGAGCCATCGCTAGGTAACGGCGGGCTGGGCCGGCTGGCCGCCTGCTTCATGGACTCGATTACGACGCTGGACCTGCCGGCAGATGGGGTCGGACTCAACTACCACCTTGGCTTGTTTTTGCAAAAATTCGAACACAACGAGCAAAAGGAATATCCGAATCCTTGGCTGTCGGACAACAGCTGGCTGAACAAAACCGACGTGACGTTCGAGGTGCCGTTTAAAAACGTGACGCTGCCAAGCCGCCTGTACGAAATCGAAGTGTCGGGCTACAACGGCAAAGTGAACACGCTAAAGCTGTTCGATTTGGACACGGTGGACGAAACGATCGTGGAATCCGGAATCGGCTTCGATAAAAAAGACATTGAGAAAAACCTGACGCTGTTTTTGTATCCGGACGACAGCGACGACGACGGAAGAAAGCTGCGCATTTACCAGCAGTACTTCCTCGTGTCGAGTGCGGCGCAAATGATCATCGCGGATTTGAAAGCGAAAAACATCGACTTGCGCGACTTGCACAAATATGTCGTGATCCAAATCAACGACACCCATCCTTCGATGGTGATTCCGGAACTCATCCGCCTGCTGACGGCGGAAGGGCTCGACTTCGAGGAAGCCGTGGCCGAAGTCGAAAAGACGACCGCCTACACGAACCACACCATTTTGGCCGAGGCGCTTGAAACGTGGCCAATCGCCTATTTGGAGGAAATCGTGCCGCAGCTCGTCCCAATTATTCGAAAACTGGACGAAATCGCCAAGACGAGAAGCCAGGACGAGGCGACCTTCGTAATCGACAACGACGGGCGCGTCCACATGGCCAGCATGGACATCCATTTCTCGCAATCGACCAACGGCGTCGCCGCGATCCATACCGATATTTTGAAAAACGAGGAGCTGCACAGCTTCTACGAACTGTATCCGAATAAATTCAACAACAAAACCAACGGAATCACGTTCCGGCGCTGGTTGTTCGAAGCCAATCCGGAGCTGACGAAATTTTTGGACGAGCACATTGGCGAAGGTTACAAAAAAGACGCGGTGGAGCTGCAAAAACTGCTCCAGTTCAAAGACGACAAAAAAGTTCTTGAACAACTGCTCGACATCAAAGCGATCAAGAAAAGACAGCTCGCCAAATACTTGAAAGAGCAGCAAAACGTGGACATCGACGAGCATTCGATTTACGACATTCAAATCAAACGTCTGCATGAGTACAAGCGCCAGCAAATGAACGCGCTGTACATCATCGACGAGTATTTGAAAATCAAAAACGGCTTCGTGCCAAAACGCCCGATTACGTGCATTTTCGGCGCCAAAGCCGCGCCGGCCTACATTTTGGCCAAAGACATCATCCACGTCATTTTGACGCTCCAGCAGCTGATCGACAGCGATCCGGACGTCCGCAAGCATTTGCGCGTCGTTATGGTCGAAAACTACAATGTCACCAAAGCCGAAAAACTCATTCCGGCCGCGGACATCTCGGAACAAATCTCGCTGGCGTCCAAAGAGGCGAGCGGCACAAGCAACATGAAATTCATGCTTAACGGCGCCGTCACGCTAGGAACGGACGATGGAGCCAACGTGGAAATCCACGATCTTGTCGGCTTGGACAACATTTTCATCTTTGGCGCCAAAGCCGACGAAGTCATCGACCATTATAAAAACCACGACTATTGCTCGCGCCATTTCTATGAAAACAGCGAGCGCATCCGCCAGGCTGTCGACTTCATTACAAGCGACGCCATGAAAGCGATTGGCAATCCGGCGCTGCTGCAAGCCGTGCATGACGACCTCATTAACAAAGACTGGTTCATGACCTTGCTCGACTTCGAAGCGTATGTCGCCGAAAAACAAAAAATCATGGACGCGTACGAAAATCGTCTGGACTGGGCGAAGAAGATGCTTGTCAACATCGCGCAAGCCGGCTACTTCTCCAGCGACCGCACGATTTTGCAGTACAACGAAGACATTTGGCATTTGAAATAAGCCTACGAAGAGCGGACATTCCGCTCTTTTTCTTTTCGACACACGACAAAACGTCTATAATAAACGATAAACCCATTCAAAAAGAAAGAAGGCGATATAATGGCAAAACAAGCATGGGAAGCGGAATGGATGGCTTTTCAACAAGACATGGACGCCCTGCGCGCCGCGTCCGAAATGAGTGAGCGGGTCGAAATCGCACGTCAAGTCGCCCGGCAAATTCGCGACGGCGACACCGTGTTCATCAACGGCAGCTTGCTGGCCCTCGACGTGCTCAGCTATATTCCGCCAAATGTCCACACCCGCGTCGTCACAAACAACGGGACGATCATGACCTTGCCCACGTACGCGCACCGGACTGTGCTGGTGACCGGCGGCGAGCTAGTCAATCACGTGCTGGCTGGCGAGGACGCGGCCGCCAGCGTACGCCGGCAGACGGCGGATTTGGCGGTGCTTGGCTGCGACGCCTTTGACGAACGCTTCGTTTACTGGAGCGCGCGCGAGGCATCCGTCAACGAGGCGATGGTGGAAAACGCCAAAAAGACGATCGTGGTGGCGGAAAGGCAAAAACGCGGGCAGCCCAGATATAATCGAAAGTGGAGCCGGTTCGCCCGCGCCGGCCGTTCCATGGAAATATGGACAGGAGAAAACGAAAATGAAGCTCGTTAAATTGTGGGAGGCGGATATGAAAAAGGCGTACGCGCTCCAAACCGCGTTCGAAGCCGATGAAAACGGGTTTGTGAACTTGGCGTACGGCTATTCTTTCGATCAGTTTATTGATTACGTGCAAACGCGCAAAGGCTATGAGCACGGAATCGGCCTGCCCGAAGGATTCGTTCCCGACACGGTGTTCGTTCTCGTCAACGACGAAGGGGAGTATGTCGGCTTGTTCAATTTCCGGCATACGCTCAACGACTTTTTGCGCGCCGGTCCCGGGCATGTCGGCTTTGGCATCGCGCCTCCATTTCGCCGCCGCGGCTACGCCAGCGAAGGGCTGCGTCTGCTGATCGAGCGCATCTCCCCGCAAATCGCGGAAGACGAGATTTATTTATCGGTGCACAAGGACAATCCGGCTTCGCTGCGGGCGATGCAAAACAACGGCGTGATCCATCATGAAATCGAGGGAGCGTTTTGCGTCCGCATCCCCAAAATTCTATGAAAAAAAACGGGCAATCGCGCAATGTCATTTAGTTAAGAAATGGCAGTCTTAGAGGATACATTTTAAAGTGT
>NZ_SRYG01000045.1 GCF_004793885.1 Dubosiella muris
ATATTTCAAACTATTTCATAATTTTATACTTGACTTCCTATATAGTTGTCTTTCCCGACGCGATACGCGTCCATCGCGCGAACGACCAGCTCCATCGGTCCGTCCGACACGATCTTATTTAATTCCATATTATCATAAATTCTTGAGGTGAGCGCGTATTGTCCGCCATTCACAAAAATTTCCACGCTCGACGTATCGCTAAACACATCGAGGGTCTCGATTCGTCCGACTTCGACGTGGCGCGCGTCGCGGCCGTATCCCGACTGCTTCAGTGAAAACGTAAGCAAGCCATTCGCGTATTCAATCTCGCAATCCTCGCGCAGGCGAACATGAAACGAATCCGTCAAAGGCGTCAGCGTCGCGTGAAAGCACGGCGTGCCGACATCCACCGTCTCGCCGGCCTGAAGTTTTTGACTCCACTCTGTCCGTTTTAAATCCAGCACTTCCTCGATTGGAAACTGGTACAGACGCCCGTTTTCAAGCCACAGCGTTCTTGGCAGCGTCAGCGCGTGCTGCCAGCCGTTCGCCACCGTCGGATTCGAGTACTCCGCATCGGGAATTCCCATCCATCCAATCAAAATCCGCCGGCCTCTCGTATCCAAATACGTTTGCGGCGCGTAAAAGTCGAACCCGTGGTCGAACTCGGCAAACGAGGACAAAGCCGTATGCTCATCGAGCGCGCCATCCACAAGGAAATACCCGTTTTGATACACGTTTTCAAACCGGTATCCGTCCTGTTCGACGCCTTGCGGACACGTCATCAGGATCTTTTGTCCATCGAGCTCGAACAAGTCCGGGCACTCCCACATATAGCCAAACGGCGCGTCGCTTTCCAGCCGTCCGTGAAACGACCACTGCGCCAAATCGTCCGAACGATACACGAGGATCTGGCCCACGTCGTTTCTTGTCCGCGCACCAAGCACCATGTAGTACACGCCGTTTTCCTCGAAGATTTTTGGATCGCGCACATGGCAGCTCAAATCGTGCGGATAGTCCTCGTTTTTGAGCACGTTGCGTTTTTCGGAAAACGTCAGGCCGTCACCGGACGTGAACGTGTTCACATAGTGGCCGCGCCCTTCATAAATATAGTCGAAGTCGCCTTCCTCTTTGATATTGCCTGTATAAAAGAAGTGGATCGTGTCGTCTTTGACAAACGCGCTGCCCGAATACACGCCGTCCTTGTCCAGAGGACTGTCGGGCACCAGCTCGATTGGACGGGACTCAAACGCCTTCCAGTCCGTCGTGGTGTAATGGCCCCATCCTTTTTGCCCTCCCGCTGGCTCGAGGGGAGAGTACTGGTAAAAGATGTGGGTCACGCCGTCTTTTTCACAAAGACCGTTCGGGTCGTTGAGCCACCCGACCGGCGGCATGAGATGATAGCGCAGCCGCCACGGATCGCTGGCGACGCCTGGGGCGTGCGCCTGTTCATATTGATTCCAAAGTGTTTTCATTTTGTTCCTTCCTTACGCGAGTTTGAGCATTTCCGCTCTCGATTCGACCCGCTCTTCATGCAACGTCTCGAACGCTTTGCCGTTGGTGATGACAACCGGCGTTTCCGTCGAAAGTCTGGCTTCCCGGATAGCTTCCAAATCCACATGCATCAAAGGCTGGCCGGCCCGGATCGTGTCGCCGTCCTTCACGAGCACGTCAAATGGTTTTCCATCAAGCGAAACCGTATCCAATCCGACATGGATGAGGATTTCCTCGCCGTTTTCCCCTTGCAGGCCGATGGCGTGTTTGGTCGGAAACACCATCATCACTTTGCCGTTGACCGGCGAGACGAGCGTGCCCTCGCTTGGCGTGATGACGACGCCATCCCCCATCGCCTTGGAGGCGAACATCGGATCCGAGCACGCGCTGACCGGGCGGATGGAGCCGCTCATTGGCGCGTACAGCACGTTGGGCTGGGCGTCCAGCAGCTGAATGGCTTCGATCGCCTTCACCTTCTTTGGCGCTTCCAGTTCTTTTTGACCGAACTTCTTCATCAAAACGACCGTCATGACAACGGAGGTCGCCATCGAAATGCCCAAACCAATCGCGAAGTTCAGCCAGCTTTGCGGCGCGATCGAGATGATGCCCGGCAAACCGGCCGCGCCCATCGCCAGGGCGAGCGTTTTCGTGCCGGCGATCCATGCCGAGCCGGCAGCCGAACCGATGATCGCCGCGTAAAACGGATATTTCAGTTTCAGCGTGACACCGAACATCGCCGGTTCCGTGATGCCAAGCAGCGCCGAAATGCCGGACGCCGTGCAAAGCGATTTAAGCTTTTCGTTTTTCGTCAGGAACAACACGGTGAGCACGGCCGCGCCTTGCGCGACGTTGTTCATCGAGGCGATCGGGAAGATGAACGATCCGCCTGTCGTCTCGGCGGCCGCGATCAGCTGCGTCTCAATGGCCGAGAACGAGTGGTGCATGCCGGTAATCGTGATCGGTGCGTACAGCAGGCCGAAAATGGCGCCGCCCAAAAAGCCGAGGGTCGAATACAGCCACGACAAACCGAAGGCGAGCAAATCGCCGGCTTCGCGCAGCAGCGGTCCGACAAACAGGAACGTGAGCGCGGCGGTAATCAAAATGGACAGCGCGGCGTCGACAAGTTGTCCAGCCAGCTTGGCGTCACTTTATGGAGCCGTTTTTCGATGTTGGCCAAAATCCACGACACGGCCAGAACCGGCAGCACCGTTCCCTGGTAGCCGATGGCTTCCACGCTTAAACCGAACCAGTTCCATGTCGGGATCGTTTCGGCGGACGCGAGCGAATAGGCGTTGAGCAAGTCCGGATGGACCATGATCATGCCCATCGCGGCGCCTAAATACGGGTTGCCGCCAAACTTCTTCGTGGCGGAAAAACCAATGAGCACCGGTAAAAACGTAAACGGCGCGGCCGCGCACATGTTGATGAACGTGGCGATGCTGGCCATAGCCGGAAACAAGTCGATGACGGATTTGCCTTCGACAAACAACCCTTGCGCGGTGAGCACGTTGTTGAGGCCCATGAGCAAGCCGCCCGCGACGATGGCCGGGATAATGGGCACGAAAATGTCGGACAGCACTTTGACGGCCCGCATGACGGGATTGCCTTTTTTCGTGTCGTCTTCCTCGGCTTTGGCTTCATTGGCGCCCAGGCCGGTTTGTTTGAGCACTTCGGCGGTGACGAGATTGACGGTGCCGGAGCCGAAAATGACCTGGTACTGGTCGTTGGCTAAAAAGACGCCTTTGACCTGGTCGACGTCGCTTAACGCCTCCTCATCGACGAGATCGTAGTTTTTGAGTTTCAGACGCAGCCTTGTGGCGCAGTGCATCGCCGAGACGATGTTGTCCTGCCCGCCGACGTATTGAATGACTTGTGATGCGATTTTTGTTGTTTCCATACCTTTCTCCTATTTTCCTTTCTGGTTTTTACTGGTTCTTTTTATGGAACCGATTTCATATTTAAATCCTAAACTTGTTCCATATATTTGTCAAGATAAAAGTGAAACCGATTCCAAAATTTCGATTGTCCGAATAAATAAAGCACATTATGAAAAATATTCTTTCAATTCTATGGAACAGTTCCACATTTTCGCTTGAAAGTGCTTCCTTTCGATTTTATAATGTGCATATGAAACACAAACGAATCACAATGAAAGAAATCGCGGAAGAAGCGGGCGTGGCGAAAAGCACGGTTTCGCGTTATTTCAACGATGGCTATGTAAAAGAGGAAACCCGGGAAAAGATCCGGAAAATCATCGAGGCGCACGACTACGAGCCGAGCGCGGCGGCCTCGAACTTGAAGGCGAAGGAAACCAAAACGATCGGGATCATCGCGCCGACGATCAACTCGAACACCTCGTCCCGGCTTTTGACGAGCATCAACGCCTATTTGAAGGAAAAAGGATATACGGTGATTTTGATTGACACGGACCACGACATCAACGACGAGATCCGCTCGATCCAGTATTTTGAAAGTTTGCGGGTCGATGGCATCATTTTGGTGGCGACGAATATCAACCTGATCCACCAGAAACTTGTGCATGAATCGCAAATTCCGATTTTAATTGTCGCCCAGCATTTTAAAAACGGCGTATCGATCATTTACGACGACTATCGGGCCGGCTATGCGGCCGGCGAATACGCCGCGAAGATGGGGCATGAAAACGTGCTGTTTTTAGGAGTCAACCGCGTCGACGAGGCGGTGGGCGTCCAGCGCCGAAAAGGCGTCCTGGAAGCGCTGGAGGAATACGGAGTGCCGAAAATCCACATGCGCGAAACGGATTTTTCTTTTTCAAAAACAAGGAAGGTCATTCGTCATTATTTGGAGGACCACCATCCGACAATGATTATCGCGGCGACCGATAATTTGGCTCTGGCCTGCTATAAGGAGATTGCAGAAAAGGGACTTCGCGTCCCGGAGGATATTTCCTTAATTGGCTTTGGCGGCTACGAGGTAAGCGAATTGATCACACCTTCGTTGTGCACTTACCGCTTTGATTACGAGCTTGCCGGAAAAATGGCGGGCGCGACGATTTTATCGTTGATCAAAGGCGATCCGGTCGCGACCACCCAGGTCATTGGATTCCGAAAAATAGAAGGGGGCAGCGTGCAAGACCGCCGTAAAAAAGGTGAAGCAAAATAACGCTTCACCTTTTTGTTTGCCAAATAAAAAAAGAGCCGAGCAACGTCCTATTTTCGCAGGCGTCTTGCCAACTATCTTCG
>NZ_SRYG01000046.1 GCF_004793885.1 Dubosiella muris
TGTGACGCCAATCCCTCACAATGGATGCCGTCCACCGAAACGACCTCGTGGATAACAAGTAAGGAGGAGAGAGGATGCAGGAATTTAAAAGAGCAACCTTCCACAAAGAATATATTGACGAAGAAAACAATTCGGCTTCGTTTGTATTTGAACCACTTGAACGTGGCTTTGGTACAACCATCGGAAACGCGGTGTGCCGGGTCTTGATGACCAATCTTCCAGGAAGTGGCGTCATCGGTTACAAAATTTCTGGAACACCAGCCGACGCGATGACTTCTCCGGGTATTTTAGAGGATATTACAGGAATCACTTTGAATGTGAAAGCTCTTCAGTTTACAAGCGAGCTAGACAAACCGGAAACGGTGCATATTTCCAAAATCGGACCGGCGATCATTACGGCGGCCGATATCGTTTGCCCGGAAGAGATTGATATGGTGGATCCAAATCAAATCGTTTGTACGTTGGAGAAAGACGCGATTCTTGACATGGAATTGTATGTAGCCAATGGCATCGGTTTTAAAAGCGCGGCGGAGAACCGGGAGGAATTCAAGCTTCCGGAAGATGTCATCGCGGTCGATACTTTGTTCACACCGATTCGCTCGGCTGACTATTTGTCGGAACCGGCTTTGGTGGGACAAGATATGAAGTACGATAAGGTTCATATTAAATTGACAACCGACGGCACCGTTACGCCTTTGCAGGCGATTGCCGAGGCGGCCGATATTTTGATCGACCAGCTCGACGAGCTTGTACCGCTGGCGAACCTTTCTTTGGAGGAAAGCTTTACTGTTCAGCAGCCTCAAGTCGAAGATGCTCAAAAGACCAACACGATGATGATCGAGGATCTCGACTTGTCTGTTCGTTCTTACAACTGCTTGAAGCGGGCAGGTATTCAAACTGTAGAAGAATTGACCCAGAAAACTGAAGATGAAATGATGCATGTGAAGAACTTGGGCAAGAAGTCTTTAAAAGAAGTGAAGGACAAAATGTATCAGCTTGGATTGTTCTTCAAATCGTATGAGTAGGAGGATATGATCCATGCGTAATCGTAAATTAGGCCGGAAGGCGGATCACCGGAAGGCGCTGCTTCGCAACATGGCGACGTCGCTGATCCAATATGGTCAAATCGAAACAACGGAAATGAAAGCGAAAGAAGTAAGTTCCGTTGTCGACAGTCTAGTCACTTTGGCAAAGCGGGGCGATCTGCATGCCCGCCGTCAGGCCGCGGCGTATGTTCGCAACATCGAAGTCGATGACAATGGAACGACCGCGCTGCAAAAACTGTTTAATGAGATTGGACCGGAATACGCTCAACGCCAAGGCGGATACACGCGGGTTGTCAAAACCCGGATTCGTCGGGGCGATGCCGCGCCAATGGCAATCGTTGAATTTGTAAAAGAATAGAAGCCGGATTTCCCGGCTTTTTTTTAAGGAGGACTTATGCTTTTATCCGCGCAAAACGTAACCCAAATCATCAACGGCAAGGTGCTGTTTGACCATATCCAGTTTTCCATCGCGCCCAAAGATAAAATCGCTTTGATCGGTGTCAATGGAACCGGAAAAAGTACGCTTCTGAAAGCGATTGCGGCAAAGGATCCGAATGTTGGCGAATGGATCATGGCGGCCGACACCAAGATCCACTATCTTTCGCAATCCCCGCGGTTTTCCCAAATGACGATTTGGGAGGAAATCGTTCATGCTAACGAAAAGAATCCTTTTCCGGTTGAGGAATACGAGCTGCGCTCGATTTTAAACCGGTTTGGCTTGGAGGATCACGACCAAAAAATTTCCGATTTGTCGGGTGGGCAGCAAAAGCGGCTGGCGCTCTCGATCGCGCTCATGTCCAAATGCGATTTGCTGCTTCTCGATGAGCCAACCAATCATTTGGACGAGGAAATGATCGAGTATTTGGAAAACCGGCTTGTCAAGATGACGTGCGCGGTTTTGATGGTGACCCACGACCGCTATTTTCTGGACCGGGTATGCACGAAAATTTATGAGTTGGATCAGGGCGACTTTTATACCCATGAAGGAAACTATGAAGTGTATTTGGAAAATAAGCAGATTCGGCAGGAAAATGAAAAAAAACAAATAGAAGCTCATAAAAACCTGTATCGAAAAGAACTGGCCTGGGTGCGGGCGGGTGTGCAGGCCCGCAGCACGAAGTCCAAAGCCCGTCTGGATCGCTTTGAGCAATTACGCAATCAGCGCTTTAAGGAACAAGAAGAAATCTTGGAGCTGACTCCCGTTTCAACCCGCCTGGGAAAACAAACGATTGAATGGAAGGGGATTTCCTATCAATACGAAAATAGCGATCCGCTTTTTTCGGATTTCTCCTACAATCTTCTTCGTCATGACCGGGTTGGAATTATTGGAAAAAACGGCTGCGGGAAAAGCACGCTTTTAAAGGTGATTTCTGGCTTGCTTCAGCCAACTGACGGCACGATCGAAAGAGGTTCGACAGTAAAAATCGGCTTTTTTCATCAGCAGGATGATGAAGCCGATCTTTCCATGCGGGTGATCGACTATATCGAAGAATTCGCGGCTGTCGTCGCGTTTGGTAAAAAGAAATACACTTCCTCGCAAATGCTGGAGCGTTTCCTCTTTCCGAAAACAATGCATTACACCACACTGGATCGGCTGTCGGGTGGAGAGCGGCGTCGCTTGTATTTGTTGAAAGTTTTAATGCAGGCCCCCAATGTGTTGCTGCTGGACGAGCCGACGAACGATTTGGATTTGCTGACGCTCGACGTGCTGGAAGACTATTTGGATTCGTTTCCGGGAATCGTGATCGCGGTTTCGCACGATCGCTATTTTTTGGACCGCGTCGTCGACCATACGTTTGTGTTCGAGAATCGGCGCATTCGTGATTATCCAGGTGGCTACAGCGACTATATGGTGCGTAAGACGGCATCGAAGGCGGAAAAGCAGGAAAAACGCGAGCCAAAGGAAAAGAACGCCTGGAAAGTACGGAATTCAAACCGGCTGACGTATATGGAAAAGAAAGAACTATCATCCTTGGGAGAAGAATTGCCGGCGTTGGAAGAGGAAATCCAGAGGCTGAACGCGGAAATCGTGGAGTATACTCATGATTTTGACAAAATGATGAAAGCTTCCGCTCTCCGGGATCAAAAAGAACAAGAGCTGGAAGAGAAAACATTACGGTGGATGGAACTGGAAGAAAAGAAGGAAACGCAATGAAAACGATTTGGACGCGGCCCGCGAGCGTATTCTTCCTCGCGTTTTTTTGCTGCGCGTTGTGGGGAAGCGCGGCGCCGTTCATTAAATTTGGCTATACGCTTTTTTCCATTGAAACCAACGCGATTGACCAGATTTTGATGTTTGCCGGATTCCGGTTTTCGCTGGCGGGCGTTCTCGTGATCGCGATTGGCTCAGTCGTATGCAGGCGGCCCCTCGTTCCACGAAAGGAAGACTGGATTCCGATTGGAGTGCTTGCTTTTTTTCAAACGGCGGGACAGTATTTTTTCTACTATATCGGAGTGGCGCATGCCAGCGGGGTGAGCGCGGCGCTAATCACCGGAACCGGCGCGTTTATTTCCTTGCTGGTCGCGGCTTTGATTTTTCGGTATGAAAAAATGACGGTGTATAAAAGCGTTGGCTGTTTGCTTGGATTTTTAGGAATTTGGGTTTTGAATGGCATGCGTTGGGACGTTGGGTTCGCATGGCTGGGGGAAGGGCTTATTTTAATATCCCAGTTTTTTAGCGCGTTTTCAGCCGCCTTTATTAAAAAATATTCCCAAAGCCGAAACGCGATGCTGCTCAGCGGGTACCAGTTTTTATGTGGCGGTTTGCTGTTGTGGACAGGCGGCCGCTGTTTGGGGGAAAGCCCGATTCCACAAGCTTCGTGGAAAGGCTGGCTCGTCCTGCTGTATTTGGCGCTTGTTTCCGCGTTGGCCTATTCCATTTGGAGCTATTTGTTAAAATACAACAAAATGTCGAAAATTGGAATGTATCAGTGTTGGATTCCGCTGGTGGGTGTGATTTGGTCCGCGGTTTTGCTGCAGGAAGGAAGCCAGGCCTTTTCGAGTTTCACGTTGTTCGCGCTTGTTTTGATCATCTTGGGAATTGGATGTGTCAATAAGGAAGAAACTTCCTGATTTTGATAAGATGAAGAAGAAGGAGCGCTGAATATGGATGAAGAGAAAAAAGCGTCGGCTGGAAAAATAATTGGGGCCATCGTGGGTGGTATTGTCGTGGTGGCGATGGTGATTGCTTTTGTTTTGTGAAACATGGGACCGCAAGGCGAGACGAGGAAATGAATGTCTCGCTTTTTTGTTGCTTGGATCGGATTGGATTTAAAAAAAAGAAGTCGTGATTGTTTAGCGGGAATCCAGGCAAAACCCCTCCTTTTTCCTCCTTTTATCTGTCATCTAAATTTCTTTAAAAAAGATATAAAAAGTAGTTTACAGTT
>NZ_SRYG01000047.1 GCF_004793885.1 Dubosiella muris
ATGAACGAAGTTATAAATTAGTAAATCCTTCATACCTTTATATACGACAAAACGAAGGAAAACCGGACATTATTTCTGAAAAAAGTTCAAAAGCTTAAAAAAAAGGCCGGATACGCTATTTCTTCCCGCTTTCCGGCTCGCTGAACGCTCTAGAGTATGTGGCTTTTTTTTCCAGTCGTATCTCAAATAAAAAGGACACGCACCGTGTCCTCAAGCTGCTATGATTTCTCTTTGTTTTTGCGAACGACAAAATACACAATGCCGCCAATCAGCAACAGCGCCAAAGCGCCCATTCCCAACAAAGCCGGCATCGACAAGAACGACTTCGAAGCGTCGCCCTTTTCGTTTTCTTCCGGTCCCGCCAATGGAGTGTCCGGATCATCAATATCAATGATTTCAGCCGGGCCTTCCGGATTGGTCGTTTCCTCGCCACCCGGTTCCGGGATCGTGCCTTCCTCGCCAGGCGTCGTTGTTTCCTCGCCCGCCGGCGTGGTCGCCGGTGTCGTCGCTGGCGTGGTCGCCGGCGCGGTAATCGTCGTCGTTTCGTCAATAACCGTCGTCGTTCCCGGAATCGTTGTGATTGTGCCTTCCGGAACCGGAGAGTAGACGAAATCCCAGACATTGTTGTTTTCCTTCAATGTCCCGGTCAAGTTATACGCCTGCGGCTGGTAGCCTTCGATATACAAGTAGGATACGACTGGCCGGTCGCCCACGTTGCCAATATACGTCACGCTGTCGCGCAATTCGTTGCCTTCCCTGTCCACGTATCGAATCGTATACTCGGTCGCGTTGGAAAGCATGCCGTACGCGACAACGAGATCCACATCCTCGTTCACTTCAAACGAAGTCGAAGTCACAAACGTGTCGTTGTCCTTTCCGCTTTCGCGGATTCCTTTGACATAGTATTTACTGCCGGCATCCGGCTGCACGCTGCTTTTATCAAATGTAAAGCGCGATCCGGGCGCCAGGTTGTCGTACTCCAACGTCGTCTCGCCGCCAATCGTGCCATGGTTTCCCGCGTGGATCCGTACCGTGTACGTGTAGTCGTCTTCCGCTTGCACCGGCACGGCGGCCGTCATCGAAAACAAGGCGAAGGCGCACAAAGCGCTTTTCCACATCTTACGCATCGTCTTTGTCCTCCTTGTTTTCCTTCCAGCCAAAGATGGCGAGTACGAGTAGTACAATGCCGCTCAACGCGCTCAGCAAACTCCAAGTGAACTGGTTTGTCAGCGTGCTTGTGTTGACTTTACTCGAGCCTGTCTTTCGTGTCACGGTTGGCTTTCCTTGCACCGTGCGGTCGCGGTTCTCGTTTTTTTCCACCGCGAACTCCATCTGTAAGTCGGCCAAAGTCGACTGGTAGCGATTGCCTTGCGTTTCTCCGTCCAGCTGTACTTCCAGACGCACCTTACCTGTTTGGTTTTCTTTTAGCGTATCGAGATAAAACCAGTCGTCCAGCGAGTCGGTCGCGTCTTTCAAGCCGTTGTTCGACCCCTCTTCGCCTCCAATCGTGGACGAGGTGTAAATGACTTCGTTTCGCCCTTCCGGTCCTTGATACGTCAAGGTGTAGGCGTAGGCGCCGCCGCTGGCGATCGAGCCGTCTTCTAGCGAATTGACAACCTCGTTGTTCATATACCACTCGGTCGATGTTTTATTTTGATTGACGATATCCATCTCGATGATTCCCGTGTCGCCCGGCTGCAAGCCGAGCAGAAATTCGTCGATTTGGCCCGTCGTGAAATTGTTTTCCATTTTGTCGTTTTTCGTAAACGTGACCGCGAAGCGCTCGTTGGTTTGGATCGTTTCGGCCAAAATCGGATTGGAAACGAGTCCGAACAATCCGGCCGTCATCGCGGCTTTTAAAAATTTGTTTCGCATGCGTTTCCCCTCCTTAATTCAAACTGAGCGTGTCGCCTTGCACACTGACGTGTTTGCCCCACGCGCTCTGGATCGCTTCTGGCGCGTTATGTTGCTGCACCGCGTCCACTTTCGCTTCGACGTGGAATTTCAAATCGTTGTACGAATACACCGTTTTCGTCGTGGTCGTGTCGCCTTCAACCGTCACTTCGTAATCGACTTTCGAAGCGACTTTCGGGCTGATTTTGAACGTATCCGTCAGCGGGGCGCTTGTTTCTTCCACTTCCAGCAAGTCCGTATAGTAGTAGACGGATCGTTCGAGCGTTTGGGCGCTTTTGTCCTCCACCCATCCGTTTCCGGCAAAATGAAGCTCGATCCATTCTGGTGTCAGGCGCTCTTTTTGCCCGTCATCGTGGTATTGTAGCTTGTTTCCTTCTGGATCGGTCCAGTATTTCAACAGTGTCACCCGGACGAATGTGTCGATCGTGCCCGAGTTTTTGACTTGCAGCGCTTCCGGGTACGTTTGTCCGATCTTGAACGCGCCCATCTTTTCCAAAAGCGGTTTTGAGTCCTCGCTCCACTGCCCGTCCGCCTCATAGTTTCGAAATGCGACGGGATGGCCGTTTTCCATGAGTGTGACGCCGATCTTGTTGACTTGCATTTGCGTCTGGTACGTGTCGGAAAAATACGTGAGCGCCGCCCTCGTTCCTGAAACGCCCGAGGAAAGAAGCAGTCCGATCGCCATGACGAACAGCAGTCCGATCACGACAGGACGCGATAGAAATGTTTTGATTTTCTTCATAGTCATCCTTCCTCTCTTTTAGTTCCAGTCCGGCGCGGGGTTGCCTTGCTCGTCGTAAAGGGCGGGTGTCGATTCCGCCACGACAACGACGTTGAAATCTTGCGGCTTTTCCGCGTCCGCGCCGACCCGGGCGATGCTGACACGCAAAACCGAAGTGGATTGGGTCGCTTCCAAAGCGTCGTCGTAGTAGTAAAAGCCGTCTGTGCCAAGACTCCAGCCTTCGCCTAGCTCAAAGGACAGGTCGGAGCGGTCGCCGTAAAACAGTTTGACGCGGACAAAGACCGGTCCCGATCCTTCCTCGTTTTGAATTTGAATGTCCTTGCGGTAAATATGGCCTTCCGTTTCTTCTACGATGTGGGTTATGTTGCCCAACTCGATCGAGCCGGATCCCGAAGTCGTCGTGTACGTTGTAAAATAGGCGGATGTCGCGGATACGCCGGCCAGCAGGATTCCGGCCAGCCCGCAAACGCCAAGCGCGCGTTTCCATTGGTTTCTCATCGGTTGCCCTCCTCGTCTGGCGTCAATGCGCCTTCCGGATATTCTTCAAACGAATACCGGTTGTTGACTGACGTGCCATGCTTGTTTCCGCCGTCGTAGTCGTTGATGAATTCAAACGTAACGGGTTCGAATCCCGATTCGAGCGGCAGCGTGACGGTTGGGTCGCTTGACAGCTCGAAGTTCGCTCCCGAATACACTTCGCTCACAGTGATGGTCGAGCCGACCGGCAGCGAATCGACTACGATGGATTTCGTTCCGGCTCCGTCGAATACGAGCGACTCGACATTCGAGTAGACCGTTTCTCCATCCAGTTCGGCCACGATTTCAAAGACGAATGTCGCGGCGCCCGAACCACCAAACGCTGGCACGGTTTTCACGATTTCGATTTGTCCATCGTGACGGCGTTCCCGGGACGCTTTGAGCGTCATCGTAAAGTCATACTGCCAATCCGTTCCGTTGGCCGTGTTGTTTTCTCCATTCTCGTCCATGCGCGATGGTAAAGCCACCAGCGAAGGGTTGAACGTGTATTTGTACTGGCTCGTATTCACAAACGAAAGGACTTTTTCCGTTCCGTCTGTCGAGCCGACCATCGTCTGTTCGA
>NZ_SRYG01000048.1 GCF_004793885.1 Dubosiella muris
TTACGGAATCCATTGAACGGAAGGAAAATTTATGATCCTTCCGTTTTTTTGTGCATCTTCCTTTCTTTGGTCCGGATTGTGAAGTCCAATAGGATCAGGTAGCTTAGGAGGCGTTTTTATGTCTAAATCTCAATCGGTTATGCCGGTTTTTTCCGTCGATGATTTTTTGTTTGGCCATGATTTGATGGACGATCCAGACCAGAAATCTTATTTCGACAAAGAGAGCAACTCACTCCATTTATTCAAATGTCAAAAAAAATCAGTCCATCCTGTATGTCCTTATTGTGGAGAAGAGGCAACTCGCACGAATGGATGGGAACGACGTACTTGCCAGCTTTTTCCGATCCATGGCTTTTCTGTTTTTCTCCATATCCGTCAGCGACGTTTCAAGTGTGCAAATCCACATTGTTCGCACTACACGTTCACTTTGGAAACGCCGGGTTTCAAAGCCTATCAGCATCGCAGCGATTCTTTGAACATTGCGCTTTTTGCGTTGTCCATCTTTTTCAGCGATACGGCCCTTTCGCTTTTTTCCAGACAGTTTGGACTCCAAGTCAGTCGGGAATCCATCCGCAATCTTTTATCCCATGTCGAGATCAAAGACGAGCCGGACATCGACGCGATCGGGGTGGATGATGTGTGCCTCAAAAAGGGCCAGACTTACTACACAGTCATCTATGACGCACACGACCATCATCTTTTGGCTCTGCTCCAAGGCAGGGATGGACGCGAATTGACAGAATGGCTCAAAAAACATCCAAAGATAAAAGTCGTGGCCAGAGATCGGGCGAGTGCCTATGCCAGCGCCATCTCCAAGGTACTTCCCGACTGCGCGCAGGTAGCGGACCGATTCCATCTGCTGGACAACCTGCTCGAATATCTACACAAGATGATCCAGAATGAAGTGCCAGGTACCATCTTCGTAGAAAAGGATAAGATCCTTGATCATGAACCAAAAAAAGAATGGCTGCCGATCCGGTATGATCCAGCCCTTTTAGACAGCCTTCACTATGACGATACGCCGCCCGTCGATGAAAACGGGAAAAAGATCCTGTTTATCGACAAAAGCGCGTCTCGAAATCAAAAACAATATCAGCGTCAAGCCGAGTCAAGAAAGAAAAAATATCAAAAGGTGAAAGCGATCCGGCAGGCTTATTTCAATAAGGAGAGTCCTAAGAAGAAAGATCTGCAAGAGCGATTCCGTATTTCGAACGCGACTTTAGACAAATATTTGAGCATGAGCGAAGAGGAAGTGGAAAAGCTTCTGGAAATCACTCCCTATAAGAAGCAGGACACCCCGGTCAATCCGTATCTAAATAGGATTTACAAGATGCTCAAGGACAATGTGGATCCGCCGTTGATCTTCGCCTATATCCTTCATCAAGGATATCAGGGAAGCCAAATATCATTAGAAAATCATATTAAAGCGATCAAAGAAAATAATTTTGGAGGAAAAGTGTCAAAGGTATGGAACGTGGAAAAACACTATTCCGAAACAATCGATACGATCAAGTCAAATGCCATTCTCAGATATGTGACGATCAAGGACCGAGAGAAGATGAAATATACAAAAGTTGCGGTTTATTATTCCAAGATAAAAATTAAATATCCGATAGTCGAAGAATGCGAAAATATATGGAATGAATTCTATAAAATATTGATGGGGAATGACCCGAATAAGATAGATGAATTTATTAAAAAAGAAAAAGAAACAAAGATCCATAAATTCGTGGAAGGACTAAAAAAAGATATCGCCGCCATCAAACACGCGATATCTTCCGCGATAAGCTCTGGTTTTGTCGAAGGAGGCAATGACCGGTATAAACTCGTCAAACGAACGATGTTCGGACGAGCCGGGCAGAAGCGCCTATTCGATAAGACTTATGCGATTTCTATTATAATGCGGACCGGGATAAAAGCCAGCGAATTGATAGAGAAATGGATTCATGAAGATGGAAGAATCAAAAAGGAGATGCCAGTATTCTGACATCTCCAATAATGGCTTTATCCAAGCGTTACAAACTTTTTGTAAGAACCCAGGAAGGCGCATCGACGCCTTCTTTTTTTGCCTTTCAACCAATTCGTCAAGCGCAAGAAAATCCTCTTTTTTCCTCTTTTATCTGTCATCTAAATCTCTTTAAAAAAGTTATAAAAAGTAGTTGACAGTTGATGAGGAGTGCGGTATGATAAGTGAGCGTTAAGGAA
>NZ_SRYG01000049.1 GCF_004793885.1 Dubosiella muris
AAGGGGCTGTAACGGGTAAGTAAAAAAATATCCGGCTCCCGAAATAAAAAAAGGACCGAGTTGATATCAAAATGATCATCAACCCGGCCTTTTTTGGTATTATTTATGTGTGCCAAAATACCTAGTCCATAGTAACGCACTTCAGCCATCTTTTCAATTCCCTTTGTCATTTGTTTATGATGATTCCATCCCTCGGGATGATATCTCCAGAACCGTGAAGGAAGTCGTAGAGGGAGTCAACGTGTTTAAATATATCGACTTCTCTTCCCGTCATGACTGCGGTTACGATGGTTTGAAATTGCTCCAATGTATCCTTCTAGCTTATACCCTCAAAGGCTACGCTTCTCTTCGCGATCTTGAGGATCTGTGTAAATTCGATATTCGTTTTCAATTCATCATGGATGGCCTCACCCCTTCTTTTATGGCTTTTCAACGCTTCATCGCCAACAATCTTCGGATGTCTTTAGAAGATCTTTTTGTCGAGTTCAATCGTTATTTTGAAGCCCATGACGACATCCATACCGACATCCTTTATATCGACGGCACCAAATTTGAGGCCAACGCCAACAAGATGACTTTCGTATGGATGCGCTCAACGAAGAAGTATCGTCAAAAGCGCTGGGTGAAGATTATGGAACGCATCAAAGCTTTCAATGCATACTGCCAGAAAGAAGCAGTCCCCGTCAAACTTTCGGTATTGAAGGAATTTTCTTTCGAATATCTTGTCGAGATCGTCGACACGATCAAGGGACTCATGAATCAGAGGAAAATCGAGTCAAAACATGGCAAAGGACAAAGAAAACATCCTTTCCAGCGTTTTAAGGAAGGCTTTGAAGAAGACGCGGATAAGATTCTGAAATACTCGATCTACTATCGGCTGGCCGATGGAAGAAACAGTTTTTCCAAAACGGATCCAGGCGCTACGTTCATGCACATGAAATACGATTACTACAATCACACCAATGTGTTCAAGCCCGGATACAATGTCCAGATGGGAAGCAGCAACCGCTATATCCGCCATATCTATGTGTCTAGCGACGCCAATGACCTGAACACCTATATCCCGTTCATGGAAGGATACAATATAGCCTATGGCGACTATCCAACGAAAACACCGGCCGATGCCGGCTATGGAAGCTACGACAATTATTCGTATTGTAAAGAACACCATATCGAGCTTTTCATGAAGTACAACACATATCGAAAAGAGCAGGAAAAGGTCACAGATAAAAACCGGTTCAAAAGCTATCAGATGAAACCGGATGAACAAGGAGAAGTCCTTTGTCCAGCCGGCCACACCTTTACATTCATCAAGGAAACCACGGATAAAAGAGGACGATATGAACGAAAGACCAAACACTATCAAAATGCGCATTGTCCGGATTGTCCGTTAAAAGCGAAATGTACGAAAGCCAAAAAAGGGCGTACTTTGAAAATCACTGAAAAACTGATCGAGTATCAGGAAGAAGTCAAAGCGAACCTGGCTAAGGACGAAGGAAAAGAGCTGATGACGCAACGAAGTGTCCAGGCGGAGGGGATCTTCGGAGAGATCAAGCAGGATTATCAATACGACCGATTCCGCCGTCGAGGAGAAACCGGCGTCAAATTGGAGCTTCTACTTGTATCAATCGGTCATAATCTGCGCCGATATCACAGGAGCAAGTTTCCAAAGAAGAAACAGTGCGAAGCCTGAAACCATAAAATCAATCGAAAAAAGCAGAAAAAGTGATATTTCTTTTTAAGTGCGCCAAAAAATGAGGCGCGCTTTTCTTTTTGGCATAGATTCTGTCATTTTCGAAAGAAGCAAAGAAAAAAAGAGCTGCAACGCTCTAGTGATTTCTAAAAATCACTGATTCGTTACAGCCCC